>NZ_CP127294.1:2315000-2980000 GCF_030285625.1 Amycolatopsis sp. 2-15
TGGGTCTTCGGAGGAGCTGAGCCTGGCCGACCAGGTGCGGCAGTCGTTCGGGCCCACGCTGATGCCGTCGTTGATCGATGAGGTCGAGCAGTACACGCGGTTCGTCGCGGGCATGTCGGAGCTCGGCCTGGTGCCCGAGGGCCAGGTGACGCCGGAGGCCGTCGGGCTCTACCGCGTGTTGCGGGGCGGCTTCATCCGCGGCGTGGTGACCGGCGTCTTCCCGGCGCGCCCGGAGCCGTGGGAGGTGCGCTTCTTCGGCGACGAGGACTACACCACCGTGATGAGCAAGCTGGGCCGCCGCGCGCGGCTGCGTTCCGGCCTGCTCAGCGCCCTGCCGGGCTGGGTGTTCGACGGGCTGCCGGACCGTCCGCCGGGGCCGGGGCCGGCCGTCCGCATCGAGACCGACCGCAGCGGCCTCGTCCCGCGCGCCGCGTGGGGCTCGCTCGACGTCATCCGCGCCGCGGTCGCCCGCCCGCGCCTCGGCACGGTGCTCGTCGACCTGGCCGTCCGCGACGCCGTCCTCGCCGAATACCCGCACGGCGCCTTCGGCCTCGTCGACAACGACCAGGGCCGCTACCAGTTCCGCGCCGCCCCCCGCCCCGACGGCGGCTGGATCATGACCTGGCAACCCGCCACCCGTAGCACGGCGGAAGCCTGGATCGTCGAGGCGGTCCGCAACCATGCCTAACCGACACGGCGGCTCACCTGGGCATTCGGAGACCGGGAACGGAGGTGAAGGGGACCGGCGTTGAGGGCGCCCAGCGGCTGAGCCACTGGAGCCAAGTCCGCGCCGCACCGGTGCTTGGCTCGCGGCGCCGCAGTCGGCTCGCCGGCGCTGCCCGGCGGTGCCGACCCGCTGGGGACCGGCGTACCGGCGCGGCATCCACCTGAGCGGGCGCCGCGGACCGTGGCGGAGCGGGGTCCGCCGAGTGGGTGAGCCTGGCCTGATCGCCGATCGAGTGTGCGGCGCCGACTGTCGTCGCGGCTGAGATGGCTTGCCGGGTGGGTGAGTTCGGCCCTGCCGCGGGTCGACCCGGCGCTGCGGACTGCGGCGGGTGCGGGGTTCGGCGGGCGGGTGAGCTCTATCGCCGGCCGAGCGGGAGGCGTCGGCTGCCGTCGCGGGTCAAATGGCTTGCCGGGTGGTGACTCGCCGGGTGGTGAGCGCAGTCCCGCGGCCGGTCGACCTGGCATCGCGACTGTGGCGGAGCGGGTTCGCCGAGTGGGTGAGCCTGGCCTGATCCCAGGTCTAGTTTGCGGCGCCGCCCGTCGTCGCGGCTTGAGATGGCTCGCCGGGTCAATCAGTTCGGCCCCAGCGGCCGGTCGACCCGGCGCTGCGGACTGCGGCGGGCGGGTGAGCTCTATCGCCGGCCGAGCGGGAGGTGTCGGTTGCCGTCGCGGGTCAATGGCTTGGCGGGCGGGTGAGCGCAGCCCACGATCGGCCGACCCGCCATCGCGGACTGCGATGGAGCGGGGTTCGCCGGCGGGTGAGCCTGGCCTGATCCCAGGTCGAGTGGGCGGCGCCGCCTGTCGTCGCGGCTGAGATGGCTCGCCGGGGTGGGTGAGTTCGGCCCTGTCGCGGGTTGACCCGGCATCGCGACCGGCGCGGTACGCGGTTCGTAGGCGGGCGAGCCTGGCCCGATCCCCGGTCGAGCAGGCGGTGCCGACTGTCGGCGTGGCTCAGATGGCGTGCCGGGAGAGGTGAGCTCGGCGCCGTCGCGGGTCGACCCGGCATCGCGGACCGTCGCGGTGCAGGGTTCGCTGAGTGGGTGAGCCCGGCCTGATCGCCGGTCGAGTGGGCGGCGCCGACTGCCGTCGCGCCTGAAATGTCTCGTCCACACCGCCGGCCGCCGGCCACGATCGATTACGAAGAGTGCCCGATCTCGTGACCGGTATCACCCGTGGACGTCGCTTTCGGCGGTCGACCGGGGTGGCCGTGGCCTGCAAACTGCTGCGGGACCGTCCGGTCGGCGGCGGGCTCGCGAGCGTTTCTGCGGCCATTGGGCGGATGCGGGAGCCGGTAGTGTCGCCGACACTGGAAGGCGAGGACATTCCGTAGTGAGGTGGTCACCATGAGCACGAGCGGTGGGGCTCCTTTCTTCAATGCCCCCCAGGGCACGCAAAGCGCCCGCAGCGCGCCGCAGCCGGAGCGCGACGGGACGCTGGACGGCAGCGTCGGCGGGGAGCGGTTCGCCGATCCGCTCGCCGGGCTGGTCACGGCGGCCGAGGCGGCGCCCGCGGACGACGCGCGGCCGTTGCCGACCGCGCGGCCTGTGCAGCACGACCCCGAGGCCGTGAAGCGGATGGTCGAAGCCGCGCTGCGGGAGGAGGCCGCCCGCACGCCGCAGCCGATCCAGCCGGCTGAGGAGAAGCCCGACGGCGTGCCGCTGGGGTTGCTGCCGCGGCAGCGGACGTGGCCCACGCGCGCGCCGCAGCTGCTCAAGCGGGTGCCGCGGCCGCGGCCGAAGGCGAAAGCCGAGGTCGCCGACGACGACATCGAGGCCGAACTAGCCGAACGGCAGGCGAAAAAGCGCAGTCTGCCGAACATCGGGATGCCGAACCTGGGCCGTCCGTCGACGAGCGCGGCGGGCGTGATCCTCGCGATCGTGCTGCTGATCGTGTTCGTCGTGATCGCGCTGTACATGGTGTCGAGCCTGGTCAGCAGTGTGACGGGCCTGTTCAGCTGACGTCGCTCCACCACCGCCACACCCGGGCCGGTGCGGTGTCCGGATCGGCGATCGGGCTACCCTGACGACACGGTCGGGGGATCCGAAACGGGGTTTCCCGACGTCGCCGTGACGAGTGGGGTGGGCGTATCAGCGAAGGCGTGCGGTCGGTACCCGGCGCCGGATCGGGTGGCTCGGCGAGTGCCGAGGCGTCCACGATCCACCGCGTCCGTCGGGTGCTGGCGATCAGACCATTCCGTCGGCTGTGGGGCGTCACGTACCTGTGCAGTGTCGCCGATTGGCTGAACCTGCTGGCTCTCACGAGCCTGAGCACGAAACTGCTCAGCAACTACACCGCGCAGAACTTCGCGTTCGTCGGTGTGGTGCTCACGAACCTGCTGCCCGGCCTGCTGTTCGCGCCGATCGGCGGCATCCTCGCCGACCGCTTCGACCGCCGCAAGGTGATGGTCGTCTGCGACTTCCTGCGCTGCGGCTTCCTGCTGTCGATCGCGATCGTCGGCGCGCCGTGGTGGCTGTTCGTCGCGAACTTCCTGGTCGGCTGTTGCTCGATCATGTGGATCCCGTCGAAGGACGCGGCGGTGCCCAACCTGCTGCGCCGCCCGGACCAGGTCGAGACGGCCAACCAGCTCGGCATGGTGATGACCTACGGCCTCGCCGTGATCACCGCCGCCGGCGCCAACGCCCTCATCCTGGGCGCGAACACCACGTTCCACCTGTTCCAAGGGGCGACGGCCGACCTCTACATCGCGAAGATCGTCGTCGTCATCAACGGCCTGCTCTACCTGACCAGCGGTATCCTCATCGCCACGCGGATTCCCGAGCTCTCGCTGCGCGACGTCCACAAGCTGCCCGACCAGAAGGTCAAAAAGGCCGACGAAGAGAAGTTCGGCTTCGGCGACATGGTGCGCGACGGCCTGCGCTTCGTGAAGAGCACGCCCTTGGTGCGCGGTCTGCTGATCGGCGCGTTCGGGGCGTTCGCCGCGGGCGGGGCGGTGGTGGCCTCGGCCAAGCCGTACTCGTCGTCGCTGCTCGCGGGCGATGCCGCGTTCAACCTGCTGGTGCTCGCCGTGTTCCTCGGCCTCGCCACCGGCATGGCCCTCGCGCCCAAGCTCGCGCGGCGGCTGCCGCACGACCGGCTGTTCGGTATCTCGATCGTCGTGGCCGGGCTGTCGCTGGTGATCATCGCGCTGTCGCCGCACCTCGCGATCTCGGTGATCGCCGTGGCGCTCACCGGCTTCTGCGCCGGCATCGCGTTCCTCACCGGCGTCACGATCATCGGCTCGCGCGTGGAAGACGCGATCCGCGGCCGGGTCAACGCGATCTACCAATCGATGCTGAAGATCGTGCTGTTCGGCTCGACGATCGTCACGCCGGCGTTGATCGGCCTGGTCCGCCCGCACCAGATCAACGTGTGGGGCAGCCCCGTCACCATCGACGGCACGCGCCCGGTGATGATCGGCGGCGGCGTGCTCGCGGTGCTGCTCGGCGTGATCGCCTACCGGCAGATGGACGACCGCCGAAGCGAGAAGATCCTCACCGACCTGCGCAACGCCCTGCGCCGCGCACCCCGGCGCGTCAACGGTTTCCTCATCGCGCTCGAAGGCACCACGGCCATCAACACGGCCAGCCAGGCCGCGCGGCTCTCGCGCTGGCTCGGCACCGGCACCCGGCCGGTGGTGCTGGCCGCCGACCCCGCGCTCGACGAGCTGCGGTTCCGTTCGCTGATCTCCGACGCGTCGCTCACGGGTGCGCGGGCCCAGGCGCTCGTCGCCGCGGCCGTGCGCGCGGAGCTGGTCGAACGCGAGATCCAGCCGGCGCTCGACGCCGGGTCCGTGGTGGTGATGGAGCGCTTTGTCGACTCGCCGCTCGCGCACCTGTGCACGGTCGCCGGCCTCGACGCCGGTGAGCTCGAGGGCCTGGCCGACTGGGCGACGGGCAAGCTGCGCCCCGACCTCACGGTGCTGCTCGACGCCGACCCGGGTCAGCGTGACCAGAACTCGTCGGTGTCGGTGAACGACCAGTGGCGCGTGCAGCACCTGCTCGCCGAGATGGCCGCGGCCGACCCCGACCGGTACGTGGTCGTCGACGCCGACGGCACCGACGACGAGGTCGCGGCACGCGTCCGCACGGCCGTGCTCGCGGTGTTCGTCGGCCGCCTGTCGGGGCTCGCGCCTTCGGAGCCGGCCGAACGTCCGGAGCTGGACCACAGCACCCACGCCGTGGCGACGGCCGACGTCGTCGAAGGTGCCGTCGCGGAGGCCGAGCTCGCGCCCGCGCAGGAAGTGTCCGAAGTGGACGCCAAGTGACCGGGCCGATCGGTGTCTGGGCCGAGCTCGTGGGTCAGGAGCCGGCGGTCGAAACGCTGTCGACGGCTTCGTCGGCGGCCGCGAAGATCGTGGCGGGCGAGCCGGTCCCGCCGGGCGCGATGACGCACGCGTGGCTGGTCACGGGCCCGCCGGGGTCCGGCCGTTCGGTCGCGGCGCGCACGTTCGCGGCCGCGTTGCAGTGCAGCACCGGCACGGGCTGCGGCGCGTGCCCCGGCTGCCGCACGACGATGGCGGGCACCCACGCCGACGTCCGGCTCGTGGTGCCAGAAGGCCTGTCGATCTCGGTCGCGGAGATGCGCGCGCTGGTGCAGGCCGCCGCGCGGCGCCCGACCACGGGCGAGTGGCAGGTCGTGATCATCGAGGACGCCGACCGGCTCACGGAAGGCGCGTCGAACGCGCTGCTCAAGGCCGTCGAGGAGCCGCCGGAGCGCACGGTGTTCCTGCTGTGCGCGCCGTCGGACCACCCGGATGACGTGTCGGTGACCATCCGCTCGCGCTGCCGCCTGGTGACCCTGAGGACGCCACCGCCCGAGGCCATCGCGCAGGTGCTGGTGGCGCGTGACGGCGTCGACCCCGAGCTCGCGCAGTGGGCCGCGTCCGTCTGCGGCGGCCACGTCGGCCGCGCGCGAAGGCTCGCCACGGACGACTCCGCGCGCCAGCGCCGCGCCACCGTGCTGCGGATCCCGACGGGCCTGCGCCGCCCCGCCGACGTCTTCACCAGCGCCGACCAGCTGATCAGCGCCGCGGAGGCCGACGCCGGCGAGGAAAGCAAGGCCCGCGACGAGAACGAACGCTCCGAACTCCGCACCGCCATGGGCGGCGACGGCATCGGCAAGGGCGTCGCCGGCGCCAAGCGCGCCGCCGAGGCCGCCGTGAAGCAGCTCGAAAAACGCCAGAAGTCCCGCGCCACCCGCACCCAGCGCGACACGCTCGACCTCGCGCTCGTCGATCTCGCCGGCTTCTACCGCGACGTCCTCGTCACCACCACCCACTCCGGCGCCACCCTCAACCACCCGGACCACGCCGACGACATCCGCGCCGCCGCCGCGGCCTGGACGCCGGAATCCACGCTGCGCCGCCTGGAAGCCGTCCTCGAATGCCGCGAGGCGATCGAGCTGAACGTCAAGCCGCGCATTGCCGTGGAGGCCATGGTGACCACGCTTCGCCAGGGCTGACCGCGCGCCAACGAGAACGGCCCGGCCACCGTGAAAGGTGACCGGGCCGTTTTCCGCGGCAACTCAATCCCGAGGATGCGGTGAAGGCTTGCGCGGAGCGTCGTCGGAGTGCAGTTTCACCGGTGCGGCAATGCGGCGCCGGTTCGGGAACGCCGCGACCATCACGACGCCCATCAGCAGCATCGCCGTACCCGCCCAGAAGAGCGGCACGGTGTCGTACGCGGTGCCCGTGTACGCGAGGTTCTTCACCGGCCCCTTGGGTGCTTGGCCGCCGGCCGCGGGCGGGGCCGTGGTGGCCGTGCCGCAGACGACGCCGCCGGTGGGGGCGTAGGCGCGGGCGACCTGTTCGCCCAGGGACAGCTGCGCCAGGGACGACGGGAGGTTGTCGCCGGCGCCGGCGGGGAGCAGGGTCTTCAGGTTCTTCGTCGGGAGGACCTGGAGGTCGAACAGCCGCGCCGAGGCGCCGAGCTGGTAGCCCTTATACGGCGTCGTCGCGGCGGAGCCCTTCTGGTCCAGACCGGCGATCGACAAGCGCAGGACGCCGAGGTCGAGGACGGTGCCCGCGGTGTCGCCGACCTGCTGGATGCCCTTCGTCAGCGTGGACACCAGCCCGCCGACCACGGGGATCGAGTTGAGCTGGCCGAACTTGTCGCTCAGGCCCGCGAGCGGCAGGCCGATCGGGATGTCCTTGGTCGGGTGCGCCGCGTCGAGCGTGTACAGCGTCTTGCCACCGGCCTCGATGGTCAGCACGGGCGCGGTGTAGTCGACCTTCGAGGTCTTCTCGTCGCCGGTCGAGGTGACGGTGAGCGTCGGCTGGCCGGCGACCTTGATCGACAGCTCCAGCGGCGTGCCCTTGAGGATGTCGATGTTGGCAGCCTGCAGCGTCGAGCTCGACTGCACCGCCTTGTTCTTCGACCCCGGGATGTCCACGAGCTTCACCTGCGAACGCGACGACAGCGTGTTCGGCAGGCTCAGCAGCGAACCGGTGCCGTTGGCCGCGGTCTGGCCGCCGCCGGACAACAGGCCACCGAGGCTCTGCAGGCCCTTGGCCGGGTCGAAGCCCTGCGCCAGCTGCGTGCCCTGCGGCAGGTTCAGACCACCCTGGCCCAGCAGCGGGATCTGCGGCAGCGACGGGATCACGTTCAGCAGCGAAAGGCTCGCCACCGACGTGCTCGCGTCGGCGATCGTGTCCACGCACGGGCCCAGCGAGTCACTCCAGCGGGCGTGCGCGGTGCCGTTCAGCACGCCGATGTTGAGCAGCGGGTTCGACGGTGCGTTGAGCCCGCCGGACAGCGGCTGCGGATTGTCCGGCAGCGCGGTCTGCACCACGCTGCCCGGCGTCTGCGGCGCCTGCCCGCCTACGGCCACCCCGAACGGCGACGCCTGCGCGATCGACTTCTCGTACGCCAGGTACGCCTCGGAGTTCGCCGACGCGCTCGACAGGCCCATCCCGGCCTCCAGCGCCGACTGCTTCGGCAGCGTCTGCCCGAAGCCGGGCAGGATCGTCGACGTCGGCACGGAGTTGGGCAGCAGGCGCAGCACGCCCAGGGCCGTGCCCGCGTCGCCCACCGCGTGGCCGAGCGGCTGCGGCCCGGTCGGCGCCGACATCGGGGGCTGCGTGGGGTTCGCCGGCTCCGGAATCGGCGTCGTCGGGATCTCCTGCGCACTCGCCGGCGCGGCGATGAGCAGCAGCAACGCAGCTGCCGCGGGCAGGGCCACCGCGCGGGGCAGTCTTCGCCGCATGTGCCGAGTCCTCCAGGTAGGCCGATCGGGGAGTGAGACCGAGGTCATAGGACCCTAACGACGCGGCCCCCGCAAGGTGACGCCAACGGCCTCCGCTACACTTGTTCCCGTCGGACGGCGCCAGCCATCTGACATGCCGCCTTAGCTCAGTCGGCCAGAGCGATTCACTCGTAATGAATAGGTCAGGGGTTCGATTCCCCTAGGCGGCTCCAGTATTTGACCAGGGACTTTCCGGAATTCGGAGGGTCCCTGGTTTCGTGCCGGGTCCGGCGGCGCATCCGCAGCGTCGGCAAGATCGTGGAAACCACCCATCCGGGTCACGCTGCGCAGTCGCCAGGAGAAGTTGATCAAGCTCGGTAAGCTCGCCGCGGATCGCTCGAGCGGTTCCCAGTGAACGAACCCGAAGGACCGACATGGCGATCAGGCGGGCTACGGCCACGGTGCTGTCCCTCATCCGCATCTTCAACGGCGCCCTCGGGTTGGTGGCGCCGGAGAAGATGGCGAAGCAGCTCGGCAGTGCGATGGAGGACGACAAGACGTTCGTCTACCCGGCGCGGATGTTCGGTATCCGCACCCTCGTCCTCGGCTTCGACCTGCTGCTGGTGCGCGGCGGGCCGCGGCGCGCCGCGTTGCTCAAGCAGGCCGTGCTGATCCACGGCGTCGACACGCTGGCCGCCTTCTACGCCGGGCAACGCGGAGAGATCTCGCCGACGGCGGCGAAGCTGACCACGACGATCTCGGCGGTCAACACCGCGCTGGCGATCACGTCTTACGTCGTGGAGCCGAAGGAGAAGTAGCCGCCACCCGATCGTCGGGGTCGAAGTCCGTGTTTTGCCGGATGCCCGCCGACGGTCGAGGCCGCGAGACTCGTGACGTCCCAGGCTCCGGAGCCGCGCAGAACGCAGACGTCAGGAGGACCGACATGACCACCGACGTGCCCGACGCGGGCACCGACCCGCGCATCGAGCGACGCGTCCGCGAGTTCCTCGCGGAGCTCAACAAGAACCCCGACCCGTTCTGGCTGCTGCCGGGCGAGCAGGTGCGGGCCACGCTCAGTGGCCTGCAGGCGACCGTCGACGTCGACCTGAGCGGGGTCGACACCGAGGAACGCGACGTCGAGGTCGACGGCGTGCGCACGAAGCTCTACGTGCAGCGGCCGGCCGGATCGCAGGAGACGCTGCCCGTGGTGCTCTTCCTGCACGGCGGCGTCTGGATTGCGGGCGACTTCGACAACCACCGCCGCCTCACGCGCGACCTCGTGCTCGCGACGGGGTACGCCGTGGTGTTCGTGGAGTACACGCCGATCCCGGACGCCGTCTTCCCGACACAGCTCGAAGAGTGCTTCGCCGCGCTGAAGTGGGTTGCGCGCGAAGGTGCTTCGCAGCGTCTGGACGCGTCACGGCTCGCGGTCGCGGGCAACAGCGTCGGCGGCAACCTCAGTGCTGCGCTCACGATGTATACGCGTGACCACGACGGGCCGCCCATCAAGGCCCAGCTGCTGATGTACCCGGCCACCGACGCGCGGGTGGACACCGAGTCCTACAGCGAGTTCAACGACGGGCGCTTCCTGCCGCGCGCGTTCATGAAGTTCGGCTGGGACGTCTACGCGCCCGACGAGGCCACGCGCGCCAACCCGTACGCCTCGCCGTTGCGGGCCACCGTGGACCAGCTGCGCGGCTTGCCGCCGGCGATCGTCCACACCTCGTCCAACGACGTGCTGCGCGACGAAGGTGTCGCGTACGCGCACAAGCTCGACGAGGCCGGCGTCGACGTGATCTCGGTGCAGTACGTGGGCCAGATCCACGACATGGCCCTGCTGAACCCGATCCACGACGTGCCGAGCACCCGGGCCGAGTTCCGCCACGCGGCCGCGGACCTGAAGCACCTGCTGTCCTGAACCGCACACCAGCCGCCCCTCCGGCGATACTCGGAGGGGCGGCGCGCGCGTTAGCCTTGCCCTCGGCCGGTCCCCGGACGAGGGAAGTGACCGAGGTGGGCGCACTGCCGGTGGAGGTGACGAGCTTCGTCGGCCGCCGCGAAGAGCTGCGGGCGACGCGGAAGCTGCTCGCCGCGGCCCGGCTCGTCACGCTCACGGGCACTGGCGGCGTCGGCAAGACGCGGCTCGCGCTGCGGGCCGCCACCGAGGTGCGCAGCTCCTTCGCCGACGGCGTGTGGCTCGTCGAGCTGGCCGCGTTGCGCGATCCGGCGCTGCTCGCGCAGACGATCGGCGCGGCGCTCCGCCTCGGCGACACCGGCGGCGATCCGTCCGCCCGGCTCGTCGAGTTCCTGTGCGACAAGAAGCTGCTGCTCGTGCTCGACAACTGCGAACACCTGGGCCAGGCGCTCGCCGAGCTGGTGCACGAGCTGCTGGTGGTGGTGCCGGGCCTGCGCGTGCTCACCACGAGCCGGCACGTGCTCGGCCTCGACGGCGAACACGTGTTTCCCGTGCCGCCGCTGGCCGTGCCGCCGGTGCGCGACCTCGCGGGCGCGCAGGCGCTCGACGTCGTGAAGCTCTTCGCCGATCGCGCGGCCGCCGTGTCGGCCGGCTTCACCGTCCACAGTGGAAACTGGCCGCGGGTGGTGCAGATCTGCCACCGGTTGGAAGGGATCCCGCTCGCCGTGGAGCTGGCCGCGGGCTGGCTGCGGGTGCTGAGCGTCGAGGAGCTCCTGGCCCGGCTCGACGACTTTTTCGCCCTGCTCAGGCGCGGCAGCGCCGTCGTGCCCGCGCGGCACCGGACGCTCGCCGGCACCGTCGAGTGGAGCCACGAGCTGTGCAGCTCAGGCCAGCGGCTGCTGTGGGCGCGGCTCGGGGTGTTCGCGGGCGGCTTCGACGTCACGGCGGTGGAGCGCGTGTGCGCCGGCGACGGGATCGAACGCGACGACGTGCTCGACCTGCTGGCCGGGCTGGTCGGCAGCTCCGTGGTGCAGGCCGAACGGCCGGCCGGCACCACGCGCTTCCGCCTGCTCGAGCCCCTCCGGCAGTACGCGCAGGCGAAGCTGCGGGAGCTCGGCGTGTGCGAGGAGCTGCGCGACCGCCACCGCGACCACTACCTGGGCCTGGCCGAACAGGCCGCGCGCGACTGGGGTCACGGCCCCGATCAGGCGCTCATGGCCGCGCGGGTGCGCGCGGAGCTGCCGAACCTGCGCGCCGCGCTGGAGCACAGCCTCGCCGGGGCGCCGGCCGTCGGCCTGCGGCTGGGGGTGGCGCTGGAGTTTCTCTGGCTGTTCTGCGGCCACGTCGCGGAGGGCGCGCACTGGCTGGAGCGCGCGCTGGCGCTGAACCCAGAGCCGGGCAAGGACCGGGCTCGGGCGTTGTGGATCGTGGCGTCGTCGCTGGCCTTCCGGGGCGGAGGTGAACAGGCGGTCGCGCTGGGGCGGGAGGCCGAGGCGTGGGCCCTGGAGCACGACGACGCCGACGAGCTGGCCCACGCGCGCCTGGTGCTCGGCGGGTGCGCGTTCCTGGGCGGGGACGTCGACCGAGCCGCCGCGCTGTTCCGCCAAGCCGAGACGGACGCCGACGGCGAGGTGCTGCTGCAGATCCTCCTGGCCGCCGCGCACACGGCCGTTTGGCACGACGACGGAGAGGAGGCGCTCGCCGTCGCGTCGCGGGGGCTCGCGTTGTGTGGCGAGCAATTCTCCCGCAGCGGCCTGCTCGGGATCCGAGGTCTGGCGCACTGGCGGCTGGGCTCGTTCGCGGCCGCCGCCGAGGACCTCACTGCGGCGCTGCGCTCGGCCCGGCCGTTCGGCGACGTGTTGGGCGCCGCGAAAGCCGTCGAGTTCCTCGCGTGGACGAGTGCGGCGCTGGGGCAGCCGGACCGCGCGGCCGAGCTGCTGGGCACGGCTTCCGCGGTCTGGCCGCTGGTCGGCGGGCGGCCACTGTTCGGGTTCGGCCGGATGATCGACGCGCACGAGGCTTGCGCGGCCGACGTGGCTTCGGCGTCGGGCGCGCGGTTCCGGCCGGCCTACGAGCGGGGCGCGGCCGCCGTGGCCGATCTCGACTCGGCGATCGCGTTCGCGCTGGGCGGTGGGACACCCGACGAGCGGCCGGCCGAACTCAGCCGCCGCGAGTACGAGGTGGCGCGGCTGGTCGCCGACGGGCTGTCCAACAAGGACATCGCCGAACGCCTGGTCATCAGCCGCCGCACGGCCGAGTCGCACGTGGTCCACATCCTCGACAAGCTGGGCTTCCGCTCGCGTTCGCAGATCGCGACGTGGATCACGCGCCGGGCCCGCTGAGTCGGCCATCCGGCCCGCGGCTTCGGGCCGGAAAGCCGATGCTGCCGCGAGTGCGCCCGGATTGACTCGGTGGCATGAACGAAATCGGGAAAACCGCGATCTGGTTCGCGGCGATCGCGGCGGCACTGGCGACCGTCACCGCGTGTGCGCCGGACGGGCCGGAGCACGTCAAGAACGTCGCCTACGACACGGGCGCCCTCGGCAAGGCCGACTCCGACGCGCGCCTGCCGTCGTGGATCCCCGACGACGCGACGGCCGTCACGGAGGTCATCCGCACCACCGGGTCCGAACGGATCCTGCGCTACACGCCGGGCGCCTCGGGCCTGCCAGCGGCGTGCGCCAAGGGCTTCGCGTCGGCGACCCCCGCGACCTTGTCGGCCGACTGGTGGCCCGCCGGCCAGGAACGCCGCACCGACCGCGTCTGCGACACCGACTGGCACGTCGTCGCCGACCAGGGCCTGATCTACGCGTACAAACCGGAGACGCTCGACCAGCGTCGCTGAAAACGACTGCGAAAAGACGGATCGGGCTGCCGAGGCGCGGTGCCCGGCAGCCCGATCCGTGGAGTCCGAAGTGGTCAGTCCTTCGGCGGGGTCAGCTCGATCACCGTGGCGGTGGCTTCGCCGCGCGGGGTGCGGTAGGTGATCTTGTCGCCGGCCTTGGCGCCGACCAGGGCGAGGCCCAGAGGGCTGTCGGAGGTCAGGGAGTCGAGGTCTTCGCCCGGAATGGTGACGACGTTGAGCACTTCCTCGTCACCATCGGCGAAACGCAGCGAAACGCGCGTGCCGTCGGGGAGCAGATTGCTGTTGTAGGCGCCGTGTTCGAGCTTGGCGGCGACGTCGGAGATCTGGCGCTCCAGCCGCGCGGCGGCCTCGGCCCGGTCGATCACGTCGGCCTGGTCGGCCGCGTCCCCCGTGCGTTCCTGCTCGCCGGGCTGCGGTGCGAGCGCCGCCCGTTGCGCGCGCAGGTCGGCTATTTCCTTCTCCAGCTGGCGGCGCGCCGCCTCGCTGAGCCCCTTGTCCCCTGAGATCACCATGCCGGGCATTGTCCGCTGTGCGGACCGGGGTGGCCAATCCGCTTTTTCACCCGAGAGGGCGCGATGGGACGTCTGCCCTAGGATTCGGGGCTGTCGTCCTGAATAACGTAACGAGGATCACCGTGACCGCCGTACCCGGCCGCAGCGCGCAGCTGTCGCCCAACCAGCTGCAGAAGCAGGAGCAGATCGTCGAGGCCGCACGCGTCGTGCTCGCCAGAGACGGGCTCGCCGGGTGCACAGTACGCGCGATCGCCGACGCGGGCCCGCTCACGAAGAGCGCGATCCACTACTACTTCGCCGACATCGACGTGCTCATCGACCGCGCGATGGCCGCCCACATCACCACGTTCGCCACGGATCTGCGCGCTGTCGGGGAGAAGTTCGACGACCCGCGCGAGCGCCTGTTCGAGGTGACCAAGGCGTATCTGGCCGAGTTCGCGGAGCGGCCCAACGGCGCGTTCCTGTGGTTCGAGTACTGGATCGCCGCCGGGCGCGCGCAGCACCCGCAGGCGATCGACGCGATGCTGACGTCGATCACCGAGCTGTTCGCGGAGCTGCTGGCGCCGCTGGACGTCGACGATCCGCGGGCGCGCGCCCGGGCGTTGCTGAGCTACCTGCTCGGCGCGGTGGTGCAGCAGCGGGTGCGGCCGCGGCCGTTCGAGAGCCTGCGCGGCGACGTCGAGGCGCTCTGCTTCGCCGGCTATCGCTGACGCCGCTTAGGGTGCTGGCATGCCTCTGTTCTCCTTCGAGGGCGCCAGCCCGCAGGTCCACCCGGACGCCTGGATCGCCCCCACCGCCACCTTGATCGGCGATGTGACCGTCGAGAAGGACGCTTCGGTCTGGTACGGCGCCGTGATTCGCGCCGACTTCGGGCCGATCATCATCCGCGAGGGCGCGAACGTGCAGGACAACTCCGTGATCCACTCGGGCGGCACGCTGACCGACGTCGGCAAGAACGTCACCGTGGGACACCAGTGCCTGGTGCACGACTGCACCGTCGGCGAGCAGGCGCTGATCGGCAACGGGTCGACGGTGCTCGACCGGTCCGTGATCGGCGCACGGTCGCTGATCGCCGCGGGCTCGACCGTGACGCCCGGCACGGAGGTGCCCGAGGAAGTGATCGCGATGGGCAGCCCGGCCAAGAAGTTCGTGCCGCTCACCGACTCGGCGCGGATGTGGGTGGAGCACAACGCCGGGATCTACCAGGAGCTCGCGCGACGGCACCGGGAGGGCTCCAAGCCCGTCTGACGTGCACTAAACTTCGGCACGCAGCTGCGACTGGCGCCATCAGAGGTGGAGCACCACCGGGAAGCGACGACGAGGCCGGCACCGCGCGCCTGGGTGCCCGGCCGGTTTAGAGCCGGAGACGTGATGACACACCAGCCCGCCCTTTCCACGCTCGCCGCCGCCGACCCGCAGATCGCCGGGCTCGTCGAGGACGAAGCGAAGCGCCAGCACGACAAGATCCGCCTGATCGCGTCGGAGAACTACGTCTCGCGCGCGGTGCTCGAGGCCACCGGCACCGTGCTCACCAACAAGTACTCCGAGGGCTACGCCGGCAAGCGCTACTACGAGGGCCAGCAGTTCATCGACCCCATCGAGAACCTGGCGATCGAGCGCGCGAAGGCCGTGTTCGGCGTGGACCACGCCAACGTGCAGCCGTACTCCGGCTCCCCGGCGAACCTCGCCGTGTACCTGGCCTTCGCGCAGCCGGGCGACACCGTGCTCGGCATGGCCCTGCCCGACGGCGGCCACCTGACGCACGGCTGGTCCGTGTCCGCGACGGGCAAGTGGTTCAACCCGGTCCGCTACGGCGTGCGCAAGGAAACCGGCCGCGTCGACTTCGACCAGGTGCGCGACCTCGCGCTGCAACACCGCCCGAAGCTGATCTTCGCCGGTGGCACGGCCATCCCGCGCACCATCGACTTCCCGCGCTTCGCGGAGATCGCGCGCGAAGTGGACGCCGTGCTGGTGGCCGACATCGCCCACATCGCCGGCCTCATCGCGGGCGGCGCGCACCCGTCGCCGGTCGGCCACGCTCAGGTCATCACGACCACCACGCACAAAACCCTGCGCGGCCCGCGCGGCGCGATGATCCTTTCGGACGCTGAGCACGCCAAGGCCATCGACAAGGCCGTGTTCCCCGGCTTGCAGGGCGGCCCCCACAACCACACGACGGCGGCCATCGCCGTCGCGCTGGGGGAGGCCGCGCAGCCGTCGTTCGCCACCTACGCGCAGACGATCGTGGCGAACGCCAAGGCTCTGGCTTCGGCACTGCTCGACCGCGGCTACGACCTCGTCTCCGGCGGCACGGACAACCACCTGCTGCTGATCGACCTGACGAACAAGAACGTGGCCGGCAAGCCCGCCGCCCAGGCTCTGGACCGCGCCGGGATCGAACTGAACTACAACACGGTGCCGTTCGACCCGCGCAAGCCGTTCGACCCGTCGGGCATCCGGCTGGGCACCTCGGCGATCACCACGCGGGGCCTGCTGCCGGAGCACCAGGTGCAGGTCGCGGAGTGGATCGACCGGACGGTGGTCGCGGCGGCCGCTTCTTCTGCGGAAGCGGAGTTGGACCGGATCGCTGCTGAGATCCGGGAGTTCTTGGAGCCGTTCCCGATCCCGGGTTACGTCGCCTGAGGCTGGTTTCGCTGAGCGAAGGGTCCCCTCGTGCATGGTGGTTGGTGCGGGGGGACCTTTCGCGTCGTGGGGTTGGTGCGAAGGGGTGTTTCGTGCCGTTTCGGTGTTGCGAGGGGACCTTTCGCGCTGGAGGCGTGGCACGAGGGGACCTCTTGCGCCGAGCGTTCCGGTGTGGAGACGTTTGGGCTGCGGGCTTGGTGCAAGGGGACGCTTCTCGCGGGGAGTTTGGTGTGAGGGGGCCGGTCGTGCGGGGAGTTTGGTGTGAGGGGACGCTTCGCGGAGTAGTTGGCGTCGATGGGCGGGTCGTTCCGTGTCGACGGGCCGAGCGGGACCTTCGTGGTGCTGGCGGTTGTGTGATCGGTCCCTTCGCGCCGCCAACCTGGCGCGAGCGGTGCTTTCGGGCGGGTTGCCCTGCCTGAGCGGACCGGTCGCGTCGGTGTGTGAGAGGTCCGGTCGAGTCGGGCGGGTGGTCGCGGAGGTCCCGCTCGGGCCGAGGTGCCGGTGCGAGCGGCCCGTGGGCGCCGTGGTGGTTGTGCGGGGTGACCGGTCGCGCCGAGCGGGTGGTGTGAGGGGACCGTTCGCACCGTGTCGGCGCGGCGAGGGGACCGTTCGCGTGGCGAACGGGCCCGCCGGAGCCCGGGCGCGGAGCCGTCAGGACTGGGTCGCTCGGCGGCGGTCCGGGTGACGACGAGCCGATGCCACCTCTGCTCCTGCCGATCGTCCTGCCGACCGAGCTCGTCCTGCGGTATCGGGCCGTAGATCGGGAGCTGGTCGGGTCCGCGTTGGTCGACACGCCGCGCCATCTCGACGAGCTCGCCGAGGACATCGCGCGGCGCGGGGTGCTGACGCCGCTCACGCTGGGCTTCAACGAGGAGTTCGGGGTCCTCGACGGCAACCACCGCATCGCCGTGGCGGTGAGGCTGGGGCCGGCCGAGGTGCCCGTCGCGCTGGTGAAAGAGCCGCGAAGCCCCCGGCCGGGCCACGCGCAGCCCATGCGTGAAGCCGACTTCGCCCTGCTCAACGCGCACCTCTCCCGGCGACCAGCGTCACACCCCCACTTGCTTGTCTCATGCAAGCTTTTCAGGAACAGTTGCGCCCCGAAAGTAGTTGATGGATACAAGCAACTGCTCGACCAGACTTAAGGGAGTACCAAGATGACCGCCACCATCACCGCGGAAGGGGGCACCGGCAAGCTGTCGCACCGGCAGATCCTCACTGTGTTGCCCGGGCTGATGCTCGGCATGTTCCTGGCCGCGCTGGACCAGACCATCGTGTCGTCGGCGATGAAGACGATCGCGGACGAGCTGCACGGGCAGAGCCTGCAGGCGTGGGCCACCACGGCCTACCTGATCACCGCGACGCTCTCGACGCCGCTCTACGGCAAGCTGTCCGACCTGTTCGGGCGCAAACCCATGTACCTCACGGCGATCTCGCTGTTCCTCGCCGGCTCGCTGGCCAGCGGGTTCGCGAGCTCGATGTACGAGCTGGCCGCGTTCCGCGCGTTCCAGGGACTCGGCGCCGGTGGGCTGATGTCGCTCGCGCTGGCGATCATCACGGACATCACGGCGCCGCGGGAGCGGAGCAAGTACCAGGGCTACTTCATGGCCGTGTTCGGGATCTCGAGCGTGGCGGGACCGGTCGTCGGCGGGTTCTTCGCGGGGCTGGACTCCTTCGCGGGGCTCACGGGCTGGCGCTGGGTCTTCCTGGTCAACGTCCCCATCGCCCTGGCCGCGCTGGTCGTGGTGAGCAAGGTGCTGAACCTCCCGCACACCCGCGTGCAGCAGCGCGTGGACTTCCTCGGCACCGGCGCGCTGACGCTGGGCCTGGTGCCGCTGCTGATCGTCGCCGAGCAGGGACGTGAGTGGGGCTGGGGTTCGCCCGCGTCGCTGGGGATATACGCGATCGGGCTCGTCGGTGTGGTCCTGTTCATCCTGCAAGAACGCCGGGTGGGCGACGCGGCACTGCTGCCGCTGCGGTTGTTCCGCCGGCCGGTGTTCCGGGTGGCCACGCTGGTCACGGTGATCCAGGGCGCGGGGATGTTCGGCGCGATGATGTCGCTGCCGCTCTACCTGCAGATCGTGAAGGGCGCGACGCCGACGCAGGCGGGCCTGCAGATGCTCCCGCTCACCCTCGGGATCATGGTCGCGAGCCTCGGCTCCGGCGCGGTGATCTCGCGGACCGGCCGCTACAAGGTCTTCGCAGT
Organism: Amycolatopsis sp. 2-15; assembly: GCF_030285625.1. NCBI lineage: Bacteria > Bacillati > Actinomycetota > Actinomycetes > Pseudonocardiales > Pseudonocardiaceae > Amycolatopsis > Amycolatopsis carbonis. Next base: position 2,333,048 of record NZ_CP127294.1, read on the forward strand.
GGCCGGCCTCGGACTGATGGCGGCGGCCCTGCTCGGGCTGTCGACGATCGGCGCGGCCACGCCTCTGGGCGTCGTGATGGCGATCGCGTTCGTGATCGGCCTGGGCCTGGGCGCCTCGATGCAGACGCTGCAGCTCGCGGCCACCAACGACGTCGCCCCGCAGGACATCGGTGTCGCGACCTCGTCGGCCACGTTCTTCCGCCAGATCGGCGGCACGGCGGGGACCGCGGTGTTCCTCTCGATCCTGTTCGGCACGGTCGGTGACCGGATCGCGGCGGCCGTGCGCTCGGCGATGGCGAGCCCGTCGTACGTCGCGGCGCTCGCCCAGCACCCGGAGTTCGCGCAGCAGATGGCGAACGGCGGCGTGGACGTGAACGACACCTCGTTCCTCGCCCACCTCGACCCGGTGCTGGCCCGCCCGATCCTCGACGGGTTCGCCGGCTCGATGAGCGCGGTGTTCCTGGTCGGCGGGATCGTGCTGACGGTCGGGTTCGCCCTGGTCTGGCTGCTCAAGGAGAAGCCGCTTTCGGACAAGTCGGCGATGGAGCAGCGCTCGGAGCAGGAAGCGCTCGCGCTGGCGCACTGAAATAGATCAACGAAAGGGCCGTTCACCCCAGCCGGGGTGAACGGCCCTTTCGCGCGTCCTCAGTGAGCCGTCGCTGGCTCTCAGTGAGCGGAGCCCTCGACCTCTTCCTTGGCCAGCCGGTCCTGCTCACGCTGGTACGACCGCGAAATCTCGGCCTCGGCCTCCGCGCGGCCCACCCACGACGAGCCCTCGACGCTCTTGCCCGGCTCGAGGTCCTTGTAGACCTCGAAGAAGTGCTGGATCTCGAGCTTGTGGAACTCGTTGAGGTGGTGGATGTCGCGCAGGTGCTCCAGGCGTGGGTCGTTGGTCGGGATGGCCAGCACCTTGTCGTCCGGACCCTTTTCGTCGGTCATGCGGAACATGCCGATGGCGCGGCAGCGGATCAGGCAGCCCGGGAACGTCGGCTCCTGCACCAGCACGAGCACGTCGAGCGGGTCGCCGTCCTGGCCGAGCGTGTCGTCGATGAAGCCGTAGTCCGCCGGGTACTGCGTCGCCGTGAACAAGGTCCGGTCCAGCTTGATGCGACCGGTCTTGTGGTCGACCTCGTACTTGTTGCGCTCCCCCTTGGGGATTTCGATCGTGACGTCGAACTCCACGGCCGTCCTCGCTGCTTCTCGAATCTCGGTATCCCACACGTCGTGGGCGGCAACCGTAATCACCTCATTGACGTCACTAGTGTGGACTACGCGCTGCCGCCGGGTCCCATGGATGTCGGCTAGGCAGCATGTGACCTTGGCCCCTTCCGGGCAGGTGAGAAGGAGTGGTGGGTGCCGGACAACGACCAGCCGATGTGGCCCGAGGGTGACGAGGACACGTCGTCGCGCGCCGGTGGGGCGACAGCGCGCTTCCCCATCCCCAAGCCCGGCCAGACCGTCACGGACCAGCTCGCCGTGCCGAACGTCACACCTCCCACGGGTTCTTCACCCGGCTCCGGCGAGCGTCCGCCGGGGTCGTGGTTCAAGCCGAACGTGCCGCCTGAACTGATCCCGGGGCTGAACACTCCGGTCGAGCCGCGTCCGGCGGGTGACCTTGGTGGGCAGGCGGGACAGCAGGGGCAGCCAGGCCAGGTGAGTCAGCAGGGACAGCCGGGTCAGGCGGGGCAGCAGAGTCAGCCGGGTCAGTCCGCGCAGATGCGGCAGCCGGGACAGCCGCGGCAGGACCTGGCCGATCGGTTGGGGCCGCGGCCGGGAGAGCAGCCGCGCGGCCAGCAGTCTCAGAAACAGCAAACGCCGGGGCAGCAAACACCGGGGCAGCAGTCGCAGGGCGAGCGCAGCCAGGCCCAGCAGGGCCAGGGTCTGTTCGGTCAGCAAGGTCCGGGCGGCCAGTCCCAGCCAGGCCGGCAGTCGCAGCAGGGACCGGGCCCGCAGCAGTCCGCGAACGCGCCGTGGGGCCAGCAACAGGGTCAACAGCAACAGCAAGGCACGTCCCAGCAGGGGCGGCAGCAGCAGGGCCAGCAGGGTCAGGGTCCCCAACAGCAAGGCTCGTGGTCACAAGGGCCGCAGCTGGACCGACCGGAAGGGCAAAGGCCGCAGGGGCAGAGCCAGCCGGGCCCACAGCAGGACTGTTCCGAAGGCCAGCGGCCGCAGGGGCAGAGCCAGCCGGGCCAGCAGGAGCAGCAAGGCCGGCTGGACCAGGAGCAGTCCGCGTCGGAGCGGTCGCAGCAGGCGCCGTCCGACCAGTCGACTCAGCAGTTGCGGGTGCCGCCGGCCGTGCCGTGGGTGCCGGTGGAGCGGCCCGCGCGGCCGAGTGATGGGGACCAGAACCGCGGTGATCAGAACCGTGGCGACCAAAACCGGAGCGATCAGAACCGGAGCGATCAGAACCGGAGCGATCAGAACCGGAGCGAAGAGCCGCGCCGGGTCGGGTCGATGTTCGAGGCTGCCGAGCCGGCGAAGGAAGAGACGAACGAAGGCGCCGGAACCGCCGGCAGGGAGAGCGGCACCGAGTACATCGACGTGTCCAAATGGGACGTCTTCCGCAACGAGCAGAAGCGCGAAGAACCCCAGCGCCAACCAGAACGCCAGCAACCAGAACGCCAAGAACCCCAGCGCCAGAACACCGAATCCCCGCGCGAAGAACGCTGGGACGTCTTCCACACCGCCCAGGGCGGCAACGAACCCGATGGCCCACGCGACGCACCCCAGTGGGACAGCCTCCAAAACCAAGGCCCCTGGTCCCAGAAAAACCAGACCAATCAAAACAACCCCGACAACCCCCGCGGCCTCCCCGAGCCGCCGCGTGGTGCGGTGCCCCCGGCGTCGGGGATGCAGGCCCGCCCCGTGCGTATCGAGCCGTCGGGTGAGCAGTTCCCGGCGGAGGCGACCGTCGGCATCGAGCGCCCCGCCGAAGGGTTCGCGGGTGGCTACGACGACCAGGACCCGCCCCGCGGTGAGCCGCAACGGGAAACCCCGGCAGAAGAGCCGAAAGTCAAGAAGGGCAAGAAGAAGTTCGTCGTCCTCGGACTTGTCGTGGTGCTGGTGCTCGCGGCGGCGGGGGTCGCCTCCGCGATGCCGCAGGTGTCCAACAATCTCGGCCTGCCGTGGGCGCCCAACGCGCCGAAGGGCGACAGCCCCGACCCTGCGTCCGTGACGCTCGCGTTGCACGGCCCGGAGACGTCGGGCCAGGGACCGTCGGCGAGCGGTGTTGCTTCCGCGCTGGCCGGGCCCGCCGGTGCGGCGGCGCTCTCGCAGCTCAGCGGCAGCGTGATCGACCCCGCGACCGGCTCCGTCCTGTGGGACCACAGCTCGGCCACTCCGCTGACCCCGGCGTCGACCACGAAGATCCTCACGGTGTCGGCCGCGCTGCTGTCGATGGACCCGACGAAGCGGATCGTCACCAAGGTCGTTCAGGGCTCGTCCCCCGGCACGGTGATCATCGTCGGCGGTGGCGACCCGTCGCTCACGGCGCTGCCCATCGGCACCGACTCGCCGCTCTACCCCGGCGCGGCCCACGTGGACGACCTCGTCGCGCAGATCAAGAAGGCCGACCCGAACGTCCAGAAGGTGCAGGTCGACGTCAGCGCGTACTCCGGCCCCACCACCGCCCCGGGCTGGGAGCCCGGTGACGCGCCTTCGACCTACGGCGCGCCGATCGTGCCCGCGATGGCCGACGGCGGCCGCCTCAACCCGTCGGTCGACGAGACGCCGCGCTCGGGCAACCCGGCGACCACGCTCACCCAGCTCGTCGCCGACAAGCTCGGCGCGCAGGCCGCCGGCACCGCGAAGGCGCCCGCCGACGCGAAGGTCGTCGCGCAGGTCCAGTCGGCGCCGTTGCCGGACCTGGCGTACGCGCTGCTGCAGATCTCCGACAACGTCCTCGCCGACGCCCTCGGTCGCCAGGTCGCCATCACCGCAGGCGCGGAGGCATCGTTCTCCGGCGCGGCCGCGTCCGTGAAAAAGGTGCTGGCCGACCACGGGTTCGACGTCACGGGCCTGCAGCTGTCCGACACGAGCGGCCTGTCCAACCAGAACAAGGTGCCAGCGCGGCTGCTCGCGCAGGTGCTGGCCGAGGCGGCGGCGCCGGACGGCAAGAACCCGGACACCCCGAAGCTGCGCCCGCTGCTCGCGGGCCTGCCCGTGGCCGGCAGCCCCGCCGGCACGCTCGCCACCCGTTACGCCACGCCGAACTCGGCCGCGGGCAAGGGCTGGGTCCGCGCGAAGACGGGCACGCTCACCGGCGTCAACACCCTCGCCGGCTACGTGCTCGACAGCGACAACCGCGTGCTCGCGTTCGCGTTCATGTCCAACGGCTCGGACAAGAACCCGGGCCAGGCCGCGCTCGACGTGCTGGCCACCACCCTGCGGAAGTGTGGCTGCAACTAGGCGAATCCGTTCCGGATTCAGTCGGGCAAAGTGCCCTCGTGCAGGTAGCGTCGGACAGGTGAGCCAGGAAACCGAGACCCGACGGCGGCCGATGGTCGACTGGGACCTCGCGGCGTCCACCGGAGCGCGGTTGGTGCGCGGTGGTCCGCAGGTGCCGAAGGAAGAGGCCGCGCGCGCGGTCACCGACCTGCGTGACCTCACGGCCGAGGCCGAGGGCCACGTGCGGGAGCTGACGGGCCTGGGCCAGGACCTGCCGCTGCTGCCGGGCACGGTCGTCGACCGGCCCGGCTGGGTGCGCTCCGCCGCGTCGGGCCTCGAAGCGCTCACGGGCCGCGCGCTGCCCGAAGCGCAAGGTGGCCCGCTCGGCCCGATCCTGGCGTCGGGCGCGGGCGTGCAGACGGGGCTGGTGCTGTCCTTCCTCGCCTCACGCGTGCTCGGCCAGTACGACCCCTTCGGCGGCCCCGAACGCGAAGGGCAGCTGCTGCTCGTCGCGCCCAACGTGGTCGCCGCGGAGCGCGCGATGAAGGTGCACGCGCCCGACTTCCGGCTGTGGGTCTGCCTGCACGAGTGCACGCACCGCCTGCAGTTCACCGCCGTGCGGTGGCTGCGCGACTACTTTGCCGACGAGGTCGAACGCCTCGTCACCGGCATTGCCGGCCACTCCGCCGACGGCCTGTCCGATCTCGTGGGTCGCCTGCCCGAGGCGCTGAAGCAGCGCGGCAAGGGCATCGGCATCGCGGAACTGCTGCAGTCGCCCTCGGAACGCGCGATCTTCGACCGGCTGCTGGCTCTCTCGACGCTGCTCGAAGGCCACGCCGACTACGTGATGGACGCCGTCGGGCCGCAGGTCGTGCCCAGCGTCGAGGTGATCCGCTCGCGCTTCAGCGCCCGTCGCCAGGGCGGCGGTGTCTTCGACCGCATGCTGCGCGCCCTGCTCGGCCTCGACGCGAAGATCCGCCAGTACGAAGAAGGCGCGAAGTTCACGAAGCACGTGGTGGACGCCGTCGGCATGGAGGGGTTCAACGCGGTCTGGCGCTCGCCGAACACGCTGCCGACCCGGGCCGAGATCAGCGATCCCGCGGCCTGGGTGCGGCGCCTGCACGGGTGAGCGCGCTCGCGGCGGTCCGCCGGGCCGTGCGGGAGTTCCTCACGACGCACGCGCCGCCGCCGGAGGTGTGCGTCGCCGTCTCGGGCGGGGCGGATTCCCTTGCCCTGGCGGAAGCCACGGCGTACGTCGCGCGCCACCGAAAGCTGCGTACGCGAGCCCTGATCGTCGATCACGGGCTTCAGGATGGCTCCGCCGAAGTCGCCGCGCGAGCCGCCGCGGCCGTGAAAGAGCTCGGCGTGGACGCGGCGGAGATCCTCACCGTCGACGTCACGGGCAAGGGCGGCCCCGAAGCCGCCGCGCGCACCGCGAGGTACCGCGCGCTGCGCGAAGCGTTGCCCGGCAGCGAAGGCGGCGAAGAGGGACTCGTGCTCCTCGGCCACACCCTCGACGACCAAGCCGAAACGGTGCTGCTGGGCCTCGGCCGCGGCTCCGGGCCGCGGTCGCTGGCCGGTATGCGCCCGCTCGACCCGCCATGGGGCCGTCCGCTGCTGGGCGTCACGCGCGAGCAGACCCGTGGTGCCTGCGCCGAGCTCGGCGTCGAGCCGTGGCAGGACCCGCACAACGCCGATCCGCGCTTCACCCGTGTCCGCCTGCGGGCGGAAGTGCTGCCGCTGCTGGAAGACGTGCTCGCCGGCGGCGTCGCGGCCGCGTTGGCCCGAACGGCCGCACAGCTGCGCGACGACACCGAGGCGTTGGACACAGTCGCGGACAGGATTCTCACCCGAGCGGGCGGGCCCGAAGGGCTGGACGTGACGGTGCTCGAAGGTGAGCCGGCGGCACTGCGCAGAAGGGTTCTTCGCAGGTGGCTGCTGGGCTCGGGCGTGCGCGAACTCACCGACGCGCACCTGCGCTCGGTCGACGCGCTCGTGGCGCGCTGGCGCGGGCAGGGCGGTGTCTGGCTGCCGGGCAACTTGGAGGCGCGCCGGTGCCGTGGCAGGCTCTCGCTGTCCGGACCCGAACCCACCACCCGAGGGGAATGACCGTGTACGAGGGCGAGATCGCCTCCGTGCTCATCACCGAGCAGCAGATCAAGGACAAGATCGCGGAGCTGGCGGCCAAGATCGCCGCGGACTACCCCGAAAACGGCCAGGGTGACCTCCTCCTGGTGGGCGTGCTGAAGGGTGCCGTGATGTTCATGACCGACTTCGCCCGCGCTCTGCCGGTGCCGACGCAGCTGGAGTTCATGGCCGTGTCGTCGTACGGCTCCTCGACCTCGTCGTCGGGTGTGGTGCGCATCCTCAAGGACCTCGACCGCGACATCGCGGGCCGCGACGTGCTGATCGTCGAGGACATCGTCGACTCCGGCCTCACGCTGTCGTGGCTGCTGAAGAACCTCGCGAGCCGCAACCCCGCGTCGCTCGAGGTCGTCTCGCTGTTGCGCAAGCCGGAGGCCGTGAAGGTCGACGTGCCGGTGAAGTACATCGGCTTCGACATCCCCAACGAGTTCGTGGTCGGATACGGCCTCGACTACGCCGAGCGCTACCGCGACCTGCCCTACATCGGCACACTGGATTCGCACGTCTACACGTCCTGAAGGCCGGCGGTGAACCTCGCGGGGCCTTCGAACGTGTCAAGGGTGGTAACGCGCAGGCGGTGTTGCGGCGATCACACACAGCGGGGAACCTGGGGTTCGCCGATCGCGTCATAGGTGCCGACCTGGTGCGTTAACCTATGCGAAGACCTAATGCCAAGCGGGCGGGGAGCTCGCGCGGGGGAACGGAGAGAGGGCAATGGGCAACAGCAGCTTGGCCGATGCCAACGCGTTCAAGAGCGCCGCTGTCAACGGCCAGGTCGGCATCGACCCGGACGCCGCGCAGACCGCGCTCAACAAGATCCGCACGGGCAAGGACGCGGTCGAAGCCCTGCTCAACAGCGCGGGCTCACTGGCGCAGCCGCCGAAGCTCGGCGCCAACCCGGTCGGCCAGGCGATGGCCGAGAAGTTCGTCCAGCGCGCCGACGGTGGCGGCGACTCCTACTCCGCGGCGCTGCAGAACCTGCTGAGCCAGTACGAGGCAGCCGAGCAGGGCATCCTCACGGCGATGGCGCGCTACCACGAGTTCGACCAGTCCGCGGCCGACCCGTTCCGCAAGGCCTGACGAGGGGGATCACGAAGTCATGGCTGGAAACCACGACAGCAGCAGCTACGGCCAGCAACCGCCGGCGCAGAACGTGCCCGCCGGCGGGTCCGCAGTGCAGCTCGGCGACAACTCGGTCTCGCAGAACATCGTCGACTCCGCGCGTGGTCGCGCCGGCGGGTTCGAGATGGGCGGCGACCGCGCGATCGCCAACCCGCCCAACTGGAACGCGCAGGAGAGCCACCAGCTCTACAACGGCGCGACCACCGACAACGACCCCGGCACGGCCGAGGCCACTGGGCAGCACTGGACCAAGCACGGCACCGAGCTGAAGACGGCGTCGGACGACCTGTTCAACGCGGTCGCCGATCTCGGCAACGCGTGGGTCGGCGAAGGTGCCGCGGGTGCGCAGGGCGCGCTCGTGTCCATCGCCAACTCGGGCACGCAGGCCTCCGACGCCGCGCACACGATGGCCGACCGCCTCGCGAAGCAGGCCGCGGCCGCGGCCGAGGTCAAGAAGATGCCGGCGCCGCTCGACTACGACCCGAAGCAGGCCATGTCCGCGGCGCTCGCCGGTGGTCCCGCCGCGCTCGCCGCCGACCAGAAGGCCCAGGCCGACGCCGCCAACGACGTCAAGGCCCAGCAGGTCGCGTTCTTCAACGCCTACACGCAGTCGATGAAAGAGGTCGACAACACGACCCCGAGCTTCGGCCCCGACTCGCTCGGCATGAAGCCCACGCCCACGCACTTCAACGGCAACGACTTCGGCAACGTCGGCACGATCTCGGCGCCGGTCGGCGCCGGTGCCCTCGCCGCCGCCAGCTACGCCGGCGGCGGCGGGACGGGCTACACGGGCCACTCCGGCAGCAGCGCGGCCACGGGCACGTCCGGCGCGGGTGGCCCGCTGGTCACCGGCAACTCGGGCACCTACGGCACTTCCGGCTTCGACGGCGGCATGGCCGCGTCGGCCGGCGCCGGCGCGGGTGCCGCGCACGCCCCGGCACCGGCCGCGCCGGCCGTGTCCGCCGGCGGCGGTGGTGGTGGTGGCGGCGGTGCCGCTTCGGCGCTCGGCCTGAGCGCGCTGGGCGGCGGTGCCGGCTTCGCCGGCGGCAAGCTCGGCCAGGGCTCGCGCAGTGGCGCGCGCAAGAACGAGGAGAGCACGTCAGCGGCCGCCGAGCACCAGGGCGCCCAGGGTGCCGCGCCCGCGCAGCAGCAGGGCGTGGTCTCGGCCGGCGGCACGATCGGTGGCCAGACCCCGCCGGGCATGAACCCGATGGGCGGCGGCATGGGTGGTGGCATGGGCGCTCATGGCGGCCAGGGCCAGGAGGACCAGGAGCACACCCACGCGTCCTTCCTCATCGAGCCGGACCCGGACGACGCCTTCGGCGCCAACGAGGCCACGCCTCCGCCGGTGATCGGTGCCTGGTCGGACGACGACGACAACTGACGCACTTCCCGCGGGCGCGCGGCCTTTCCGGCCGCGCGCCCGTGTCTGTCCCGAACACGGCGCAGCACCACCGAAGATGTCTTGAACACAACGTCCTGAACACAAGGTGTGACACGGGTTTGGGGGTTTGGTCGATGCCGAACGCGGAGCTGCTCACCCCGCTCGAGGTGGACTTCCTGTGGGAGTCGGCCGCGCTGGGTGAGCTGCCCTATCCGCTGCGGATCCGTTCGCACGGCGCCACCGTCGACGAGCGCGATGCACTGCGCGCCCGCACGCTCGGCGGCCTCGTCCAGCGGGGTCTCGCCGACGGCCGCGGCCGGCCCGCGCCACACGTCGAGGAGTACTTCGGCATCCTCGCCGCGCCCGACACGAGCCTCGACACGGTGCAGCTGCTCGACCCCAGCGCCGAACCGCTGCTGGCCGTCGCCGGCATTGTCGGCGAGCAGGGCCTGCTGGCCGTGCAGGACCAGCGCGGCCTGCACCTGCAGCCGTGCCCGGCCGACGGCTTGGCCACCGCCATCGTCTCGCTCCTGCCGGGCGCGCCGCGCGGCACGGAGAAGTCGATCACGGTGCCGCTGGAGCAGCTCGTGGGCAGCTCCGGCGTCGACTTCATGCAGCGGCGCGGCAACCAGGTCGACGCCTCGGGCCGCGCGAGCGTGGACGAGGACCGCAAGGCACTGGCCCGCCTGCACGCCCAGCCCCGGCTGCGCGGCGGGCAGATCGGCGCCAACGCGCGCAACCGCCTCGGCGGGCGCAGCCGGTCGCCGGTGCTCAGCTGGTTCGACACCGAGACCGGCCGCTACTTCACGCAGGCCACCCGAGGTCGCGACGGCCGCGACTGGATCACCATCGCGCCGGCCGACGCCGCGACCCTGCGACACCGCCTCGGCGAGATGATGGCCGGCGCGGCGGGGCAGGAAAGCGCGGCGGCGTTCTGAGGAGCTGCTGGTAGTTCAGCACTTCAGGCCGTTCCTGCCCGGGGCACGCTCGCGCTACGCTGAGCAAGAGATCGATCCTGGAGGGTGAGCACCACCGCATGCACCAAGAGTTCTTCTCGCCGTTGGCGTTCGACTTCCTCTGGGAGTCCGCGGGGCTCGGCGAGCTGCCCTACCCGCTGCGCGTGCGCTCGCACGGCGCCACGGAAGACGAGCGCGTATCGCTGCGGCACCGGGTCGACATCGAGCTCAAGGCGCGGGGCGTCCGCGACGCACGCGGCCGCCTCGAACCGCCCGTGGACGAGTGGCTGAACCTGCTCGCCCGCGCGCCGATCTCGCTCGACGCGCTGCACATCCCCGACTTCCAGGCCCACCCCGTCGCACTGCTCGCGGCGGGCGACGGGCGAGCCGCCGGCGTGGTGGCCATCCAGGACGCCGACGGCATCTGGCTGCGGGAGACCCCGGCCGACGGTCTGGTCTCGACGATCATCGAGCTGTTGCCCGGCGGCCGCCGCGGCAGCGAGGCGTCCGTCACACTCCCGTTGGACGAGGCGTTGCACACACGCCCGATCCGCGTGCCCGTCGCGGCCGGTGGCCTCGGCGGGGCCGAAGAGAAAGGGAGGCGGGCCAAGCGCCAGTCGCTGAGCGAGCGCGCGACAGTCGACCCGCGCGAGACGTACGCGCTCATCTCCGGCCAGCCGCGGCTGCGCGGTGGTCAGCTGGCCGCGAACAGCCGTACCCAGCTCGGGGCCCGGCAGCGGTCCCGCGTGCTGGGCTGGTTCGACACCGCCACGGGCCGTTACCTCAGCCTGTCGCGGGCGGGATCCGACGGCCGCGAATGGGTGACGGTGGCGCCCGCGGACCCGATGACGCTGCGGACGCGGCTCGGTGAGATGGTGGCTTCAGTGGCCGCCGACACACGCTAGGGTGACGCGAACCGGCACGATCCGGGAACCCCAGCGCGGTATTGCCCGTTGACCTGCGTGAGGCTCACAAGGGTCGATCGTCCGGACGGGCGGTACCCTGGTGGGACTGGCCCGGGCACCACGGGTTGTCAAGATCGTGATGGCGGGTATCACAGGAGCCGCCCAACCAGGGAGGGTCGAGGCCGCAAGGGCCGAGTCGTATGAACCGGAAGAGCGTGCTCAGGAACCCACTGCTGTGGATCGTCGCAGGGTTGCTGGCGTTGTTCGCCTACAACACGATCTTCGACAGCGATCGTGGCTACACCCAGGCTCCGATCTCCGTGGCGAACCAGCAGATCGAAGCGGGTCACGTCAAGGAAGCCAGCATCGAGGACAAGGAACAGCAGGTCAAGCTGTCCTTGACCCAGAAGATCGACGTCAACGGCACCCAGACCGACCAGATCGTCGCGCAGTACCCGGCGAACGCGGCCGTGAACATCTACAACGACCTGTCTTCCGCGAAGGTCAACGGGCAGCAGCCGGTCAAGTTCGACACCAAGGTGACGCAGCAGAGCATCCTGACGCAGATCCTCATCTTCGCCATCCCGCTGGCCCTCGTCCTGGGCCTGCTCATGTGGATGATGAACAACGCGCAGGGCGGCGGCAACCGCGTCCTCAACTTCGGCAAGTCCAAGGCCAAGCAGCTGAACAAGGACATGCCGAAGACGACGTTCGGTGACGTGGCGGGCGCGGACGAAGCCGTCGAAGAGCTGTACGAGATCAAGGACTTCCTGCAGAACCCGGCGCGCTACCAGGCACTCGGAGCGAAGATCCCGAAGGGCGTGCTGCTCTACGGGCCGCCCGGTACCGGTAAGACGCTGCTCGCGCGCGCCGTCGCCGGTGAAGCGGGCGTGCCGTTCTACACGATCTCCGGTTCCGACTTCGTCGAGATGTTCGTCGGTGTGGGCGCGTCCCGCGTCCGCGACCTGTTCGAGCAGGCCAAGCAGAACGCGCCGTGCATCATCTTCGTCGACGAGATCGACGCGGTGGGCCGCCAGCGCGGTGCCGGCCTCGGTGGCGGGCACGACGAGCGCGAGCAGACGCTGAACCAGCTCCTCGTGGAGATGGACGGCTTCGACGCCCGCGGCGGCATCATCCTGATCGCGGCCACCAACCGGCCCGACATCCTCGACCCGGCGCTGCTGCGCCCGGGCCGGTTCGACCGCCAGATTCCCGTGTCGGCGCCGGACCTGCGGGGCCGCAAGGCGATCCTCGACGTGCACTCAAAGGGCAAGCCGATCGCGCAGGGCGTGGACCTCACGGGCCTGGCCAAGCGCACCGTCGGCATGTCGGGTGCGGACCTGGCCAACGTGCTCAACGAGGCCGCGCTGCTCACCGCCCGCAAGAACGGGCACGTGATCGGTGAGGTCGAGCTCGAGGAGTCCGTCGACCGCGTCGTCGGCGGTCCCGCCCGCAAGAGCCGGATCATCTCCGAGAAGGAGAAGAAGATCACGGCCTACCACGAGGGCGGGCACGCGCTCGCCGCGTGGGCGATGCCGGACATCGAGCCCGTGTACAAGCTCACGATCCTCCCGCGCGGGCGCACCGGCGGCCACGCCCTGCTCGTGCCGGAGGACGACAAGCAGCTGATGACCCGGTCGGAGATGATCGGCCGCCTGGTGTTCGCGATGGGTGGCCGCACGGCGGAGGAGCTCGTGTTCCACGAGCCCACCACCGGTGCCTCCTCCGACATCGAGCAGGCCACGAAGATCGCCCGCTCCATGGTCACCGAATACGGCATGAGCGCGCGGCTCGGCGCCGTGAAGTACGGCCAGGAGCAGGGCGACCCGTTCCTGGGCCGCTCCGCGGGCCGGCAGGCCGACTACTCGCTCGAGGTGGCGCACGAGATCGACGAGGAGGTGCGCAAGCTCATCGAGACGGCGCACACCGAGGCGTGGCACGTGCTCAACACCTACCGCGACGTACTCGACAACCTGGTGCTGGAGCTGCTCGAGAAGGAGACGCTGCAGCGCAAGGACCTCGAGCGGATCTTCGCGACTGTCGAGAAGCGCCCGCACATCACCGTCTTCAACGAGTTCGGTGAGCGCACCCCGTCGGACAAGCCGCCCATCAAGACGCCGGGCGAGCTGGCGATGGAGCGCGGCGAGCCGTGGCCCCCGCCGGAGAAGGAGAAGCCGGTCCTGCAGCCGGCGCCGACGCCCGTCGGCACCGCCGCGGGCGCGGGTGACCTCCCCGGTGGCCCGCCCTACCAGGCTCCGACGCCGCCCGACCCGAACGCCAACCCGTACGCCCCGCCGCCCAACGGCGGCCGTCCGAACGGTGGGCCGAACGGCACCGGTCGCTGGCCCCAGTCGTATGGTGGTGAGCAGCCGGGCGGTCCGGCAGGTGGCTACCACCCGGGTGGCCCGAGCGGTGCGCAGAGCGGTCCGCCCAACTACGGGGCGCCTCCGGGATGGACCCCGGCGACGTCTCCGGGCAGCCAGCCGTGGCGCCCAGCCGAAGACCGTCCGCGTGAGCAGGGCTGGTTCGCCGACGGCGCGAACGGCCAGCAGCCGGACGAGGGGCAGCAGCGGCGTGACGTGGACGGACCAGACAAGCACTAGCAACGACGGCCTCCGCCCGGTCCCGGTCTTCGACCAGGACCGGGCGGAGCGCGCTGTCCGGGAACTCCTGCTGGCCTGCGGAGAGGACCCCGACCGCGACGGCCTGCGTGACACGCCGGCCCGCGTGGCCCGCGCGTACCGCGAGATGTTCGGCGGCCTGTACACCGACCCGGACGAAGTGCTCGCGAAGACGTTCGACGAATCGCACGAGGAGCTCGTGCTCGTCACGGACATCCCGATGTATTCGAACTGTGAACACCACCTCCTCCCGTTCCACGGCGTCGCCCACGTCGGGTACATCCCCAACGCCAACGGCAAGGTCACCGGGCTGTCCAAGCTCGCCCGGCTCGTCGATCTCTACGCGAAGCGGCCGCAGGTCCAGGAACGCCTGACGTCGCAGGTCGCCGACGCGCTGAACCGCAAGCTGGAGCCACGCGGCGTGATCGTGGTGATGGAGGCCGAGCACCTCTGCATGTCGATGCGCGGAATCCGCAAGCCGGGTTCGCTGACGGTCACGTCGGCGGTGCGGGGGCTGATGCGGACCTCGGCGACGTCGCGTGCGGAGGCGATCGAGCTGATCAAGGGGCGGCGTCCGTGATCTCGGGTCTGCCGCGGCCCGGGCGGTGCGCCGTGATGGGCGTGCTGAACGTGACGCCGGATTCGTTCTCCGACGGCGGCCGCTACCTCGACCTCGACCAGGCGCTGGAGCACGCGCGCGACATGTGGGCGCGCGGTGCGGACCTCATCGACGTCGGTGGCGAGTCGACGCGGCCGGGCGCGTTGCGCGTGGACGCGGAGACCGAGGCGGCGCGGGTGCTGCCGGTGATCCGGCAGCTGGCGTCCGAAGGTGTCGCGCTGTCCGTGGACACGACGCGGGCTTCCGTCGCGGAGGCGGCCGTCGGGGCGGGGGCGCGGGTGATCAACGACGTGTCCGGCGGGCTGGCCGACGCGAACATGGGGCGCGTCGCCGCGGAGTGCCGCGTGCCGTGGGTGCTGATGCACTGGCGGGGGCACAGCAAGGACATGACCAAGCTCGCGACGTACACCGACGTCGTGGCCGAGGTGCGCAGCGAGCTTCAGTCCAGAGTGGACGACGCGCTCGCCGCCGGTGTGGACGAAAGCGCGATCGTGCTCGACCCCGGGCTCGGGTTCGCGAAGCACGCCGAGCACGACTGGGCGCTGCTGCACGGCCTGGATTCGGTGCTGTCGCTGGGTTTCCCGGTGCTCGTGGGGGCTTCGCGCAAACGGTTCCTCGGGCGGCTGCTGGCCGAAAAGGACGGTGAGCCGCGGCCGCCGGACGGGCGCGAGAACGCTACCGCGGCGATTTCCGCCCTGGCCGCCGCGGCCGGGGCGTGGGGAGTGCGCGTGCACGAGGTGGGCGCGTCGCTCGACGCGGTCGCCGTGGCGGCCGCGTGGCGGAAGGGGCGGGCCGATGGCTGATCGCATCACGTTGACGGGGCTGCGGGTGTTCGGCCGCCACGGCGTGTTCGAGCACGAGAAGCGCGACGGGCAGGAGTTCGTCGTCGACGTCACCGCGTGGCTGGACCTCGGCCCGGCCGCCGCGTCCGACGACCTGACCAAGACGCTGCACTACGGCGAGCTCGCCGAGCTGGCCGCCGGGATCGTGGCGGGTGAGCCGTACGACCTCATCGAGAGCGTCGCGGGCAAGATCGCCGACGAGGTCATGCGTGACGACCGGCTGAGCGCCGTCGAGGTCACCGTGCACAAGCCGTCGGCCCCGATCGCGCTGACGTTCGACGACGTCGCGGTCACCGTCCGGCGCGAGCGGTGAGCCGCGCCGTCCTCTCGCTCGGCTCCAACCTCGGCGACCGGCTGGCGTACCTGCGCATCGCGCTGGACATCGTCGGGCCGGCGCTGGTGGCCGTGTCGAGCGTGTACGAGACGAAGCCGTGGGGCGTCGAGGACCAGCCGGACTTCCTCAACGCCGTGTGCCTCGTCGACGACCCCGCGCGCGACCACTGGGCGTGGCTCGCCACGGCCCAGGCCGCGGAAAAGGCGGCCGGCCGCGTCCGCGAACTGCGCTGGGGCCCGCGGACCCTCGACGTGGACGTGGTGACCGTCGACGCCGTGGTTTCCGACGATCCCCGGCTGCTCCTGCCGCATCCGGGTACGCCGGACCGAGCCAGCGTGCTGATCCCGTGGCTGGAAATCGAGCCGGACGCGGTCCTGCTGGGCCGCGGGCCCGTCGCGGATCTTTTGCGGGCCCGGCCGGAAGACGACAAAGCGGGTGTCGTGCTCCGGCCGGACCTGCGGCTTCGGTGACTCGGCGCCGTTCACCCGCCGTTCACCGATTCGGCGGTAACGCACGCAGGCCTGCGCTCACTCAGGCCTGCGCTCACTCAGGCCTGCGCTCACTCAGGAACGCAGCGCCGCCAGCATGAAGCCGACCTCGGGCTGGGCGCTCGGGATCGGCGGCCAGCCGTTGATGATCGCCAGCAGCTGCCAGTAGCGCTCGGCCCGGGGGTCGCCGCCGGAGGCGAACTTGTCGGCCAGAGCGCGGCGGAACGCCGGGTCCGCGGGGTCGTCGTCCGGGCCGGCTGACGCTGCGGCGATGGTGTCGGCGAGCTCCCGGCCCTGGGGTGAGTCCGGGCCGAGACCGGCGTCGATGGCAGAGCGGGCGTCGGCGGACCAGGCGAACCAGTTGTCGCGCTGGGCCTGCGTGACCTCGGTGGATGCGCCGGCGCTGCGGTCGGCCGCGTGACTTTCGCTCATGCCGCGGATCAGGCGGCGGAACTCCGGGTCCTGCACGAGCTCGGCGAACTCGAGCCAGGCCTCCAGCTGTTCGGGCGAAGGGTCGTCCGGCAGCTCGGGCTTGGCCGAACCCATGCGTTCGTAGAACTCGGGGTCCACGTCGAGGCCCTCGGTCATCTCGGCCCAGAACTCGTCGACGAGGCGCTTGCGCTCTTCGTCGGACATCTGTGCGAGGCGGTTCATCAGCTTCACTTCCTCCAGTTCGGAATCGCGTTTCGCCACCGCCCGCAGCACGGCCCGGCGCAGCCGGAGCCTGCGGATCTGTTCGTCGAGGGCCTCGACGTGGCGCACGGCCAGGTCGCGCACCGACGCCTCGCGCTCCAGGGCGCGAGCGACGTCGGCGAGGCCGAGCCCCAGCTCACGCAGCGTCCGCACCAGCTCCAGCCGGGCGAGCGCGTGCGCGTCGTACAGCCGGTAGCCGGCGTCGGTGCGCTCCGTGGGCGGGAGCAGGCCCTCGTCGGAGTAGAAGCGGATGGTCTTGACCGGCAGTCCCGTGCGCCGGGACAGCTCGCCGATCGTGAAGACCGCGGTGGCACCCACACGACGCATGATGGAGTCTCCAGTCACTGGAGGGTCAAGGCTTCTCGGTACGGTAGACCGCATGCACTTCACCCGGCCCCGTGAGCTGGTGGTGGCCGCGGTCCTCGGCCTTGTCCTGGTCTACGTCGTCTTCCAGCTCGCCTACGGTGACCTGCCCCGACTCCCGACGCTGGCAGGAGTCACGTTCGCAGTACTCGCCGTGATCGAGGCGATCATGGCTTACACGATCAGGTCGAGAATCAAGGCCGGACGGGTGACGGCGTCGATCGGCATCGCACGCTCAGTAGCGCTCGCGAAGGCGTCCTCGTTGGCCGGATCATTCATGACAGGGGGTTGGCTGGCGGCGTTCGCGTATGCTTTTCCCCGACGTGACGAACTCGTCGCCAGTGTCTTCGACACCCGTGCCGCGGTGGTCGGCGCGGTGTGCTCCGCGATGCTCGTAGCTGCGGCTTTGTGGCTCGAGCACTCCTGCCGGACCCCTCCCCGCGACGAGCGGCAGGACAGCCGTCCGACGACCGGTTAACGACCAGATCCTGCCGCTCGAAGTACCGACTAGGTCTCGTTCGGGTCACTGGAAGGTACGGTGTCTGTCATGACCGGCGTGGGTGACGACTCGCGCGGCCGCCTTCTGGGTAGGCCGTGGCTAGTCGTCGGATTCGTCCTCGCCATCGGAGCCACTCTCGCACTGGTGCTCAGCGACGACCTCCGGTTCCTTCGGTTGGGAATCGTCGCAGCCCTTTGGGCCGCCTTGATCGGCGCCTTCCTCGCCGTGAGGTATCGCAAGCACGCGGCGCACAGCGAGGACGCGGTCGCCGAGGCGCAGGCGGTATACGAACTGGAACTGGAACGCGAGATCGCGGCTCGGCGTGAGTACGAGCTGGAGATCGAAGCCGAGACGAGGGAGGCCGCGGAGGCTAATTCGCGCGAAGAGCTCGATGCGCTGCGCGCCGAGGTGTCGGCGCTGCGCGAGAGCTTGCAGTCGCTGTTCGGCGGCGAGGTGCTGCTGGAACGCGTCGCGCTCACCGCGCAGGCCACGCGCATGCGTTCGCTCAACGACGACCAGCGGCTCGTGTCCGCCGGCTCGGAGTCGAAGAACGGCAACGGCAAGAAGCCCGCGCAGCTGATGGCGCCGAAGAACCCGGTGGTCGAGGTCGGCAACGACCGGCCCACCGAGCTGATGGACCGCGTGCTCGACACCCCCGGCACCGACCGGCGGCGCAAGCCGGCCAACGGCTCGGGGCAGCCGGGTCAGCACGGTCCCGGCCAGGGCCAGGGTCCGAACGGCAAGCCGCCCGCTTCGCTGAACACCCAGCGCACGCAGCAGCTCGCCCGGCCGAAGCAGAACCGGCCGAAACCGGCTCCGCAGCCGCAGCCGTCGTCCCAGCCCGAGCCCGAGTCGGCCGCCGCGCGGGCCGTGAAGGCCGCCGAGTTGCGCGCCGAAGCCGCGCGTCGCCAGGCCGCGGCCGAGTCGCAGCCGACGCGCACCGTCGCGCCGGTCGCGCCCGAGTCGCTCGAGGAGACGCGCCAGGTGCCGCGGGCCGAGGTTTCGCGCCCGGGTATGCGCCGGGTGGAGCCGCCCGTTTCGCGCGCTGAGGCGTCGCGGCCGGATCTGCGTCGCGTCGAGCCGCCGGTGTCGCGCGCCGAGGTGTCCCGGCCCGATCTGCCCCGCGTGAGCCGTCAGGACCCGCCGACCGGCGAGTCGACGGCCGCGTGGAAGCCGGCGTGGGACGCGTCCGCCGACTTCGGCGAGCGCCGCCGCTCCTCCGGTGACACTCCGCCGAAGCCTCGCGAGGCCACCGCTTCGCGCACCGATCTCCCGCCCGTGGCGGAGACCCCGGAGCCGTCGCAAGCCGAACCGAGCCAGCGCCAGCCTTCGCGCCTGGAGCAGTTCTCGCGCACGGACTTGTCGCCCCTGGCCGACTCCACACCCTCGACGCGACACGGCGCCCACTCGAACTCGGGTGACGAACCGGAGGAGCCGGCCAACCCGACCTTGCCGGAGTCGGTCCGCAGCACCGCCGCCAAGAGCTCTGGCGGTGGCCGCCGCCGCCGCTCCGACGACGAGCCGGCCGAAACGCCGGGCTCGCCGTCCGGCCGCCGCCGTCGCCCGGACGGCGAACCCCCCGCGTGGGAAGGCATGGTCACCGAGCGGGCTTCGCAGAGCCGCCGCAACGTGCCCCCCGTGGACGCCCCCGAGGAAACCCCCTCCCGCGGCCGCCGCTCCGCCGACCCCGCGCCGGCGAGCGGCTCCCACGCGGCCGGCCGGTCGGTCACGGAACTCCTGGCCGCCAACGGTGCCGCGGAATCCGCGCCGCGCCGTCGTCGTCGAGCAGAGGACTGAACCTCCCGGAAAGCCCCGGCCCAGCACGAACGGGCCGGGGCTTTTCGCTGTGTACAAGCCTTCTACTGGCATCGCGGGGCCTTCTCACCACTCGCCGATTGCGCGCGGCCGGCGGCTCGATCTGAATCCGGCGCTTCACCGCCAGTAGTCGCCGGGTCGCCGCGCGCTGCCGCTGCGCGAGGACGGCGGCGGCGCGGGCTGCGCAGTCTTCGGTGAGGAGACAAACTGCACCGAAACCCTTGGTCGGGCAGCGCCGCTGTGCCGGGGAGCTCCGCAACCCTTCCGGTGCCGGGGGGAGCGTAGTGCTCGGTGTGAGCCGGGTGCGTTGGTTGCTGCGGCAGAAGCCGGTGGCCGGGAGCCCGAGGGAGCTCGTGTGGCAACCGCGTGCGGTGGTCGGTTCGAGCCGGGTTCGTCGCTGCGGCAGAAGCCGGTGGCGCGCGCTGCGCAGTCTTCGGTGACGAGACGAACAGCACCGAAACCTTGGCCCGGCAGCGCCGCTGTGCCGGGGAGCTCCCCAACCGTGTCCGGAGCGGGGGAGCGCGGTGGTCGATTTGAGCCGGGATTGTCGCTGCGGCAGAAATCCGTGGGCCTGAGCCCCAGAGGCTCGTGCGGCAACCGTGACCGGCGCAGGGGAGCGCACTCGTCGGTTTAAGGCGGGTTCGTCGCTGCGCCAGAAACCCGTGGCCTGGAGCCTGAGGGGCTTGCGCAGCAACGGTGGCCGGTGCCGGGGAGCGTGGTGGTCGGTGTGAGGCGGGTGCGTTGCTGCGGCAGAAGCCGGTGGCCCGGGGTCCCGAGGGCTTGCGTGGCGATCGTGGTCGGCGCCGGGGAGCGCGGACCGAGCCGGATTCGGGGCTCGGCACCTCGCCGCCCGAAACACCCGATCGCCGGGAGATCACCGGTGCGACCCGCGCAGCCGTTGCCCTCGACAGAAAAAACCGTGGCCGCGAAGAGCCACAGCCAGCACCACACACCTCGCCCCCGTATGGTGACCGCTCGTGAACGGAACCCTCCCCACCACGAAGGGCTCAGCGGCGAGACCCGGTGCTCGCCTTCCGCGTCGGGTCACGGTGTTGTTGCCCGTGGTCGGGTTGATCGTCGTGGCGTTGTGTGGCCTGTTCCTGTTCGGGCTGGCCACGGCGCGCGTCGGTGTGGGGGCGGTGGCGATCGGGGTGCTGGCGGCGCTCGTGCCGGTCGCGGTGGTGGTCGCGGGGTTCCTGTGGGTGGACCGGTGGGAACCGGAGCCCGCGAAGCTGCTGTTGCTGGCGTTCGCGTGGGGGGCGTGCATCGCGACGATCACCGCGCTGGTCATCAACAGCGGCGCCGAGGCTGTGGGCGACATCCTGCTCGGCAGTGGCAACGGCTCGAAAGTCAGCGCGCTCGTTTCCGCTCCGCTGGTGGAAGAAGCGGCGAAGGACGCCTTCGTGCTGCTCATCTTCTGGCGCCGCAGCGCGGAGTTCGACGGAGTGGTCGACGGGATCGTCTACGCGGGCTTCTCGGCGGCCGGCTTCGCGTTCACCGAGAACATCTATTACTTCGGCCGCGCGTTCGCCGAGTACGGCTTCGGCAACGGCGCCAACGCGGGTGTGCTTGCCGCGTTTTTCCTGCGTGGGGTGCTGTCGCCGTTCACGCATCCGTTGTTCGCCGTGATGGCGGGCATCGGATTCGGGGTGGCGGCGCGCACGCGGCAGCGGTGGCTGCGGGTCGTCGCGCCACTCGCCGGGTACCTGGCGGGAGTGTGCCTCCACGCGCTGTGGAACAGCGCGGCCACGCTCGGCGGCTCGAAGGCGTTCCTCACCGTGTACTTCCTGATCATGGTGCCGCTGTTCATCGGCGTGGTCTACGTGATCGTGCTGCAACGGCGGCGCGAACAACGCATCGTGGCGGCCGCGTTGCCGAAGATGGTGGCCGACCGGTGGATCGCGAAGTCGGAGGTCAGCCTGCTGGCGAGTCTCTCGGGGCGCCGCGCGTGGCGCAGACAGGCCAGACGCGAGTCCGGCAGAGCGGCGGCGCGGGCGGTCGGACTGTACCAGGCGAGCGTTTCGGAGCTCGCGTTCCTGGGGCGCAACCGCATCCGCAGCGAAGAGGACCAGCGGCGCCAGGATGAGCTGCTGCGCACCCTCAAAACGGCGCGCGCCGACGCCGTGCGCCTCGCCACCACGGCCGAGCCGCGATGATCGTCATCCCCCCGGCGGGGTAGCTCGATCGAGCCGAAAACCCATGCTCAGCGGGGGTGCGGCGGCCCTCCGCCGCGCAGGTCCCCGAGGCGCGATTAAATTACTTCCGCGATTGAACGACCGGGTGAAGCTCGTCACCAGAGCTCCGCGATCCGGACGCGACGGGGCTACTCTCGCGCCGTCGTCTGGTACCCGGAACAGCGGGACTGGAACGAGCCAAGGAGTTTCGAGCCATGAGCGTCCACAGGCGCACGCCATGAACCGACCGGCCCGCCTCGCGGTGGGCGTGGTCTCGGCCGGGAGGGTGGGCAGCGTCCTGGGCGCGGCGCTGGCCAGGGCGGGGCACACGGTGGTTGCCGCCTCCGGCCTGTCGGCCGAGTCGCTGGCGCGGGCCGAACGCCTGTTGCCCGACGTTCCCCTGCTGCCGCCCGACGAGGTCGTCCGCCGCGCCGACCTGGTGCTGCTCGCGCTGCCCGACGACGCCCTCGAAGGCATGGTCCGTGGGCTCGTGGCGACAGAGTCGCTGCGACCGGGCCAGATCGTCGTCCACACCTCCGGCGCCCACGGCGTCGACGTCCTGAAGCCCGCCGCGCAGGCCGGCGCGCTGGCGCTCGCGCTGCACCCCGTGCTCACGTTCACGGGCCGCGCCGAAGACCTCGAACGCCTCAGCACCGCCAGCATCGGCGTCACCGCGGCACCCGACGACGAGGTGGCCTGGAACGTCGGCGAGGCGCTGGCCGTGGAGATGGGCGCCGAGCCGGTGCGCATCCCCGAGGCCGCCCGCGCGCTCTACCACGCGGCGCTCTCGCACGGCGCCAACCACCTGATGACGCTCGTCGCCGACTGCACGGAGCTCCTCCGCGAAGCCGGAATCGGGCATTCGGAACGACTCGTCGCACCACTGCTGTCGGCCGCACTGGATAATGTGCTGCGCTACGGCGACCGCGCCCTCACCGGCCCGGTGGCGCGTGGTGATCTCGGCACCGTCCGCAAGCACCTCACCGTGCTCTCGGACACGGAGCCGGCGATCGCCCCGGCCTACCGGGCACTGGCCCGGCGCACGGCCGAGCGGTCCCGCGCCGCCGGCCTGCTCGACGCGGCGACCGCCGCCGAGCTGACCGACCTCCTCGACGACCCCGCCGAAGGGCAGACCCCGTGACCACACCGAAGTTCAAGCGCGCCACGCTCAACGCCTACCAGCCGCCCGAACACATCAGCCAGGTGAGCCGCGCGCTGCGCAGCGCCGGCCACAAGGTGGCACTCGTGCCCACGATGGGCGCGTTGCACGCCGGCCACCGCGAGCTGATGCGCCGCGCGAAGCGCCTGCCGAACACGATCGTGGCCGCGTCGATCTTCGTGAACCCGCTGCAGTTCGGCGCGGGCGAGGACTTCGAGGCGTACCCGCGGCGCATGGAGGAGGACCTCGCGACGCTGGGCGAAGCCGGTGTCGAGCTGGCCTTCACCCCGAAGGCGAGTGACCTGTACACCGACAACGCGATGGTCACCGTGCATCCCGGCCCGCTCGGCGACGAGCTGGAGGGCGCCGCGCGGCCCGGGCACTTCACCGGGGTGCTCACCGTCGTCGCGAAGCTGTTCAACCTGCTGCGCCCGGACTACGCGTTCTTCGGGGAGAAGGACTACCAGCAGCTGGTGCTGATCAAGAAGATGGTGGCCGACCTGAACATCGACACCCGCGTGATCGGGGTGCCGACGGTCCGCGAGCGCGACGGGCTCGCTCTGTCTTCCCGCAACGTGTACCTGACGCCGGAGCAGCGGGAGGACGCCGTGGTGCTTTCCGCGGCGCTGACCGCGGGGGCGCACGTCGGCCGCGACGGGGCCGAAGCGGTGCTGGAGATGGCTCGCCGGACGCTCGCCGAGCGTCCGCAGGTGGAGGTGGACTACCTGGAGCTGAGGGGAACCGATCTCGGGTCGGCGCCCGTCGACGGTGAGGCACGGCTGTTGATCGCCGCCCGGGTGGGGAGCACCCGGCTGATCGACAACGTGGGAGTGCTGCTCGGAAGGGCTGTGGACCATCCGAGCGTGGATTTGGACGCAGGGGAATAGGGAGAGTCCACGATGTACCGCACGATGCTGAAGTCGAAGATCCACCGGGCCACGGTGACGCAGGCGGATCTGCACTACGTGGGGTCGGTGACCGTCGACGAGGACCTGATGGAGGCCGCCGACCTCCTGCCGGGCGAGCAGGTGTCCATTGTGGACGTCACGAACGGCGCCCGGCTCGAGACCTACGTGATCAAGGGCCAGCGCGGCAGCGGCGTGCTCGGCATCAACGGCGCCGCGGCGCACCTGGTGCACCCCGGTGACCTCGTCATCCTCATCTCCTACGGCCAGATGGACAGCGTGGAGGCGCTGAACTACGAGCCGCGGGTGATCTTCGTCGACGAGGACAACCAGATCGTCGAACGCGGGACCGACCCGGCTCACGCGCCGGAGGGGTCGGGCCTGCTGAGCGGCACCGTCACGCTGCCCGAGGAGGACACGATCGCCTTCCCGGTGGCCGAAACCGCCGACGCGCGCCGCCTCGACGCCTTGCTGCACGCGGAAAGCTAAGCCATCACTGTGATCCACCGAGCCGGCGGCGAAACCGGGCCGCAGTAAAGGAAGTCCGCGTTGCTGCTCACCGTCGACGTCGGCAACACCAACATCGTCCTCGGGCTGTACGAGGGGCAGCGGCTCGTCGGCGACTGGCGCATGCGCACCGACGCGCGCATGACCGCCGACGAGCTCGCGCTCACCATGCGCGGGCTGCTCGGCCCGCACGCCGACGCGATCACCGGCATCAGCGCACTGTCCACAGTGCCCGCTGTGCTGCGCGAACTGCGGGTGATGTTGAGCCGGTACTACCCGCGGCTGCCGAAGATCGTGGTGGAACCCGGTGTGCGCACGGGTGTGCCGCTGCTCGTGGACAACCCCAAGGAGGTGGGCGCCGACCGGCTCGTGAACACCCTCGCCGCCCACCACCTGCACGCCACCGCGTGCGTGGTGGTCGACTTCGGCACGTCCACGAACGTCGACGCCATCTCCGCCAAGGGCGAGTTCCTCGGCGGCGCGTTCGCCCCCGGCATCGACATCTCCGTGGACGCGCTCGCCGCCCGCGCCGCCGCGTTGCGCAAGGTGGAGCTCGTGCCGCCGCGGTCGGTCATCGGCAAGAACACCGTGGAATGCCTGCAGTCCGGCATCCTCTACGGCTTCGCGGGCCAGGTCGACGGCCTCGTCAAACGCATCGTGCGCGAACTGCGCAGCGACGAAACCGAGCCGGTCGCGGTGATCGCGACCGGCGGCCTCGCGCCGTTGGTGATCGGCGAATCGGAGACGATCAAGGAGCACGTGCCCGATCTGACTTTGCTGGGCTTGCGCTTGGTTTACGAGCGAAACGTGCGCTAGATGTTGCGGGTCATGACGTTGGTGTCGGCTGGCAGGGCCTGAGACAGGGGACGGGTCTTTCGGCGGCAGGATGAGAAGTGCGACCCACTCGTCCGTCGAGCAGAAAGACCCGTCCATGCACCACCGTAATGCCCCGCTGTCGCTCGAGGGCCGTCGCCGGCTCGTGCAGCGGTGCCAGACCCGTCCGATCGCCCATGTCGCCGCCGAGATGGGCATCTCGCGGCAATGCGCATCCAAGTGGGTCAACCGCTGGCGCCGCTACGGCGAAGCCGGCCTGCTCGACCGGTCCAGCGTCCCGCACCACCAGCCCACCACCACTCCCGCGCAGGTGGTGGCCCGGATCGAGCAGCTACGCCGACAGCGGAAATACTCCGCCCGCCGGATCGCCACCGAACTGGCCGCCGAGGGCATCACCATCTCCGTCCGCACCATCGGCCGCCACCTGCTGCAGCTGGGCCTGAACCGGCGCCGCTTCCTCGACCCCACCGGGGCGACCAACCGGGCACCGCGGCGGATCATCGCGCGCTGGCCCGGGCACATGGTCCACCTCGATGTGAAGAAGACCGGCCAGATCCCCGACGGCGGTGGCTGGCGGATCCACGGCAAAGGCAGCGACCAGGACAAACACGCCCGCCGCGGCAAGACCCGCGGCGGCCGGGCCCGCTACACCTACCTGCACTCCGCCATCGACGGCTACTCCCGCCTGGCCTACACCGAAGCCCTGCCCGACGAGAAAGCCCAGACCGCGATCAGGTTCGTCCACCGCGCCCGCGCGTTCTTCGCCGCCCACGGCATCACCCACATCCACCGCCTCGTCACCGACAACGGCGCCTGCTACCGCGCCAACGACTTCGCCACCGTCCTACACGGAGCCCGCCACCAGCGAATCACGCCCTACACCCCACGCCACAACGGCAAAGTCTGTGAAGACTGGGGCTTGGTGCTGCGCCGGGCTGGTTTGACCCCGGCCAAGGTATGACCCGAGGCGCGACCTTGGTGTCCTGCGTTCGATTTGTCGGCCGGTCCGGGCGCAGCACCGTACGCGCACCGGCCAGACGGGTCTGACCTGATAGGAGCTTGGACCAGAAGCCCCGTCACAGACCTGTCGCCCGTCCGGTCGGTTCGCCCCGTCCGCGAGCGTGAACCCACCGGAGGAGCGAGTTCCAGCATGGCAACCATCGCAACCCGTGTCATCGGCGGCGTCGACACCCACAAACACACCCACTACGCGGCCGTGGTCGACGAGCACGGCCGGTTACTCGGACACCGTGAGTTCCCCGCCCGCGACCGCGGCTATGCACAGTTGTTGGAATGGATCAGGGGCCACGGCGTCATCGCCTCGATCGGTGTCGAGAGCACCGGGTCGTTCGGTGCTTCCCTGAGCAGGTTTCTCACCGCCGCCAACGTCCGGGTCATCGAGGTCAACCGGCCAAACCGTCTGGCCCGGCGTCTGGATGGCAAGTCCGACCGCCTGGACGCCGAGCAGATCGCCCGCGCTGTTCTCGGGCAAACATCGACCGCGACCCCGAAAGCCAAGTCTGGCGTCGTCGAGGTGATCCGAACCCTCCGAATCACCCGAACCAGCGCGGTCAAGGCCCGGACCCAGACGTTCAACACCCTCTGGGGCGTGATGATCGGTGCGCCCTCGCCCTTACGGGACGACCTGGTGGCCTTGACCAAGAGGACCCTGATCAACCGATGCCTGCAACTGGACCCAGAAACCGATGACGTCCTCACTCTGATCGACGCACCCGAGCAGTTGCTCACGGCCGGAGTGACAACAGCGCTGCGCGACCTGGCACGCCGCTGGAAGGCATTGGACGAAGAGATCACAACGCTCAACAAACAGATCGAGGCGTTGGTCCGCTCCACCGCGCCGGAACTCGTCGAACTTCACGGGGTGGGCATCGAGTTGGCTGGGCAATTCCTGGTCACCGCCGGCGACAACGCCGAGCGCATCCGCAGCGAGGCAGCCTTTGCCAAACTCTGCGGAGTCGCTCCACAACCAGCCAGTAGCGGCCGCACCACCGGCCGCCACCGGCTCAGCCGCAGCGGCGATCGCGCCGCGAACAGCGCCCTCTACATCGTGACCATCGTCCGCATGCGCCGTCACCAGCCCACTCGTGACTACCTCGACCGGCGGACCGCCGAAGGACGGAGCAAACGCGAGATCATCCGCTGCCTCAAGCGCTACATCGCCCGCGAGATCTACGCCAACCTTCCGCGATCGGCGACGGTCGACCCAGAGCCAGCCCTTCCGAGCGTTGCTTGACAAACATAGGAGCATCGAACGCTACAACCGCATCCTGGCCGAAGAATTCCTCTACGCCCACATCTGGACCAGCGAAGGGCAACGCACCGCAGCCTTGACGGTATGGAACATCCACTACAACTACCATCGACCACACACCACCGCTGGAAACCAGCCACCGGTCACCCGGCTCCACACCGGCGTCACCAACGTCACGGCCTCATACAGCTAGATCTGTGCGAGAAATTCCTCCCAGGTGCGGGTGCCCTCGTCGGCGTCGAGGTTGAGGTTGTCGCCCGCGCGGTAGGCGCGGCCGGCCTTGCCGGGCAGGCGCACGGGCAGCTTGGGGCGACGTTTTCCGTTGGCCCGCAAATAATCCTCCACGAGCGCGCGCATGGTGTAGACCTTCGGTCCCGCCAGGTCGGGGACGCGGCCGGCGGGTGCGCCGAGGGTCAGTTCGGCGAGGCGGGCCGCGACGTCGTGGGCGTCCACCGGCTGGAACCGCATGCCGCCGGGTACGGGGACGACGGGCAGTTTCGCGGCGGCGCGCACGGCGTCGAGGCAGAAGCCGTGGAACTGGGCGGCGCGCAGGATCGTCCACGGTAGACCCGAGGCGATCACGGTTTTCTCCGCCTCGAACTTGCGCGTGAAGTAGCCCAGCGGCACGCGGTCGGCGGCGATCACCGAGATGAGCACGAAGTGGCCGACGCCCGCGCGTTCGGCGGCGTTCGCCAGGTTCGCGGTGGCCACATCGTCGCCCTTGGGCCCGCCGGCCAGGTGCAGCACCACGTCGACGCCGTCGACCGCGGCTTCGAGGCCGTCGCCGCTGAGCAGGTCGCACGCGAAGTACTCGATGCCGTCGGCGGGTTCGTGGGCGTGGCGGCTCAGCACGCGGACCTTCGCGTCCCGCAGCAGCGGGGTGACGAGGGTGCCGAGCGTGCCGGTGCCGCCGGTGATGAGGATCGTGCTCATTTCTTCCTCCGTTCCGGTCACGTGACCGGGATTGTCGGTGTGTACTTCGGTGAACCCGCGCGACGGAGGAATGTGACACGTGGACGAAAAGGCCTGGTTGGCGCAGCAGTTCGAGGAGAACCGGCCGCGGCTGCGCTCGGTCGCGTACCGGATGCTGGGCTCGCTGAGCGAAGCCGAAGACGCCGTGCAAGAAGCCTGGCTGCGGCTCGACGGCGTGGACTCGCGCGAGATCGAGAGCCTGCCGGCCTGGCTCACCACGGTCGTCTCGCGCCAGTGCCTCAACCAGCTGCGCACGCGCGAACGCCGGCGTGAGGACTCGCTCGACGCGCAGGTCCTCGAACGCGGCGACGACTTCGACCTCGAGGCGGAAGCGCAGCTCGCCGACTCGGTCGGGCTCGCGCTGCTGGTCGTGCTCGACTCACTGGGCCCGGCCGAGCGCATCGCGTTCGTGCTGCACGACATGTTCGCGGTGCCGTTCGAGGACATCGCCGTGATGCTCGACCGCACCCCGGCGGCCGTGCGCCAGATCGCCAGCCGCGCCCGGCGCCGGGTCCGGGGCGAGCAGCCGGCGGCCGACGTCACGCGCAGCCGCCGGGCCGTCGAGGCCTACCTGGCGGCCGCGCGCGGCGGTGACTTCGAGGCGCTGCTGCAGCTGCTCGATCCCGACGTGGTGCTGCAGGCCGACGCCGCCGTTTCGGGAGCTCCGGCGCCCGTCGTGCTGCGTGGCGTCCGCAGCGTGAGCAAGGGCGCGCTGCTCGCTTCGGCACGCGCGCGGGGCACGCAGGTGGCGCTGGTCAACGGCGCTCCCGCCCTGGTGCTCGCGCCGCGCGGCCGCCTGGAGGTCGTGCTCACGTTCACCTTCGACGGCGACCGCATCACGGCCATCGACGTGGTCGGCGACCCCGAGCGACTCAACGCGCTCACGATCACCGTTCCCTAGTGCAGGACCTTCAACCCCACGACCCCCGCGACGATCAGCACCAGGCACGCGATGCGGCCGACCGTCGCGGGGTCGTGGAGGGCGAAGATGCCGTACAAGGCGGTCCCCACGGCACCGATGCCGACCCACACCGCGTAACCGGTGCCGAGGGGGATGCTGCGCAGGGCGTACGCGAGACCACCCATGCTGGCGATGAGGGCGACGAGGAAGACCACCGTCGGCCACAGTTTCGTGAAGCCCTTGGTGGCCGACAACGCCGCGGCCCACACGGTCTCGAGGACACCGGCGACGACGAGAACAACCCAAGCCATGATCAGAACCTTTCGCAGTGACGTGTTCATCCACTGCGCCGTCTTGTCCTGACCGGGTACGACGCTCTCGTCCGGGACGCCCGGGTGGCGTCACGACGGAAGGTAGCACCATTCGGAACTCTAGGCGGGTGAGCTTCCCCGCCCTCCGGACTCGCTCTTTCGGGCGCGGAACACCGTCGTCACCAGTGGGTAGTCGAACTCGCCCGCGCCGGCTTCCGGCACCGCCAGGAGGTACTCACGAGCGGCAGCCAGGGCCGCGTCGCGTTCGGCCGGTTCGGCGACCAGGAAGTTGGAGTGCGTGGCGACGGTCGCGAGCAGTGTGTCGATCGTGCGGCGGTGCGTGTGCGGGAACTCGTGGTCCTCGAACGGCTCGAAGCCGGCCGCCGACAGGCCCTCGTTCTCGTCGCGGAACAGGCGGCTCACGCCCGTGCGCACGATCTTGGAGAACTCGACCACCCACTCCACCGTCAGGTCGTCGTGGTTCCACAGCGCCACGACGACCCCGCCCGGGCGCAGCACCCGGTGGATCTCCGCGAACGCCGGCTCCAGATCGAACCAGTGCAGCGCCTGCCCGATGAACACGGCGTCGACGGACTCGTCGGCCAGCGGGATGTCCTCGGCCTTGCCCGTGAGCGCCGTCGTGTCCGGCAGGAGCTTGGACAGCTGGGCGAGCATGCCCTCGTCGGGCTCCACCGCGGTCACGGTGAGGCCGAGGTCGACCAGCCCCTGCGTGAGCTTTCCGGTGCCGGCGGCGAGGTCGAGCACCTCGCGCGCGTCGTGCGCGGCGCCGGCGAGCCCCCATTCCACGGCGGCCTGCGGGTAGTCGGGCCGGTGCTCGGCGTAGGCGGCGGCGTGGCCGCCGAACGACGAGGCGCGGCGGGCGTGGAGTTCCTGGTCATACGTGGGATCGGTCACGGGAACCGAGACTAATACGGGAAAAGGCAGCACCGGTGCCTCGAAGGGTAATCCGGTTGGCGTAGCCGACCAGCGGGTTCGTACGCTATGGCCCATGACCGAATTCCCCGCGCCCGACGCGCTGCGCGAAGACGACCTGCCCGAACAGATGCGGGTGCGCCGGGACAAGCGCGACCGGATAATCGCGGAGGGTGTCGATCCTTACCCCGTGGAGGTTCCCCGCACCCACTCGCTTGCCGAGATCCGGGCCGCGCACACAGATCTCGCGCCCGACACCGCCACTGGTCAGACGGTCGGCGTCACCGGCCGGGTGATGTTTCTGCGCAATACGGGCAAACTGTGTTTCGCCACTCTTCGTGAGGGCGACGGCACGGAACTGCAGGCGATGCTCAGCCTCGCGAAGGTCGGTGAGGAGTCGCTCGCGTCGTGGAAGAGCGATGTCGATCTCGGTGACCACGTATTCGTCTCCGGCGAGGTGATCACTTCCAAGCGCGGTGAGCTTTCCGTGATGGCCGACAAGTGGCAGCTCACGTCGAAGGCGCTGCGGCCGCTGCCCAACACGCACTCCGACCTCGCCGAGGAAACGCGAATCCGGCAGCGTTATGTCGACTTGATTCTGCGCGATCGGGCCCGCGATGTGGTGCGCACTCGCGCCGGCGTGGTGCGCTCGCTGCGCGAGTCGTTCCACCGCCGTGGATTCACCGAGGTCGAGACGCCGATGCTGCAGACGCTGCACGGCGGCGCCGCGGCCAGGCCATTCGTCACACATTCGAATGCGTTCGACCTCGAGCTGTACCTGCGCATCGCGCCGGAGCTCTACCTCAAGCGCTGCGTGGTCGGCGGGATCGAGAAGGTTTTCGAGATCAACCGCAACTTCCGCAACGAGGGCAGCGACTCCTCGCACTCGCCCGAGTTCGCGATGCTGGAGTACTACGAGGCCTACGCCACATACGACACGAATGCCGTGATGACCCGCGAACTCATCCAGGAGGCCGCGGAGAACGTGCTCGGCACCCAGGTCGTCACCCTCGTCGACGGAACGGAGTACGACCTTTCCGGCGAATGGACGACACTCGGCATGTACGAGTCGCTGTCGGAGGCATTGGGTGAAGAAGTGTCACCCGAGACTCCCGCCGAGCGGTTGCACAAGATCGCCGCGGCGCGCGAGATCGAGGTGGACCCGAAGCTCGGCCACGGCAAACTTGTCGAAGAACTGTGGGAACACCTCGTGGGCGACGATCTCTCCGCGCCCACATTTGTGCGTGATTTTCCGCTCGAGACATCCCCTCTGACCAGGCAGCATCGGAGCCGGGCCGGGGTCGCGGAGAAGTGGGACCTCTACGTGCGCGGTTTCGAACTCGCCACGGGTTACTCCGAGCTGGTGGATCCGGTCGTGGAGCGGCAGCGCCTCACCGAACAGTCCCTCCTGGCGGCACAGGGTGATAGCGAGGCCATGCGTCTCGACGAGGATTTCCTTCGCGCCCTGGAGTACGGAATGCCGCCGAGCGGTGGAGTCGGAATGGGAGTCGACCGGCTGCTCATGGCGCTGACCGGTCTCGGTATCCGGGAGACGATCCTCTTCCCCCTCGTACGGCCGGAATAACCCACCCGTCGGTAGGAACCGGCCGGGTTTATCTCAAACGAGATTTGCACGCGGCCGGATGAGCGGGTATTAATGTGAGTGACAAAGACTTCTGTCCCGGGGCTCGCCCCGTAACCAGATCATTCGCGTAAGCCCCGCAGGAGGAATCAGATGGCACAGAAGGTGCTCGTCTCCCTGGTCGATGACCTCGACGGCAGTGAGGCCGAAGAGACCGTCGAGTTCGGTTTGGACGGTGTGACCTACCAGATCGACCTGTCCTCGGAAAACGCCGAAGAGTTGCGCGACGCACTGGCCCAGTACGTGGAGCACGCTCGCCGTGCGGGTGGCCGCAAGCGCGCCGCACTGCGTCCGGTCGCGGGTGCGAAGGCTTCGGCCCGCCCGGCCACGGTCGACCGCGAGCAGAACCAGGCCATTCGTGCCTGGGCGCGCAAGAACGGTTTCGCGGTTTCCGACCGGGGCCGGATCCCGTCGGAGGTCGTGGAGGCCTACCACCAGAAGAACTGAGGGGCACAACGAGGAGGCGGCCGCCGGGTTATTTCCGGCGGCCGTTTTGCTTGTCCGGTTTCTGTCCGGTCGCTTGTGCCGGGTCGGCTTGCGTTCAGTGCGGCTTGTGTTCGATCGGTTCGGCTGAGGCGGCGAGGCGGGCCGAACGGGCGAACTCCCCGGGCGAGGATCCGGTCACCGCGCGGAAATCGCGGGTGAAGTGCGGTTGATCGCTATAGCCGAGCCGGGCGGCGAGGTCCGCGAAATCGGGACTGTCGGCGTCGGCGAGGTTGCGCGCGGCATCGTTCAGGCGGTATATCCGGATCGCCCACTTGGGCGTGCAGCCGACGTGTTCCGCGAAGAGCCGCTGAAGTGCCCGTGCGGACAAGCCGGCGCTCGCGGCGAGTTGATCGACGCGCGTGATTTCCGGATCCTCCGCGATTGTTTCCACCGCGGCGGCGGCCGTCCGCGCGGCGGATGGAAGAGCCGAGTGCTTTGCGATCAGCAAGTTGTCGACTGCAGCGATCATTTCCCGATCGTCACTCGCATTTCGCACCGATTCGGCCGCTTCGGTGCCGTCGTGGCCGAAGACGTCCGCCAGCGGAACGGATCGGTCCGCGAGCATCCGCACGGGGGCGCCGAGGAAAGGGTGGAAGCACCCCGGCCGGAACCGCACGCCGAGGCCGTGGGCGCGGCCCTCGAGCCGGTGCGTGAACAGCGTGTGGCCCGGACCGTAGACGCCGCGCGCGCCGGGAAGAAGGTCACGTGCACGGCGATGTTGGGCAGCACGTGCTGGTCGTGGAAGCCGTCGAGGTCCCAGCGCAGCACCCAGTGGTAGTCGACGAACTCGGCGAGCGCGGGTGCCGGCGTGTGGCGGGCGAGCGTGAACTTCGTGCGGGCCACGTGCTCGTCGACGATGCCGCGCGGGATCCGGCGCATGCGCTTCACGCTAGTGCGTCGCGTTCGTTCAAGACGGCCGTCACCCGCCGTGCTTGGCTTCGCGCATGACCGACCACTCCGCCCTGCTGCGCCCGGCCGCGGCCGAGTTCCTGCGCGTGGCGGCCGCCGCGCAACCGCTCACGGCGCCCACCCCGTGCACCGGCTACGACGTGCGCGGCCTGCTCAACCACCTGCTCTACTGGGGCCCCTGGCTCGCCGCCGCCGGCCGGCGCGAGACGTACACGGCGACCGGCACCGAAGCCGACGCCGTCCTCGTCGGCGAAGACTGGCTCGCGACGCTGGAGAAGCAGACCGAAGACCTCGTCGACGCCTTCGCGCCCGCGGCCGCGTGGGAAGGCCTGGCGACGCTCGGCTCGGCCACGATGCCCGCGGCGACCGTCGGCGACATGGTGCTCGGCGAGTTCGTGATTCACGGCTGGGATCTCGCCCGCGCGGCCGGCACACCGTTGACCTGCTCCGAAGAAGCCACAGCGGCCGCGGAAGCCGTGCGCGCCTCCGCGGTCGCCATGGGCGAGCAGGCGCGCGCGATGGGCGTCTACGGCCCCGAGGTGCCGGTTCCGGCCGGCGCTCCGGCCCTCGACCGCGCGCTGGGCGCTTCGGGCCGCGACCCGGCGTGGACTGTGTGACCTGCGATTATCGCGAGCAGACGCGCGGACATTCCGCGCACTCGGCCTCGCCCGGCAGCAGGTAGGAGAAGCAGCAACTCTCCCGTCGTCGTTCCCAAGCGCGGTGCCCCTCGGCACCCACGGCCATGCGCAAGGTCGACGCGGAGGTCAGCGGCCGGTATCTGTCGTCCAGCACCAACGCGGCGTCGGCGACACCGGCGCCTTCCGCGTCCGGTGTCCCGCCCTGGCGGCCGGCCCACCACAGCGAGTTGTCCAGGGCGTCGGTGGCCGCGGCCCACAACATGCGGCGGCCCAGCCGGCTGCTCGGCGCGTACGCGCGCACGAAGCGTGTGGCGTGCGCCACGAACTGGGCGCGCAGCACGCCGGCCAGCGCGCGTTCGTCGGCCACGACGGTGGCTTCCGGGCGTGCGGAGCCGGGGTCGGTGGGCAGGCAGTAGAAGCTGTCGCCCAGCACGGCCATGCCTTCGGGGTGTGGCCGGTCGTCGCCGAGGCCGAAGGCCAGCTGCTCGGGTTTGAGCGAGGGCACGCGGCGTTCGTGGTGCAGCAGCAGTGCGCCGACGTACGCGGGAACGTGCAGGTACCACGATATGACGTAGCTCGCGGCCGTGCGCTCGGGCGCGGCGCCGTGGTTGTGGAGAAGCCACTTTTCCAGCCGTTCACGCCATTCGGTGAAAAGCTCGGGGTGTTCGAGCAGCTCGGCGCAGTGGAACCACCCGGTCGGGACGTCTCTCCGCAGCTCACCGCGCTCCTGCAGTCCCCCGACCCGCAGGAGCGAATCGGCGAGACCGTCTCCGACGTCGCTGGCGTCGCGGGAAGACCGCTGCTGGTTCACCGCGGCCCTCCTTGTTGGCCGAACTGATTAGGCGTGCCTAACCTTACAGAGGTTTCGCAGTTGCGCCAATCGGGTGCCCACCTGGTGGAAACGGCCAGCTCCCCGATGTGTTCGCGCTGAGCGGACAGGGGGCCGCGGGCGGAATCCGAACGCGGGGCCGTACGTTCGACAAGAGGTAAAAGTGCAGGGCAACCGGACGTTGGACGATGACTCGAAGGGTCACCGGCCGGGTGCCAAAAGGCCACCGCAAGCCGTAGTGGTACGCAAGCGCGACCGCTTGGCTACTACAGTGGTCTCACGGTGCTGTCCGTCGCGGGTGCAATCTCGTGGCGGGAACGGGCCGCCGACGCAGCAGTCGAGGGAGTGCGCATGTTTGAGAGGTTCACCGACCGCGCGAGGCGGGTGGTCGTCCTGGCCCAAGAAGAGGCCCGGATGCTCAACCACAACTACATCGGCACCGAGCACATCCTCCTGGGTCTGATCCACGAGGGTGAGGGTGTCGCCGCCAAGGCGCTCGAGTCGCTGGGCATTGCCCTCGAGGGAGTGCGCCAGCAGGTCGAAGAGATCATCGGCCAGGGTCAGCAGGCGCCGAGCGGGCACATCCCGTTCACGCCGCGGGCCAAGAAGGTGCTTGAGCTGTCGCTGCGCGAAGCGCTTCAGCTCGGCCACAACTACATCGGTACCGAGCACATCCTGCTCGGCCTGATCCGCGAGGGTGAGGGCGTCGCCGCACAGGTGCTCGTCAAGCTCGGCGCGGACCTCAACCGGGTGCGCCAGCAGGTGCTGCAGCTTCTGTCGGGTTACCAGACCGGCGAGAAGTCCACCGAGAGCGGCTCGGGCCGCGGCGAGGGCACCCCGTCGTCGTCGCTGGTGCTCGACCAGTTCGGCCGCAACATGACCGTGCTCGCCCGCGAGGGCAAGCTCGACCCGGTCATCGGGCGCGGCAAGGAGATCGAGCGGGTCATGCAGGTGCTGTCCCGCCGCACCAAGAACAACCCGGTGCTCATCGGCGAGCCCGGCGTCGGCAAGACCGCCGTCGTCGAGGGCCTTGCCCAGAGCATCGTCAAGGGCGAGGTGCCCGAGACGCTCAAGGACAAGCAGCTTTACACGCTGGACCTGGGCTCTCTGGTCGCCGGCTCCCGCTACCGCGGTGACTTCGAAGAGCGCCTGAAGAAGGTGCTCAAGGAGATCAAGACCCGCGGCGACATCATCCTGTTCATCGACGAGCTGCACACGCTCGTCGGCGCAGGTGCCGCCGAGGGCGCCATCGACGCGGCTTCGATCCTGAAGCCGATGCTGGCCCGCGGTGAGCTACAGACGATCGGTGCGACCACGCTCGAGGAGTACCGCAAGTACATCGAGAAGGACGCCGCGCTGGAGCGCCGCTTCCAGCCGATCCAGGTCGGCGAGCCGTCGCTCGAGCACACCATCGAGATCCTCAAGGGCCTGCGCGACCGGTACGAGGCGCACCACCGCGTCTCGATCACCGACTCGGCGCTGGTCGCGGCGGCCACGCTGGCCGACCGCTACATCAACGACCGGTTCCTGCCGGACAAGGCCATCGACCTCATCGACGAGGCCGGCGCCCGCATGCGTATCCGCCGCATGACCGCGCCGCCGGACCTGCGCGAGTTCGACGAGAAGATCGCCGACGTCCGCCGCGACAAGGAGTCCGCGATCGACGCGCAGGACTTCGAGCGGGCCGCCCGCCTGCGTGACGAGGAGAAGACCCTCCTCGGCCAGAAGGGCGAGCGCGAGAAGCAGTGGAAGGACGGCGACCTCGACGTCGTCGCCGAGGTGGACGACGAGCAGATCGCGGAGGTGCTGGCCAACTGGACCGGCATCCCGGTGTTCAAGCTCACCGAAGAGGAGACCACCCGGCTGCTGCGCATGGAGGAAGAGCTCCACAAGCGCATCATCGGCCAGGAGGACGCGGTCAAGGCCGTCTCCCAGGCGATCCGCCGTACCCGTGCGGGTCTGAAGGACCCGAAGCGCCCGTCGGGCTCGTTCATCTTCGCCGGCCCGTCCGGTGTCGGTAAGACCGAGCTGTCCAAGGCGCTGGCGGCCTTCCTGTTCGGCGAGGACGACGCTCTCATCCAGATCGACATGGGTGAGTTCCACGACCGCTACACCGCTTCGCGGCTCTTCGGTGCCCCTCCGGGCTACGTCGGCTACGAAGAGGGCGGGCAGCTGACCGAGAAGGTGCGGCGCAAGCCGTTCTCGGTGGTGCTCTTCGACGAGATCGAGAAGGCGCACCAGGAGATCTACAACACGCTCCTGCAGGTGCTCGAAGACGGCCGCCTCACCGACGGTCAGGGTCGCACGGTCGACTTCAAGAACACGGTCCTGATCTTCACCTCGAACCTGGGCACCTCGGACATCTCCAAGTCCGTGAGCCTCGGCTTCTCCTCCGGAGCGGACATCACCAACCGCTACGAGAAGATGAAGCAGAAGGTCAACGAGGAGATGAAGAAGCATTTCCGGCCCGAGTTCCTGAACCGGATCGACGACATCATCGTCTTCCACCAGCTCACGCAGGAACAGATCATCATGATGGTCGACCTGATGATCGGGCGCGTGGAGACGCAGCTCAAGGCCAAGGACATGGAGCTGGAGCTCACGGAGAAGGCCAAGGCTCTGCTGGCCAAGCGTGGCTTCGACCCCGTGCTCGGCGCCCGGCCGCTGCGTCGCACGATCCAGCGCGAGATCGAGGATCAGCTGTCGGAGAAGATCCTGTTCGGCGAGGTCGAGCCCGGCCAGATCATCCTGGTCGACGTCGACGGCTGGAGCGGCAACCCCGAGGACCGCGACGACGAAGCGCACTTCACCTTCCGCGGTGAGAAGCGCCCGTCCTCGGTTCCGGACGCGCCGCCGGTCAGCATCGGTGCCTCGGAGCACGACACCGAGAACGACTGATCGCTTGACGAGCTGAGAAGGGCGGTTCCCCACGGGGAGCCGCCCTTCTCCGTATTGTCGAGTCCATGGGGGACTCGCGACTGACGGACCATCTGCGAGTGGCCACGGCGTTGGCGCTGCTGAGCGACCGGCAGCTGACCGAACGGCTCTCGTCCGCCGAGGTGGTATCGGAAGGCATCGGCGGCACGGGTGTGCGGCTCGACGTCGACGGCACGCCGGTGTTCGCGAAGCGGGTGCCGTTGACGGAGCTCGAACTCCGGCATCCGCACTCCACGGCGAATCTCTACGACCTGCCGGTGTTCTGCCACTACGGCCTCGGCTCGCCGGCGGGCTCGGCGTGGCGTGAGCTGGCGCTGCACGTCATGGCCACCGGCTGGGCGCTCGGCGGTGAGTGCGAGTACTTCCCGCTGCTGCACCACTGGCGCGTGCTGCCGCTGCGGGCCGACCGCGTGCCCGATCGCCCTCTCGAAGCGGACGTCGAGTACTGGGGCGGCTCTTCCGCTGTGCGCCGACGGCTGGAAGAAGTCGAGGCCGCCGAGTCGAGCGTGGTGCTGTTCTGCGAGCACTTCCCGACGACGTTGCACGCGTGGCTGCCCTCGCACCTCGACCAGACCGAGCGGGTGGAGGAGCAGTTGTTCGAGACGGCCGCTTTCCTTCGCGCAGAAGGCGTGCTGCATTTCGACACGCACTTCGGCAACTTCCTCACCGACGGCGAGCGCCTTTACCTGACCGACTTCGGCCTCGCCTTCGCTACGCGGTTCGACCTGAGTGCCGAGGAGCGCGCGTTCGCCGAGCTCAACCTCGAGCACGATTCCGCGTACTTGGCCATGCATCTGACGCAGTGGCTGGTCACGGAGGTCTGCGGCACCTGGGACCGGGCCGCGCGGGTGGCCGCGGTCCGCCGTGCGGCCGCCGGTGAGCTGCCGCTGCCGGACCCCGTGGCATCGGTGGTCGCGCGGCACGCGAAGACGGCCGTGGTGTTCACCGACTTCTACGACCGGCTCCGCGCGGACCGCGAGGCGCCGTTCCCGAGCCTCAGTTCAACGTTCCGGCGCTGACGTCGAGGTCGTCCACAGTGGTCAGCGCGGTCGTGATCAGGGCGTCCAACGCTTCCGCCGACTGCTGCACCTCGAGCGCCGGCCGGCCCGCCCCGGTTTGCTCCGGCGCGGACGGCACGTGGACGAATCCGCCTCGTAGTGAAGGGAATTCGGTGGCGAGCAAGTGCATCAGGCCGTAGAAGACCTGGTTGCACACATAGGTTCCCGCCGTGTGCGACACCGCCGCCGGCACACCCTTGGCCTGGATCGCCGCCACCGCCGCCTTGACCGGCAACGTGGTGAAGTAGGCCGCCGGGCCGCCCGCCATCACCGGCACGTCGACGGGCTGGTCGCCGGCGTTGTCGGGAATCCGCGCGTCGATCAGGTTGATCGCCACCCGCTCCGGCGTGACGGCGCTGCGCCCACCCGCTTCTCCCGCACACACCACCAGGCTCGGCCGGTGCCGCTCGATCGTCGCCCGCAAGGCGGGCAGCGACGTGCCGAACTCCACCGGCAGCTCCACGGCCACCACGTCGTCGCGCCGCGCGGCCACCAGCCGCGCCGCCTGCCAGGAGGGATTCGTCGCCGAGCCGCCGAACGGCGCGAACCCCGTTAGTAAGACAGTCATGCTGCATATCCTTGCGGAACTGAACCACGACGCGAGATCGCGCCGGTTTCTGGACTGAGCGATGTGCCCGGCCCGAGGGCCGGGCACATCGGGAGGGAAGAAACCGGCGCGATCTCGCGCGCGTCGGCGGAGCCGACGAGATCACACTGCCTTCACGAAACGGTACAGATCAAGCGACCGGCTTCAGATCACCCGGGTAGAGGTACTGGTCGGATGGCTTGCCCGAGCCGTAGATCCACGCGTCGAAGAAGCCCTGCAGATCCTTGTGCGCCACGGACTCGCAGTACTTCTGGAACTCCTGCATGCTCGCGTTGCCGTTGCGGTGCAGCGAGTTCCACGTCTTGAGCACCTTGTCGAACGCGGCCTCGCCCATGTACTTGCTCAGGGCGTGCAGTGCGACCGGGCCCTTGGAGTACACGTAGGTGAACTCGTTGCCCGCGCCCATGTCGTAGAGCTTTCCGTTCCAGAACCGGTCGGACTCGCTCGCGACTTCCTGGCGGTACTGGTCGTCGAGGTTGACGCCGTTCTTGGCTTCGTCCCACAACCATTCGGCGTACGAGGCGAAGCACTCGTTGAGGCAGACGTCCTTCCAGTGGTCCACGGCCACGGTGTCGCCGTACCACTGGTGGGCGTTCTCGTGCACGATCGTGCCGACGTTGCCCGCGCGGCCCGAGTAGATCGGCCGGCTCATGGTTTCGAGCGAGAACCCGATGGGCTCGGCCAGGTAGATGCCGCCGGCGGCGTCCACAGGGTACTTGCCGAACTTCGACTCCAGGAAGTCGAGGATCTCCGGCAGCCGCGCGTCGGCCTGCTTCGTGGAGTCGGGTGTGCCGGGCGCGAACGCGCTGACGATCGGCGTGCCGTCCTTGCGCTTGCGCTTGTCGAACGTCCACTTGTCGATGGCGACCGTGGTCATGTACGGCACGGCGGGCGTGGTCTCGGCCCACACGTGCGTGGTGCCCTTCGCCGTTTTGTGCGTGCCCAGCTCACGGCCGTTCGCGATCACGCCCCACTCGTCGGGGACGGTGATGGCCAGGTGGAACGTCGCCTTGTCGAGCGGGGTGTCGTTCACCGGGTACCAGGTGCTGGCCGACTTCGGCTCGCCCGCGGCGAACGCGCCGCCGTCCGTGGCGTACTGCCAGCCGTTGTTGCCCAGCGACGGGTCGCTGATCGGGGCGGGCACGCCGTGGTAGCTGATCACGGTGCGGAACGGCAGGCCGCGCAGCAGCGGGATCAGCGGCGTGATGGTGAGCTCGTGGTCGCCGCTGCGGGTGAACTTGGCCTTCAGGCCGTTGACTTTCACCGAGTCGACGGTGAGGCCGTTGAGGTCGAGGTTGAACGAGCTCAACGTCTGGGTGGCTCGCGCGCTGATCGTCTGCACGCCGGTGAGCTGGTGGCTGTCCGGCGCGTAGGTCACGGCGAGGTTGTAGTCGGCGACGTCGTAGCCGCCGTTGCCGTCCTGCGGGTAGTAGCTGTCGCCGGCTCCGTCGGCACCCGGGGTGCCCCAGCCGTACCCGTCCTGTCCCGCGGACGCGATGCCGCCGCCCAGGCTCAGCGCGGCCAGCGTGGCGACGACCGTCACTGCCGGGCGACGCCAGCGGTGCTGCAGTCTCATGAACGCTCCTGTCTGCTGCTCGGGAAACCGTTTGCAACGTATCGCCGCGAAGGGCCGTTGACGCCTTGTCATGGTGTTTTGTCCTGAAAGTCCACACTTACGTCGGTTCCCCGGCGGCCGTTCGGACCCGTCCTCAGCATCCGTCTGGAAAGCTGGTGGCATGCGCGTGGCGCTCCTGGGTCCGCTGCGGGCGGCCTGCGAGGACGGCACCCCGGTGGACATCGGCGGTGCGCGCCTTCGCATGCTCTTGGCGCGGCTCGCGCTCGACGCCGGCCGCCCGGTGCCGGCCGAGGTGCTCATCGACGGCCTGTGGGGCACCGAGCCGCCGGCCGACGCCGCCAACGCGCTGCAGTCGCTCGTCTCGCGCCTGCGCCGCGCGCTGCGACCGGCCGGGGCCGACCTGGAGTCCGGCGCCGGTGGCTACCGGCTCGCGCTGCCCGCGGACGCCGTCGATGCGCACCGGTTCGAGCGGCTCGCCGCGGAGGGCCGCCGGGAGCTTTCGGCGGGTCGCGACTCGCGTGCGGCTGAGCTGCTGCGAACTGCTCTGGACCTCTGGCACGGCGCCGCGCTGGCCGACGTGCTCGACGCGCCGTTCGCCGCGGCGCCCGCGACGCGGCTGGAGGAGCTGCGCACGGAGGCCGCCGAGGACCGCTTCGATGCGGAGCTGCGCCTGGGCCGCCACGCCGACGTGCTCGCCGACCTCACCGCGGCCGCCGAGGCCCACCCGTTGCGCGAGCGGCTCGCCGGCCTGCGCATCCGCGCGCTGTGCTCGGCCGGCCGCCAAGCCGACGCGCTCGCCGCGTACACCACGATCCGCGCGACGCTGGCCGACGAGCTGGGTGTGGACCCGTCGGCCGAGCTGCAGGAGATCCACCTGCAGGCTCTGCGCGGTGAGCTCGCGCCCGCCGCGCCGGTCACCGACCGGCTGCCGGTGCGCCTCACGAGCTTCGTCGGCCGCGGCGACGAGCTGAAGAAGCTGTCCGAACTGCTCGACGGCTCCCGGCTCGTCACACTCGTCGGCCCGGGTGGTGCGGGCAAGACGCGCCTGGCGACCGAGGCCGCGGCGCGCCACCCCGCGCACGGGCCCGGGCGCGTGTGGTTCGTGCCGCTCGCCGGCGTCCGCGACGCCGACGACGTGCTGGGCGCGCTGCTCACCGTGTTGGAGATCCGCGACGT
This sequence comes from Amycolatopsis sp. 2-15, assembly GCF_030285625.1. Classification (NCBI taxonomy): domain Bacteria; kingdom Bacillati; phylum Actinomycetota; class Actinomycetes; order Pseudonocardiales; family Pseudonocardiaceae; genus Amycolatopsis; species Amycolatopsis carbonis. The sequence goes on from NZ_CP127294.1 coordinate 2,375,046, forward strand.
GCGCGCCACCGACACCGACGTGCTGCGCAAGCCGATCGACCTGTTCGAGCACGCCGCCGAGGCCCTGAGCGGCAGCGAAACCCTGCTGGTGCTGGACAACTGCGAGCACGTGATCGACGTCGCCGCGCAGCTGGCCGACGACCTGCTGCGCCGCGTGCCGGCGCTGCGCATCCTGGCCACCAGCCGCGAACCGCTCGCCATCACCGGCGAGGCGCTGTGCCTGCTCGGGCCGTTGCCCGTGCCGGCGGAGTCCACGCCGCCGGGTGAGGTGGGTGCGCTCGACTCCGCGCGCCTGTTCCTCGACCGCGCCATCGCCGTGCGCCCGGACTTCAGGCTCGACGAGTCCACAGTGGACGCCGTCACGCAGATCTGCCGCCGGCTCGACGGCATGCCGCTGGCTCTGGAACTGGCCGCGGCGCGCCTGCGGTCGATGCCCGTCACGAGCATCGCCGAACGCCTCGGCGACCGCTTCCGCCTGCTCACCTCCGGCAGCCGCACGGCCCTGCCGCGGCAACGCACGCTGCGCGCCGTCGTCGAGTGGAGCTGGGACCTGCTCATCGACTCGGAGCTCGCCCTGGCGCGGCGGCTGGCCGTGTTCGCCGCGACGTTCGACGAGGACGCCGTGACCGCCGTCTGCGCGGACGACGATCTTCTGCTCGCCGAAGACGTGGTGTACGTGCTGGGTTCCCTCGTCGAGAAATCCATTGTGGACACCGTCGGCGAGCGCTACCGCATGCTGGAGACGCTGCGGGTGTACGCCAGCGAACGGCTCACCGCGTCGGGGGAGAGCGAGCGGCTGCGCGCCGGCATGGTGCGCTACTTCGTCGACCTCGTCGAACGCACCGAGCCGCTGCTGCGCACCCGCGATCAGCTCACCGCGATCGAGGTCTTCGAGAACGAGAACGACAACCTCACCGTCGCCCTGCGCTCCGCCATCGAGTCGGAGGACGTCGATTCCTCCAGCCGCCTGCTCTACGGCATGTTCTGGTACCTGTCGATCCTGGGCCAGGGCGAACGCGCCGAGCGGTTCATGGGCGACGTGCTGGCCTTCGGCGACCGCCTGGCACCCGACGTCGCGGCGGCCCTGCGGCTGAGCCAAATGATGATGCACATCATGACCGGGCCACAGGCGATGGCGGACGCTCCCGACCTGATCGAGGAGTGCGTGCGCACCGGCGCCACGAACGGCAACCCGTGGCTCTCGCTCGCACTGCCGATGGTGGCCTTCCTCAGCGGCCACCGCGAACTGGCCCGGCGCGAAATCAAGCGCGCGATCGGCGTCGGGGACCCCTGGAGCCGGGCCGCGGCGCACTGGGCCGAGAGCTTCGTGCTCGCCGACGAGGGCGACCTGGACGAGTCGACCCGAGCCCGCGAGGAGGCCCATGCCGGATTCCTCGCGATCGGCGACCGCTGGGGCCTGGCGATGACGTTCAGCTTCCGCGCCATGAGCCTGTCGCAGCGCGGTGACCACGCCGGGGCGATCGCGGCGTACACCGAAGGACTGCGGCTGGCCCTGGAGCTGCGTTCGCAGGACGACGTCGTCCAGCAGTGGTGGCGCCTTGCCGTGGAGCGGTCGCGCGGTGGTGACAGCGAAGGCGCCTGGCGGGAGCTGACGGCGGCCGAGCGGTACGCGGAGAACAGTGGCAAGCGAGAGCTGAGCCTGATCCTCATGTTCGGCCGGCTCGAACTGCTCATCCGCGAGGGTCGGCTGGAGGAGGCCCGCACCGTCGGCGAGACGATCCTGCGCGGACGGGACGACTGGCCGTTCCCCGGCAGCTTCGAGGACGAGTGGTTCGGCATGGTCCACGCCAGGATCGCGTTGGCGGATGGAAAACCGGACGAGGCTCTGCCGCACGCGGTGGCTGCCGTCCGGTCGGTCAGCCGGCGGATGGACATGCCCGATCTGGCCCAGATCGCCGAGGTAGTCGCGGAGATCCGCTACGCGCAGGGCCGGCTCGAGACGGCGGCGCGCGTGCTGGCGCTGAGCGCCTTGATCCGCGGCGAGTTCGACCTCGGCAACCCGGAGGTGCTCGGGCTGATCGACCGGCTGCGGGAACGCCTGGGCGCGGACCGGTACGTGAAGCTCGTGGCGGCCACCCGGGCGCTGGACCGGGCCGACGGAATCGCCTGGCTCACCGAGGAAATCGGCGGCTGACGAGCTCGGTCCCTCCACCACCCCCGCGGTGAAGGGGGCCGAGTGCCCCCATTTTCTGTTGTGGTCCTGTTTTGGACAGCCGGGGTCAGACCCGGCGGCGGTAGGCCCAGGTCGCGAGCGGGAAGAACACCACCACGGCCCCGACCATCCACGCCAGCGCCCCGCCGAGCGGCCCGGCGACCGCGCCGCCGTTCATCAAGCCCCGCAACGCGTTGGCCATCAGGCTCACGGGACTGATGTCCGCCCGGGACCGCAGCCACCCCGGCATCGTCGCGGTGGACACGAACACGTTGCTGCCGAAGGTGAGCGGCATGATGAACACGAACATCAGGCCCTGCGCGGCACCCGGCGACTTCATCAGCATCCCGACGAACACCGAGCCCCAGCAGAAACACAGCCCGAACGCCAGCACCAGCAGGATCGCGGCCAGGAACTGCATCGGCCCCGTCTCGATGCGGTAGCCCATCACCATCGCGACGACCATCAGCACGGCCAGGCACACGACGTAGCGCACGAGGTCCGCCAGCACCGCGCCGACCAACGGCGCCGACCGCGCGATCGGCATGCTGCGGAACCGGTCGAACACGCCCTTGGTGACGTCGGTGTTCAGCTGCACGCCCACGGTCAGGCTGGCCTGCAGGATGTTCATCACGACCAGGCCGGGCACGAGGCTCTGCAGGTAGTTCGAAATGGACCCGCCCAGCGCGTTGCCGAACAGGTAGGTGAACATCAGCAGGAAGATGATCGGCATCAGCGTCACATCGGCCAGCTGCTCCGGGTTCTTGCGGATCTTCAGGATTCCGCGCCAGGCCAGGGAAAGCGCGTGCTGCGTGCCTTTCACCGGGCTGACGCGGCGGGGCGGGTCGAGCGCGAGCGTGGTCACGCGAGGCTCCCTTCGAGCTGGGCGTCCGGAGTGGACGGTTCGGCGGAACGGCCGGTCAGGGCCAGGAACACCTCGTCGAGGCTCGGCAGCCGCAGCGCGAGCTCGTCGGAGGTGATGCCGGCCTCGTCGAGCTTGCGCACGAGCGTGGACAGCAGCACCGGGTCGGAAACCGGTGCGGTGAGCAGGCCCGTGTCGTTGTCACGCGTCGGCCGGACACCGGTGAGCTCGCCCAGGATGCGGGCGACGGCGTCGAGGTCGGCGAGCGACGTCGGGCGCACCTGCAGCGTCTGGCCGCCGACGCGGCGCTTGAGCTCGTCGGCGCGGCCGTCGGCGACCACGTGGCCGTGGTCGAACACGGTGATCTTGTCGGCGAGCTGGTCGGCTTCCTCCAGGTACTGCGTGGTGAGCAGCACCGTCGCGCCGTCGGCGACGAGGCCGCGGACCACGGCCCACACCTCGTTGCGGGCGTGCGGGTCGAGCCCGGTGGTGGGCTCGTCGAGGTAGAGCACCTCGGGCCGCCCGACGAGGCTCGCGGCGAGGTCGATCCGCCGGCGCATGCCGCCGGAGTAGGTGCGGATCGGGCGCTTGGCGGCGTCGGACAGCTCGAAGCGCTCCAGCAGCTCCTTCGCGCGGGCCTTCGCGTCGGCGCGCGACAGGTCGAGCAGCCGGCCGATCAGCACCAGGTTCTCGATGCCGTTGAGGTCCTCGTCGACCGACGCGTACTGGCCCGTGAGCCCGATCAGCGAGCGCACCCGCACCGGGTCCCGCACCACGTCGAAACCCCCGACCGTGGCGTGCCCGGCGTCGGGCTTGATGAGCGTGGCCAGGATGCGCACCGCCGTGGTCTTGCCCGCGCCGTTGGGCCCGAGCACCCCCACCACCTTGCCGAACGGGACCTCCAGGTCCACCCCGTCCAGCGCCTTCGTCTCCCCGAACTGCTTGACCAGGCCCTCGGCCTTGATCGCAAACGACATGTGGTCCTCCTCCTGCTGTCGCCCTCCGAGCAACACAGTGGACGGGCGGCCTGTCAGGGCGCGCACAGCACGCTGACAGCGCCGGTCGCGGACCTGTCCTGCGCTGTCAGGAGTTGGGGAGGTGTTGTGGAGGTGCGGTGTCCGGGGCGCGCCGGCCCGGCCGGAGTCGGCATACTCGGCCCATGGTGATCAACGACCAGGTGCGGGCGCGGCCGCGAAACCGGCTGGTCACGGGCGTTTTGCTGCTGTTCGGCGTGCCCCTGCTGGCGATCGCGGCCCTGCGCACGATCGGGTACGACGGCGGCTGGTACACGCTCGTGCTGCTCGCGCTCACTCCGTACGCGGTCGTGTACGGAGCGCTGCTGGGTGGGGTTTCGCTGGTGCTGCGCCGGTGGTGGACCGGCGGAATCGCGCTGGCGCTGGCGATCCTGCTGGGCGTATTCGTGGCGCCGCGCGTGATGGCCGACGAGCAACCGGCCGTGGCCGGGAAGTCGCTGCGCGTGATGTCGGCGAACCTGTACCTGGGCCGGGCCGACGCCGCCGCGGTCGTGAAGCTGGTGCGCGACAACCGGGTCGACGTGCTGAACCTCGTGGAGATGACGGCGGCCGAAGTGTCCGCTTTGGACAAGGCGGGGCTGTTCGGCCTGCTGCCCTACCGGGTGCTGCACGCGGCGCCGGGCGCGGACGGCTCGGGCATCGTGTCGCGCTACCCGCTCACCGAGGAGAACTACACGGGGGACTCCACCGCGAAGCAGCCCAGTGCGGAAGCCGACCTCGGCGGCGGCACGGTGGTGGAGCTCGTCGCGGTGCACCCGGAGTCGCCCGACACCGACGTGGATCAGTGGGAACGCGAGACGAAGGACCTTTCGCGCGCGGCCGGCGAGCACGGCCTGCGGATCCTGGCCGGCGACTTCAACGCGACCCTCGACCACGCCGCCTTGGCCACCGTGCTGTCGCGCGGCTACCACGACGCCGCCGACGAACGCGGCGACGGCCTGCAGCCCACGTGGCCCGCTGATGCCACGCCGCTCGTTACGCTGGACCACGTGCTGGTGGACAAGCGCGCGGCCGTCGAGGACTACCGGGTGTTCGACGTGCCCGGGACCGACCACCGCGCGGTGTATGCGGAGGTGCGGTTGCCGTGACGATCTCGCTGCGTCCGGTCTCGGGTCCGGCCGAATACCCGGAGCTGCTGGCGATCTGGCGCAGCGCGGTCGAGGCCACGCACGATTTCCTGACGCCGGCGGACGTCGAGTTCTTCGCCGAGCGCGTGCCCGGCTACTTCCCCGGAGCCGAGATCACGGTAGCCACTGTGGACGGTGCCGCCGCGGGGTTCTCCGGTGTCTCTGACGCCAGCCTCGAAATGCTCTTCGTGCACGCCGGCCACCGTGGGGCCGGAATCGGTTCCGCGCTGGTACGCAAGGCGTTCGCCGAGTTCCCGGCGCTGACCGTCGACGTCAACGAGCAGAATCCGCAGGCGGTCGGGTTTTACCTGCACCACGGGTTCGTGATCGCCGGCCGCTCGGAGATGGACTCCGAGGGCCGCCCGTTCCCGTTGCTGCACCTCAGGCGAGCTTGACCAACGTCTCCACCGCGCCGGCCGCGATGGACACGCCGCGGCCGTGGCGGATCTGCGGCTCGCGTGGGTTGATGCGTACGAGCGCGCCCGTCGCGGCGCTGGCCAGCTCGGCGTAGCGGCGGACGGTGGGCACGGCCTGGCCCGCGCCGAGCTCGACCACGGTGAGGTCGCGCTGTCGGCGGCGCCACGCGGTGAGCTCGTCGAGCTGGGCCTGGCTGCGCGTCGGGACCCACTCGAAGTCGCCGAACATCAGGATGTTGGGCCGGGCGAGGCCGCCGCAGCGTGGGCAGCTCGGCAACGGCGGGCGGGCGCGCATGGTCGTTTCGTCGAGGTCGACGTGGACGTCGCCGGCCGGCCAGATGTCGTCCGTGCAGCCGTCGAGGCACTGCAGGTAGTGGATGGACCCGTGGGCCTCGGCGACGTGCGCGAAGCCCGCGACCTGGAACTGGCCGTCCACATTGGAGGTGAACACGCGGACGCCGCCCGGCTTCTTCTCGCCCCATTCCCGCAGCAGTTCGAAACCCCGGTGCGGCACCGTCTTCCGGTACAGCTCGAGCCGGTGGCCGTAGAAACCCCAGGCCAGATCGGGGTCGTCGGCGAAGTGGCGTGGGTCGGCCAGCTCCTCGAAGCTGAGGCCGAGCCCGGCGTACGGCGGATACGCGCGCCAGAAGCCTTCGTCGCCGCGGAAATCGGGCAGGCCGGAGTCGACGCCCATCCCGGCGCCGGCGCACACGAGCAGCGCGCCGGCACCGTGGATCAGTTCGGCCGCGCGGGCGAGGTCGTCACTCACCCGGCTTCGAAGCCTGGACGACCTCGAACTCGAGCAGGCTCGCACCCGACGACACCGGCTTCGCGCGCTCGCCCGCGTGGGCCTCGCGCGCGGGTCCGGCCGCCCACGCCTGGTAGTGCTCCTCCGACTCCCACTTCGTGTAGACGAAGTAGCGTGTCTCGCCGGAAACCGGGCGGAGGAGCTCGAAGCCGAGGAACCCGGCCTGGCTGTCGACGGCGTGCAGCCGCGCGGCGAACCGCTTCTCCAGCTCGGGGCCGGCGCCTTCGGGGACCTCGATCGCGTTGATCTTCACCACTGCCATGGCTCCAGCCTACTTCCGTCTGCCGCGGGAGAAAGTGGTAGCAACTGTCAAATAGTTGTGGCTATCGCACCGGGGCTTTGACCTGGCGGACTACTCGCGGTATCTGACATCGGTGGCCTGACCGGGCGATTCGTGCCACTCTGGAGTGCATGGGGGAAGATCACGAAGCACTCGCACGCGACCTGCAGCGCATCATCAAAGCCACGGCCGACGCGGTCGGCTCGCGGCAGGCCAACGAGCTGATCGACCGCGTCACCGGGCATCTCGGGGTGGCGCTGACGCAGGCGCTGGTGGTGACGCGCAACTACGAGGACTGGGAGCACGCCAACATCCAGGCGGGTGTCGACGCGTACCTGGCCGAGCGCGGGGTGCGGACGGACTGGTTCGGGATCGCCGGCGGGCAGCGCGGTCACGAGGACCTGGTGGGAATGCTGTTCGCCGCGCGCAACCACCAGCTGTACGAGCTGGGGGCCGTCGACTACACGACCGCGACGATCGGGCCCGACGCGGCGGCGGAGGTCGTGCAGCTGGGGCTGGTGGGGACGGTCGCGCCGGACGGGACGCCGGTGATCGTCGGCGTGCGGGGGACGAACCAGCAGTACGGGCAGATGTACTGCCGCCTGGAGGTGATCGCCGGGGAGCGCGCCGCGGCGACGGCCACGCGCGACCGCATCGAGCAGCTGATCGCGGAGCACGACGTGTTGCGCGGCCACGTGCTGGCGTTCGGCGTGAGCGAGCACCGCGGCAATGAGCTGCTCACCTTCCTGCCTCGGCCCGCGATCGGTCCGGAAGAGGTGGTGCTGCCCGAAGGCGTGCTCGACGCGGTCGAACGCCACACGCTCGGCATCGCGGAACACGGCGAACGCCTGCTGGCGGCCGGCCAGCACCTCAAGCGCGGAGTGCTGCTGCACGGCCCGCCCGGTACCGGCAAGACCCACACCGTCCGCTACCTGATGGGACGGCTGCCCGGCAGCACGGTCGTCATCCTCACCGGCTCGGCGATGCGTTTCGTCTCGAAGGCCGCCACGCTCGCGCGCCGGCTGCAGCCCAGCGTCGTCGTGCTGGAGGACGTCGACCTCATCGCCGAGGACCGCGACCACTCCCGCGGCGGCACGCCACTGCTGTTCAGCCTGCTCGACGCCATGGACGGCGTCGGCGGAGACGCCGACGTCACCTTCCTCCTCACCACCAATCGCGCCGGTGACCTGGAGAAAGCGCTGGCCGACCGGCCGGGCCGCGTGGACCTCGCCGTCGAGATCCCGCTGCCCGACGCCGCCGGCCGCGCCGCGCTGCTGGAGCTGTACTCCCGCGGCCTGAAGGTGACGGCCGACCTGGCCCCGATCGTCGACGCAACCGAAGGCGTCACGGCGTCCTTCGTGAAGGAACTCCTCCGCCGCGCGACGCTGCGCAGCCTCGCTGCCGATCCCGACGCCGAAGTCGTGGTCGGCGACGCCGAGCTGGGCGGCGCCCTGGCGGAGATGACGGACGCGCGCAACGCGCTGACCAGGTCACTCCTGGGCGCCTCGGCTCAGGGACGGAGCGTGCCCGGGTAGAGGTCGGCGTCCGACGGGAGTTTCGCCGTGCGGAACCAGTCGTCCAGGAAGGGGGTCAGGTCCTGGCCGGCCAGGTGGTTCACCAGTTTCGTGAAGTCGGCCCAGGTGGCGTTGGCGTGGCGGTGCTCGGCGGGCCAGTCGTGCAGCAGGGTGGAGAACGGGCCGTCGCCCATCCGGCGGCGCAGGGCGTGCAGGGCGAGGATGCCTTTGTCGTACACGGCTTCGAACTCGTGGCCGGGGCCGGGGTCGACGAGTTTGCGGTTCCAGAAGTCGGTGCTGGCGTGGGTGATCTCGAGGGCCGCGCGGTAGCGGTCGTCGAGGTTCTGGCCCTCGCGCTCGGACCAGAGCCACTGCGCGTACGACGCGAAGCACTCGTTGAGGCAGACGTCTGACCACGAGTCGAGCGACACGGAGTCGCCGAACCACTGGTGGGCGTTCTCGTGCACGAGGGTGAGGAGGTCGGCCCACTTCGCGTACGTCGGGCGCGTCTGCGTCTCCAGCGAGAAGTGGATGTCCTCCGCTAGGTAGATGCCGCCGGCGGCGCTCTGCGGGTACGGGCCGAACTTGCTGCTCAGGAACGCCAGGATGTCCGGCAGCCGGTCGCCGCTGGCCTCGAGCGGCTCGGCGCCCGGCGCGTACGCCGACACGACGGGCGTGCCGTCGGGCAGCGAAGAGCGCTTCACCGTGAACTTGTCGATCGCGATCGTCGTGAGGTAGCTGGCGACGGGGTTCGGCTCGGTCCACGTGGTGGTGGTCTTCCCGCCGGCCGAAGAACTGCTCTGCTCACGGCCGCCTGCGATCACCGTCCAGCCGTCCGGCACGTGCGCGGTCACGCTGAACGTCGCCTTGTCGCGCGGGGTTTCGTTCACCGGGTACCAGAACGCCGCCGAATGCGGCTCGCCCACCATGAACGCGCCGCCGTCGGCCGAGCGGCTCCAGCCGGTCTCGCTGCCGCCGTCGTGCTCGGTCTTCGACGGATCGCCGGAGTACCGCACGCGCGTGCGATACGTCGAGCCCGCTCGCAACGGCTGGGGCGGCGTGATCACCAGCTCGAAGCCCTTTTCCCGGCTGAATTTCGCCGGTTTCCCGTCGACCTCGACCGACGCGACGTCGAGCCCCCGCAGGTCGAGGTTGAACCGGTTGAGGTCCTGCGTGGCCCTAGCGGTCACGGTCGTGTCGCCGTCGAGGTGGCCGCTCGCGGGGTCGTAGCCGACGTCGACGTGGTAGTCGAGCGCGTCGTAACCGCCGTTACCGTCTTCGGGGTAATACGGATCGCCCGCGCCGCTCGCCCCTGCCGAGGGATGCATCGGTGGTGTGTCCGGATTGTCGGCACTGCACGCGGACAGCGCGAGCACACCGGCGAGGGCGAAGACGGCCGTTCGGGGGCTGCGCATCGGTTCACCCTAATTCCAACCTTCCTCCCCACCACCACCCTCAATGGAGTGGCTTCGCCACACTGTGCCTGTTGGTGTGGTTGGCTACCCGGCGAAACGGCGGGAGACTCCATGCGACCTGGGCTGATCCACTTCGGCGGCGACGACACCACGGGCGTGTCGGTGCTCCTGCTGCACGGCTTGATGGGCCGGGCCCGCACGTGGTGGCCGGTCGCCCAGTGGCTGAAGCGCTACGGCTCCGTCCACGCCCTCGACGCCCGCGGTCACGGCCGCGCGCGGCACACCGGCCCGTGGACCACCGAGCAGTTCACCGAGGACATCGCCGAGGTGCTCGGCGAGCTCGGCCCGTCGGTGCTGATCGGCCACTCCATGGGCGGCCTCCACGCCTGGGCGACGGCGGCCAAGCACCCGGAGCTGGTCCGCGCAGTCGTCAGCGAGGACTTCGCGCCCGACCAGCGCGGCCGCACCGTCGAGACCTGGCGCGGCTACTTCGACAGCTGGCCGGCGCCGTTCGAATCACTCGCCCACGTCCGCGAGTTCTTCGGCACCGCGGGCGACTACTTCACCGAATGCGTCGAAGAACGCGAAGACGGCTACCACCTGATCGCGAATCTGGAGGACCTCTACGAGATCGCCGCCGAATGGGGCCGCCGCGACTACTGGTCCTTTGTGGACGCCATCCGATGCCCCCTGCTGATCGTCGAAGGCGAATGCACGGCCATGCCCGAAGGTCAGCAAGCGCAGGTCGCCGCACGCGTTTCCGGCGCGAAACACCTCGTCGTCCCCGGCTCGGCGCACCTGCCCCACGCCGAGGCGCCCGAGATCTACCGCGGCGCTGTCGAAGCGTTCCTCGCCGGTCTCTGAGCAAACCGGCGGGTCACGCGGACCGCCCTCGCCGGCTCGCGTGACCCGCCGGGGTCAGTGGGCGAGCTCGACCCGCCACGCCGCGGCGGACTTCCCTGACGGCACGATGAGCGGCCACACGTCCGAGCCGAGGAACCCCGACTCGTCCGCCGCCCGCGCCGCCGTGCAGCTGTCGCGGGACAGCCCATGGGAAGACGCCAGAGCAGCTACAGCGTCCGTTGTGGACTGTCCGAACACGCCATCGGTCGGCACTCCGTAGCCAGCGGCACGCAAGAACCGTTGCGCCGTAAGCACCCGAGGCCCCACGTCGCCCGGCTTCAGCAGCGGCCACTCCGGCACCTCCGCCCGCGAAGCCGCGACGCCGAGCACCCGCGAAACGGCCGTCCGCAGCTCCGGAAGCCGGTCGTACAGCACCTGCCCACAGCACTCCGTGGAATTGAAATCCCGGTGGCCCTTGATGAAACTCGGCGAAATCCCGTACTGGTCGGCGATGTAGGCGACCAGCGAGACCAGCGAATTCCACAACGCCACCGGCACGTCGACCGTGCTGTACAGGCCTTCGTTCTCGATCCCGAGGCATTCGCTGTTGTGGTTGCCGACGTTCGCGCCCTGCACGTGCTGCGTGCCGCCGCGCAGGATCTCCAGGCTGCGGTGGCGGCCTTCCGTCACGTAGCCGCCGCGGCTGTTCGTGAACTGCTGGCCCGTGTCGATCCAGCCGCGGGTGTCCATGTGGAAGTTCTGGATGTCGCGCGAGATCTGCAACGCGTGGGCCAGCGAGTAGTCGGTGTTGTTGCCCGGGTCGACGGTGTGGTGCACCACGATGTACGTCGGCTTGTGGTTTTCCACCACGATCGCGCCCGTCGCGGGCCGCGCGTTCCACTCCGACGTCGAGTGGATCTGCGGCGCGGTCACCGCCGTCACCGCTGTGGCCGTTCGCGCCGCGACCAGGCCGAACGCGCCCGCCGCGGTCACCGTGAGCCCGCCCCTGAGCACGGCACGACGAGTGGCTTCCCCCATGCGAAATCTCCTCCGCCGGAAACAGCGCCGGAACAGCGTCGGGGGAAAGCTAACCCGCCACGGAGATCATGACAACTTTTTGCCGACTTTCGTCGTACCCCGTGATAACCAGTCCGTCAGTGTTCACCCGGCAGCGCGAACAGCCCGCTGTCCGTCTGCTCCAGCAGACCGTCGACCAGCAACGAGTCGAGGCAGCGGTCCCGCTGCCCGGCCTCGTGCCACACGATGTCGAGCCGCGCCTTCTCCACCGGCCCCTCGCTGCCGCGCAGCACGTCGAGCAGCAGGCCGCGCACCTGCCGGTCGGTGCCCGCGAACTTCTGCACGGGCTTGGCCGGCCCCGCGTATTCGGGGCGGCCGTTGTGCTGCCAGGTGCAGGTGTCGTAGACCGGGCAGTCGGCGCAGCGCGGTGCCCGTGCGGTGCAGATCAGCGCGCCCAGCTCCATCAACGCCGCCGACAGCTTGGCCGCCGGTGCGTCTTCGGCCGGCAGCAGCGCCTCGACGTCGGCCATGTCGCGAGTGTTCGACGCCGGGCCCGCGTCGCCGACGCCGTGCACGGCCCGCGCGACCACGCGGCGCACGTTCGTGTCGACGACCGGCGCCCGCTTGCCGTAGGCGAAAGCGGCCACGGCCCGCGCGGTGTACGCGCCGATGCCGGGCAGCGCGAGCAGGGTGTCCACATCGGACGGCACGACGTCGCCGTGTTCGGCCGCGATCACCGTGGCCGCCGCGTGAAGCCGCAGGGCGCGGCGCGGGTAACCGAGCTTGCCCCACGCGCGCACGACCTCGCCGGTGGTCTCCGCGGCCAGCGCCGAGGGCACGGGCCAGCGCGCCATCCACTCGAGCCAGATCGGCTGCACGCGCGCCACCGGCGTCTGCTGCAGCATGATCTCGCTCACCAGCACGCCCCACGCGGAGCACTCCGGCTCCCGCCACGGCAGGTCTCGCCCGTGCGTGTCGAACCAGTCGATCAGAACGTCCGCGTCCACAGCCACGCCGACCATTGAAACCGACGCGCGTCAGACGACCTCGGTCAGGCTTCCCTTGTCGATGTCGAGGACGAAACCGCGCACCTTGTCGCGGTGCGGCAGGAATTCGCTGTGCCGCACGCGCTCCACGCCGCGGCGCACGCTGGCCTCGACGTCGCTGAACGCCTCGACCGACCACGTGGGCCGCACGCCGGTGGAGTCCTCGAGCTCGTCTTTGAAGCCGTCCTCGGTCACGGTCGAGACGCCGCAGGAGGTGTGCTGCACGACCAGCACCTCTTCGGTGTCGAGCTTGTGCTGCGACAACGCGAGGGAGCGGATCACGTCGTCGGTGACAACGCCGCCGGCGTTGCGCAGCACGTGGGCCTCGCCGGGCTCCAGGCCGAGTAGGGCGTACACGTTGATGCGCGCGTCCATGCAGGTCAGCACGGTTGCGTGCAGGCTCGGGATCGCTGTCGCGCCCTCGGGCGGCGGCACGGGGCCGGCGACGCTGTGGCGGCGGAACAACTCATCAGCGGAGGTCATGGTCACCTTTCGGCCACGCTTCCCCGGCTACGCGGGAGGTCCCTCCCATGGAACCGGCCCGCGGTGTCCCTTACAACGGGATAGGTCCCAAATCACGGGAACAAGGGACCCCATCAGCCGCCGAACCACGGCTCCTCGACGGTCCGCGGCGGCGCCGACGTGCGCCCGATCCGCAGCTCGGTGGGCAGCGTGATCACCTTCGGGCCCACACGCTCGGCCGAGCCGAGCAGCAGCCGCCCCGCGACCTTGCCCTTCTCGAGCACGGGCTGGTGCACGGTGGTGAGCCCGAGGCGCTCGGCCTCGGCGATGCCGTCGAAGCCCGTCACAGTGAGGTCGAGCGGCACGCGCAGGCCACGGCGCTCGGCCTCGGCCATCGCGCCGATCGCGAGGATGTCCGACGTGCAGATCACGGCCGTGACCTGCGGGTACGCGTCGAGCAGCTGGCGGGCGCCCGAAGCGCCGTCGTCGACGGTGTGGTCGAAGCGCTCGACCACCGGCACGGTGGCCCAGTCGACACCGGCCGCGGAGAACGCCGTGGCCAGGGCTTCGAGGCGGATGCGCTGCACGTGGAAGTGAGCGCTGCTCTGGCGCTGCGCGGTCACGAAGTCGTCGTTGCGCTCGCGCGCCAAGCGCATGCACAGCACGCCGACCTGCCGGTGCCCGAGCGAAACGAGGTGCTCGGCCAGGCGCGTGACGGCCGCCGCGTCGTCCGGGCCGACGCGGTCCACACCTTCGATGCGTGGCTGGTCGATGATCACCGTGGGGACGGGCCGCTCCAGCACCGCGGCGAGGTGCGGGTCGTCGTCGGGCACGGAGTAGACGACAAAACCGTCGACGCCGGCGCGGTGCACGGCGGCGACGTCTTCGCGGCCGGGGCTCGCGGGCACCAGGTGCAGGCCGACCCCCGCGTCCTCGCAGGCGAGGGCGAGGCCTTCGAGCACACCGACCGCGGCCGGGTCACGGAACGCGTACGACAGGTTCTCGGTGAGCAGCAGTCCGACGGCGCCGGCCTTGCGGGTGCGCAGCGATCGGGCTACCGGGTCCGGACCGGGGTAACCGAGGCGGCGGGCGGTCTCGAGGATGCGCCGGCGCAGTTCGGGAGACAGCTGGTCGGGGCGGTTGTACGCGTTGGACACGGTGGTCCTGGACACCCCGAGCTCCGCCGCCAGCGACGCCAATGTCGCCTGCCTCCGGGTGCGAATAGGACGGCCCATCCGCAAACCGTAACGGTTCAGATCGTTTTCCAGAAGCGACACCCCTGTGGTGAGTGTCTCGATCCGCTGAGTGACGGACGGGCCCTCTGCCACCCGGTGGAGCTGGCCCTGTCATTCGGATGGGGTAAAGTGAATCTGACAACGATTTCCATTAGCTGATCGGTTCGACCCAGGAGAGTCTTCGATGAGTTCCCGACTGAGTACCCGCCCCGCCCGCGGCGTGCTCGCCGCCGCCTCGGCTCTGACCGTGTTCGCGCTCAGCGCGTGCTCCAGCACCGACTCGGGCGCCGGCACCGGCGCCGGTTCCGGTTCCTCGACGTCGGGCCAGATCAACGTCGTCGCGGCGACGGACGTGTGGGGCAGTGTCGTCACGGCCGTCGGCGGCGACAAAGTGCAGGTCAAGTCGATCATCCACGACCCGACGGGCGACCCGCACTCGTACGAGTCCACGGCCGACGACGCGCTGGCGGCCAAGAACGCTCAGCTCACGCTCGCCAACGGCGGCGGCTACGACGACTTCTTCGGCAAGCTGGCCGACCAGGCATCGGGTGCGAAGAACCTCGTGGCCTATGACATCGCCGCGACCGGCGACGAGAACGAGCACGTCTGGTTCGACCTGCCCGGCGTGGAGAAGGTGGCCGACCAGGTCGCCTCGGCGCTCAGCGCGATCCAGCCGGCGTCGAAGCAGACCTTCGACGACAACGCCAAGACGTTCAAGGGCCAGGTCGACGCGCTGGTCAAGAAGACCGAAGCCCTCGGCGCCGCGCACCCGGGCACCAAGGTCGTGGTGACCGAGCCCGTGGCGCACTACCTGCTCGAGACCGCGAAGATCACCGACGCGACCCCGAAGGCCTTCTCCGACGCGGTCGAGAACGAGACCGACGTGCCCGCCACGGCCGTCAACGACTTCACCCAGCTCATCAAGAACAAGCAGGTCAAGGCCCTGATCAACAACGTCCAGACGGTGACCCCGCTGACCCAGCAGGTGGTGTCGGACGCGAAGGCGTCGAACGTCGCCGTGGTCGACGTGGCCGAGACGCTGCCCGCCGACGTCACGGGTTACATTGACTGGATGACCAAGGAAGTGGACTCGCTGTCCGGGGCTCTGAACAGCTGATGTCCGCCGCGCTCTCGACGGTTCGCCCCGCGGTTCGCGTCCGCGGGGCGGGCCTGGCGTTCGGCAGCCGCACCCTCTGGTCCGGCCTCGACCTCGATGTCGAGCAGGGCGAGTTCCTCGCGATCCTCGGCCCCAACGGGTCCGGCAAGAGCAGCCTGCTCAAGGCGTTGCTCGGCATGCAGAGCCTCTCGGCCGGCAGCGTCGAGATCGCCGGCGGCCGCCCGGGTGGCGCCAACCGCAAGGTCGGCTACATCCCGCAGCAGCGCGCGATCGACGACGGCCTGACCCTGCGTGGCGTCGACCTCGTGGGCCTCGGCCTCGACGGGCACCGCTGGGGGACCGGCGTGTTCGGCCTGCGCGACCGCCGGCGTCGCGTCGCGGAGGCGATCGAGGCGGTCGGTGGCACGGCGTACGCGAAGCAGCCGATCGGGCGGCTTTCCGGCGGTGAACAGCAACGCCTCCGGGTGGCGCAGTCGCTGGTCGGTGACCCGTCCGTGTTGCTGTGCGACGAACCGCTCCTTTCGCTCGACCTCGCGCACCAGCGCGCCGTGAGTGAACTCATCGACCGGCGCCGGCGCACGGCGGACACGGCCGTGCTGTTCGTGACGCACGAGATCAACCCGGTGCTGCAGTTCGTCGACCGCGTGTTGTACCTGGTCAACGGCTCGTTCCGCGTCGGCAAGCCCGACGAGGTGATGAACTCCGAGACGTTGTCCGAGCTGTACGGCACGCGCGTCGAGGTGCTGCGCGTCGGCGGGCAGATCCACATCGCGGGTTCGCAGAGCTCCCTGTGCGAAGACCAACCGCACCACCACGAGCAGGAAGCAGTGGGCTGAGCCTTGGACGGCATGTTCGACTTCGCCAAGACGTGGGAGCTGATCACCGAGCTGGACGGCGTGCAGACGGCGCTCATCGCGGCCGCCGTGCTCGGGCTTCTCGCCGGCGTCCTCGGCCCGCTGATCGTGATGCGCCGCATGTCCTTCGCGGTGCACGGCACATCCGAGCTGGCCTTCACCGGCGCGGCGGGCGCGCTGCTGATCGGCGTCGGCGTCGAGTACGGCGCGCTGCTCGGCGCCGTGGCCGCCGCGTTGCTGCTGGGCATCCTCGGCACCCGCGACGCCGACCGCGACTCCGTGATCGGCGTGATCCTGTCGTTCGGCCTCGGCATGGGCGTGCTGCTGTTGTCGTTCTACAAGGGACGGTCGGCCAACAAGTTCGGCATTCTCACCGGCCAGATCATCACCGTGGACTCGACGAACCTGACGTCTCTGGTGATCTCGGCCGTCGCCGTGCTGGCCGTGCTGGCGTGCGTCTACCGGCCGCTGCTGTTCGCCAGCGTGGACCGCAACGTCGCCGTCGCACGCGGCGTGCCCGTGAAGACGCTGACCGTGGTGTTCGCGTTGCTGGTGGGCGTGGCCACGGCGTTGAGCGTGCAGATCGTCGGCTCGCTGCTGGTGGTGGCGCTGATGGTGACCCCCGCCGCGGCCGCCGCCCGCGTGACAGCCAGCCCACTGCGCGCGACGGTGCTGTCGGTGATCTTCGCGGAGGTGTCCGCACTCGGCGGGATCGTGCTGTCGCTCGCCCCGGGCAAACCGGTGAGCGCCTTCGTCACGGCGATCTCGTTCTTGATCTACCTGGTGTGCCGCGTGATCTCGTGGGCGCGGGAACGGCGCAGCGGCGTGCGTGCGAACACGCCGCCGGTGCCGCAGCCCGTACCTGTCGGCTGAGGTTCAGCCCACCGGGTGGGCGGCCATCGCCGTCTTCACCGCCGCGATGAAGCCGTCGTTCGTGAACGGCACGAGGCCGCCGACGACGTTGCGTTCCACGGCCTGCAGCACGACCACCCGCGAGTTCACCAACTCGTCGACCGCGGCCGCCTGGGGCGTCTTGTCGGTGGAGTAGGCGAGGTAGGTCAGGTTCGTGAACGCCGCGGAGAGGTAGCGCGAGGACGCGAGGCTGAACGAGTCGCCGTAGACCAGCGTGGGCTCGGCGATCGTGCCGGGCAGGGGCGCCGAGGTGCGATGCACCGGAGTGTCGATATTGCCGATGAAGCCGGCCGCGCGGTCGGTGACGCCGTCGGGCTCAAGGGTGTACTGCGTGTTCGACTTGGTGCCTGACTTGCCGAGCAGCAGCGGCAGGTCGGCAACGCCGTCGTACTCGCCGTCCGGAGTGGACCGCCAGCCCGTGGTGACCCCGGGCTGCACGGTCTCGGCGAGGGTCCGCGTGAGGACGAGGCCGCCTTCGTCGCGCCAGTGCGTGTCGTTCGGGGCGTAGATCGGGTGGCCGACGCGCGCGGCGGACGCGGCCAACGCCGGGCGCAGGTCCAGCGAGTGGCCGACGGTGGTCATCTTGTGCCAGTCGTTCGGCGCGGCGGCCTGCGAGCACTCCTTGCCCGGGAAGCTGGCGGGCAGGAACTGGGGCACCATCGTCGTCTTGTCCGGCGTGACCACGAAGACGAACTTGCGCCCGGACGCCTCGACGGCGGTGCGCAGCTCGTTGACCTTCTTGAGTGTGGTGTCGATGTCCTGGGCGGGCGTGCACTTCGACTCGGCGTCGTAGCCGTAGTACAGCCAGCCGTCGAGGCCCTGCACGACCTTGCGGTAGCCGGCCTGGTTGCTGCCGGGCAGGGTCGGCGCGGCCGGCCCCTGGTTGGGCGCGCCCGGCTGCTGCAGTGGCGGCGCGGGGATCGGGCCGGAGTCCGAGGACGAACCCTGGTCGAGTGGCGCGTCCTCGCCGAAGATCGAGCGACTGACCCCGTCGGCGGCGTTGATGGCGCTCGCGCGGAAGGACAGCTGGTCCACGGCCCAGGTAGGCAGGCCGGTGAAGAAGCCGAACCCGTCGCCGATGCTCGGGAAACCCGCGAGCTTGTGGTTCTCGATCTCGGTCGGGCGCACCCCGAACACCCACAGCAGCGTGGGCGTGGTGAAGAACAGCAGCGCGCAGATCAGCGCCGTGAGCTGCCGCCTGCCGTGCCGCGGACGGTGCAGCGCGTGCTCGCGAGGCAGGTACGCCTCGTGGACGGCTGGCAGCTGAGGGGATTTGGACGCCACTCGATCACGGTAGCCACTTCGAGTGAACGAGGTGTGGGCAACCACCGAAAAGTCAGCCGAGCATGAGCAGGACCTGCAGCTCACCGACGATGAACCCGATCACGCCACCCACGGCGATCAGCTTCCACTCGTCCTGGCGGAACGCCGGGCGCAGTAGTCCTTCGAACTCGACGGGCGTCAGCGCGAGCATGCGCTGCTCGATGACCTTGGCGACATCCATGGCCTGCGTGAGGTAGCCCTCGGCGTAGCGGACGGTCTGCGGCAGCTCCGCCAGCGCCCGCCGCGCGGCCTCGTGCTTCATCTCCTGCAGCCGGCGCCCGCCGACGGCCAGGGTGAGCACGGGCTTCGCGAGGCTGGCCTGCTCGTCGACGGCGTGGCCCACCGCGCGTTCGACCATCGCCACGAGCCGGTCGGACTTCGGGCCGCGCAGCAGGGCTTCGAGCAGGTTCGCCGTGGTCAGGACCTCGTTGGCGATCAGCTCGCCGTACTGCCGGGCGACCTCCGCGCGGCGGCGCTGGAACTTGCCCTGCAGGATCACGCGGCCCACGCGTACGGGCTCGCGGGGCAGGAAGATCATCTTGATCGCGAGCCAGTCGGTGAACAGGCCGATGCAGCCGCCGAAGATCGGCAGCACGAGTGGCTCGCGGGTCAACGCCCACACGATCGCCTGCACGACGCCGAGGCCGAACCCGAAGAAGATGCCGGCCCGGGCGATGAACGCCATCTCCGGCCGCGAGGTCTCGCGGATCAGCCGCACGAGCAGGGCCTTGTCGCGGGTGAGGCTTTCCACGGTCATGTGCCGCACGTCGAGCACTTCGTCGAGGTTGTCGCGCACGTCCTCCAGGAACTCGCGCACGAGCCGCGGCGCGTTGGCCTGGACCTGCTTGATCAGCAGCTCCTGCGCGAGCGTCGGCAGCACTTCCCACAGACGCGGGTGGTGCTCCTCCAGCACGTCGCGCGCGATCGCGTCGACGGCCCGCAGCAGCGGCTGCTCCAGCTCGCGCGTGACGATGACCGGGTCGATCTTCTCGAAGATCTCCTTGAGATCGAGCAGGTTCGTGGTCAGCAGCTCGGTCGCGATGGCCGCCATCCGGCCGCCGTGCTTGGGCACCACGCCCTGCCAGCCGAGGAACGGCTTGATCCCGACGAACTCCAGCGGGCGGAACATCATCTCGATCGCCACGCGCTTGGTGACGTAGCCGATGAGCGCGGCGATGAACGGCATCGTGGCGTAGACCGGCCAGTGCCGCGCGAGGTCGTCGAGGACTGCGTCCAATCCGGCCTCCCTCCGCTCGCCGGAGAAACCGTATCGCAGTTGTCAGTGCAGCAGGACCAGCGCCTGGAGCTCGCCGACCAGCCCGCCGATGACCGCGCCGACGGCGATCAGCTTCCATTCGTCCTGCCGGAACGCCGGGCGCAGCAGTTGTTCGAATTCCAGCGGCGTGAGCTTGCGCATCCGGTCGACGATCGTGTTGCGCACGTCGAGCGCGTTCACGGCGTAGTCCTCGGCGTGGCGGATCGTCTCGGGCACGCGTTGCGCGGCGATCGCGGCGGCCGTCTGCTTCATTTCCTGAAAGCGCTTCGTGCCGACAGCGATCGCGACGAACGGTTTCACCACGCTCGCCTGCGCGTCGATCGTCTTCTGCACCTCGCGCGTGATCATGGTGAACAGGCGATCGGACTTCGGGCCGCGCAGCACGGCTTCCAGCAGGTTGGGCACGGTGATGATCTCGCGGGCGATCATGTCGCCGTAGTCGGCGGCGACCTGG
This sequence comes from Amycolatopsis sp. 2-15, assembly GCF_030285625.1. Classification (NCBI taxonomy): domain Bacteria; kingdom Bacillati; phylum Actinomycetota; class Actinomycetes; order Pseudonocardiales; family Pseudonocardiaceae; genus Amycolatopsis; species Amycolatopsis carbonis. The sequence continues at coordinate 2,395,214 of NZ_CP127294.1, forward strand.
TCGCGGCGTTTCTGGAACACGCCTTGCCAGGTGTAGAGGCCGAAGAACCGTCTCGGCTCGCGGGGCAGGAAGATCATTTTCAACGCGAGCCAGTCGGTGAACCAGCCGATGCCGAGGCCGAACAGCGGCAGCACGATCGGCGATTTCGTGAACGTCCACACGAGCAGCTGAACGCAGCCGAGAATGAAGCCGAACACGATTCCGGAGCGTGCGATGAACTGCATTTCGGGTTTCGAGATGTCGCGGATCAGGCGGTTGAGGAGCGCCTTGTCGCGGACGAGGTTGGCCACGACCATGTGCTTGAGGTCGAGCACGTCTTCGATGTTGGCGGCGATTTCGCGCATGATCTTCGTGATCGCGCGCGGCGCTTCGGCCTGCACGCGCTTGAGCAGCAACTGCTGCGCGGCGGTGGGCAGCACCTCCCACAGCCGCGGCTGGTAGGTCTCCATCACCTCGCGCGTGACGTCTTCGACGACTTTGAGCAGCGGTTCTTCGATTTCCTTGGCGACCTGCGCGGGGTCGAGCCGGGCGAAAATCTCCTTCGGGTCGACGAGGTTCGTGGTGAGCATTTCCGTCGCGGTCGTCGCCATGCGTTCGGCGTTCGCGGGCAGCACGCCCTGCCACCCGAGGAACGGTCTGATCCCGGCGAACTCGACGGGGCGGAACATCATCTCGATGGCCACGCGCTTGGTGACGTAGCCGATCAGCGCGGCGATGAACGGCATCGTCGCGTAGACCTGCCAGTGGTGCACCGCGCTTGCCTCCCCGTGTCGCGCTCAGGCGCACGGTAGCGGGCGGCGGCCGGTGCGTCGGGGAGCCGCGTCGGGCGTTCACCGGTTCGGGCTTCGCTCGGCTTCCGGCCGGCCCGGCTGCGGATCGACGGTGGTGGCTCTTCGGGGCCGCGAATTCGCCGGGTTCGTGCCGGTCGGGCCGAAGATCGATCCGGCGCGTCGTTTCGGACCGTCCATTCCGGTCTCCCACCGTTTCCGCGTTGTTCTCCCGGCCGTCCCTCCTCGTCTGCGATGCCATGCGTGACCGGGGGTTGCGCATTTTGTAATGCAGCCGTTTGGCGGTACGTATACACGGACCTGCCCTCACTAAGGTGGCCCGATGGTCGCGCCTGAGAAGTCCGAAGCCACCCCGAAGAGCGCCCCGTTCGCCGTCGCCGTCAGGGGTTATAACCAGCGCCAGGTCGACGAGCGGCTCATGGCGCTCTCGCGTGAGCTACGGGAGACGTCGCACAGCCGCGACGAGGCCATCGCGACGGCCGGAGAGCTGTCCAAGGCCCTCACCACCACGCAGAACGAGCTGTCCGAGACGAAGGCCGCGCTCGTGCGGCTGAGCTCGAGCCCGTCCGGCGCCGGCGCCATGGCCGAGCGCGTGCGCATGATGATGCAGCTCGCCGAGGAGGAGATCGCCGACCTCCGCGCCGCCGCCGAAGCCGACGCCACCGCCACCCGGGCCGAGGCGGACAAGTACGCGCACGAATCGCAGCGCACCGTCGAGCGCCTGGGCAAGGAAGCGGAAGCCGAGCGCGAGCGGCTGCTGTCGGAGGCACAGGCGGACATCGCGTCTCGTATTGCTTCGGCCGAGGCGGACATCGACGAGCGGACGGCTGCCGCCGACGCGGACATCGAGCGCCGGACCCGGGCCGCGGATGAGGACATCGCTTCTCGCACCGCGGCGGCGAATGAAGACATCGCCACGCGCACGGCCGCCGCCAACGAGGACATCGCGACCCGCACCGCAGCCGCCGACCGCGCCCGCACGGAAGCCGACGAAGCCGCCGCCCGCGCCCGCGCCGAAGCCGACGAGTCGGCCACCCGCGCCCGCGTCGAGGCCGACGCCGCCGCCGAAGCCGCCTCCGCCGCCGCCCGTGCCGAGGCTGACCGCGTCGCGTCCGAGGAGATCGCCGCCAAGCGCTCCCAGACGGACACCGCCCTCGCCGACGCCCTCCAGCAGCAGACCGAGGCCACCGAAGCCCGCACCCTGGCGCTCGACCTGCGGGCCAGGGTGGCGGACCGGTTGGCCGCCACCAACGTCGCTGTTCAGGAAGCCCTGCGCCTGCTGAACCCGGCGGACCAGGCGGCTACGGAGCCGGAGTCCGTTGAGGACACTGCTTCCGAGTCGGAAGACGTCGCCGTTCGCTGATTTCTCCGGTCATTTGCGGGCCCACCACACCGGTGGGCCCGCTCTTTTTTTCGGCTACGCCTCGCGCGCCATGGCTGTCGGCCCCGAGAATGTCGCTGTCCACCAGCGCCGGGTTCCGGAGGCCTAGTCCCTTGATCCTCGAAGTCGAACGCGCAGCCATCTGCTCCCACGCCCGCCGCCTGGCTCCGGACGGCCTGGCCGTCGCCACCTCCGGCAACCTCTCCATCCGCGACGGCGCCCTCGTCGCCGTCACCCCCACCGGCGTCCGCTACTCGACCTTGAAGCCCTCGGACATCCCGATCGTCGGCCTCGACGGCGAACCCGTCGACGGCAGCCTCCGGCCCACCAGCGAACTCCCCATGCACCTGGCCGTCTACAACCACGCCACCGACCCCGACGGCTCCCCGGTGAACGCGGTCGTCCACACGCACTCCGCCCACGCCACGGCGGTGTCCACGCTGGTCGACGAGCTCCCGCCCATCCACTACCTGGTGGCGACCATCGGCCCGTCGGTCCGCGTGGCCCCCTACGCGACGTACGGCACTGCTGCCTTGGCCACCCACATCCTCACTGCGCTGGAGTCTCGCCGGGGGTGTCTGCTCGCCAACCACGGCACTGTCACCTATGGGGCCACGTTGGGTGCGGCTTACGACCGGGCTCGTCAGCTTGAGTGGCTGTGTCAGGTGTGGCTGTTGGCTCGGTCGGGTGGTACGCCGGCATTGTTGCCGCAGGATGAGATTGAGCAGGTGGTGGAAAAACTGCGTGGTTACGGTCAGGGCTGAAGCGTCGCCTGCATCCGTTCAATGCCGCGCAGCACCCTTTCGCGATTCTTGGCCGCTTTCAACCACGCGGGCAACTTGGCGACCATCGTCATCCTCCGCCGCCACTCACCCTCGCCGACAACCACCTTCTCCCGAAGCCTCGCAACGACAAAGGCCTCGAGGTAATCAAGGTGCGCTTCGTTGTACGCCCACAGCACATTCCCACCGCAATCGCCCTGCAACCACAGCGGTTCCTGTAGATACGGATCGCACACAGTCCCCGATGGCGCCGGCCCGTATCGCGTCTGACCCGTCTGGCCCCGCACATAACCGCACTGCCCACACGCCAGCCGCCGGGGCTCGCGCAGCTCCGCACCCGCCCCGGGTACGACAACAACCCTCGCGCACTCGCCGCACCGCGGACACCGCACCAGCACCTCACCGGCGGAAAAGTGCCACGCGGTCAGCCGCTGGTCGCGGAACCGCAGCTGATCGGCTGTCACGTTGGTCCCTTCGGTCGGCAGAGCTGACCACGGAAGTACAGGGTACGTAGATGCCGGCCGATCCCTATTGCCATTTTCGGCGGGCTAGAACTGGTAGTACAAAAACGGACTGAACGTCCCCGTAGCCACCAGAATCGCGGCATACACCAGCCCCGCCGTCATCACGCCCACTCGCAAAGCCGTCGCCGGACGCGTCCTCGATGACTCCAGCAACGGTCCCGTGACCGGGTGCGCCGGGAGCACGAACACGGCCAAAGCCAGGAGCAAAATCACCAGCCGCTGGTTCGTCAACGCGCTCGATACCACATCGCCCAGCCCGCCGAAGTCCGGCAGGAGCATGTGGCCGATCATGCTCAACGCGTGCGGCAGGTCGGTGGAGCGGAAGAACACCCAGCCGAACACCACGAGGACCAGGGTCAGCACCCGGCGGCCGATGCGGGCGGCGCGGCCGGCCGGGGTGTCGCCGAGGTTGAAGCGGCGTTCGATGACCAGGAGGGCGCCGTGGTAGCAGCCCCAGACCAGGAAGGTCCATTGGGCGCCGTGCCAGAAGCCCGTGAGGACGAAGACGATGCAGAGGTTGCGGTAGGTCTTGCCGGCGCCCGAGCGGTTGCCGCCGAGGGGGATGTAGACGTAGTCGCGGAACCAGCGAGACAGGGACATGTGCCAGCGGCGCCAGAACTCCGTGATGGTGACCGACGAGTACGGCCGCGCGAAGTTCTCCGGGAGGCGGAAGCCCAGCATGCGGCCGAGGCCGATGGCCATGTCCGAGTAGCCCGAGAAGTCGAAGAACAGCTGCAGCGTGTAGCCGATGGCGCCGAGCCAGGCCGTCGCGAAGGTCATCTGGTCGGGGGGCGTGGAGAAGCACGCTTCGACCATCGGACTGAGCGAGTCGGCGACGATGGACTTCTTGCACAGCCCCAGTGCGAACCGTGGGAAGCCGGCGGCGATGTCGTCGAGGCGGTGGGAACGCTGCTGCGGCAGCTGGTCCGCGATCTCGCGGTAACGCACGATGGGACCGGCGATGAGCTGCGGGAACATCGCGATGTACGCCGCGAACGACACGGGGTTGCGAAGCGCGCGACGTTCGCCGCGATAGATGTCCACGACGTACGAAATGTGGTGGAACGTGTAGAACGAGATGCCGATCGGCACCACGATGTTCGCGACCCCGACGTCCCCGCCGAACCAGTGCGCGACGGCCGCGATCTGCTGCGTCGCGAAGCCCGCGTACTTCCAGATGACGAGCACCAGCACGTCGAGCGTGACGAGGCCGATGAGGATCCGCTTGCGCCGCGTGCCGCGGACGTCCCAGGGGCTGGGCTCGAGCGCCGGGCCGGCGAGGAAGTTGACGGCCATGCAGCCGAGCAGCAGGAACAGGTACGGCCCGGCGCCGATCGTGTAGAACAGCTGGCTCGCCACCGCGACGATGCCGTTGCGCCAGCTGCGGGGGCACACCAGTACGGCGACCAGCACCGCAGGCATGAAGTACCACAAGAACAGCGGCGAAACGAACGACATCGGTGACGGACCCCCTCGGTTCCGGAGCTGACCTTAGCCCGAGCGGGTGGCTCGGTGGAGTGAAGGCCAGCGGATCCGGACGCGAATCACTGAGGGTGGTGGCGAAAGGGGCAACCGGACCGGTCGCACCGAGGGGTTCAGACCACTGCCGGGCCGCCCCGACAACAGGCAGCCCGGCAGCAGTGGAACAAAACCGTCAGCCCAGCCGGCCCGCCGCGCGGCGGCGGCGGGCGACCTCGGCCAGCAGCACGCCGGCGGCCACCGAGGCGTTCAGGGACTCGACGCCCGCCGCCATCGGGATGGAGACCGTGGCGTCGCAGGTTTCGCGGACCAGTCGTGACAGGCCGCGGCCCTCGGAGCCCAGGACGATGACCAGCGGGTCGGCTGCGAGTTCGAGGGCGTCGATGTCGACGGTGCCATCGGCGTCGAGGCCCACGATCATGAGGCCGTCCGATGCCCAGGCCTTCAGTTGGCGCGTGAGGTTCGTCGCGACGGCGATCGGGAGCTTCGCGGCTGTGCCGGCGCTCGTGCGCCACGCGACGGCCGTCATGCCGGCGCTGCGGCGCTCGGGCAGGAGCACGCCGTGGGCCCCGAACGCGGCGGCCGACCGGATCACCGCGCCGAGGTTGCGCGGGTCGGTGACGCCGTCGAGTGCGACGAACAGCGGGGTGTTGCCGGAGTCGCGTGCGGCTTCCATGAGGTCGTTCGGGTGGGCGTACTCGAACGGTGGCACCTGCAGGCCCAGGCCCTGGTGCATGGCGCGGTTGGTCTTGCGGTCGAGCTCCTCGCGCGGGATCTCCAGGATGGAGATGCCCTTGTCGGCCGCCAGCCGGACGGCCTCGTTCACGCGGTCGTCGATCTCGATGTTCACCGCCACGTACAGCGCGGTGCCCGGGACGTCGGCGCGCAGGGCCTCGACGACCGGGTTGCGGCCGGCGATGAGCTCCGGGCGGTCGGCCTTCTTCTGCCGCGCCTGCTCCCGCGTCTTCGCGGCGTTGGCGGAGCGGTACGCCTTGTGCCCGGGCCGGTCCTCGGCCTTCGGCGTGGGGCCCTTGCCCTCGAGCGCCTTGCGCCGCTGCCCGCCGGAGCCGACGACCTGGCCCTTCTTGGTGCCGGTCTTGCGGACGGCGCCCTGACGCCGTGAGTTGCCTGCCATGTGTAACCGAGTCCTTAATCCACCGCAGTGGAACGGATCAGGAGTTCCTGACCGTCCACTGCGGACCGTTCGGGGTGTCCTCAACCACGATGCCCGCCTGCGTGAGGCGGTCACGGGCGGCGTCCGCGCGCGCGAAGTCCTTCGCGGCGCGCGCCTCCTGGCGTTCGGCCAGTAAGCCTTGTACGAGCTCGTCGAGTGCTTCGCGGACGGGGGTCTCGCTGCCGCCGCCGTCGGCCCAGCGCTCCGACAGCGGGTCGATGCCGAGCACCCCCGTCATCGCACGCACCGAGAAAGCGAGTTCGAGAGCCTTGGGAGTATCGCCCGCGTCGAGCGCGGCATTACCGTCACGAACCGTGTTGTGCACCACGGCGAACGCGGCCGGCGTGGCCAGGTCGTCGTCCATCGCGGTGGCGAAGTCCGGCTGCACGGCGCCCGCGAGCACCTCGCCGGCGGTCGCCGCGCGCCGCAGGAACGCCTCGATGCGCCGGTAACCCTGCGCCGCCTCCGCGACCGCGCCGTCGGAGTACTCCACGGTGGAGCGGTAGTGCGGCTGCACGAGGTAGTAGCGCAGCTCGGGCGCGCGGTAGCGCTCCAGCATCGCCGGGATCGACACGGTGTTGCCCAGCGACTTCGACATCTTCTCGCCGGACATCGTCACCCACGCGTTGTGCAGCCAGTACCGCGCGAACGGGTCGCCGACGGCGTTCGACTGCGCGCGTTCGTTCTCGTGGTGCGGGAAGACCAGGTCGACGCCGCCGCCGTGGATGTCGAACTCGGGGCCGAGGTAGTTGGTCGACATCGCCGAGCACTCCAGGTGCCAGCCCGGCCGCCCGTCGCCCCACGGCGTCGGCCACGACGGCTCGCCCGGCTTCGCGCTCTTCCACAGCGTGAAGTCACGCGAGTCGCGCTTGCCGCGCGTCGGCGTCTCGCCCTGCTGCACCTCGTCGAGCTGCTGGCCCGAGAGCTTGCCGTAGCCGTCGAACGACTTCACCGAGAAGTAGACGTCACCGTCGGCCGCGTAGGCGTGCCCGGTGTCGATCAAGCGCTGCATCAGCGTGATCATCTGCGTGATGTGCCCGGTCGCGCGCGGGTTGACCGACGGCGCGAGGCAGCCAAGGTCGTCGTAAGCCTTCTCGAACGCGCGCTCGTGCGTGGTCGCCCACTCCCACCACGGCCGGCCCGCTTCGGCGGCCTTGGTGAGGATCTTGTCGTCGATGTCGGTGACGTTGCGGACCAGGAGCACGTCGAGTCCACTGTGGAGCAGCCAGCGCCGCAGGACGTCGTAGTTCAGCACTCCCCGCACGTGCCCGATGTGGGGCACGCCCTGCACGGTGGCGCCACACAGGTAGATGGACGCCGTTCCGCTGCGGACGGGAACGAACTCCCGAGGGGCACGGGTCGCGGTGTCGAACAGGTGTAGGGCCACCCATAAAGGGTACGGGGTCGGTGTGGGCGATGTCGCAAGACGTCAAAAGACGTCGTGCTTGCGCAAGGCTCCGAGAAGTGCATCCGGCCGTTCGGCGGTGGGGAGCGGGTCGACGAGCTCGAACGCGCAGCCCAGAGCGCGGGCGCCGCCGTCGGCCTCCTCGCTGTCGCCGACCATCAGGGTCTCTTCGGCGCGAACGCCCAGCTGGTCGATGGCCGCGCGGAAGATCTCGGGCTGCGGTTTGACGGCTCCGACCTCGAACGACAGCACGAACGAGGAGATGTGGGCGTCCCAGCCGCGTTGGGCGAAGGCGGGGCGGATGTCGAAGGCGATGTTGCTGAGAACGCCGACCTTGCGCCCGGCCGAGGCGCCGAGCTTGAGAGCGGCTTCGGTGTCGGGATAGGGCGTCCACTCGCTGGGGGTGATGAGGCGGTTGTAGAGGGCCTCGGCCTGGTCGCGGTGGGGGACGCCGGAACGGGAGAGAACTTCGAGATAGACCTTCCGGTGGAGGCCGGGGTCGAGGTCGCGGTCGTTCCAGGCCCGCTGGTACTCGGCGTCGAGCTCGACGACCTGGCCGACGGGGGCGGTCATGCGGCGCATGAGCTCAGTCTGGGCTTCCAGGTCGAGGGATTCGCCGTCGTCGTCGATGAGGTGGGTGAGCCAGGAGGAGTCCTGTTCCAGTCGGAAGAGGGTGCCGGAGAAGTCGAAGCGGTGGGGAGGTGCTGCGCGTGGCCTGAGTTGGGCAGGCGGGTGGCGGTTGAGTGGGGGCCAAAGCGCCCCAATGTGGCGTTCGGTGCGTTGAGCGCAACGAACGCCGCATTGGGTGCGTTGGGTGCAACGAACGCCGCGTTGGGTGCGGTGGGTGGGGCGGAGGTGGGTGGGGCGGAGGCCGTGCGGGTGTGGGCGGGGCGAGGTCAGTCGCGGGTGAGGAGGGCGGTGGCGATGGCGGCGATGCCTTCGCCGCGGCCGGTGAGGCCGAGGCCGTCGGTGGTGGTGCCGGCGACGCTGACCGGAGCGCCGATGGCGGTGCCGAGGACGTGTTGCGCTTCGGTGCGGCGTTTGCCGATGCGGGGGTGGTTGCCGATGATCTGGACGGTGGCGTTGGCGACGCGCCAGCCTTCGGCTTCGAGCAGGGTGCGGACTTCGGCGAGCATGTCGGTGCCGTGGGCGCCGTCCATGCGGGGGTCGCCGGTGCCGAAGACGGCGCCGAGGTCGCCGAGGCCGGCGGCGGACAGCAGGGCGTCGCAGAGGGCGTGGGAGGCGACGTCGCCGTCGGAGTGGCCGGCGCAGCCGTCGGCGCCGGGCCAGAGGAGGCCGGCCATCCAGCAGTCGCGGCCGGGTTCGATGGGGTGGACGTCGACGCCGTTGCCCACACGCAGGTCGGTCACAGTGGGGCCTCCTGGTCGCCGCCGGCCACGAGGGCTTCGGCGAGCGTGAGTTCGAAGGCGCTCGCGACGCGCATGGCGTCGGGGTCGCCGGGGACGGTGGTCGCGCCGGCCACGGAGTCGAGGCCGGGGGTGGGGCTCGAAGCAAGCGCCGCGCGGAACGCGTCGAGCGAGAAGCCGACGGGGGTCTGGGCGGTGCGCAGGCCGTCGCGGTCGACGGTGGCGGTGATCAAGCCGGCGTCGGTCGCCTTCACGGTGTCCGCCATCGGGAGCACCGGCACTACGACAGATGCACCTTCACGGACCGTGGTCAGTACTTCACGGAAAGTCCGTTGTGGAGTGAAGGCGCGCAAGGCGTCGTGGACGAGGACCACGGCATCAGGGGAAAGCGAGGGCTCGACGGCGGGGAAAACCTGCCGGAGCGACGCGCCGGGGACGAACCGGCAGCGATCGGACAGCCCGGGAACCAGGTCCGCTAGAGCGTCCGAAAACGACTCAGCACACCGAGTTGGGGCTGACACGACCACCAGATCGAGCTCTGGTGTGTCGAGCAGCCCCCGCACGGTGTGTTTGAGAAGAACTTCACCGTTCACCGTCGTGAGAGCACGCTCTTCATCGGCGGTGTGGTGTGCGACAGTCACGAACGCGACGCTCTGCACCTGCTGGTTCATCGGGTCGTGATCGTAGAGAAGTGGCTGCCCGGTGCCTCCGCCGGGAGCCGGATGACCCCGAGGGTCAGACCGTCGCGGTTTCCAGAACTTCGTCGAGGAGTGTTTCCGCCTTGTCCTCGTCGGTGCCTTCCGCGAGCGCGAGCTCGCTGACCAGAATTTGCCGCGCCTTCGCCAGCATGCGCTTCTCGCCGGCTGAAAGTCCGCGGTCCTTCTCTCGCCGCCAGAGGTCGCGCACCACTTCGGCCACCTTGTTCACATCGCCGGAGGCGAGCTTCTCCAGGTTGGCCTTGTACCGACGAGACCAGTTCGTGGGCTCTTCGGTGTGGGGAGCACGCAGTACGTCGAAAACCTTGTCCAGTCCTTCTTGCCCGACGACATCACGCACACCGACGATCTCGGCGTTGTCAGCAGGCACGCGAACCGTGAGATCCCCTTGCGCGACTTTGAGGACGAGGTACTTCTTTTCCTCGCCCTTGATCACGCGGGTCTCGATGGCTTCGATGAGTGCGGCACCGTGGTGCGGGTAGACGACGGTCTCTCCGACCTTGAAAACCATGTGTCCTCTGCCCCTTTCGCTGATTCCATCTTAGCACGGTCTTCAGATGGCCACCTAGCGACCCGGGATCGTCGTCGCAGGTCAGCGGCTTGGCGGGGGTTGACAAACCTGAATCGCCCGTGCTCATGCTGGTGATGGGGAAGGCGTTGATCAGCAGGTCCGAAATCCTAATTGGACGGTTGATCTTGGGTCTTGGCGCACCCGTTGGGCCCCACCGGTTCCGTGCGCGCGGCGGCGCCCGGCTAGTCTTCGTCGTGACGAGGCCGTGAGATGGAAGGACTCTGACGTGAGGCTGCAGAAACGTCGTGTGCTCGGCGCAGGTGTGTCGGCGCTCGGTGCCGCGCTGGTGCTCGCCGGTTGCGGCGCCGGTCAGATCACCCAGACCGACACGCAGCAGCCTGCGGTCAACGGCACGTACGCGCAGGTGAAGACGCTGGTGCTGCGCGACGCCGCCGTCCAGTACCCCGCGCAGGGCGCCGCCTACTCGGCCGGCCAGCCCGCGCCGCTCACGCTCACGATCGTCAACCAGGGCACCCAGGACGACCAGCTCGTCTCGGTCAGCTCGGAGGGCACGAAGTCGCCGGCGCAGATCAGTGGCGCCACCGACATCGTCGCCGGGCACACGCTGGTCATCGGCCCGGACGACGCGGTCGAGTCGACCAACGAGCAGACCGCGCCAACCACGCCGACCACGTCGAGCTCGGCCTCCACACCGCCCAGTAACACCTCCTCGGGCGCGCCGACCGCCACGAGCAGCGCGTCCCCAGGCGACGGCGGCGCGGCGACGAAGCTGGGCCAGGGCACGGTCGTACTGCAGGACCTCACGCAGCCGCTGTGGCCGGGCATGACGATCAACGTCACCTTCACCTTCCGCAACGCGGGCCCGATCACCGTCGCGATGCCGGTCGCCGCGCCGGCCCACGTCGAGCCCTGACGGTTTTTGTCGGTGCCCGCCGATAGCCTCGGCGCGTGGTGAAGAAGACCAGCACCGTCTACCGGTGCGCGGAATGCGGGCATGAAGCCGCGAAGTGGCTCGGCCGCTGCCCGGAGTGCCAGGCCTGGGGCTCGCTCGAAGAGCGGGGCGGAGTCAAACCGGCGATCACGCGAGTGGCTGCGGGTGCGCCGAGCGCGCCCGCGCGGCCCATCGGCGAGGTCGACGTCGAGACAGCCCGCGCGAAGGCGACCGGCGTCTCCGAACTCGACCGCGTGCTCGGTGGCGGGCTCGTGCCCGGTGCTGTGGTGTTGCTGGCCGGCGAACCCGGTGTCGGCAAGTCGACCCTGCTGCTCGAAGTGGCATTCCAGTGGGCCAAAACGGCCGGGCGCTCCCTGTATGTCACGGGTGAGGAGTCGGCCGGGCAGGTCCGGCTGCGTGCCGAGCGCACGGGCAACGTCCATGGCGAGATGTTCCTCGCGGCCGAGAGCGACCTGTCGGCGGTCCTGGGCCACGTCGACGCCGTGAAACCGGGTGTGCTGATCGTCGATTCGGTGCAGACGATGGCATCACCGCTGGTGGAGGGCTCGCCGGGCGGAGTCACCCAGGTGCGTGCCGTCGCGGCGGGGCTCGTGGCGCTGGCCAAGGAACGCGGGCTGCCCGTGGTGCTGGTGGGCCACGTGACGAAGGACGGCTCGGTCGCGGGTCCGCGCGTGCTGGAGCACCTCGTCGACGTCGTGCTGCAGTTCGAGGGCGACAAGCATTCGACGCTGCGCATGGTGCGCGGCATCAAGAACCGCTTCGGCGCGGCCGACGAGATCGGCTGCTTCGAGCTCACCGAGGGCGGCATCGTCGGCGTGCCCGACCCGTCCGGGCTGTTCATGAGCCGCACCGCCGAACCGGTGCCGGGCACGGCCATCACGGTCGCCATGGAGGGCAAACGGCCACTGCTGGGCGAGGTGCAGGCGCTGGTGTCGAGCACGAGCATGCCGCAGCCCCGGCGCGCGGTGAGCGGCCTCGACTCCTCGCGCGTGGCGATGGTCCTCGCCGTGCTGGAGAAACGCGGCCGGCTGAAGCTGGGTGACAAGGACGTCTACGTCGCCACGGTCGGTGGGATGAAGATCACCGAACCCTCGATCGACCTGGCGCTGGTCCTGGCGCTCACGTCGTCGATGCACGACGTCGCGTTGTCCCAGCGCCTGGTCGCCGTCGGCGAGGTCGGGCTGGCCGGCGAGGTGCGGCGGGTGCCCAACGTCGCGCGCCGCCTCGCGGAGGCCGCGCGGCTCGGCTACACCCACGCCCTGGTGCCACCCGACTCCGGCAAGCTGCCCGACGGCATCCGCGCCCTAGAGGTCGGCGACGTCGCCAGTGCGCTCAACGCCGCCAACCACGCGAAGTGATCACGACCCGAATTCGCTGGTGATCTCGAAGCTGAACTTCGCGGTGCTGAGCGTCTCGCCCGGGTGGATCCCGTAGAAGTTCTGGTTCGTGACATCGCGCGCGCTGAGCAGCTGGGAAGTCGAGTTGTCGACGTCGATCACCAGCTGGTGGTTGCCGTAGCTGACCAGGTAGGTGTCGGTGTCGCCTTCGACCTTCCACGTCGTGGCCTGGCTGCGCAGGAGATCGATGATCGCCGCGCGCACCGGGCGCGGCGCGAGCCCCGACGCGAGCACGGTGAGCAGGCGCATCTGGATGTCGCCAGGCCCCGCGTAGGTCGCGACCGCGGACCCGGGGGTGGGCGCCAGCGGTGTCTTCGCCGTGGTCGTCGCGCCGGCTGCTTGCTGGAAGAGGCCGGGGTACGACTGCATCGGCGGGAGGACCTCCGTGGCGCCGTCCACGAACCGCTGGGGTGGCGAGGACGCGCTCGTGACGTCTTTCAGCAGAGCCGCGCTGTCCGTCGGCAGGTTCTCGACGAATGCCGGCGTCGGCCGGTACCAGCCGCCGGGGACGTCCGTGTCCCAGCCGCCGGGGTAGGGGAACGGCGTCCTGAAGTCGCCGCCCGCGGCGATCTGCGTGGTGGAGTCCGGGCCGGGCAGGCTCGCCTTGTCGTAGGTCTGCCCCGTGAGCACGACCGGGTCGCCATCGCGGGTCCACTTGCGCATCCACATGTCCGACCGGTCGGCCGGGATCCAGAACTCGACCTTCTGCTGCACGGCGAACGCACTGCGGTCGGCCACCCACTCGATGTCCGTGTAGGTGTTGGTCACGTGGGTGTACTGGCCGGGACCGGGCCGCACGTCGGCGGTCGCCGTGGCGGCGGGGGCCACCGTGGCGGGCTGTTCGACGATCTCGCGGGCCACGACCACACCACCCGTCACCACGACCACCGCGGCGGCCACCGCGATCCAGCGCCACGTACCCGACCGCTTCTTCGCAGGCGGGGCGGTGTGGGCCTGGCCGGTCTCGGCCGAGGCGGCCCGCAGCAGCGTCGCGCGGGCGCGGTCCAGCTCCGCGGGGTCGGTGCGGACGTGGGGGTGCAAGGCGTCGAGGGCTTCGTCGAGCTCGGCGTCGGACCACAGGTGGCGCACGTTGTCGTCGTTCACAGTTCCTTCGCCTCCTCGGCGGTGTCAGCGGCCTGGACGGATGCGGCGTTGGCCCGAAGCCAGCGCCGGATGCGGTGCAGCCGCGAGCGGATCGTGCCAGGCGGCACACCCAGTGCTTCGGCGACCTCAGTCGGCTCCAGCCCGGCCCACGACACGAGCAGGAGCGTGTCGCGGTCGGCGGCGTTGAGCTTCGCCAGCGCGCCGGCCAGCTGGGCCGCGCGGGTCTGCGCGTCCACCTGGTCGGCGACGCGGCCGTCGTGCCCGGCCGTGGAGTGTTCGCCGGTGGCCGCGAGCCGCGCGGTCGCCCTCAGCGCCCGCGTCTCGCTGCGGATGTGGTGGCGCAGCAGGTTCGTCGCGATCCCGTACAGCCACGAGCGCGCCGTGCCCAGGTCCGGCCGGTACGACTCGCGCCGCCGCAGCGCGACGAGGAACGTCTCGGCCATGAGGTCGTGGGCGGCGTCGTCGCCGACGCGGCGCGCGAGGTAGCGGTGCAGCTGGCGCGAGTGTGCGTCGAAGAGCCGCCCGAAAACGGGCGCCGGATCGGGAACGCCCAGGTCGGGACGGTCGAACGAGTCCGGCAACGCCGCCTCCGGATCGTCGTGGATCACCTGCATGCCCTGTGTTGCCCGCAGGGATCCGCGGCGTTCACAGCGGCGCTCACCGAGTGACCGGACTCACCAGATCGGGTGGTCGCTGAACTTCTCCAGCGTCGTGACGGACGGGCGGACGTAGAACAGGCCCGCCGCGTAGCCGAGCACGCCCAGGGCGAAGTTCGCGAAGGTGGCCAGCAGGTCCGTCGCACCGAAGCGGTCGTGGTCGCTCCACAGGTCCACGAGCGCCGACGCCGTGAGGGCCAGCAGGCAGGTGACGACGGTGGCCGTGAAGCAGGCGACCAGCGCCGTGCGCGCGGCTCGGGCGCGGGCGACCACGAGGTAGTCGCCCCGCAGGCAGCTGCGGCAGGCGAACACGACGACGGCTGTCATCACCACCGCGAGCGTCGGCAGCAGCAGGCCGATGACGCCCACGGGCGCGTCGGGGAGGCTGTGTCCGTGCAGCGGGCGGTTCACGAACGCGGTGACGCCGAACACGAACGCGGTGCCGACCAGCAGCGCGATGCCGGTGACCACGGAGCCGCTGCGCACGCGGCGGGCGAAGAGCGGGGGCAGCGGGGCGTAGTCCGTGGCTTCGCCGTAGTACTGCTTCATCCCGTCACCTCCTGCACCGACCTGCGTCCGAGCGACGAATGAACGTGCAAATGCTCGTGAAGGTCACCTTAAGGGACGGTAGGTCTCTCAAGGTGACCTTCACGGCACTTGTCACCGACCTGTGCTAACGCGGTTAGGCCGGTGACAGGTGTTCACAGCTTCTCGGCGAGCAGGTTCGCGCACCGGATGAGGCCGATGTGCGAGTACGCCTGCGGGTGGTTGCCCAGCGAACGCTCGGCGATCGGGTCGTACTGCTCCGGCAGCAGGCCCGTGGGGCCGGCCGAGGCGACGATCTGCGTGAACAGCTCCTCGGCCTCGTTGCGGCGGCCGGTGATGAGGTACGCCTCGATCAGCCACGCGGCGCAGATGTGGAACCCGCCTTCGCCGCCGGGCAGGCCGTCGTCGCGCCGGTAGCGGTACACCGTGGAACCGCTGCGCAGCTCGGCCTCGATCGCGGTCACCGTGCGCTGGAAGCGCTCGTCGGCCGGGTCGAGAAGGCCGGTGAGACCCACGAACAGCGAGGCGGCGTCGAGGTCGGTGCCGTCGTACGCCGTGGTGAACGCCTGGACCTCGTCGTTCCAGCCGTGCTCCAGCACGTCGGCCTTGATGCGCTCGCGCAGCTCCGGCCAGGCACCCGGCACGTCGCGGCCGTACTCGTGGCCGAGCTTCACCGCGCGGTCGATCGTGACCCAGCACATCACCCGCGAGTACACCCGGTGGCGCGGCACGTGCCGCTCTTCCCAGATGCCGTGGTCGGGCTCGTTCCAGCGCCGCGTGACGGCCTCGGCCATCGCGCGCACCATCTGCCAGTCCTCGTCGCGCAGCTCGCCGCGCGCCTCGGCCAGCGTGACCACGAGCTCCACGACCGGGCCGAACACGTCGAGCTGCACCTGGTGGTTGGCCAGGTTGCCGACGCGCACGGGCCGCGAACCGGCGTACCCGGGCAGCGACTCGATCACGGCCTCGGCGCCGATCACGCTGCCGGCCAGCGTGTACAGCGGGTGCAGGCGCTCCGGACCGGCCAAAGTGGACAGCACGCCGTGGAGCCACTGCAGGTAGCCCTCGGCCTCCTCGTTGGACCCGAGGTGCACCAGCTCGCGAACGGTCATGGACGCGTCGCGAATCCAGCAGTAGCGGTAGTCCCAGTTGCGGACGCCGCCGATCTCCTCGGGCAGCGAAGACGTGGCCGCCGCCAGCACACCACCGGTGTCGGTGTTGACCAGCCCGCGCAGCGTGAGCGCGGAGCGGCGCACCAGCTCAGCCTGCACCGTCGGCAGCTTGAGCTTGGCCGCCCAGTCGCTCCAGTAGCGGCCCGCGCGGTCGCGACGGTCTATTTCGGACAGTTCGTGGGGGCTGAGATCCGTGGTGCCGCAACGGAGTTCGAGCACCACCGGGGTCTCCGGCGTCGGCTGCACGAGCGCCGTGGCGGTGTCGTGCAGGCCGTCGGACGTGATGGTCCACGCCACGCCCGGCGAGCGGAGCACGAACGGCTCCGACGTGCCCAGCACCCGCAGTCCGTCGCCCTCGGCGACCAGCTTCACGGGCACGCCGCCGAACTCCGGCCGCGGCGCGAACAGCACGTCCGCCGCCGTCTCGCCCGAGATCACCCGGACGATGTCCGTGCGGTGCGAAGGGCTTTCCGGCTCGAGGTAGTCGGTCACGAGCAGGCGCGACCAGCGCGTCTCGACCGTCATCGTGTTCGGCAGGTAGCGCTGGCCCAGCGGCAGGCCGTTGCGGTGCGGCTTGATCGAGAACGCTCCCGCGCCGGGCCCGCCGAGCAGGTCGGCGAACACGGCCGGCGCGTCGGGGCCCGGGTGGCACAGCCACGTGAGCTTCGCGTCCGGCGTCAGGAGCGCGACGGAGCGCTCGTTGGCCAGCATCGACAGTCGCTCGATGGGCGGGGCCGACTCGCCGTAGAGCCAGTTCCGCCGTTCCTCCAAGAGGAACCCGAGAACCAGCGCGACGTCGACGGTGTCGGGCACGCGGAAGGTCGCGAGCGTCTCGCCCTCGCCCACCTTGATGCCCAAGTCCGGGCCCGACAGGCGCGCGAACGCCTTCTCGTCGGTCACGTCGTCGCCCAGGAAGATGGCGGCGGTGGCGCCCACCTGGTGGCGCAGGGTGTCGAGCGCACGGCCCTTGTCCGTCTGGACGACCGCGAGCTCCACCACCTCCTTGCCGTCGGTGGTCGACACGCCTTCCCAGGTCGACGGGCCTTCGTGCACGTCGGCGAGCACGCGGCGACCGGCCTCGTGCTCGGCCCGGCGCACGTGCACCGCGATGCTCGCGGGCTTGACCTCGAGCGACACGCCCGGCACGTCGAGCACCAGGTTCTCCAGCTCCGCCTCGAGCCGGCGGTGCAGGGCACGCGCCTTGTCGTCGAGGGCGTGGATGAACCCGATGTCGAACTCGGAGCCGTGGCTGCCCACGAGGTTCACCTCGGCGGGCAGGCGCGACAGCGTCGCCAGGTCACGCAGCGCGCGACCTGAGATGACGGCTGTGGTGGTCTCGTGCAGGCCGGCCAGAGATCTGAGTGCGCCGACGGACTCCGGCAACGGCCGGGCCTCGTCGGGGTTGGCGGTGATGGGGGCCAACGTGCCGTCGTAGTCGCAGGCGACCAGCAGGCGCGGGGTACGGGCGATCTGCACGATCGCGCGCCGTAGCTCCGCAGGCAACGCCTCGGCGGTCAACACTCCTCCTCAGGAGGTCCAGCGCGGTACGGGGGAGGTCAGTCGACCGGCTCCGCACCCAGCGCCTGCAGGAACGAGCGCGCCCACCGGTCGACGTCGTGGGTGAGGACCTGTCGACGCATGGCGCGCATCCTGCGTCGGCCCTCGGCGGGGTCGAGCGTAATAGCAGCCACCAACGCGTTCTTCACCCCGTCCAGATCATGCGGGTTGACCAGGAATGCGCTGGTCAGTTCGGCGGCCGCGCCGGCGAACTCGCTGAGCACCAGCGCGCCACCGAGATCGTGGCGGCAGGCGACGTACTCCTTGCAGACGAGGTTCATCCCGTCGCGCAGCGGTGTCACCACCATCACGTCGGCGGCGGAGAAGAAAGCGGCCAGCTCGGTGCGGTTCACGGACTGGTGCAGGTAGTGCACGACCGGGTGACCGACACGCGCGAACTCGCCGTTGATGCGGCCCACCATCTGCTCGATCTCGCCGCGCATGCGCTGGTAGTGCTCCACGCGTTCACGGCTCGGCGTGGCCAGCTGCACGAAGGCGACGTCCTCGGGCTGCATGCGCTCCTCGTGCAGCAGCTCGTGCAGCGCCTGCAGCCGCAGGTCGATGCCCTTGGTGTAGTCGAGGCGGTCGACGCCGAGCATGACCGCTTTCGGGTTGCCGAGGTCCCGGCGGATCTGCTTGGCGCGCTCGATCACGCCCTTGCTGCGCGCGAGGGTGTCGAGGCCGGCGGCGTCGATCGAGATCGGGAACGCGCCGACGCGCACGGTGCGGTCGCCGACCTGCACCATGCCGGGCCGCGACCGCACGCCGACGGCGCCGCGCGTCGGCTCGAGGCCGACGAGCTGGCGGGCCAGCCACAGGAAGTTCTGCGCGCCGCCGGGGCGGTGGAAGCCGATGAGGTCGGCGCCGATGAGCCCGCGCACGATCTCGGCGCGCCACGGCAGCTGCATGAACAGCTCGACGGGCGGGAACGGGATGTGCAGGAAGAAGCCGATGCGCAGGTCGGGGCGCAGTTCGCGCAGCATCGTGGGCACGAGCTGCAGCTGGTAGTCCTGGATCCACACCGTGGCGCCGTGGGCCGCGACCTGGGCGCTGGCCTCGGCGAAGCGGCGGTTGACCTTCACGTAGCTGTCCCACCACCGGCGCTCGAACACCGGCGGCGCGACGACGTCGTGGTAGAGCGGCCAGAGCGTGGCGTTGGAGAAGCCCTCGTAGTAGTCGCGGACCTCGGCGGAGGTGAGGGTGACGGGGTGCAGGACCAGGCCGTCGTCGTCGAACTCCTCGACGTCGACGTCGGGGACGCCGGGCCAGCCGACCCACGCGCCCTTGCGCGAGCGCAGGAACGGTTCGAGCGCCGAGACGAGCCCGCCGGGGCTCGCCGTCCAGCGCTGGGCGCCGTCCGAAGTGCGCTCCAGGTCGACGGGCAGCCGGTTGGCCACCACGACGAAATCGGCGGACGGTGCGGTTTTCTGCTCGTCAGTCACTACAGCTGCTCCCTCGTCATCCGCGGGTCGCGGCCCCAGTGAAACCCTAGCGCGCGCCAGGTGACCGGCCGGTGATCAAGCGCTTACTCCAGCCGGCGCTCCGGCGGCTCCAGCGGTCCCGCCATCCGTGGTCCGGCGAGCTTGCGTTCGAGCCGCCCGAGCCGCATCCGGACGGGCTGCGCGAGGTATTCACCCAGGACAACGCCCGCGGCGAGCGCGAGCCCGATAGCGACGGCGGTCATCAGCGTCGAGATGTTGCCGCCGGGCTCGACTGCCAATTGGTACAGACCACGATAGGTGGAGAGGCCGGGAAGCAGGGGAGTGATCCCGGACACGGCCACGACCAGCGGGGTGACGCGCAGCCGCCGCGCGAGCAGGCCGCCGCAGAAGCCGACGAGCGTGGCCGCGACGGCCGACGAGCTCACCGCGTCGAACTGCGTGAGCATCAGCGAGCCGTACACGAGCGCGCCGATGGCACCCGCCGCCGCGGCGACGAGCAGCGCGCGCAGCGTCGAGTAGGAGGCAAGTGCGAAGCACGCGGCCGCGCCGGCGCCCGTGATGACCACGATGGGCAGCTGCTGCGGGGTGGAGTTGATGACCTCCGGCAACGGCCTGCTCGGCAGGCGGAGCATCAGAGCGACCTTCAGTGCCAGCACCACACCGGTGATCAGGCCGGCCGACATCAGCGCCGTCTCCATCGTGCGGCCGGCCGCGGTGACGTTGTAGCCGGTGATCGCGTCCTGCACCGCCGAGACGGTGGACAGTCCGGACAGCAGCACCGTGACGGCCGCGGCGACCACGAGCGTCGGCTGGTCGGTGGTGAGGATGTTGCTGCTCACGATCGCCATCGCCGACAGTGTCGCGACGAGTCCGCCGACGACCTGCTGGAAGAAGAACGGCAGGTTGTACCGGTTGAGCAGCCGCCCGAGCCGGTCGACCACCGACGAGATCACGAACGCCACCACGGCCACGTCGGGGCCGCCGCCGAGCAGCAGGGTGATGAACGCGGCCAGCCCGCCCCAGGCGATGGTGGCGACCCAGCGCGGGTACGGGTGCGGCGCCGCCGCGATGCGTTCCAGCTCCGTGTGCGCCTCCTCGGCCCCCATGTTGCCGCGGACGATCTTGCGCACGAGGATCTCGGCCTGCGTGAGCCGCGTGTAGTCGAGGCTGCGCGAACGGACCACTCGCAACGCGGTGACGGGCGCCAGGTCCGTACCGCGGTGGCACGTGACAGTGATCGACGTGAAGATCACGTCGACCTCGCAGTGGGGCAGCCCGAGCGCGGCGGTGAGCGCGAGGATCGTCGCGGTGACGTCGGACGCGCCGGCGCCGCTGGCCATCTGCACCTCGCCGATGCGCAGCGTCAGGTCGAGGACGAAGTTGACCGTCGCGTCGTCGGGCGGCTGCGGGCCCAGCGCCTCTTCGCTTTCGACGGCCGGCTGTTCGGCCGTCGGTGCCTCGAGGATGTGCCACGCGCGGCGCCGCAGGAGGTTCGGCCGGTGCCGCTGGTTCGAGCTCGGCCGGGGAGGCTCCAGGATCGGCCACCGTCTGCGGTGAATCCCCTGGTCGGCGCGTTCGTTGATCTTCATATCGATCCCACCTCCTCGTCCATCTGGCGTCGTTCTCCTCGACGTTCCCGGGGACCATCGGCCGACGCGCCCCGACCGTTGCACTGATCCGGAAGTGGTGTGCACCACGTCTGCCCACGATCGTCTCGCAGGGTCGTCCGGGGCGCTCGTTTTCGGGGGTGGAGCTGGGGGTTCGGGGTGGCCTGGGCGGGCTCGAGCCGGGGTGTTCCGGCCGGCGCGTGCCATGAGTGCGGAATTCCTGGGTGAAACCGGTTTCGAAATGTGCTTTCCGGAATTCCGCTGAGTGCATCTCGCGTGTCGGTTTCTGGTTTGTCTTTGCTGGTAGGGGGAGGTTCAACCGCCGGTAAATTGCAGCTGGCACTACTCGCCATTTGCGCTTACCTGCAGTCGATAATTGTTGATCTGTGCCGCTTGTCACTCTTTGGTGCATTCTCATATTTCATTTCGTAATGTGCCCGTGTTCTCGCAGTTACCTGCGATTTCGGTCCCCCGAGAAGGAGCCCTACCCCGACATGGCACTCCACCGATTCGAAGCTCGATCCGAAGCCGCGCCGTCCCGCAAGCGGCGCTTCGTCCGCGCCGCCCTGACGGCGACCGCGCTGGCCGCCGCGATGTCGGCCACGGCCGGTCCGGTCCTCGCGAGCACCGCGTCCGCCGCGACCGCGGCCCCGGCCGCCTCCGCGTCGGCCAGCGCTCGGGTTGGCGCCACCGCTCTCAGCCGCGCCCTGACCCAGCAGGGCAAGCCCTACGTCTGGGGCGCGGCCGGTCCGAACGCCTACGACTGCTCCGGCCTCGTCGTGTGGGCGTTCAAGCAGGCCGGCGTGGCGCTGCCGCACAGCTCGCGCCTGCAGTCCACAGCGGGCGTCGCCGTGTCCAAGGCCGCACTGCAGCCCGGTGACCTGGTGTTCTTCTACACGCCCGTGAGCCACGTCGGCATCTACGCCGGCGGCGGCATGGTCCTGCACGCCAGCCGCCCCGGAGTTCCGGTGAAGCTGTCGCCGCTGTCCTCGATGCCGTTCCACAACGCCCGCCGCATCTGACGGGACATGCGCCCCGGCACCCGGTCGCGCGGCTGTTCCCCCGCAGCCGCCTTCCGGGTGCCGCCGAGTGGCGGCAGGCCGATATACTTCTCTCGTCCTGGGCTGCTGCGCGGGGCGTCGGCCGGTATAGCTCAGCTGGTAGAGCATCTGTCTTGTAAACAGAAGGTCAGGGGTTCGAGCCCCCTTGCCGGCTCCGATCTTCTCCTCGTCAAGCCTCATTCAGTCCTCAATGGACTGAGATGCGGGTGTCCGGCGGGGAACAGCCCGCGGCCCGGCAGCGAAACGGCCGCCATCATCGCGATGAAGTGGCCATGTGGTTCGGCGTGGTCCGTGACCACCGACAGTGAGCACAGTCGCGCGCGTGCCCGGCATTCCGCGCGAGATCGGC
Source organism: Amycolatopsis sp. 2-15 (assembly GCF_030285625.1). Lineage (NCBI taxonomy): Bacteria > Bacillati > Actinomycetota > Actinomycetes > Pseudonocardiales > Pseudonocardiaceae > Amycolatopsis > Amycolatopsis carbonis. Next base: position 2,417,205 of record NZ_CP127294.1, read on the forward strand.
GCGGGCGGCAGCCGGTTCGAACCTCGGATCGCGAGTGAGCGGGTGCGGCGCCGGGCGGGTGGCACACGTCGGACCGCCCGCGTTCAGTGGCCGCGCCTGGGATCGGCCGTCACGAGATCGGCGAACACCCGCACATCGGTCAGCACGCGGTGAAGCGCCACATCAGGTCGATGGTGCGCCGGCACGACGTGCACCGCCGCACCGAGCGGGTGCGGCCGGCGTCGGACTCGCACTTGCCCGGGTCACGGTGTGCTGGATCGCGGCGAGCCTGTCGAGCGGAGCTTGATCAAACACGCTGGCAGGAAAGGCTTTCGAACCGGTCCGGCCGCGCACGTCAGAACGCGGCCGTCAGCCGGACGCGGCGGTCGCGGGCGTAGGACACCAGTTCGCGCACCTCGTCCGTCGTGATGATGCGCACGGCGTCGTCCAGGAGTTCGGCGGTGGCGACTTGCAGGGGCCAGCCCGTCAGGCCTGGGACGGGGACGTGCCAGAACCACTGGCCCTGCGTGAGATCTTCGGCGGCAACCTCGTGCACAACGTCCCCCATCGTGTCCCCCCAAGCGGTGTTTTCCAGAGTGGAGTTTTCCTCGTAACTCATGAGGGAACCCTAGCGACGACCACCGACAGAAAACCGTCCACCGTGGACGAGCGCCTGACCGGCGTTTTTTGCGGCCGGGCGCGCGCTGGCCTAGGCTGCGCCGATCACCGGAAGAACAGGAATGGCGAGATGCCCCTGCTTGACTCCGGGTCGTACCGTGATGTCGACCTGCCGACGATCGTCCGCATGGAGCGGAGGCTGCCCTGGTTCGGGTGGCCGCACCTGCCGCTCGGCCTGCTGGTCTGCGTTGCCGCGATCCTGGCCGCGTATCGCGTGCCCGTGTCGTACCACACCACCACGGCGCTGGTCGCCGGTGGCGGCGTGCTCGGGGGCTTCTGCGGCTACGGCTGCGGCCTCGTGATGGTCAGCACGCCCGACCTCGTGAAGACCGGCCGCCTGCGCTGGCGCCGTACGCGCGTACTGCGGGGGATGCTGTTCGCGCTGGGCGTGCTCTCCGCCGCGTCGCTGGTCGTGGTCGCGGTGTGTCACTTCGTGCTGCTGGCGGGCGCGTCGGGGCTGCACCCGTTCACGCTCTCGCTGCAGGCCGGCGTGTACCTCGTGCTCGCGGTGGCCAACACGGTGCTCGCGGGGCTCGAGGCGCGCAACCTGACCAAAGTCCTCAATGGAGTGTCCATCAAGGACGGTGAGCTCACCGCCGCCGCAGCAGGACTTCCTGCGTGACGGAAGCCACCAGGCGGCCGTCTGTGGTGTAGAACTCGCCGTGGGTGAGGCCGCGCTCGTTGGTGAAGCTGCGGCTCTCCATGTCGAACAGCAGCCACTCGTCGGCGCGGAACGGGCGATGGAACCACACGGCGTGGTCGAGTGAGGTCAGCTGCGCGCGCCCGGGTTCGTCGCGGTGGGGCAGTGCGGCGGTGCCCGCGAGGCGGATGTCGGAGATGTAGGTGAGCGCGCACACGTGCGCCAGCGGGTTGTCCGGCAGCCGGCCCTTCGCGCGCACCCAGATGCGCTGGCGCGGCCCGCTGCCGACGTCCGGCAACCCCGCCGCCGGGTCGCTGATGAACCGCGCCTCGATCACCGAGAGCATGATCGGCAGCTCGTCCTCGTCGCGGACCTCGACGTCGTCGGGTGCCGGCACCTCGGGCATCCGGGCCTGGTGTTCGCTGCTGGCGGCGGGTTTCTGGAACGACGCCGACAGGCTGAAGATCGTCTCGCCGTTCTGGATCGCCGCCACGCGCCGGGTGGTGAACGAGCCGCCGTCGCGGGTGCGCTCCACCTCGTAGACGATCGGCAGGTCCGTGCGGCCGCCGCGGATGAAGTAGCCGTGCAGCGAGTGCACGTGCCGGTCCTCGGGCACGGTCGCGCCGGCCGCTGTGAGCGCCTGCGCCGCCACCTGGCCGCCGAACGCCCGTTGCGGCGAACCCTCGTGGCTGGTGCCGCGGAAGAGGTTGCGCTCGAGCGGTTCCAGCTTGAGGAGCTGGTCGATGCCGGGGTGCACGGGGTCGGTGATCACCCCGTCATCCTAAGGACCGCTCACTGCTCACGCGGGGTGAGCTGCGTCAACAACGGCAGCAGCGCGGCGGGGTCTTCCACGTGGGCGTTGTGCCCGAGGCCCGGCAGTGTGACGGAGTCAGCACCCAGGGCGCGCAGCTGCTCGGGTCGCGACATCGGGTCGTCGGCGCCGGCGGCGAGCACGACCGGGCAAGTCGCCTCGGCCAGCAACCGCGGCATCTCCGGGGCGCCGACGCCGAACGCCGCGGAGTCCAGCGCCAGGCGCCAGCCGTCCGCGGTCTCCACCACCCCACCGGGATCGGCGGGCGCCAACCCGGTGAGCCCGGCGACCTTCAGATACGCGACCTCGGCGTCTTCCCGCGAGGCGAACAACCGCGGCGCACGCGCGGCCATCGCGGCGGCGCGCTCCAGATCCTCGGCACTCCACTCCACCTTCACGCCCACTGCCAGCACCCCGGCGACGTCCATGCGGTGCCGCCCGGAAGCCAGCTCCAGCGCCACCACCCCGCCCAGGGAATGCCCGGCCACCACGACCGGACCAACCCCGTCGAGCGCCGCCGCGACCGTCCGCGCCAGCGCCGCGAACGAGTAGGCGGGCAGCGGCGCCGAACCACCGTGACCGGGCAGGTCGGGCACGAGCAGCCGCCGGTCCAGCAGCTCGGCCAGCCCGTCCCACACCGCGCCGGTCGCGCCCAGGCCGTGGAGCAGCAGCACGGCCGGCTCGCCGGACCCGTCGGTGCGCAGCTTCAGCGTTTCCACCAGTCGGATCTTTCCCCGCCCACGGGTTCCGGGGCTAGGGTCGAGACCGTGTCGAGTGCCCTGATCGCCGACCCGGACACCTACGTCGAAGGTGTGCCCTACGACGTCCTCGCGAAGCTGCGCCGCGAGACGCCGGTGACGCGCGTCGGCGACTTCTGGGCCGTGCTGCGCCACTCCGACGTGCGCGAAGTGCTGCGCAACCCCGCCACGTTCTCGTCGCAGCTCGGTGGCACCCAGATCCGCGACCCCGCGACGCCCGAGGACCTCGGTTACGTGCGGCGCATGATGCTGAACATGGACCCGCCCGAGCACGGCCGGCTGCGCGGGTTGCTGACCAAGGCGTTCACGCCGCACGCGATCGGCCGGCTCACCGAGCGCATCGAGGGCTGGGCCCACGACCTGGTCGCGGCCGTCGCGGACCGCGGCCAATGCGATTTCGCCAAGGACGTGGCCGCCGACCTGCCGCTGCTCACGCTTGCCGAGGTGTTCGGCGTGCCCGAGCAGGACCGGCGGCTGATGTTCGACTGGAGCAACCGCGTGATCGGCTTCCAGGACGCCGAATACGCGGTGAGCGCCACCGTCCGGCCGGAAGACGTGACGGACCTCGCCCGCGCCGCGCTCGCCGTGCGGCCCGAACCGGGGCCGGACGGCTCGATGCCCGACCCGCGCACGCGCGCCGGGATGCCGGATCTCTACGCGTACGCCAACGCGCTCGGCGAGTACAAGCGCACCCACCCCGGCGACGACGTGATGAGCAACCTCATGCAGCACGTCGACGACGACGGCGGACGCGTCTCGATCGCGGAGTTCGAGAACCTGTTCTGGCTGTTTTCCGTGGCGGGCAACGAAACCCTGCGCAACGGCTTGCCCGGCGGGCTCGCCGCGCTCCTGCGGCACCCGGAGCAGTACCGCAAGCTCCTCGACGACCGTTCGCTGCTCCCGGGCGCCGTCGAGGAGATGCTGCGCTGGTGGACGCCCGTCATGCACTTCCGCCGCACGGCCACCGAGGACACCCGGCTGTCCGATGTGGACATCAAGGCCGGCGACAAGGTCGTGGTCTGGTTCTCCTCGGCCAACCGCGACGAGACCGTGTTCGCCGATCCCGACGCGTTCGACGTCACGCGCGCGCCGAGCGAGCACCTGACCTTCGGCCACGGCCCGCACTTCTGCCTCGGCTCGCACCTGGCGCGCGCGCAGATGCGGGCACTCTTCGAGGCCGTCCTGGACCAGCTCGGCGAAGTCCGCCTCGCGGGCGAACCGCGGCGGCTGCGCTCGAACTTCCAGAACGGCCTCAAGAGCCTCCCCGTCCAGTGGGGTTAATCCCACGTCACGACGAGCTTCGCGACGCCGGTCGAGGTGAACCCGAGGAAGATGAAGGCCAGGATTCCGTACTGCACCAGGGAATCCCCGGCGAACCCCGTCGACAGCTCCGCGATCAGCAGGCCCAGCATCACCAACCCGATCACGACGTAAGCCCAAGCCGTGGCCCGTGTGCGGGGAAGCCACCGAAGTCCCATGTCTACCTCCCGGAGTTGAGGTTGCGGATCAGGTCCTGCACGGTCTGGCGCAGGTGTGAAAGCGAGTCGCGCACCTCGGTCGCGATGCCGCCGGAGTGGTGGTCGACCGGCCCGGCCACGGGGTGCACCTCGTCCTCGCCGGGCAGCGGCACACCAGGGCACGTGGTCGAGGCGGGCCGCGAGTTCTTGGTGAGGAAGGTGTTCACGAGCCCGTCGACGCACGGGTTGCCGTTGATCGCGTACTCGCCGTGGAAGGGCGCGTCGTCCACGGAGATCAGCGGCACGCCGGCCGCACGAGCCCCGGCGCGGCCCTGTTCGTAGCCGGTCTGCGGATCGAACTCGCCCTGCACCACGAGAACGTGGCTCGCGACCGACGCCGGCAGGTCCGGCAGCTCGTGCTGCGGTGCTGGCTCGTGCCGCGGCGCTGGGGACCAGAAGCCGCACGGCTCGCTGAGCCCGTAGGACCAGCCGTAGAGCGGGTCGACGGGACCCTGCCGGTCGCTGAGGTTCTTGTACCAGGCCGCCGAGCGCGTTGGCTGGTCACCGCAGGCCACGGCGTAGCGGGTGCCACCGACCGGTGCGTAGTCGGGCGTCGCCGCGAGGACCTTCGCCACCGTGAGGTCCGCGGTCGGCACGCCGAACGCGGTGCGCGACTCGGCGTCGAGGTCGGCCGCGAGGTCCTTCGGCTGCGCCGGCGCGGTGCCGTCCAGCGCGGCCGCGCCCTGCGTGAAGACCAGCGCGCCCAGCAGCCACTGCAGTTTGCTGCCGTTGCCGACGAAGATGTGGTCGAAGTTGTCGGGCGACATGCCCTTCGCCGCGTAGTACGCGCGCACCTGTTCGTACTTCTGCTTCACCGCCTCCGGCGTCTTGCCCAGCTGGTCGGGGAACTGGCGCGAAAGCCACGGCACGTACACGTCGTCGAACTGGCGCTGGTCGACCTCGGGGAACGCTTCGAAGTCGGCCTGCAGGCGGCCCTCGAAGTTCACGCTCGAGTCGAGCACGATCTTGCCCGCGTGGTCGGGGAACATCGACGCGTACTTCGCGCCGAGCCAGGTGCCGTAGGAGTAGCCGAGGTAGTTGAGCTGCTGTTCGCCCAGCAGCGTGCGGATCAGGTCCATGTCGTGCGTGGTCTGCCACGTCGTGATGTACGGCGTGAGCGCGTCGCTCTGGCAGGCCTCGGCGATCGCACGCGGTGTCGCCTGGTGCGCCGCGATGCTGGCGGCGGAGCGGTCCCGGGCGTCGAGGGCGGTGTCGGGCAGCCGGCCGGTGGGCACCTGGCACAACAAACCCTTGTCGCTGCTGCCTTCCCGGCCGGTGCCGCGCGGATCCATGCCGATGAAGTCGTACTGCGCGTTCACGGTCGGTTCGAGCCCGGCGAGCTGGCCGGCCAGCGAGGTGCCCTGCCCGCCCGGGCCGCCGGGGTTCACGAGGATCGCGCCCTGGCGGTCGCCGGTCGCGGCGGCGCGGCTGATCGACACCTCGAGGTCGACGCCCGCGGCCGGGTCCGCCCAGTCACGCGGCACGGTGATTTCAGCGCATTGTGCGGGTTTCGCCCCGGTTGCCGGTTTGAACGCGCAGTCACCCCACGTGATTTTCTGGCTCGTGTAAGGGTCTTCGGCCGCCGTCGCCGTCGCCGGGACCAACGCGGCGGTGGTGACGGTGGCGGCCGCGATCACCGCCGAGACCAGTACTGCTCTGGGAGTTCGCACCGGGGAGTCCTTTCGTCCGTGATCCGCTTGCCGTCGAGTCTCGTGTGCGCGCGGACCCCGGCGATCAGCCTCGGGTACCAACTTCCGGTGCCGCATCGGCCGTGCGAATGAGGCGGGCCAGCGCGCGCGAGGCCGCCGCAGCGGGGAAACTGGCGACATGACCATTCCCGCGCCCGGCCCCGGCGTGGTGGGCCGAAGGGTCGTGCAGCGTGTGCTCGACCAGCTGCTCGCCACCGTGCCCGTGGCGGTGGTCGCGGTGCTCGTCGTGCTCTACGTGCCCCCGCCGGGCTCGCTGCTCACGTTCACCAAGGTCGTGGCGTTCACGACGTTCGGGATCTGGATCGTCGCTAGCCTGTACCTCGAGATCTGGTGGCCGCACCGCCACCGAGGCCAGACGCCGGCGATGCGCTGGCTGCGGATCCGCGTGGTGCTGCCCGACGGCGGGCAGCCGCCGTTGCGCGCCCTCGTGATCCGCGCGGTGCTGATGGTGGTCGACGGGTTCTGCTGGGGCCTTGCGGGGGTGGTGATCATGCTGGTCAGCCCACGCCGGCAGCGCCTCGGTGACCTGGTCGCGGGGACGCTGGTCGTGCGCGTCCCGGCCCGTGTCCCAGGACCGACAGCCTCAGCGGACGAGCCCGGTCTCCCAGGCCCAGATGGCGATCTCGGTGCGGTTGCGAGCCCGCAGCTTGCGCTGGGCGGCCGCGAGGTGAGTCTTCACGGTGGAGAGCGACAGGACGAGTGACTCGCAGATCTCGGCGTTGGTCTGGCCGCCCGCCACGGCTTTCACCACGTCGAGCTCGCGGTTGGTGAGCGGACTGTCCGGTTCGGACCGTTCCTTGCCCGCGCTGCCGACGAAGTGGGCCAGCAAGCGGGTGGTGATGGCCGGCGAAACCAGCGCTTCGCCGTGCGCGGCGGCGTGCACGGCCTCGATCAGCAGTGTCGCGCCCGCGTCCTTGAGCAGAAAACCGCACGCGCCGGCCCGCAAAGCCGCGTGGACGTTCTCGTCGAGCCCGAAGGTCGTGACCATCACGACGTGCAGCGGATCGGCGACATCGGGACCGGCGAGGAGTTTCGTGGCCTGCAACCCGTCGACGCCGGGCATGCGGATGTCCATCAGCGTGACGTCCGGACGCAGCTGCCGGGCCAGCCGCACGGCGTCCTGACCGTCGGCGGCCTCGCCGACCACGTCGATGTCCGGCTCGCCTTCGAGGATCAGCCGGAAGCCGGTGCGGACCATCGCCTGGTCGTCGGCGATCAACACGGTCACCGGCACGGGGATCCTCCTGCTCAGGCTGTTTCGAGCGGCAGCCGCGCGGCCACCAGCCAGCGGTGCCCGGCCGCCGGGCCCGCGGAAACCGTACCGCCGACGGCGGTGACGCGTTCGGTCATGCCGATCAAGCCGTAGCCGCCGGGCCGCGCGGGCTTGGCGGCGCCGTCGTTGCCGACCTCCACCACGAGGTCACGCTGGTCGCGACGCACGCTCACGCGCACGTCGGTGGCGCGTGGCGCGTGGCGGCGGGCATTGGTGAGGGCCTCGGTGATCAGCCGGTGGACGGTGGTCACGACCTCGGGCGTCGCGCTGAGACCGCCGAGGTCGTCGGGCACGTCGAGGGTGACGGTGCCGTCGTCGGGCACCGCGCGGTCCACGGCCGAAGCGAGCCCGGACGGTGGGCTGAACAAGTTCTCGCCGTCGGTGCGCAGCGTGCCGACGAGCCGGCGCATCGACGCCAGCGCCTCCGCGCCCGCCTGCTCGATCTCGGCGAACGCGCTGGTGTCGCCGCCTTGGCGTTCGGTCACGCGGTGCGCGGCCTGCACGCGCACGACGACGCCGGTGATCTGGTGCGCGACCAGGTCGTGCAGCTCGCGCGCGAGGTTCAGCCGCTCCGCCGCGCGCACCTCGACGGCTTCGGCCCGGGCCCGCGCGTCGGCGTCGCGCAGCAGCAGGCCGATCGCGAGCGCCGCACCCCACGCGACGGCCGCGGCCGCGGACAACAGCGCGGCGGGCGAGCCGATGCCGTAGCGGAACACCGGCGCCGTCACGGCCGCGATCCCGCCGAGGATGGACAAAGTCGCCGCGGGGGGGCGTTGCAGCCGGTGGCAGCACGCGCCGACGACCAGCGCGATCGCGAGCGACTCGGCACCACTGGGCTGCACGGGCAGCCGTTGCCCGAGCGCTGCGACGCCCGCCGTGACGGCCGTGCCGAGCAGCGACAGGCACGATACCGCCGTCGCCACGAGCGCGACGTGGTCCGGGAACCGGCGGCGCAGCACGGCGAGCACGGCCACCACGGGCCCCAGCCCGGGCGCGAAATCGACGGCGATCAGCGCGAGGGTGCCCTGCGCGGGGCCGGAGCGCGCGAACACCACGGCGTCGAGCACCACGAGCACCCCGAGCGCCGCGATCTCGGCGACCAGGGCGATGCGCGGGCCCACACGCTGGGTGGTCATGGTCCTGATCGTCTCGCGCCGGGGCGCGCTTCGCCTCCTGCGCGGGTGCGAAGTGCCTCGGCCGTGAGGCTGAGGCGGGGGTTCAGCCGAAACTCACCAGCGACAGCCAGGTGTCGAGGAACGCCGTGTCGCCCGTGAGCTTCGCGGTGGTGGCGGGCACGCGGCCGTAGACGATCAGCAGCAGATCGGTCAGCGGCGCCTCGACGGTCACGGCCGGGTCCTCGACGGCGCCCGGGTGCCACGCGGGCAGGTCGCCGGTGAGGTCGACGGTCCACGAAGCCGCGTGGTCCGTCGGCGCGAGGTGGACGGTGTGGCCGGGTCCCTGCAGCGTGCGGCGCTCGGGGAAGTAGTCGAACATCACCGGCAGGGAGCCGAGTTCGAGCCACTCGTCCAGGGTGTCGTGGGCGACGTCGCCGTCGAGCTCGAAGCTCTGCCCGAGGGCGAGTGTCACGTCGGCGCGGTGCATGGCCGTCTCGTGCAGGAAGCGGCGGGCGTAGAACGCGGCCCGCGGAGCTCCGGCCGGGACGGGGGTCCAGACCTCGGCGTCGGGCCCGGCTTGGCGCAAGGTCGCCGCCAGGGCCTCGGCGCCGTCGGTGAGCCAGCTGCTCGGCCGGATTTCGTGGCCCGGGTAACGCAGGTAGTCGTCGGCGGGGGCCTCGGACGCGCGATCGCGCACGATTCCCTCGGCGTACCGGTGCCCCGCGCCGACGTGGTTGAGCAGCTGGCCCAGGCTCCAGTCCGGGCACGCCGCGATCCGCGTGGCGAGGTCGGCGCCGTTCGCGGTGGCCCGCAGCAGCTCGGTCTGCGCCACGATCCCGGCGGCCCGGCGTTCGAAGTCCATGGTGGTCGTCCTTCCGGTTCGGTTCACCACGGAGTCGGAGCCGGCGCCGCCGATCGGACACGGTGGCTCAGGAATCTTCCGGAGCCGGTCTCCGCGGTCCAGCACGACCTCGGTCAGCGCCCGGCCCAAGCCCCGGGACGCCCCGGTGACGAACCAGCGACGGCCAGCACCTATCTGCAACTCCAGGACCTCGCGCGGCGGGGGAAGTCGAGCGCGAGGCTAGGAGCAGCGGGTCCGCGGCGGCACCGGCAATAGGGTGGCCGAGGCTTTCGGGAACGCGTTGTGTCCGTCGGGCCTCGGGCTTTCTTTCCCGGGCCTGGGAAGGGCGCGACTGTGCTACTCACCCATTCGACAGCTACGGCGTCGGTCTCAGGAAGTGACGCGGTAGGTCAGGTGCGTCATCGTCGGGGTGGTGACGAAGTCGGTGCGCTCCAGCGTCACGCGGTGGTCGGCGAGGTCGTCGAACAGCCGCACGCCCTCGCCGAACAGCAGGGGCACGAGGTGCAGGCGCAGCTCGTCGACGAGGCCGAGGCGCAGGTACTGGTCGATCGCCGAGCCGCTCATGATCACGACGTCGCGTTCGCCCGCGGCCTCGCGTGCCTGAGCCAGCGCGGCTTCCGGGCCGCCGGTGACGAAGGTGAACGTGGTCTTCCCGCGCTCCAGCGGTTCGGCCGCGCGGTGGGTGAGGACGAAGGCGGGCCGCTCGAAAGCGCCGTCCGGGCCCCAGACGTCGATGCCCATGTCGAACGTGGTGCGCCCGAGCACGAACGCGCCGGTGTCGGTGAAAAACCCGGCCATCACGTCGTGGTCGGTCTCGTTGCCGTGCGCCATCCACGTGTGCAGCAGCTCGCCGTCGCGGCCGAGGCGGTTGTCGATGTCCGTGCCAGGGCCCGCGACGACCCCGTCGAGCGACATGCTGATCTCCGCGACGACCTTCCCCATCGGACTACTCCTTTGTGGTCCCGGTGTCCGTGGTCCCGCTGTTCATGATCCAAGCGTCGCCCCATTCCGCTTCGCGCGCGGCGCGGTAGCGGAGACCGTGGCGTTTCGAAACGGTGACGCCGGAAGCGAGGCCATCCACCGTACACAGGTCGAGTTGCACGAAGCCCTTGTGCTTGCGCGGGTGGCGCAGGATCCGCGCGTCGGCGCGGTCGGCCGCGGCCCCCGCCGGAGCCGCGACGACATAGGAGAACTTCTCGTCCTCGAACCCCAGCGTGCCCGCCTTGATGCGCCGGTGCACGCCACTGCGCGGCAGGCGCGCGGCGAAATGGCACCAGTCCTCGCCGGGTCTGATCGGGCAGTCGCCGTCGTGCGGACACGGCGCGAGCACCGTGTGGCCGAGCCCGCGCAGCACGTCGCGCGCCGCGCGGATGCGGGCGAACCCGGCGGGCGTGCCGGGCTCGATCAGCGCCACCGCGCCACCCGACGCGGCGAGCCAGCGGACCACCTCGTCGCGCGTGCGTTCCGGCAGCTCGCCCAGCACGTAGGACAGCGTCACCAGGTCGGTTGCCGGCAGCGGGGACGACGGGTCGATCAGCCCGCGCTGCCACGTCGCTCCGCGGACCGCCGCGTCTGCGGCGCTCGCCGCGAGTTTGCGGCCCAAGGCGAGCGCGCCGGCGACCTGCTCGACGACCGTGCACTTTTCCAGCGTCGGCCAAGCGCGGGCCGCGGCCCAGATCGCCGCCCCCGTGCCGCCGCCGATGTCGAGCTGCGTGCGCGGCGCGAACTCGGGGGCGGCCGCGGCCACTTCGCCGAGCACGGAGCTGACGGCCGCGTACGTCGCCGGCATGCGGTAACCCGCGTAGGCGGCGACGTCGAGCTCCGAGATGAGGATCGGCGACGTCGCGGCTTCGCCGGAGCGGTAGCGCGAGCTGAGCTTGTCGACCGCCTGGGCGAGCCGGGATTCGGGGAAGCGGCCGAGCTCGTGGTCGAGGGCGGTTCGCAGGTCGTCGGGAAGGTGCGCCACGACGGAGAATTCTCCCATGCCCGATTTGTCCCCAGGCGGGCGCCTGACCTGCTAGTTTCGGCCGCGGGAAAAAGTTCGGGCGCTTTGTCGATCCAGTGGCCGCCCGTTCGACGCAGGGGTGACGGCAAGACCGAAGAGAGAGGATCTCCCAAATGCGGTTCATGGTGATCATGAAGGCGAACGAAGAGTCCGAGTCCAACCAGATGCCGACCACCGAGATGCTCGCCGAGATGGGGAAGTTCAACGAGGAACTCGTCCGGGCGGGCGTGATGCTCGCCGGTGAGGGGCTCCTGCCGAGCTCGGAGGGTGCGCGCGTGCGCTTCGCGGGCAACGCCGAGCCGACCGTGATCGACGGCCCGTTCGCCGAGAGCAAGGAGCTCGTGGCCGGCTTCTGGATCCTGCAGGTGAAGTCCAAGGAAGAGGTCATCGAGTGGGTGAAGCGCGTGCCCAACACGGACGGCGCGCACCACGAGATCGAGATCCGGCGCATCGCCGAGGCCGAGGACTTCGGCGACAACCTGACGCCGGAGCTGCGTGAGGCCGAGGAGAAGCTGCGCGCGGAAGCGGCGAAGAACGCCTGATGCGCTTTCTCGTGATGGTCAAGGCCAATGCCGACTCCGAGGCCGGGGTCATGCCGAGCGCCGAGCTGATGGCGCAGATGTCGAAGTTCAACGACGAGCTGGCGGCGTCGGGGCACCTCGTGCAGGCCGAGGGCCTCGCCCCCAGCTCGGCGGGCGCGCGGTTGGTCTACTTCGACGGCGAGCCGCAGCCGCAGGTGGTCGACGGGCCGTTCGCGGAGACGAAGGAGCTCGTGGCCGGGCTGTGGATCCTGCAGGGGGAGTCGGTCGCGGAGATCGTCGAGCTGCTCAAGCGCGCGCCCAACCCCGACCTGCAGGCGGGGACCGTCGAGATCAGGCCGCTCGTTCCGTGACGCCGCGCCCGCCCGAGGCTTGCCCTCGGGCGGGCCAGCCTGTCTGATGGGCCCGTGGAGACGCACGGTGCCGTGGAGGCGGTCTGGCGGATCGAGTCGGCGCGGGTGATCGCGGGACTCGCGCGGATGGTGCGCGACGTCGGGCTCGCCGAGGAGCTCGCGCAGGACGCGCTGGTCGCCGCACTGGAGCAGTGGCCGGAGACCGGCGTGCCGCGCAACCCCGGCGCGTGGCTGATGACCACGGCCAAACGCCGCGCCATCGACCAGTTCCGCCGCAACGAGACGTTCGGCCGCAAGCTCGACGAGCTCGGCCGCGAACAGCAGGTCTTCGAGCCGGACCTCGCCGACTTCGACGCGGTCCTCGACGAGGAACACATCGAGGACGACATCCTCCGGTTGGTGTTCACCGCCTGCCACCCCGTGCTGCCCACGCCGGCGCGCGTCGCTCTCACACTGCGCATGCTCGGCGGCCTCACCACCGACGAAATCGCCCGCGCGTTCCTCGTCAAGGAATCCACCGTGGCGCAGCGGATCGTGCGCGCGAAGAAATCACTGGCCGACGCGAAGGTGCCCTTCGAGGTCCCCGTCGGCGAGGAGCGCATGGCCCGCCTGTCGTCCGTCCTGGAAGTCATCTACCTGATTTTCAACGAGGGCTACTCCGCCACCCACGGCGACGACTGGCTGCGCCCCGCCCTGTGCGAAGACGCCCTGCGGCTGGCCCGCGTGCTCACGGGGCTCATGCCAACGGAGCCCGAGGTCCACGGCTTGGCGGCGCTGCTGGAGATCCAGGCTTCGCGTTCGGCCGCACGGACCGGTCCTTCCGGAGAGCCGGTGTTGCTGCTGGAGCAGGATCGGGGCCGCTGGGACCAGCTGCTGATCCGGCGTGGGCTCGCGGCGTTGGCTCGTTCGGAGGAACTGGCCGAGGGCGCTTATGGCCCGTATTCGGCGCAGGCGGCGATCGCCGCGTGTCACGCGCGGGCGCGGGTGCCGGAGGAGACGGACTGGACGCGGATCGCCGCGCTGTATGCCGGGCTTGCGCAGCTGACGCCTTCGCCGGTGATCGAGCTGAACCGGGCGGTGGCCGTGTCGATGGCCGAGGGGCCGGAGGCCGGTTTGGAGCTTGTGGACAAGCTGACGGATGAGCCGGCGTTGAAGAACTATCACCTCCTGCCGAGTGTTCGCGGGGATTTTCTGGTGAAGCTGGGCCGGTTGGCCGAAGCGAAGGCGGAGTTCGAGCGGGCGGCTGACATGACCGGGAATGCCCGCGAGCGGACACTGCTGCTCGACCGCGCAGCGGCTTGTTGAGCGGCGTTCGTCACGCCTCCACGAACACGATCCGCTCTGGCGGCACAACCAGTTTCACCGTCTGCCGCTTCACCTCCACCAGCGTGGCGAGCTCCGTCGACTGTCCATCCGGGACGGTGAACAAGCGGTCGTCGCGCGTGTCGAGGAAGTGGGCGAAGCCGGTCAGCGAGACGCCGCCCGTCTCGTCCAGGGCGAGGTAATCCGCCAGCCGGCGGAAGAGTTTGGGCAGCAGCACGAGCTCATCCTGCAGCTGAGCCCGGGAACGGAGGCGAAAACCCGAAGTGGTCAGGTCCGAAGCCCACACCCCGCTGCCCGACGCCCGGGCCGACGAAGCGGCGTCCGCGAGTGCCTGACGCAGATCCACGTACAACAGCGAATAGAACGTCGGATACGTGAGCCCCTCGGAAACCAACTGGAAGTTCACCGAGTTCTTCAGCGTCTTCGCGTCGAGGAACACCTCGCTGCCGTCCACCGAACGGCCGGGCCGCTGACCTGGGAAGGCGAACGCGACCGCACGCCCGTACTTGTCGGCGAAGCGCGTGAGGATGTGGCCCGCGACTTTCTCCGGCTTCGCCGCCGTGACGACGCCGCCTTCGCCCCGCGTGACGGAGGTGAAGCCCAGCAGCGACACGAGCCGGTCGGCCGCGGCGGCGCCGAGAGAGGCGGGCTGGTGCAGCAGTTCGCCGCCGCGGGGGCGGTAGTGGGTCTCGAGCGCGTCGATGGCGTCGAGGCGCAGCTGCATGCCGCCGCGGGAGTTGAGGCGGACGCGCAGGCCGGCCTTCTTCGTGGCGGCGGGATCGTCGGGGTAGAACCGCACGGAGTCGCCGTCCGGTGCTGCGCCGAGGAGCTGGAACGTGCCTTTGATCAGCGTCAGTGGCATGTGCACCACGGTAGGTCGCGCGGAGCCGGGTGTGTCCGGTTTTCATCCGGACAGCCCAGTCACCGCCCACAGTGGACGGTGACTGGTTGCCCGGAAACACGGAAACCGTGTCAGGGGATCATGAAACCGAGCACGGTGGCCTGCAGCAGCGAGATCACGCCGACCACGGCGGTGAGGGCGAGCGACCACAGGAACGTCTGGCGCAGTAGTGAACCTTCCTTGCCGCTCTGTCCGATCGCCGTCGCGCCGATCGACAGGTTCTGCGGCGAGATCATCTTGCCCATCACGCCGCCGGACGTGTTCGTCGCGCCCGCCAGCACGGGGTTGAGGTGCAGCTGCTGCGCGGAGATCACTTGCATGGGCCCAAAAAGGCTGTTGGTCGACGCATCGGAGCCGGTCAGGAACACGCCGAGCCAGCCGATGTACGCGGAGAAGATCGGGAACAGTACCCCGGTCGTGGCCAGCGCGAGGCCCAGCGTCTGCGTGGCGCCGGAGTAGTTCATCACGAACGCGATGGCCAGGATCATGAAGATCGTCGCGAGCGCCCAGCGCATCTGGTGCAACGTGTCGCGGTACGTCCGTACCAGTTGCTTCGGCCGTGCGCCCATGGCGAAGCCGGCGATCACCGTGGCGATGAGCGCGATCGTGCCGGGGGAGAACAGGATGTCGACGGTGAACGTCGCCGCGTACGGCGTGTCCTTCGGTGTGATGGGCGCGTGCTGGATCACGTGGTTGTGCAGCCCCGGCCACGCGAACACCCAGTCGGCCTTGTGCAGCAGCTTCGTGAGGTCCAACCACACGGGCAGGTGCGCGAAGATCGTGCCGATGCGCGACAGGAAGATCGCGAGGATCAGGATCACGTACGGAGTCCACGCGTAGAGCGCGCCGCGTTCGGACTTCGCCGCGCCCAGGCTCGTCGACCTGACGGGTTGCTCGCCCTCGAAGCGCCACACGGATTTCGGCTGCCAGAACCGCGTGAGCACGTACAGCGCGGCCATCGCGGCCAGGGCGGCGAGCACGTCGACGAGACTCGCGCTGATGTAGTTCGACGCCGCGAACTGCATGAGCGCGAACGCCAGCCCGGCCGTGACGGCGGCGGGCCAGACCTCCAGCATCTTCTTCCAGCCGGCCAGCACGACGATCAGGAACGCCGGGATGATCACCGCCAGGAACGGCACCTGCCGCCCGACCATGGACGAGAACGCGGCCGTCGCCTCTTCCGGCTTGAGGTGCATGATCGGCCCGGTGAGCCGGCCGAGCACGATCAACGGGTTGCCGAGCCCGCCGAACGCCACCGGCGCCGTGTTCGCCAGCAGCGCCAGCACCACGGCCTTCACCGGCGGGAACCCGAGCGCCGCCATCATCGCCGCCGTGATCGCGATCGGCGACCCACCACCGGCGACGCCCTCCAGCAACGCCCCGAAACCGAACGCGATCAGCAACGTCTGAAGCCGCCGATCCTCACTGAACCCGGCGAGCACGCGCTTGATGCTGTCGAAGCGCCCGGTGGTCACCGTGACGTTGTGGAAGTACACGGCGTGAAACGCGATCCACGCCACCGACCACACTCCGAAGACCACCCCCATCACCGCCGAATCGAGGGCGAGCCCCACCGGCATCCGGTAGAGCAGCAGCGCCACCACCAGCGCCGTGACGAGCGCCAGCGCCGCCGACAGGTGCGCCGACAGCTTCACGACACCCAACGCCACCAGCAACACGACGATCGGCAGCGCGGCGAGCAATGCGGACACCCACAGCCCGCCCGCCGGTTGGTAATCCTGGATCCAGGTCACGCGTCAGCCCCTTCGCTGATCCGCCCGGCCCTCCCGGCGGCGGCGGTTCCGGGAGACCCAGGGATGTTCGTTTCCTCCCGGCCACGGCGGACGCCGAGCCGGCCTACGCTGGCGGCGGGTGTTCTCGGCTGCGGCTGGTGCCGAGCCTTCGGAGGGTGGATTGGGTGCGGGTTTCCGGCGGAGGGGTGTGCCGGGTCTTGACGGCTGTCGCCGCGCCGGACCGGAGGTCGGTGGGCTGGGGGCCGGGGGTGGTGGGCTCGCCGGCTGCGGTGGCGGCCAGGCGGGTGTGGTTCGGCTGCGGTGGCAGCCGCGTCGGGGTGGGTCGGGTCGGCCGGTGGTCGACTTTGGGTGAGCCGAGACCTGGGGTGCGGCTGTCGAATGCCCGGCTCGGTGAGCCGGGGTGTGCCAGGTGGGGTCGGCCGAAGCCAGAGCCGCGCCGGCCGGTGACCTACCGGCTCCGGACGTACCCCAACCGAAGCGAAAGCGCCGCAGCCGTCCCCGCCACGGTCGTGCCCAGTTCCTCCACGCGGCGCAGCACCCGTGGCGCGGGGCCGGCCACGCTGATCGCCGCGATGGGGCGCCCCGAGTGGTCGCGGACGGCGGCGGCGACGCAGCCCACGTCGGGCTCGTTCTCGACGTCGTCGATGGCCCAGCCGCGGCGGCTGGTGCGGGCGAGGTCGTCGAGGAGCCGGCCGGGGTCGATGATGGTCTTGAGCGTCAGGCTGTCGAGCTTCATGCGGCGCACGCGCTCCACCCGGTCGATCTCCGGCAGCGCCGCGAGCCACGCCTTGCCGAGCGACGTCGCGTGCTGCGGGCGGCGCGTGCCGAGGCGGCAGGCGAGCGTGACGGCGCTGGCGCTGCGTTCGGTGGCGACGTAGACCATCGTGTCGTTGTCGGGCACGGCGAGGTACGTCGTCTCGCCCGAGCGTTCGGCCAGGGACGCCAGGTAGCGCGGGGCGCAGCGGTGCAGGTCGGTCGCGGCCATCGCGCGGGCGCCGAGCTCGACGAGGCGCGTGCCGAGGCGCACGCGGCCGGTCGCGGTATCCGCTTCGAGGTATTCGAGCCGCTTGAGGGTGCCGACGATGCGGTACGCCGCGCTGCGCGAGAGCCCCAGTTGCCTCGCGATCGCGTTGGTGGAAATCTCCTGGTGCTGCCCCACGTGCTCCAGCACCGCGAGCCCTCGCTCCAGCGTGCCGCTCTGGTCCAGCCCTCGTTCCGTCACGTCGTTCGCCCCTTCGCCCAAATTCCCGCTCACCGGCACGTGTTTCCGCTAAGCGGGGTTGGACGCTAACACCTCGGATGTATGGACGGAAGATCTTGACCTACTTTCGTATTGCGGCAGGTCAAGGTTGCCCTGAATGGTTCAACCTCTGATCGTTAGGACACCTAACAAAGGATTTTTGAGTCCGAATAGGACAGTCGACGGGCCCGGTCCGGAAATCGTTACCCTGCGTACGTGAGAGCGGTGATCGGCGTCCGGATGCGGACCACGGCCGTCGCGGGTGGTGGTGCTGGCGCTGGCCATCGCGGTGGCGAGCGTGGTCGTCGTCGTGCTGCTCGAAGAATCACTCGACCGCAGTGTGACGGAGAGTGCGCGCAGCACCGGCCGCCAGGTCGCCATCCAGCTCGTCCGCGAAGGCTCGCGCGACCTGTCCGCGAGCGACGTCGCCAGCACCGGCGACACCGAGGCCGTGACGCAGGTGCTCGACAAGCTCGCCACGCCCATCGCCGGCGACCCCGCGATCACCGGAGACCCGCCCTGACGCGAACCGGTCCGCACCCGGCCGGGAAATCGTCGACACCGTCGGCGCCGCCCTGCGGCCGGTGGAACGCATGCGCCGCACCGTCGCCGAAGTGTCCACAAGAGACCTCACCGCGGGATCGAGGTCCGCGCCGGGCCGGCCAAAGTCCGTGGCAGCGAAGCACGGCTGAGACGGGCCGTGCGGAACCTCGTCGACAATGCCCGCAGTCACGCCCGCGAACGTGTCCGCATCGCCAGCTGGGTCCACGAAACCACCGTCGTGGTCGAGGCCAGCGACGACCGTCCCGGCGTCGCTCCCGAAGACCGCGAGCGCGTCTTCGAACGGTTCGTCCGGCTGGACGCTTCGCGTCAGCGTGGTCACGGCGGCACCGGCCTCGGCCTCCCGATCGTCGCGGGCATCGCCGCGCGCCACGGCGGCCACGTGGCCTATGTGGACGTCGCCGACCCCCGCCCTTCGGCACCCACACCATCGAGACCCTGCGCGGGGCCGGCTACCGACTCGTCACCTGAGCGAACTCTTCCTGAACACCCACCACCCCGGGTTTCCTGGTACGACCGTGCCAGTGAATGCTGTGCCCGTGGCTACCGGCACCCTGGTCAGCAGTGCGCCCTCCGTGGAGCAGGGCGAGCTGATCACCTTCACCTACACGACGCCCCAGTCGTCGGTGACCCCGAAGAACTGGGTCGGGCTCTACTCCGATCCGGGCGGCGGTCCCGTCGACCAGTCCTGCGTCGGCCCGTCGACGCTGTGGGAGTACACCCCGCTGGCGACCGGCACCGTCTCGTTCTCCACCGGCTCACTCGGGCCGGGGAACTACGTCGCGTTCTACCTCGCGAACGACGGCTACGCCTGGCTCGCCGAACCCGTGCGCTTCGTCGTGCGCCCGACACCGCAGACGCCGCCGCCCGTGTACCAGGGAGCGTTCGGCCGCAGCGGGCGTGGGCCGGCGCAGTTCAGCAGCCCAGCCGGCCTCACGGTCGACCCGCGGGGCCAGATCTGGGTCGCCGACACCGGCAACGACCGCGTGCAGGCCTTCACCCGCGACGGCCGGCTGGTGCGTGTGCTCGCCGGCCGGTTCAAGGCGCCGCAGGCCGTGGCCGTGGACCACGCGGGCAACGTCTACGTGGCCGACACCGGCAACAACCGCGTGGTCCAGTACTCCTGGTGGGGCGGCTTCGCGCGTGAGTACGGCGCCGGCCGGCTCGACAACCCGCGTGGCGTCGCCATCGACACCGCGGGCCGGCTGCTGGTCTCGGACACCGGCCACCAGCGTGTGGCCCGCTTCGACACCCACACGGGCAAAGCGCTCGCCGACATCACCGAGAAGGTCAGCTCGCCGCAGGGCATCGTCAGCGACGGCGCGGGCGGCGCGTGGATCGTGCAGAACGGCCGCGCCGCCAGCGGCAGTGTCGCCGTCGTGCACTACTCCGGCGACGGCAAGGTGATCGGCTCGATCGGCGGCGGCCAGCACAGCGAGTTCGGCGGCCTGTCCAACCCCGCGGGCGTCGCGCTCAACACGCAGGGCGACGCGTACGTGACCGTTCCCGACTACGGCTGGGTCGCGCAGTTCCGCACCACCGGCCCGTACCGCGCCGAGTTCGGCACCGACGGTCCCGGCGCCTTGAGCTTCCCGCTCGGCGTGGCCGTCGACGCGCAGGGCCGCATCTTCGTGGCGGACACCGGAAACGATCGTATCGTCCACTTTGGAGTGAGAGCGTGAGCGAGCTCACCCGGCGCCGGGTTCTGGGCGCTGCCGCGGCAGCCGCGGCCGCCGCCGGGTCGCTCGCGCTGCCGGCGAACGTCCGCAAGGCGCTGGCCGAGCCCGTGCGCCGGCCGGGACGGCTGACCGACATCGAGCACATCGTGATCCTGATGCAGGAGAACCGTTCGTTCGACCACTACTTCGGCACCATGGACGGCGTCCGCGGCTTCGCCGACCCGCACGCCATGAAGCTGCCGAGCGGGAACTCCGTCTTTCAGCAGCCCTACAGCGGCCACCCCGACGGTTACCTGCTGCCCTTCCGCTACAACACGCGCACGACGAGCGCGCAGGCCACGCCCGGCCTCCCGCACGACTGGACCGACCAGCACACCGCGTGGAACAACGGGAAGATGGACCGCTGGATCGAGGCCAAGGGCGCCAAGACCATGGCCTACTACGACCGCGACGACATCCCGTTCCACTTCGCGCTCGCCGAGGCGTTCACGGTCTGCGACCACTACCACTGCTCGGTGATCGGCCCGACGAACCCCAACCGGCTCTACATGTGGACCGGCTGGATCGACCCGCACGGCACCGCCGGCGGGCCCGCGAACACCAACTTCATGTCGTCCGACAACCCGGCGCTGTCCTGGAAGACCTACCCGGAGCGGCTCACCGACGCCGGCGTCTCCTGGCGGATCTACCAGGAGGAGGACAACTACGACGACAACGCGCTGGCCTGGTTCCGCCAGTTCGCGGACGCACCGAAGTCGTCGCCGCTCTACAAGAACGCGATGGTGAAAAAGTCGGCGGGCTGGTTCGAACACGACGCCCGCAACGACAATCTGCCCGCTGTTTCGTGGCTGGTGGCACCTTCGGCGCAGACCGAGCACCCGAACTGGATGCCCGCCGCCGGTGGGCAGTACATCGCGTCGAAGCTCGACGCGATCGCCGCGAACCCGGACGTGTGGGCCAAGACGGCGTTCATCCTCACCTACGACGAGAACGACGGGTACTTCGACCACGTCGCCCCGCCGACCCCACCCGCCGGGACTGCGGACGAGTTCGTCGGCGGCGTGCCGATCGGACTCAGTTTCCGCGTGCCGACCGTGGTGGTGTCGCCGTGGACGGCCGGTGGGTACGTGAGCTCGGAGACGTTCGACCACACCTCGTTGATCCGGTTGCTGGAGGCGCGGTTCGGGGTGCGGGAGCCGCACATCAGCGCCTGGCGCCGCCGTACCGTCGGTGATCTGACGTCGGCGTTCCGGTTCGACCGGCAGCCTTCGCGCTACCCGCGGGACAACCGCGCGTTGCACTACCCGGCGACGACGGCGGATCTGCTGCAGGCGCAAGTGCAGGTTCGGGACAACCCGGCGCCGTCGGTGCCGACCGGGCCGCAGTCGATGCCGAACTGAACCCGGCGCTACCGAGCTGGGCGGCCGAACTCTCCGTAGAAAGTCTCGCCGGCGAGCAGGGCTTGGTGCGCCAGCGCCACGCGCCGGGCTTTGGACGGCCGCAGCCGTGGCGTGGCCGCGTCCAGGTCGAGGAACTCGAAGCCGCCGAGCTCGTCGCCGGCCAGTCCGATCGCTTGGATCTGCGCGCGGCCGAGGGTGCCGCCGTCGAAGATCAGCTGCAGGCTGTCGCGCCAGACGCCGTGGGTCGGCATCCAGTCGACGAGCAGCAGCCGCCCCAGCTCGAGGTCGAGGCCGAGCTCCTCCCGGACCTCGCGGTGGCAGGCCGCGAGCGGGGACTCGTCGTTCTCGACCAGGCCGCCGGGGATCTCCAGGAACGGCTTGTACGTCGGGTCGACGAACAGCACCCGGCCCTGCTCGTCGCGCACGAGCGCGCCGGCGGCGACGTTCTTGCGAGGCAGCCGCCCGGCGATGCCGGGGTTGAACTCGGCCTCCGGTTCGCCGTCGGCCCGCAGGTCGGCGGCGAAAACGGCCCGGTCGCCGCGGTGGTGGGGCTGTTCGTCGGTCACGGTGCCTCGCCGGCCAGGAGCGTGCCTCGGCCGGCGGACGCTGCTACCCGTTGATGATGCCCCAGCCCACCTGGCCCGCCGCGGTCAGTTCTTCGAGATCGCCGCGACCGCACGAACCACCGCGGTGCAGCGGTTCTCCACGTACTCGAGCCCGCCCTCTTCCGCGATGCGCTTCGCCTCCGCGGAGACGATGCCCTGCTGCAGCCACAGCGCCTTCGCGCCGATGGCGACGGCGTCGGCCGCGATCCCGGGGGCCTCGGCGGCCGGGCGGAAGACGTCGACGAGGTCCACCGGCTCCGGGATGTCCTTGAGGGACCGGTAGACCTTCTCGCCGAGCAGCTCCGTGGCCGACGGGTGCACGGGGATGATGCGGAAACCGTGGGCCTGCAGCGTGGCGGGCACCCCGTGTGCGGCCTTCGCCGGGTCGCGGCTCAGGCCGACCACCGCGATCGTCGTGGCGTTCGCGAGGATTTCTTCAGGTTGCATGTCGGTTTAACGCCGTTCGAAAGAAGACGATTCCGCGTCAGCCGATCTTCGAGCCGTACATCTCACCGAGGTCGTCGGCGATGAGCTCGATGCGCGCGCCGTCGGGGTCGGTGAGGTAGATGGACGTGCCACTCTCCTCGAGGTACTTCACGCCGGCCTTGTCGAGACGGGTGCGCGCGGCGGCCCAGTTCTCCGGCGTCAGCGAGAGCGCCAGGTGGTGCAAGCCGCCGAGGACCTCCGCGTACGGGCCGAGGTCGAGGCCCGGCAGGTCGAAGAACGCGACCGCGTTGCCGTTGCCGACGTCGAAGAAAAAGTGGCTGGAACCCGGGTAGTCGCGGTTCTCGATCAGCTCGGTGAGCGGGAAGCCGAGCACGTCCTGGTAGAAGGTGATCGTCCGCTCGACGTCGCTGGAGAGCAGCGCGGTGTGGTGGATGCCGCGGCCCGCGGTCGTGGGCCGGACGGCGGCCGGGTGCAGGTGCTTGTCCCGCAGCTGGTCACGGGCTTCGGTGAGCTTCGCGACTTCGGTCTCGGTGGGTGCCATCTCCGGTCACGTCCTCTCAGGGTTGGTCCTTCAAAAGGTACTCCTGGGATGTCTCGCGCGCAAGAAGTTTCTTCGCGAGAGATTTTGGGGTGCCGTCCAGTGGAACGAACGCCTTGGTCGGGGCGGTCCGTCCGGGGATAGCGCCACGGCGTGGAGCACCTGCGGGAAGTCGTCGACAGCCTGGCCCGGGGCCCCACGAGCGGCGAGAGCGTCCGGCGGCGTCCCGCCCGACGGCCTTGGGCGACGTGGACCTGCGGCTCACCGGCTGCACCCTGCACGTGAACGGCGCGCTCGCCGCGACCGGCGCCGGCGGGGCCGTGCTGGGTTCGCCGGCCGGGGGACACGGTCGTCGCGGCGATGGCCGGCCCCGGCAAGGTGACTGCGGTGTTCGCGGCGGAGGAGGACGCGTGATGCGGATGGACGAGATGCTCACGGCTCCCGTCGTCGCGGGGATGCGGGCGCGGCCGGTGCTGGTTTTCCGGCTGGCACAGGGTGTGGTGGGTCCGTCGACTTCCAGCAGCACGGCTGGCAGCGTGACCGCGGTGCTCACGTCGAGGGATGCCTGCTGGTGATGACCGACGGCCTCACCGAGCTCGTCGACGTCCGTCTCGATTCCCGGGTGGCCGCGCACTTCACGCACCTGGGTGTGATCACGCTCTGAACACCGCCGACAACGCGACTGCGGGCGTACCTCGTGCCCGATCGACATTTACGGGTATATGCCCGGTAATGCAGTGCCCGCTGTCACCTCCGAGCGTGGATTCCGCTTGGTTTTGCCCGAAAGAACACTTCTTCGAGGCTTGAACAGGAACTGGGGCTGATAGCGGCGGAATACGTCGAGCGGGTGATCCGGGTGGCGTTCCTTGACAGATTCCGGTGCGAAGCTTGGAATCGAACGAGCAGCGAGGGCCGAACCTCGACGAATCGCGACCCGTCTTCCCGGGCCGGCGGACCCACCACTTTCACCCTTCAGGGGGCTCTGTGTCAGGCGTCAAAGAATGCCCGGAGAAGGGTGTACCGGGAACAGCCGGCTCTCCGGCTGAATGTCCATACAGGACAGAAGAAGTCCACGCGGCCGTCGAGGCTCCCGGGGCGTGGCCGGTCCTCGGCCACATCGTCCCGGTCCTGCGCAAACCGTTGGAGTTCCTCCCCGCACTGGCCCGCTACGGCGACGTCGTCAAGGTGCGCTTCGGCAACTTCCCCGTCTACGTCATCGCCGACCCCGACGCGACTCGCGACGTGCTGGTTCCGGGCGACCTCGACTACAAACGCGGCCTCTGCTTCGAGCGCCTGAAACCCGGCCTGGGCGAGGGAATCGCGACCGCGTCGGGCGACGAGCACCGCCGGCTGCGCAAACTGCTGCAGCCGGTTTTCAGCCGTGAGCGTCTCGTCGAATACTCGTCGATCATGCGCACCGCGGCCGAGGAAGCCGCGGATTCCTGGCCGGACGGCGCCACCCTCGCGGCCGACGAGGTCATGAACGACCTGGCGCTCACCGCGTTGACCCGCAGCCTGTTCAAGTTCACCGCGAGCACCGAGACGGCCGACGCGATCAAGCACGGTATGCGCCTGCTCACCCACAGCCTGCTCAAGCGCATCGTCCTGCCGTCCGCGTGGGAGAAGGTCCCCACGCCGGGCAACCTCCGCTTCACCCGGGCCATGAACCGGATGAACCGTTCGATCGACGAGGTCGTGAGCGCCTACCGCGAGGCGGGCGAGGACCGCGGTGACGTGTTGTCCGCGTTGCTGGCGGTGCGCGACGACGACGGCAACGGCCTCACCGACCAGGAGCTCCACGCGCAGGTGATGACCTTGGCGCTCACCGGCGTCGAAGCACCCGGGGCGACGCTCGGCTGGGTGCTGTACGAGATCGGGCGCGACTCCGAGGTGTCCGCGCGGGTGCACGCCGAGCTCGACGCCGTCCTCGGCGGCCGCGCGCCGGAGTACGACGACCTGCCCGCGCTGGAGTACCTCGGCCGCGTGATCGACGAGGTGCTCAGGCTGCACACCCCGCTGCTGTTCTCGCGGCGCACGCTGACCGAGGTCCGCGCCGGCCGGTCCACCATCCCGGCCGACGCGGAGCTGATCTACAGCCCGTACCTCCTGCACCACGACGTGCGCTGGTTCCCGGACCCGCTGCGCTTCGACCCCGACCGGTGGCTGCCGGAGAACGCGCAGCGGATCCCCAAGGGCGCCTACATCCCGTTCGCCGCCGGTTCGTACCAGTGCATCGGCAAGGTGTTCGCCACCATGGAGCTCACCATGATCACCGCCGTGATCTGCTCGCGCTGGCACCTGAGCCTCGCGCTGGGCACGGATGTCCGCGAGGTGGCGAGCGCGCTGATCCGCCCGGACAAGCTGCCCATGACCGTCAGCCGTCGTACGCACCCGGCTTCGGTGTGAACGCCGTGGAGCTGCCGGACCTGCGGCTGCCGTTCGAGACGGCCAGTCATCCCGATGCCGGGCACGTGCAGGAGCTCACCGAGACGTGGTGTCGGAAGTTCGGCCTGCTGCGGTCGCCGGAGGTGGCGGCCAAGTTCCGCGCTCTCGGTTACGGGCGCATCATGGCCACGCTCACACCGTGGGCGCCGCTCGAGGGGCTGGCCCTGATCACGGATTGGAACAGTTTCTTCTTCGTGACGGACGACCAGCAGAACATCGGCGTGACGACCGGGCGAGCCGAGCGTTACGAGAGTCTGGTGGCGAACATGCGGCGCGTCATCGGTGGCGCCGCGGTGGTCCACGAGGACCACCCGCTCGTGGCGGCCTTGCAGGACTTGCTGGAGCGGACGCTGGCCGGTCGCGCTCCGTACTGGGTTTCTCGGTTCCGGCACAACCTGGACCTGTGGCTCACGGGGCACCTGGCCGAGAACGCATATCGGCTTTCGGGGACTGTGCCGACCGTCGAGGACTACATCTCAGTGCGGCGCAACGCTTCCACGGTGCTGCCCACTGTGGACCTCGTGGAGCTCGCCGAGGGTGCCACGGTGCCGGACGAGCTGTATCGGACGCCACAGTACCAGACGCTGGCGCTGGGGACCGCGGACATCATGTGCTGGATCAACGACATCCACTCGTTGCACATGGAGCAGGGAGACCCGATCAACCTCGTGACCGTGCTGGATCACCATGAGCACCTGGGTGTGCGGGGCTCGATCGATGCCGTGGCCGCGCGGATCGCGTTGCGGGTGCAAGACCACCTCGCTGCTGCGCGGGAGCTGCCGGAAGTCATGGCGGGGCTGGGGATCGAGGCGCCCGAGCGGGTGCTGCGGTGCGTGCGTGACCAGCAGTCGTGGGCGGCCGGCATGGAGGCCTGGGACCGCACGGACACCATCCGCTTCTCGCCGTCCGAGGCTTCTCCCGACGGCGCGAAGGCGTCCTATGTGGAGGATCTCCTCGGCTGGCCGACCATCTGACCTTCTGAGTTCCGTTTGGAGCGTTCCATGACCATGCTCCTGGCTCGCCAGGCTCCGACCGCGCCGGGCGGTCTCCCGCTGCTCGGCCACACGCTTTCGTTGCTGCGCAGTGATCGCGTCGGCTATCTCACGTCCTTGCAGCCGGTCGGTGACCTCGTGCGGATCCGGATCGGCACGAGGCCGTTCCTCGTGCTGAACTCGCCGGAACTCGTGCGTACCGTGATGGTCGAAGAGGCGAAGAGCTTCGATCGCGGGCGCATTTTCCAGAAGGCGCGGCCATACGTCGGCGACGGGCTCTTCACCGCGGAGGGCCCTGAACACCTTCGGCAACGCCGGATGGTGCAGCCGGCGTTCCACCGGGAACAGATCCAGCGCAGCATCCGGATCATGAGCGACGTCGTCCGTGAGCAGGCGGCTGCTTGGCGGCCAGGCGAGACCGTCGCGATGGACCGCGAGATGCACGTGATGGCCAGCGAGATCATCGGCCAGACCATGTTCCTCGCCCCGGAGGCGCGGGAAGTGGTGCAGCTGGCCCGCGACGAGCTGCCGGCCCTGCTGCAGGGGCTTGGTCAGCGGACGCTGTTGCCCGACTTCCTCGCGCGCGTACCCACTTCGGTGGGCCGCCGGTTCGCCGCCGCGTGCGCCGACCTGCGTGACGCCGCCGCGCGTCTCGTCGCCGTCTACCGCAAGGATCTCGGTGATCTCGGTGACTTCGTGTCACTGCTGTTCGGCGCGCAGGACGCCCGGACCGGCACCACGCTCACCGACACGCAGATCCGCGACCAGATCATGACGTTGCTGATCGCAGGCATCGAGACGCCGGCGACGTTGATGACGTGGGCGATGTACGAGTTGGCGCGGGATCCCGCATTGCGGCAGCGGCTGGAGTCGGAAGTCGACAAGGTCGCCGATGGTCGGGATCTGGAGGCGGCGCATCTGCCCGCGCTGACACTCACCGAGGCCTTCGTGCGGGAGAACCTGCGGCTGCACCATCCACTGTGGATTCTGATGCGTCGCGCGGTCAAGCCGGTGACGCTCGGTGGGGTGACCATCGAGCCGGGCAGCGAGGTCCTGTACAGCCCCGCAGCTTTGCAACGCGACCCGGCGATCTTCGCCGACCCGTTGCGCTTCAACCCGGATCGCTGGCTCGGCGACGCGCCGACGGAGCGGATGCAGCGGGCGTTCATGCCGTTCGGGCTCGGCAACCGACAGTGCATCGGCGACGCGTTTTCGGCTGTGCAGATGAAGATCACCATCGCGGGCATCGTCGCGAGCCGCCGGCTGGAGCTGCCCGCCGGCTTTCGCCCGAAGACCGTGATCTCCAGCATCGTGCACCTCGACCAGCTGCCGATGACCGTCCACGCGCGAGGGAACAACTGATGCTCGAAGGCAAATCCGTGATCGTCACCGGTGCCGGCTCCGGCATCGGCCGCAGCACCGCGCTCGTCCTGGCCGGCTACGGCGCCCGCCTGCTGCTCGCCGACATCGACCACGGCACCTGCCGCGAGACGGCCGACCTGGTTGTGGCCCAAGGCGGCACGGCGACGGCGGTGAAGGCCGATGTGTCCGTCGAGGACGACGTCGAGTCGATGGTGGAGGCGGCGGTCGCGGTGTACGGCCGGCTCGACGGCGCCTTCAACAACGCCGGTGTGGACGGTGCTTTCGAGTCCGTCGCCGAGTCCACTTCGGAGAACTGGCACCGCGTGATGTCGGTGAATCTCGAAGGCGTGTGGCTTTGCCTGCGCGCTGAACTACGCCGGATGCTCGGGTCCGGCGGGTCCATCGTGAACACTTCGTCCACTGGCGGCCTGGTCGGGATGGGCATCGGGCTCTCCGCTTACGTCGCCGCGAAGCACGGTGTCGTCGGCCTGACTCGCGCCGCCGCCCTGGAGTACGCGACGCAGGGGATCCGCGTCAACGCCGTCTGCCCGGGCACCGTGCGCACCGGGATGTACGAGCAGGTGGTGGCCACCGGCGTCGTCACCGAGGAGCAGATCGCGGCCATGCAGCCGATCAACCGGGCCGCCCAGCCGGAGGAGATCGCCGAGGCCGTGGCCTGGCTGCTGTCCGACCGGGCGTCCTTCGTGACGGGCCAGGCGTGGGCTGTGGACGGCGGGTTGGTGGCTCAGTGAGCTAGGCCCGTGCGGCCACCCGCTCGATGCCGTCCAGCACGCGGGGCCAGATCTCCTGTGGCAGGTCGTGGCCCATGCCCGGGACGACGTCGAGGTCGGCGCGCAGGGCGCGGGCTGTCGCGCGGCCGCCGGAGACGTGGACGAGGGGGTCGCGCGCGCCGTGGACCACCAGCGACGGGAGGGTGAGGCGGCGCAGGGCGGCGGTGCGGTCGCGGGTCGAGAGGATCGCGGCGAGCTGGCGCGCGGCGCCGCCCGGGTTGACGCCGCGGTCGAAGGTGCGTTCGGCGCGTGCGCGCATGCGTTGCTCGTCGAAGGGGTAGCCGGGGGAGCCGATGAGGCGGAACGTCTTGACCAGCAGCTCGACGTACTCGGCCCGGCTGCGCGGCTGCGGCGCCAGCATCGACGCGGCCGCGCGCGGGCTCGGGTGACCGATCAGGCGGCTGCCGGTGGTGGACATGATCGAGGTCAGCGACCTGACGCGGCGCGGGTGCCGGATGGCGAGCGTCTGGGCGATCATGCCGCCCATCGACGCGCCGACGACGTGAGCGCGCTCGATGCCGAGGGCGTCGAGCAGGCCGGCGGTGTCGTCGGCCATGTCGGCCACCGAGTACGGCGCCGCACGCAGCAGGTAGGCGCGCACGACGTCGGCGCGCCCGGACATGCGCTGCGAGCGCCCGGCGTCGCGGTTGTCGAAGCGGACCACGCGAAAGCCGCGCGCGGCGAGCTGCTCGCAGAAGTCGTCGTCCCACCAGGTCATCGGCGCGGCGAGGCCCATGATCAGCACCAGCGGCGGGGCCGTCGCGGCGCCGAACTCCTCGTGGCAGAGGGTGATGCCATTGGCCTGGGTGGTCGACTCGCTCATGCTCTCTTCTTACTGCGTGTGGGTGTACCGGGCACGCAGGAACGGACTGAACTCCGCGGCGTCGCCCATCTTCACGTCGATCTCGTGGGTGAGGGCATTTTCGCTCGGGGTCAGCCGGTGCCGCGCGATGCCACGCGGAGTGCGCTTTTCGAGGTGAAGGGTCCCTTCGCGCCACCCGCCGCGCCCCGGCTCGCCGGGCGGGAAGCCGTAGCTGTCGAAGCCGTACCAGAGCGTCTCCTGCGTGGCCGGGTCGACGGTGAAGACGTTATGGCCCAGGAAGGTGCTGCCGTCCTCCCGCGTCTGGACGTACTCCTGCACCACCGCGAACCCGTCCAGCGCGCCTCGGTAACTGACCGTGGCCTTCGCGGTTGCCGCGGCCGCCCACGACGAGGCCGCGAGCTCCTCCGTGCCGGCCCAGTCCCCTTCGAGGGCCTTGAGCTCTTCGTGCGCTCTGCTGATTTCGGGCATCTCCATGACCTCTCCTTTCGACAGGCGCCTGTCAATATGGGACGCTAGCACGATGACCCGCCGCACCGCCCGCGCCGAGCAGCTCACTCAGCTCGTCAACGACGTCGTCCTCACCAACGGCACCCTCCTGGCCACCGGCGACGCCCTCACCGCGGCGGCCGGTCTCACCGCCGCCCAGTGGCTGGTCCTCGGCTTCCTCGAAGACGGCCCCGCCACAACCGCCGAACTCGCCCGCCGCCGCGGCCTCCGTCGCCAGAGCGTGCAGGAAACCGTGAACCGCCTGCTGCGCAACGGAATGCTCACGCGCGCTTCGAATCCCGCCGATGCCCGTGCACCGCTTCTGCAGCTGACTCCCACGGCGCACTCGGCCCTCAGCGACCTCGGAACCCGCCAGGCTCGGTGGGCGGACGAGGTGGCTTCGGCGCTGTCGCCCGAGGATGTCGAGGTCACGCTTCGCACGTTGGCGGCGTTGCGGGTTCGCCTCGCGGAACCACGGTGAGGCGCTTGACCGTGCCGTCGGACTTCGCCGTGGCGACGATCGCCCGCGAGGGTGAGGCGGGCAGGCGCTGGGTGGAGTCGCTGCCGGAGCTGGCGGCGGAACTCCTGGAGCACTGGGCGTGCACCGAGCCGGGGCCGGTGTTGCACGGCTTCGTCGGTGTGGTGGTCCCCGCCCTCCGCGCGGATGGCACCGAGGTCGTGCTCAAGCTGGCGTTCCCGTCGTCGGCGAACACCGCCGAGCCGGTGGCCCTGTCCGCGTGGCAGGGCAACGGCGGCTCACCTCCTGGAACGCGACGACAGCCGGTTCGCGATGCTGCTCGAACGGCTGCGGCCCGTGGCGAAGCCGGACCCGGCCCCGTTCACCACGGTCGGCCGCCTCGCCCGGCGGTTGGCCATCCCGGCGCCGCCCGGCGTGCCGTCGCTGGCGGACAAAGCACTCGGCTGGGACTTGCCTGGGCACGCCACGCGGCTGGGATCTCCGTTGCCGGCACGAATCATCGACGCCGCGATTGCCAACGTTCGCGACCTCACGGCTGATCGCCGGACCTCGCTGCTGCATGGTGACCTGCAGTTCGGCAACATCATGCACAGCGATGAGGAACCGCGGGTCATCGATCCCGACGGGCTGGCCGGCGACCCGGCGTTCGAGCTGCTGCCCGTCTTGCGCGGCGACTGGCCCGCGGCGACGGCGGAAGTCAGCTTGCGCCAGGCGGTAAACCGGCGAATCGCGGAGTTCGCCGAGGCAGCCGAGGTCGACCGCGAGCGGGCGCGCCGATGGACGCAGGGAGGGCGGCGGAGTCGGCCCTGTGGTCTAGGCACCTCCGCGTACCGGCGGCCGTCACCGCGGTCGTCGACACCCTGGCTGCCCTGCTGGGATAAACCAGTTGACCACCACCACGGCAACCAGGTTGAGTACTGCGCAGCACCCTCACCACACAGAACAGGAGGTGGACGCCATGTTCGGCTACTCGATCACGCGTTCCCGCCTCCGGCTGAGGGTGCCGAGGGTCTGACGGGAGCGCGAAACTCCCGGAAGGAAACACATGACCGACCTGGTCGTGCGCCCGCTCGTCGCGGGCGAAGAGCACCTCTTCACCGATCTCACGGCCACCCGGAGCGTCGGCAGCGCCCTGCTCGGGCGGGACTACGAAAGAATGGCCCGACGCGGCGAATACCGTCCCGAGTGGACCTGGTTGGCCACCCGAAACGGCAAACCCGTGGCGCGCGCGGCCTGGTGGGCGGGCGAAAACGACGAACAACCCCTGGCCCTCGACTGGTTCGACTTCACCGACGTCGAAGCCGGCATCGAAGTCCTGCGCCAGGCGCCGTTCCGCACCGAGTACTCCCTCACCGTCCCGCCTGGCTGGCGTGAAGACCCAGCCGTCAAACCCGAGGTCGAAAGCCGCATCCAAGCCGCCATCGCCGCCGGGATGGAGGTGCTCGTCGAGCGTTACCGCTACACCTGGACCACCGCGGACGGGCTCCCCGAAAAGCCCGGCCGCCTCGAGTTTCGCCCGGAACCGCAGGACGACAAGATCCGAGACGTCTTCCGGCGCGTCCACCAGGGCAGCCTCGACGCGCACGTCCGCCGCACCACCGCGCGGCACGGTCTGGACGCGGCGGCACAAGAGGACCTCGACCTCCTCCTCTGGCTCCCCAGCCCGCGGGACTGGTGGCGGCTCGCGTACACGAAAGGCGGTGACCTCGTCGGTCTCACCATCCCCGCGCGCAACCCGAGCGTGCCGATCGTCGCGTACGTCGGCGTTGTGCCGGAGCACCGCGGGCGCGGGTACGCCTACGACCTGCTCGTCGAGGCCACTCACGAGCTCGTCGGGTACGGCGTCGAAAAGATCGTCGCCGCCACGGATGTCACGAACGGACCCATGGCGGCGGCTTTCGCGAAGGCCGGCTACCCCGTGAGCTACCACCGCATCGACCTGGTGTGAGCGCCGATCAGGCGTTACTCTCTCGCTAGAGCGATCTATCAAATCGCGAAGGGGACGAACGACCATGCCGGAGAAAGGTCTCACCGCACTCCGCGTGATCCTGGCGTTCACGCTGCTCACGACCACGTTTCACTACGCGCACAACGTCATCCGCGCGCAGGACTATCCGCAGATCCCGGGCATCCCGGTGCTCGCGGCGCAGATCGTGGTCGGGTTCGGGTGGGTGCTGTTCACCGGGTTCGGGCTGGCCGGCTACCGCTGCTACGCCCGCGGGCGGTACTGGCGGGCGCTGGGGTTCCTGCTGGTCTGCTCGCTGGGTGGTCTGGTCAGCGCGGGTCACTTCCTGGTGGGGGTGCCGCAAATCCCGGCGTTCTGGTTCGCGACGATCTTCACCGACACGGCGGCCGCGATAGCGTTGTGGCTCTTCGTGTCCTGGGTGGCGGCGCAGCTCAACCGGGTGAGTATCGGAGATCAAGCGTCTACACAACATTGACGCTAGTCAGCGATATGTAGACAATCGGGGAGTGACCACCACCACGACTGTGACGTTCGAGCGCCACCCGGACACCTACCGGCACTGGAAGCTCAGCGTCGACGGCGAGGTCGCCTGGCTCGAGATGGACGTCGACGAGCAAGGCGGCCTCGTGCCGGGCTACGAGCTGAAGCTGAACTCCTACGACCTCGGCGTGGACATCGAGTTCTACGACGCCACCCAGCGCCTGCGCTTCGAGCACCCCGGCGTCAAGGCCGTGATCGTGACGAGCGCCAAGGACAAGGTGTTCTGCGCGGGCGCCAACATCCGGATGCTCGCGTCGTCGCCGCACGAGTGGAAGGTGAACTTCTGCAAGTTCACCAACGAAACCCGCAACGGCATCGAGGACGCCACGGAGTTCTCCGGTCAGCGGTACGTCGCGGCGGTCAACGGGAGCTGCGCAGGCGGCGGCTACGAGATCGCGCTCGCGTGCGAGAAGATCCTGCTCGTGGACGACAACTCGTCGACGGTCGCGTTGCCGGAGGTGCCGCTGCTCGGCGTGCTGCCCGGCACCGGCGGCCTCACGCGCGTGGTCGACAAGCGCCGCGTGCGCCGCGACCTCGCCGACGTGTTCGCCACGCGCTCGGACGGTGTGAAGGGCAAGACGGCGGTCGACTGGCGGCTGGTCGACGAGCTCGTGCCCCGCGTGGGCTTCCGCGAGTCCGTGTTGGCGCGGGCGCGCGAGCTGGCCGCGGAGTCCGAGCGACTGCCGGGCGATCAGGGTGTGCAGCTCACGCCGCTGAACCCCGAGGTCACCGACGACGGCATCAAGTACCGCTTTGTCGACATCACCTACGACCGCCCCGCCTCGCTCGCGACGATCACCGTCCGCGGCCCCGAGGACGAACCCGGTGACCTGCACGCCGAAGGCGCCGACGGCTGGCTGCTGCGCCTCACCCGCGAGCTCGACGACGCGATCCTCCGCTTGCGCGCCAACGAAACCGAGCTCGGCACGTGGGTCCTGCGCACCGAAGGTGACCCGACGAAGGTACTCGCCCACGAACAGCAGGTGCTCGGCGCGAAAGACTGGCTGAGCAACGAAATCCTGCACTACTACAAGCGCACGCTGAAGCGCCTCGACGTCACCAGCCGCACGCTCATCGCGCTCATCGAGCCGGGCAGCTGCTTCGCCGGCGTGCTACTGGAGCTCGCGCTCGCCGCCGACCGCCAGTACATCCTGGACGGTCCGCCGATCGACGACGAAGATTCCGAAGAACGCGCGTCGGTCACCTTGTCGGAAGCCAACTTCGGCCCGTTCCCCATGGGCAACGGCCTCACCCGCCTGCAGTCGCGCTTCTACGGCGACGACGACCACCTCGCCTGGCTCGTCCGCGAGCGCGACCACGCGCTGACCCCGGCCGAGACCGTGGAGCTGGGCCTGGTCACCGACGCGCCGGACGACCTCGACTGGGAGGACGAGATCCGGATCGCGCTGGAGGGCCGCGCCTCGCTGAGCCCCGACGCGCTCACCGGGATGGAGGCGAACCACCGGTTCGTCGGCCCGGAAACGATCGAAACGAAGATCTTCGGCCGCCTCACCGCGTGGCAGAACTGGATCTTCACCCGACCTAACGCTTCTGGCCCCGAAGGCGCGCTGCGCCGCTACGGTACGGGCCAGAAGGCGATCTTCGACAGGAAGCGGGTCTGAACCGATGCCCGAACGGATCGACTACGACGCCAAGATCCCGAACAACGTCAACCTCGCCGACGACCGGAGGTTGCAGCGGGCGCTGGAAGGCTGGCAGCCGAAGTTCATGAACTGGTGGGGCGAGATGGGCCCCACCCTGCAGACGCACGGCGTCTACCTGCGCACGGCCGTGAGCGTCGGGCGTGAGGGCTGGGCGCACTTCGACCACGTGAACGTGCCCGACTACCGCTGGGGCATCTTCCTGGCCGAGCGCGACCCCGACCGGCGCATCGCCTTCGGCGAGCACGCCGGGGAGCCGGTGTGGCAGCAGGTGCCCGGTGAGTACCGCGCCGACCTGCAGCGCCTGATCGTGATCCAGGGCGACACTGAGCCGGCGTCGGTCGAGCAGCAGCGGCTGCTGGGCCTGACCGCGCCGAGCCTGTACGACCTGCGCAACCTCTTCCAGGTCAACGTCGAAGAGGGCCGGCACCTGTGGGCGATGGTCTATCTGCTGCACGCGTACTTCGGCCGTGAAGGCCGGGACGAGGCGGAAGGCCTGCTGCTGCGCAACTCCGGCAGCCCTGACGCGCCGCGCATCCTCGGCGCGTTCAACGAGGAAACGGCCGACTGGCTGGCCTTTTTCATGTTCACCTACTTCACCGACCGCGACGGGAAGTACCAGCTCGGGACGTTGAAGGAGTCCTCCTTCGACCCGCTCTCGCGCACGTGCGAGTTCATGCTGAAGGAAGAGGCGCACCACATGTTCGTCGGCACCACGGGTGTCGACCGCGTGGTGCAGCGGTCCGCGGATCTCATCCGGGAGCACGACACGCTCGACATCGCCTCCCACGGTGGCATCCCGCTCGACATCATCCAGCGGTACCTGAACTTCCACTACACGGTGTCGCTCGACCTGTTCGGCAGCGAGACCTCCACGAACGCCGCGAACTACTACACCGCGGGCCTCAAGGGCCGCTGGCAGGAGACGCGGCGCAAGGACGACCACAAGCTCACCGACGACAGCCGCGACCTCGACCGTCCCAACGGCGACGGCACGTGGACCTCGGACGAGCTGCAGGCCATCCTGCTGCTGAACCTCGACCTGCGCGGCGAGTACACGGCCGACTGCCAGACCGGTGTGAACCGCTGGAACAAGATTCTCGCGGACGCGGACCTCGACTTCCGCTTCAAGCTTCCGCACCCTGGTTTCAACCGCGAGGTCGGCATAAACTCCGGCCACCACATCACTCCCGACGGCAACATCGTCGACGAGGCCACGTGGGAGGCCAGCCGGCACCGGTGGCTGCCGACCGCCGAGGACCTGACGTTCGTCCGCTCGCTCATGCACCCGGTGTACGAGCGCGGGAAGATCGCCAGCTGGGTCGCGCCGCCGAGGCAGGGCATCAACGGCAAACCGTTCGACTACGAGTACGTGCACCTCACCTAGAGGGGGCCCCATGGGCGGGTTCAACGCAGCCGAATACCTGTTGTCCCAGGGGCGTCCCGACGCACCCGCCGTCGTCTCCGCGCGGCGGACCCTGAGCTACGCCGAGCTCACCGACGAGGCCCACCGGGTCGCGTCGGGCCTGCGTTCCCTGGGCGTGCGCCCGGAAGAACGCGTGATGTTCTGCATGGTCGACGACGTCGAGCTGCTCACGGGCATCCTCGGCGCGATGCTGGCCGGCGCCGTCGCGGTGCCGGTGTCCACTATGGTCACGGGCCTCGAGCTGGGCAAGGTCCTGGCCGACTCGCGGGCGCGCGTGCTGTGCGTGTCCGGGGAGTTCGCCGCGCAGGCCGTCGGTGCGCTGGCGGCCGCGCCGGAGGTCACGGACGTGCTGCTCGACCGCGCGGACGCGGCGGAGTTCTCCTCGGGCGTGGCGACGCACGCGTGGGCCGAACTGACCACTGTGGATGATCTGGACCTGGAACCCGCTCGCACGTGGGAGGATTCGCCCGCGCTGTGGCTGTACACGTCGGGCACGACGGGGCAGCCGAAGGGCGCGATGCACCGGCACGCGAGCATCCGCGCGGTGTGCGAGACCTACGCGCATTCGATCCTGGCGACGGCGCCGGCCGACCGGTTCCTGTCCGTGCCGAAGCTGTTTTTCGCCTACGGCTTGGGGAATTCCGCGTTCTTCCCGCTCGCCGCCGGCGGCACGACGCTGCTGGAACCCGCGCGGCCGACACCGGCCTTGTTCGCCGCCCGCGCTCGCGCCGACAAGCCGACGTTGTTCTTCGGCGTGCCGACGTTCTTCGCCGGCGTGCTGGCCAGCGACGTCCCGGACGACTCGTTCGCCTCGGTGCGCTACGCCGTGTCGGCCGGGGAACCGTTGCCCGCCACCATTTTCACGCGTTTCCGCGACCGTTTCGGCGTCGAGATCCTCGACGGGATCGGCTCCACGGAAGCATTGCACATCTTTCTGTCCAACCGCCCGGGCTCGATCCGGCCGGGCAGCACGGGGACCGCTGTGCCGGGCTACGCCGTGGAGATCCGCGACGAGAACGGCGCGCTCATCGAGGGCACAGGGCAGCCGGGTGAGCTGTTCGTGTCGGGCCCGTCGACGGCGATGGGCTACTGGGCGCGGTACGAGACCACCAAACGCGTGTTCCAGGGCGAGTGGCTGCGCACGGGCGACAGCTATGTCCGCAACGAGGACGGCACGCTGACTTGCCTGGGCCGCTTCGGCGACATGCTGAAGGCGGGCGGGATCTGGGTGTCACCGTCCGAAGTGGAGGAACGACTGCTGCAGCACCCGTCCGTCGCCGAGGTGGCGGTGGTGGCCGCGCCGGACGCGGACGGCCTCGACAAGCCGGTGGCGTGCGTCGTCGCGGCGCCCGGCTTCGCCGTGGACCCGGACGAGCTGATCGAGTTCTGCCGCGCGGGTCTGGCGGCGTTCAAGCGTCCGCGCGGCGTGGTGGAGCTGCCGGAGCTGCCGAAGACGGCGACGGGCAAGATTCGCCGCAATGTGATCCGCGACCAGGTGCGCGAGTCGCTGCTCGTGGTTCCCGCGAAACCGTGATCGACTGGCCGGCATGATCGACGGTCGTTTCGTGGTCGACGCCCACGTCCACACCCCCCGGCTGCCCACGCTCAAACCGGCCTGGATGGACTGGGCCCGCGACTTCGCCGGCACGTACCCGTGGCGCACGGTCTACGACGACGCGGGTTCCGTGATCCCCGCCGCGATGGACGAGCTGATGGATTCCGAGGGCGTCGACCGCGTACTGCTGTTCTGCGAGTACAGCCCGCGCGCCACCGGCATCCAGCCGATCGAGGACAACCTGCCGCTGGTCGCACACAACCCTTCGCGGTTCCGGTTGGTGGCCAACGTGAACCCGCACCTGCACCACCCGCTTCGCGACGAGGTCGCCCGCCAGCTCGACCTGGGCGCGGTCGCGCTGAAGCTCCACCCCGTGCACGGCGGTTTCTCGCCCGCGGACAAGGAGCTGTACCCCGTCTACGAGCTGTGCGCTTCCGCCGGCGTGCCCGTCATTCTGCACTCGGGCCTCTCGGTGTTTCCCGGCTCCCGCGCGAGCTTCGGCGACCCCGCCCTGCTGTCCGACGTGGTCGAAGACTTCCCCACCGTGAGCTTCGTCTTCGCCCACGGCGGCCGCGGCTGGTGGTACGACACCGCGGCCTTCATGGCCCAGTCGCGCCCCAACGTCTGGCTCGACCTCGCCGGCCTGCCACCCAAGAAACTGCCGGACTACTACGCCCGCTTCGACCTGCCCCGACTGGCCCGCAAGTGGATCTTCGGCACGGACTGGCCGGGCGTGCCAGGGACCGCCGTGAACGTCCGCTCGATCGCCGGGCTGGGCCTGCCGGAGGAAACCTTGGAGGACGTGCTGGCGGGTAATGCGCTGAGGCTGATGCCGGGGTTGAAGTAGCGCCGCGTGCGGCTCGACGCGGTCAGCCGGAGAGCGAAGCCAGGAGCAGCTCGCCAGTGAGAACCAGGGTGTCGAGCTCCATCCCTGCACCTGCCGGGGTGCTCCGGACTTTGCGCAGGCTTCGGGCCGAGTCCTTGCTGAACCACTTTCGGACGTGAAGCGCAGCATCCTCCTTCAGCTGTGCGCCGGCCTCGGCGAGTTGCGTGCGGACTGCCGCGCTGTTCGGTGTTCGGTCAATACAGAACACCGAACACCTCTTGCGTGCGCCGAGGTGACCTGCGGATACGCGGAGTCGCCCGATTCGGCGGTCGTTCCGGTGATCGGGAGCCGGCGGGGGTGGTCACGTCGTCTGCGTTTGCGGACGAAAGGACGTGGGCATGGCCGAGGACGGGGAGTTGCGCCGGATTTCGAACCTTGTCGTACGCGTGGTCGCCGCCGACCCGGGGCTGCGCGGCGACGCGGAGGACGCGTGCCAGGCGGCATGGGCCGAGTTCCTCGGCCGGCCGGACACCGTGCGCGACCACTCGCGCCTCGGCGCCTGGCTCACCACGGTCGCCCGGCGGCACGCCATCCGCGCCGTCAGCCGGCGGGCGCGGTCCGCGGAGGTCGAGGCCGCGGTCGCCCCGGCGGGCGCCGCCGAGTCGCCCGAAGCGGCGGCGCTGGACAACGACGTGGCCATCGCGTTGTGGCGCACGGTCGACAGCCTGCCGGACCGCCACCGGCGGCTGGTGTGGTTGCTGGCGCACCGGCCGGAGCTGTCGGTCCGTGAGGTGGCGGCTGAGCTGGGGATTTCGCCGAGCAGCCTGGGCAAGGTGCGGAGCCGGTGCCTCGCCGTGCTGAGGTATCGGCTCACGGCGCAGGGGTACACGTACCCGTGAGCGGCGGATGCAGCACGCCGGGTCGGCCGCCTTACCGGTGGCGAAGGTTCGGTCGCGGTCGACGCGTCTCAGTCGGCAGCTCCAGCGCGGGCGCGGGCTTTGAGCCTCGGACTTCCGCAAGTCAGCGCAATAGCGGCAGGGTCGGCGCACGTCGCAACGGCGCTTCGGGCGAGCGGCGACGAAGCCCGGTCAGCGAGCGACAGACGTCCGCTGGCCCGCGGATTTCGCCGAGATGCCTGGACAAGCAGCGGAGCCGGCGTTGAGATACCCGTTCACCGCGCCGGGCTGCACCTACCCGCGACCGCGTTCGATCAGGTGCGCAAGGCCGAAGGCCCGAACCCGTGCGAAACCGAACAGTCGAGCTCGCGCGCAAAGCCGCAGCTCAACAGCCCAAAATCAATCTACGATCTCATGCAGACACAAAACGTTCCCCTCCGAATCCGCGAACCACGCCGCCCTCTCCTGCCCCACCCGGGCCACGTGATTGACGGTCTTCAGCCCCTCCACGTCGACGTCCTGGAACTGCACCCCGCGCCGCTCCAGCAGAGTCATCTCGGCCGGCAGGTCGACGACCTCGAAGCTCAACGCCGTGTTCGGGCTTTGCGCTCCCTCGGGCATCAGCCGCAGTCCGATGGTGCCGGCTCCGGCGGCGAAGTACTGGGTTCCGTCTTCGCCGGTGTTGACGGGGGCGAGGCCGAGGGAGTCGGCGTAGAAGTGGGCGGCGCGGGTGGCGTCGGACACCGGGAGCATGGTGGTGATGGTCGAGTCGGTAAGCATGTCAGCAGCATGCGCCGACCAGGCAAAACGTCGGTAGGGCGCGTTTTTCAGCCGTTGGCCGACCGCAGGGTGCGCATGGCGGAAGCGAGAGCCGACGCGTCGTCGCCGAGGGGGGTCAGGACGATACGGCGCAGGATTTCCGCGCAGGCCGAGCGGGCCTTCAGGGCGACGTCCAGGCCGTGCTCGGTCAGGGCGGCGAACGTGACGCGACGGTCGTCCGGGCTGGGGATGCGGCAGATGAGGTCCGCGGCGACGAGGCGGTCGGCCACCTTGGTGAAGCCACCGCTGGACAGCGCCGCCTCGGTGGCCAGGCGGGTCATCGGCATGCGGTGGTCGGGTGAGCGCACGAGTCTCAGCAGGATGTCGAACGACGCGGGCGCGATGCCGAACCGATCGGCGATCTCGCCCATCAGCTTGTCCTGCGTGGCGAGGTAACCCTCGATCACGAGGCCCCACCAGGTCACGATCTCGTCGTCGTCCGTGCGCGGGTCAGGTGTCACGGCGCACACGCTACCGCACAGTCTCACTGGAATATATCTTGCGCGCGAGAGGTTTTGTGAGTTAGCTTGAGACACCAGCACCCCGAGGAGACCTGATGTCCATCAAAACGAGCGGGTTGCACCACGTCACCGCCATCGGCGGCAACCCCCAGCGCAACGTCGACTTCTACCTGCGGACCCTGGGGCTGCGGCTGGTGAAGACGACCGTCAACTTCGACGACCCGGGCACCTACCACCTCTACTACGGCGACCAGTCCGGCAAACCGGGCTCGCTGATCACCTTCTTCCCCTGGTCCGACGCGCCCGCCGGCCGCCTCGGGACCGGCCAGGCGACGACCACGGCGTTCTCCGTGCCGGAGACCTCGCTCGGCTGGTGGCAGCAGCACCTGAAGGCTCAGGGTGTGGAGACGAGCCAGATCCGCAACGCCGACAACGAGGAAACCCTGGCCTTCCGCGACCCCGACGGCCTGCAGCTCGCCCTCGTCGCGCACCCGCAGGGCGACCCGCGCGACCCGTGGGACACGAAGCTCGTCCCGGCGGAGAACGCCATCCGCGGCCTGCACTCCGTCACGCTGTCGGTGTCCAAAGAGGACGCGACGGCCGGCATGTTCACCGACGGCCTCGGCCTTTCCTTCCACAGCCAGGAAGGCAACCGCTTCCGCTTCGAGGCGGGCGAAGGCGGCCCGGGCGCGCTCGTCGACGTGCTCGTGACGCCGGAGACCCCGCGCGGCCTCGTCGCCACGGGCACCGTGCACCACGTGGCCTGGCGCGCGCCCGACGAGCCGACGCAGGCGGCCTGGCGTGAGGAGCTCGTGGACAAGGGTGTCAACGTCACGTCTATTTTGGACCGCCAGTACTTCCGCTCCATCTACTTCCGCGAGCCCGGCGGCACCCTGCTCGAAGTGGCCACGGACGCGCCCGGCTTCACCTACGACGAGCCGCTGCTCGAGCTCGGCCGTGCGCTGAAGCTCCCGCCGTGGCTGGAACCGCGCCGCGACGAGATCGAGCACATGCTGCCCAAGCTGAACCTCCCGAGCGAGAACAACCCGGAGCAGAAGTGAGCACGTTCGAGCACAAGTACACCGAGGGCCAGCCGGGCTTGCCGGTGCTGCTCCTGCTGCACGGCACCGGCGGTGGCCCCGACGACCTGCTCGGCCTCGCCCGTGAGCTGAGCCCCGGCTCGGCCACGCTCGCCCCGGCCGGCCCGGTGTCGGAGTTCGGCGCGGCGCGGTGGTTCCGCCGGCTCGCCGAGGGCGTCTTCGACCACGAAGACGTGGTCAAGCGCGCCAACGACCTCGCCGACTTCGTCGAGGCAGCCAAGAACGAGTACGGTTTCGAAGACCGCCGCCTCGTCGCCGTCGGCTTCTCCAACGGCGCCAACATCGCCGCCGCCGTCACGCTCCTCCGTCCGGAAGTCCTCACCGAAGCCGCGCTGTTCTCCGGCATGTCCCCGGTCCCGCAACCGCCAGACCGCGACCTTTCGGACACGCGTGTCTTCCTGTCCAACGGCGAGCAGGACCCGATGGCCCCCTTGGCTTCCACCGAGGAGTACATCCGCCTGCTCAAGGAGCGGGGCGCCGAAGTGACCACGCACCGCCAGCCCGGCGGGCACCAGATCACGCTCGACGGCGTCCGCGCGGCCCGGGAGTGGCTCGCTCGCTAGGGTCGAGCCCATGACTTCCGGGGCACTCGAACGAGCGACGAACCTGCTGAGCACCACGATCCTGTCCGACGGTCACAACGACCTGCCGTGGGAGCTGCGGCTGCAGGGTGGACCCGACCCCGCAGCCGCGGCCGCGGCGCTCGACCTGACCGTGCGCCAGCCTTCGCTGCACACCGATTTCCCCAAGCTGGCCGACGGAAAGCTCAGCATGCAGTTCTGGTCGGTCTACGTGCCGTGCCAGCTCGCGGGCGACAGCGCCGTCACCGCCGTGCTGGAGCAGATCGAGCTCGTGCACCAGCTCGCGCAGCGCTACCCCGACCGCCTCGAGCTGGTCACCACGGCCGACGAAGCCGAAGCCGCGTTCGCCGCCGGCAAGATCGCGTCGCTGCTCGGCGCCGAAGGTGGCCACAGCATCAACGAATCTCTCGGCGTGCTGCGGATCCTGCGCCGGCTCGGCGTGCGGTACATGACGCTCACGCACAACTTCAACACCCCGTGGGCCGACTCCGGCACGGACGAGGCGGCGCACGGCGGCCTCACCGACTTCGGCCGCGAGGTTGTCCGGACCATGAACGAGATCGGCATGCTCGTGGACCTCTCGCACGTCGCGCCGAGCACCATGCGCGCCGCGCTGGAGGTCAGCAGCGCGCCGGTGATCTTCAGTCACTCCTCGTGCATCGCCGTGAACGACCACCCGCGCAACATCCCCGACGACGTCCTCGCGCAGCTGCCCGGCAACGGCGGCGTCGCCATGATCACCTTCGTACCGGCCTTCATCTCCCCGGCCGTCGCCGCGTGGGACGAGCAGCTCAAGGCCGCGATGGCCGCCGCCGGCCAGGAGTTCCTCAACCTCGGGCAGCGCAAACGCTTCGCCGAGACGTGGGAGGGGCCGGCGAAGCCCAAGGCGACCGTCGCCGACGTCGTGGCGCACGTCGAGCACGCGCGTGAGGTCGCGGGCATCGACCACATCGGCCTCGGCGGCGACTACGACGGCGTCGGCACGCTCCCGGAAGGGATGGAAGACGTCTCGACCTACCCCGTGCTGTTCGCCGCCCTGATGGAACGCGGCTGGAGCGACGAGGACTGCGCGAAGCTCGCCGGCCGCAACTCGCTGCGGGTGCTGCGTGACGTGGACAAGCACTGACCTCGAGCGCTGACCTCGGCGTTGAAAGGAAGCGCTGAAACACCGGTACTCACCCGTTAGGGTCGCAGAACCGGCGTTCCGGGGAACGCGGGCGGACAATCAGGGCATGTCCCACGCGCGAAGTGACAACCCCACCGGGGCCACGAGCCCCGGGACCCCTGAGGTGCCGGGTGTCGAGGTGCCCGGGACCGGTCCGCTCACCACTGACCCCACCACGACCGCACCGCCCACGACCACGAAACGCCGGCCAACCCGGGTCAGCGGGGCGTGGATCGCGGCGATCGTGGCCATCGTGCTGCTGGCGTTCCTGCTGGTGTTCATCCTGCAGAACCTCGACAGCGTCACGGTGCACTTCCTCGGCATGGCCGGGAACCTGCCGCTCGGCATCGCGATGCTCCTGGCCGCCCTCGGCGGCATGGTGGTCATCGCCCTCGTCGGCGGCGCCCGGATCATGCAGCTGAGGAAGCAGACCAAGCGTCAGCGGCACTGACCGGAGCGGTCACGGTGGATGCCGCGCTCGCGACATCCACAGGGCTGACCTGTGTCAGGCGATGACCGAAACCATCTCGAGCACCGTCGCGCAAACGCTTTCGTCGCCCTTCGCCGTCACGCGGTCCTCGACGTCGGCGGGTTTCAGCGCGCGCGTGCAGAGGTGCCAGAACGTGTCCGCGTCCGTGGTGACCGAGGCCAGCGGGCTGCGTGAGGTCGGCGCGCCGCGATCCAGCGTCCAGCCCTTCGCCGCCGCGCGAGCGGTCCACTGGCCCCCGCTCGAGCCCGTCACGGTGTAGCCGACCTGACGGCCGCTGCGGGCTTCGACGTCGCGCAGCGCGTGGGGCAAGGCGCGCATGAACGTGTCCACCACCGGCGCCCGGAACTCGGGATCGTCGAGCAGCGGAGCGCCCACGGCTTCGCGGATCTGCTGCTGGTGCACCCACAGCTCGGTGTACTCGCGCGCCACGTCCAGCCAGCGCGGTGCCGGCTCCGGGCCCGCCCACGTGACGGGTCCGCCCAGCTCGTCGAGGTCGTGGCGCTTCCACATGTCGGTGAGCTGCGCGGTGCTGTCCACGAGCAGCGCGAACAGCACTTCGGGTGAGAGCCGGCGGCACGCGCGCACCCACTCGTCGTTGATCCGGTGCAGGAACGCCGGGAACGGCTCGCCCTCGCGCGGCTCCTCGATGTGGTAGCCGTCGCGGTCCCGGGACAGCCGCCCGAGCTTGTCGCCCAGGATGTGGGCGGCCACGTCGTGCACGGTCCAGCCGGGGCACGCCGTCGGCGCGGCCCACTGGCCGGCGTCGAGGTCCGTGAGCACGCTGACCAGGGCTTGTTCCTCGCGAGCGAACAGCGGGAGGACGTCGATCGGCGGTCCCCAGACGGTGGCGGTCATGCGCGCCATCCAACACCGGGCGATCACGGCGCCGCATCGCCTACCCGCAGGTAGCATCAGCCCGGAACACGAGGGGAGCACGCCTGTGGACAGTCAGCGACCGAACGGCCGGGGCTCGGCCGAGGACGTGGTCAACGTGGCTCGCCGCGCCGGGCAGCTGGCCGGCTGGGCCGCGCGCGCCGGCTTCGGGCTCACCCGCAAGCTGCCCGGGCTCGACCAGGCCGAGCGTGGGATCCGGCAGGTGGAGCGCAGCCTGCT
Organism: Amycolatopsis sp. 2-15; assembly: GCF_030285625.1. NCBI lineage: Bacteria > Bacillati > Actinomycetota > Actinomycetes > Pseudonocardiales > Pseudonocardiaceae > Amycolatopsis > Amycolatopsis carbonis. The sequence continues at coordinate 2,461,868 of NZ_CP127294.1, forward strand.
CAGCGAGCTGCGCCGCCGTCTCGACGAGGTCGATGACCCGTACCACGCGGCCCTCACCGCGGCGTCGGCCATGAACCGCGGCGACAACAGCGGCCGCGTTTTCGAAGGCACCGTGACGCTCGTGCCCGCCCGCGACCACGAAGAGCCGCTGCGCGCGGCGATGGCCGAGCTGCTCAACCACTCCATCGGCTTCGGCCGCGAGCGCGCCCGCGAGTACTTCTACGCGATCATCCTGCGCCAGCTCACGCCCGACGAGGCGCGCATTCTCGCGGCGCTGTCCGACGGTTCGCCGTTCCCCGCCATCGACGTCGCCGAGCGCACGAACCTCGGCGGCGCGGGGCGGATCGTGCTGCGCAACGCGTCAACCGTCGGCAAGGCGGCCGGGGTGTCGCTGCCCGACCAGGTGCCCGGTTACCTCACGCGGCTGATCGGGCTGGGCCTGGTCGACCTCGACGAAGAGGTGCCGGCGCTGGAGACGCAGTACGAGATCCTCCTGACCGACGAGACCGTGCGTGGAGTGGAGAAGCAGGTGAAGCGGGTGAAGGTGATCCGCCGGACCGTGCACATCTCCCGGCTCGGGGCTCAGTTCTGGCAGGCCTGCGACCCGAGCCTGGGCTAGCGTGGGCGCGTTCCTCGCGGGCCTGCTCGACGATTTCGCCCGCCACTGGCCGCTCTATGTTTCGATCCCCGTCGTCGCCGCGCTCATCGGGTACGGCACGAAGCTCGTGGCGATCCGCATGATGTTCCAGCCCGTGGAGTTCCTCGGGATCAAGCCGTTCCTCGGCTGGCAGGGCATCGTGCCGAAACGCGCGGCGCGCATGGCGAGCATCGCGTGCGACACGATGACCGAGCAGCTGATCAAGCCGGCTGAGATCGTCGCGCGCCTCGACGCCGACCGGATCGCCCAGGAGATCGCGAAACCGCTGCAGGCGGCGGTCGAGGACATCGTGCGCGAGGTCGCCGGGCACTACCAGCCGGGCCTGTGGGAATCGCTGCCGGTGGGCGTGCAGCGGCTGGTGATCCAGCGCGTGCAGACCGAGTCGCCGCACATGGTCAAGGCCGTGCTGGAGCTCATAAAGTTCGATGTGGACAGTGTGTTCGACCTCAAGGGCATGGTCGTCACCAGCCTGGTGAAGGACAAGCGCCTGCTCAACCGGATCTTCCAGGAGGCGGGCGAGCAGGAGTTCAAGTTCATCGCGCGCTCGGGCCTGTTCTTCGGCGGGCTGATCGGCGTGATCCAGATGGTGGCGTGGGTGCTGTTCAAGTTCCCGCCGATCATGCCGATCTTCGGCCTGTTCACGGGCTGGTTCACCGACTGGCTCGCGCTGCGCATGATCTTCTACCCGCTGGAGCCCAAGCGGTACTTCGGCGTGCAGTGGCAGGGCCTGTTCCTGAAGCGGCGCGGGGAGGTGGCCGAGGCGTACGGCGCGCTGATCGCCAAGGAGATCATCACGCCGCACAACGTGATCGAGGCGATCCTGCAGGGACCGTTGTCCGACCGCGTGCTGGCGTTGATCCAGCGCCAGCTCGACGTCGAGATCGGCCGCGCGGCCAACGTCGCGAAGCCGCTGCTGGTGTTCGCCATCGGCAGCCGCCGCTACCAGGACGTGAAGTTCGCGATCTCCGAGCAGATCATGGCGCACCTGCCCGACACCATGCGCTACATCGAGGACTACGCCACCGACGCGATGGACATCCGCAACGTGCTGGTCACCAAGATGAAGGAGCTCTCGCCCGAGGAGTTCGAGCAGCTGCTGCGCCCGGCGTTCCAGCAGGACGAGTGGATCCTCATCGCGACGGGCGCTGTACTCGGGTTTTGTGTAGGAGAGGGCCAAGTTCTGCTGCTGGAGCACCTCGCGACCTGACTCCGGCACTATCGTGTGCCGCGGGCCTGGCCAAGATCGTCGAGGGGTGCGGCATGAGCGAGGGAGCGGCTCCGTGGCCGCAGGAGATCCGGCTCGCGGTGACCATGGTCGGGGGCGCGAGCCTGTCCGTGTGGATGAGCGGCGTGGCCACCGAGACCTCGGCGCTGCTGCAGGCGTCGCGCTCTGCTGAGCCGGCCGGCGGGTACCGGAAGCTGCTCGACCTGCTGCACGCGAAGGTGCGCCTCGACGTGCTCACGGGCACGAGCGCGGGCGGCGTCGGAGCGGCGGCGCTCGGCCTGGCGGAGGCGTTCGCGTCGTCGCCCGCGCCGTTGCGGGACACGCTGCTGGCCGGGGGTTCGCTCGCGAACCTGATCCGCGACCCGAAGGAGCCGCAGCCGCGCTCGCTGCTCGACGGTGACCGGTTCCTGGGTGACCTCGACGGCGCGTTCCGCACCATCGTCAGCGGCGGCACCACGCCGGCCGAACCGCCGGACGTCACGCTGCTGTTGCCCGCCACGATGATCGACGGCGAGACCGTGTGCTACGACGACGCGCTCGGCAACCTCGTGCGCGACACCGAGCGGCGCATGCTGTTCCGCTTCGTCGGTCCACTGTGGAACAACCAGGTGACGGCACCGCTCGCCCTGGCGGTGCGCTCGACCGCGTCGTTCCCCGGTGCGTTCGAGCTGTCGCGGCTGCCGGTCGGCGCCGACGTCGCGGACCGCCTGCACCCGGACATGACCGACTACACCGAGCTCACGCGCTCACACTGGCTCACCGACGGCGGCGTGCTCGTGAGCAAGCCGCTGCGCCCGGCGTTGCGCGAGATCTTCGAACTCCCGTCTTCGTCGGACGTGCGGCGGCTGCTGCTGTACGTGGTGCCCACCGTGGAGGCCGAAGCGGCCGCGGTGCCGGTGGATCCGGCGAACCCGCCGCTGCTGGGCGCGGCGCTGGCCAAGGTCGTGTCGTCGGTGATCAACCAGACGATCAGCGCCGATCTGGAGGAGCTCACCGCACACAACGACGCCGTGGTCGCCACTCGCGACACCCGCGTTTCCCTCGCTGCACTGGGACTGCGTGGCGGCGAGCTGGTGGACCACCGCGTGATGGCGGCCTACCTGGAGCGGCGCGTGGCCGAGGACGCGACCGAGCTGGTGCGCACGGCCACGCGGTACTACGCGTTGTCCACTGTGGACGGCCACAGTCCCGACTGGGCCATGGGCCAGTCGACGGAACTGCGGGCCGCGGCCGCGCAGGGTCTCAGGCACGGCATGCCGGCGAAGGCGCCGGGAGTCGTCTGCGAGGTCGAAGACCTCGCCGACTTCCGCACCACGGCCCTCGACGACTCCGTCGCCACGGGCCTGCAGCTCGTGAACGCCGCGTTCCACCTGTGCCCGGACCAGCAGCAGGCCGCCACGCTGAACGACGTGCGGGCCCGGCTGCACGCGGCCCGGAGCAAGGCCGCGCGGGGCGTCCGCATCTCGCCGTGGGTGGCACACCACGAGCCGCCCGCCCCGGGCACTTCGGCGGCCGAGTGGATCGGGCAGCTGGCGCAGGAATGGGCGCGGCTGGGCAAGTCGGACGCGCTGCGCGAGGCGTGGCCGATGGTCACCGGCGCGCTGCGCGACGCGGCGCCGGTGCTGCGGGAGCTGGCGAGCGACCCGTTGGCGGCTGCAGCGGTGCTGCAGCTGGGCGGGCAGGCGCCGTCGCCGGAAGCTCCCGGGCTCAAGCTGGAGACGGAGGTCGCCGGTCTGGTGGCCGAGGCCGTCGACACCGTCACCACGCTCGTCGGCTGGTTCGGCATGGCCGAAGACGGCGCCGGGGACGAACGGACGTTGATGTCCCGTCTCATCCTCCTGCACGTCGCCACCCGTGGTCTGCTCGCGCAGCCGCCGTCGGTGGACCAGCGCGTGGACCTCGTGCAGGTCAGCGCGGATTCCCGCACGCTGCTCGACCTGGGCCGCCGGCGTGGCTGGGACAAGCTCACCGGCCTGCAGGCCGACTACTTCGGCGCGTTCTACAAGTCCTCCTGGCGCGCGAACGACTGGATGTGGGGTCGCGTCGACGCCGTCGGCTGGCTTGTGCAGTGCCTGCTCGATCCGCGCCGGCTGCGGGTGCTGCGCAACGTTGTCGGCCCGGAGGCGTTTCGCGTGGAGGTGCGCGAAGCGTTCCAGGCGGTGGGCTGGCAGCTGCCGAGCGTTGCGGACAACGTGCCGGCCGCCGACGTCGAGTCGCTGGTCGCGCAGCTCGGGGAGGAGCTCGCGTTCCTGGGCCTCGACGCGCAGCTGGGCGACGTGGCGTTCGGCGACGACCTGCCGACGAGCCTGCCGGTCACGTCGATGGTGCTGGCGCGCGCCCGTCAGCTGGAGATCGCGCGGGAAGAGCTGCCGGTCGTCGCGAAGCAGGCGGCCGACGACGCAGTGGAGGGCAACGGCAAGCCGTCCGAGGCCTTCCGCAAGATCATGGCCACCCCGCCGGCCGACGCGGCCGCGACGCAACGCGCGTTCCAGGCCTGCCAGGTCTCCGCCGAGCGTTTCGAAGGCGAACGTGGCACGATGCTGCTCACCAAAACGCTCGTGAAGGCCGGTGCGACAGGAGTCAACGCCGCCGCGGGCGCCACCCGCGTGCCGACGTCGCTGCAGCCCGCCGCGAAGGTGGCCCAGGCGACCGGGCGCAGCGCGTGGTGGGTCACGCAGGGTGCGACGAAGCTGGGCCGCCCGTGGAACCTCATCGCGGCCGCCGTGACGGCCGTGGCCGGTCTCGTGCTCGGTGGCAACGGCGGCCAGGTGCTGCAGTGGGTCGGCCCGCCCGTGGCCGCGGGTGCGCTCGTGTTCCTCGTGGTGAGCCTGCTGACGCTGAAACGCACGTGGCGCATGGTGCTCACGCTGCTGTGCGTGCTCGTGGTGGCGGCGTTGCTGTTCGCGGCTTTCCTGCCGCCGCTGGCGCAACCGTTGTTCGGCTGGCTCGGTACGGTGGTCGCGGGCTGGCGCCGCGGCGAGGCGCCCGTGTGGTGGCTGCTCGTGGTGCTGCTGCTCGTGCTGCCCGCGGTGTGGACGCCGATCGCGGCCCTACGCCGGCGGAAACGGCGCGAACCGGCGAGGAACACACAGCGGAGCTGACCGATCACCGTCGAGACGCGCCGCGTGAACAGGCGCTGAGTTCGTCCGTCTTGCGCCGAAACGCCTGAGGCGTCATGGTCGGGGGACACAAGGCCGCTCACCGAGGTGGGTGGCCCAGGAGCACGGCATGCCCCGCCGCGCCGCCGATCAAACGTGTTTGTGGGGCTCCTCACCGGGGTATCCGCGTTGCCGCAGGTGGGCGGGGTGGGAGTGGTCCGCGTCGCTGGCGGCAGGAAAATTCTCTGTTACGTTTCCTGAGTATGTCCGGAAAGCACTTGATCGAATCCCCGACCAAGGCCGATGGCGCCGCCCTCTGGCGAATCGCACGCGATTCGCAGAAGCTTGATCTCAACTCTCCGTATGCATACCTGCTGTGGTGTCGCGATTTCGCGGAGAGTTCGGTGGTCGCCCGAGTCGACGGTGAGGCGGTGGGTTTCGTCATCGCCTACCGGAGGCCGTCCGAGTCCGACGTCGCGCTCGTGTGGCAGGTCGCGGTCGACTCTTCGCAGCGTGGGAAAGGCCTGGCCGGGCAGCTGCTCGACGCCTTGTTCGCCCGCCTGGTCGACGACGGGGTGCGTTTCCTCGAAACCACGATCACCCCTGACAACGAGGCTTCGATCCGCCTCTTCGCGTCGTTCGCGAAGCGGTGGAACGCCGCGCTGGAGAGCAGCAGGCTGTTCGAAGCCGGAGATTTCCCGGAAGATGGGGAAGGTGGGCACCAGCCTGAAAACCTTTACCGCATCGGGCCGTTGATCCGTCAATAAGCCGTGTATTTCGGGGCGAGTAGGAGCAAAGAAACGTCATGAGCATCTTCGAAGAGCTCGAATCGGAAGTCCGCAGTTACAGCAGGGGGTGGCCGGTCGTCTTCGACCGTGCGCAGGGCAGCTGGCTGTACGACGAGGACGGCAAGGCCTACCTCGATTTCTTCGCGGGTGCCGGCGCGCTGAACTACGGCCACAACAACCCGAAGCTCAAGGCCGCGCTGATCGACTACATCCAGCGCGACGGCGTGACCCACGCGCTCGACATGTTCACCGTCGCCAAGCGCGATTTCCTGGAGGCCTTCCAGGAGAAGATCCTCAAGCCCCGCGAGCTGGACTACAAGATCGTCTTCCCCGGCCCCGGTGGCGCCAACGCGGTGGAAGCCGCGCTGAAGCTCGCGCGCAAGGTGACCGGCAAGGAGTCGGTCATCAACTTCACCAACGCGTTCCACGGCATGACGCTGGGTGCGCTGTCGGTCACCGGCAACTCGATGAAGCGCGGCGGCGCGGGTGTCCCGCTCGTGCACGCGACGCCGATGCCGTACGACCGCTACTTCGACGGCACGATCCCCGACTTCCTCTACTTCGAGAAGCTGCTCGAAGACTCCGGCAGCGGCCTGAACGAGCCCGCCGCCGTGATCGTGGAGGGCGTGCAGGGCGAGGGTGGCATCAACGCCGCGCGCCTCGCCTGGCTCAAGGGCCTGTCGGACCTGTGCGAGAGCCACGGCATCCTGCTGATCCTCGACGACGTGCAGATGGGCTGCGGCCGCACCGGCCCGTTCTTCAGCTTCGAGGACGCGGGCATCAAGCCCGACATCGTCTGCCTGTCGAAGTCCATCGGCGGCTACGGCCTCCCGATGGCGCTCACGCTTATCAAGCCGGAGCTCGACGTCTGGGAGCCGGGTGAGCACAACGGCACCTTCCGCGGCATCAGCCCCGCGTTCGTGACCGCCACCGAGGCGATCAACCTCTACTGGAGCGACGACGAGCTCGAGAAGTCCACGAAGGCCAAGGGCGAGCGCATCGCCGCCGCCTTCAAGGACCTCGTGGAGGCCTACCCGGACGCCAACCTGGTGGCGAAGGGCCGCGGCCTCGCGCGCGGCATCGAGTTCGCGAACGGCGACCTGGCCGGCGCCGTGTGCAAGCAAGCCTTCGAGCGTGGCCTGCTGATGGAGACCTCCGGGCCCGACGGCGAGGTCATGAAGCTGCTGCCGCCGCTGACGCTGACCGACGACGAGCTCACGCAGGGCCTGTCGATCATCAACGACTCCATCGCCGCCGTCCTCAAGTAGTTCCGAACAACAGGTAAGGAGCGACCTTTGCTGGTCCGTACTCTCGACGAAGTCACCGACACCGACGCCGACATCAAGACGCCCAACTGGCGCAGCAAGCGCATCATGCTGGCCAAGGACGGCCTGGGCTTCTCGGTGCACGAGACCACGCTGTATGCGGGCACGGTGAACGATTTCTGGTACGCCAACCACATCGAGGCGGTGTTCATCACCTCCGGCGAGGGCGAGGTGGAGAACAAGGCGACCGGTGAGGTCTTCCCGCTGGCGCCGGGCACCATCTACGTGCTCAACGATTCCGACAAGCACCAGGTCCGGCCCAAGACCGAGATCAAGTGCGTGTGCGTGTTCAACCCGCCGGTGACCGGCCGTGAGGTGCACGACGAGAACGGCGTGTACCCGCTCGTCACCGAAGAATCCGCCTGAGCCTTCACGGCTGCTGCCGCGCCACCACCACACCCCGACAGGAAAGAACGCGAGAACCAGGAGGCGAGCAACTGTGACGCTGATGGACACCCGGGTCGAGGACGGTTACCCGACCCGGATCACCGGTACGCCGGAGCAACTTCCGCGCGTGCACCCCACGGTGTGGGGTACCGAGGCAGACGGCCCCATCGACGCCGCGACCCTGGCCAACCACGAGGCCAAGGGCTACACCGTCGACGAAGGCCTGCTCTCGCCCGGTGAGGTCCAGACGTACTGGCAGGAGCTCGTGCGGCTGTCCTCCGACCAGGAGCTGCGGGCCGACGAGCGGGTGATCACCGAGGCGAAGACCGGCGAGGTCCGGTCGATCTTCGACGTCCACGTGATCTCGGATCTCATCGCGGAGCTCGTGCGCGACCCGCGGGTCCTCGACCGGGCCCGGCAGATGCTGGGATCCGACGTCTACGTCCACCAGAGCCGCGTGAACTACATGCCGGGCTTCAAGGGCACGGGGTTCTACTGGCACTCGGACTTCGAGACGTGGCACGCCGAGGACGGCATGCCGACGCCGCGGGCCGTGAGCTGCTCGATCGCGCTCACGGACAACTACCCGTACAACGGCGGGCTCATGGTCATGCCGGGCTCGCACCGCACGTTCGTGCAGTGCGCGGGCGAGACGCCGGACGACAACTACAAGAGCTCGCTCAAGGACCAGCGCGTCGGTGTCCCGGCCGAGGACGACATCACGAAGCTGGCGGCCGAGTGCGGCATCGACCAGTTCACCGGCACGGCCGGCACGGCGCTGTGGTTCGACTCCAACGTGATGCACGGGTCGTCGAACAACATCACCCCGTACCCGCGCTCGAACATCTTCCTGGTGTTCAACAGCGTGGAGAACGCGCTGCAGGAACCGTTTGCGGCCGGCAGCCCGCGGCCGTCGTTCATCGCCGGCCGCGACAGCACCGCGGTGCGCCGGTGACGAGGGTTACGTCCGCGCCGTGGCGGGTCGCCCGTAGCCGGGAATGCGCACCCTGTTACTTTGTCGCCACTCCGCACGGGCCTCGTGGGTCCGCCGCGGAGGAGCTGTCCGCGGCAGTCCGGGTTCCTAGCTCGGGGTGAGCCCACCCGTCCCGCCCGGGCAGCATTGAGGTCGGGTGGACCGCGCCCCCTGGCGGCCCAGCCGACGTCACCGAGTCCGGCCCCGCACCATCAGATCGGGACTGATGGTGCGGGGCCGGATTCGTTTTGTCCGGGGGAACGCCGGCTACGACATTCGGGCTACGACCGCTGCTCGGCCGGGAAAACCGTGCGCACAGCCGGTGAAACAGCGACTGACACGTGGGTGTCCGGCGTGTGGAGTTCACGAAAGAGTTGTGTCTGTCCGCTCATCACCACGGTAGGTTGTGCCTCCTGGCGGGGGAGACGCCGGAACCAACACGGGGAGGTGCGCGCGAGCATGGCCGAAAACGCGGGCGCGCACGTGCAGCTGCTCGGCCCCGTCACGCTGCTCGACGGTGCACGTGCAGTTTCCATCGGCGGTCCCGGCGTGAAAGGACTGCTCGCACTGCTGGCGTTGAAGGTCGGCAAGGTCGTGCCGCTAGAGGAGATCATCGACGCGCTGTGGGGCCACGACCCGCCCGCCACCGCGCGGACGATCGTGCACGGCAACGTCTCGCACCTGCGCCGCGTGTTGCGCGACCTGCGCGGTGACTCCGTCGCGGAGATCCTCACGAGCCCACCCGGCTACCAACTGGCGGTGGATCCGGCGCGCATCGACGTGCACCACGCCCGGGCCCTGCTGGACCGCGCCGTGCTGGAGCCGCCGGAGCAGGCGTCGACGCTGCTGGGCTCGGCTTTGGCTCTGTGGCGGGGGCCCACGCTGTCCGGCGTGCCGGATTCGGTGCGTGCGCCCGAGCTGGAGGACCTGCGTCTCGCGATCCACGGCGCGCGGGTGGACGCCGACCTGGAGCTGGGCCGGCACAACGAGCTGATCGTGGAGCTCAGCCCCCTGGTGCGCGCCGACCCGCTGGCCGAGCGCACGGCCGGGCAGCTCATGCGCGCGCTCTACCACGCCGGCCGCCGGGGCGACGCGCTGGAGCTCTACCGCACCGTCTCGCGCGCCACGCTGCGCACGCTCGGCGTCGAACCGGGCGGCGACCTGCGGTGGCTGCACGAACGCGTGCTCAACGACGATCTGGACGTCGCCGTCCCCGAGGTCACGGCGCCGGTGAAAGCGCCTTCACAACTGCCCGCCGCGGTGCCTTCGCTCGCCGGCCGCGACGCCGAGCTGGCGTGGCTGGACGGCCTCGCGGAGACCGGCGAGAGCACCGTCGCCGTGGTGTCCGGGACGGCCGGCGTCGGCAAGAGCGCGCTGGTCGTGTGGTGGGCCCACCACACGACCGCACGGTTCCCGGACGGCGTGCTGTTCGCGTCGCTGCACGGTTTCGACCCACGGCACGCGCCGCTGGAGCCCGCGGAGCTGCTCACGCAGTTCCTGCTCGGCCTTGGCGTCGCGACGGGTGACGTGCCGGAGCAGCTGCACGAACGCGTCGCGCTGTACCGCTCGCTCATCGCGGGCCGCCGCATGCTGGTGCTGCTCGACGACGCGCGTTCCGCCGAGCAGGTGCGGCCGTTGCTGCCGCCCGGTTCGCGGTCGATGACCGTGGTGACGAGCCGGTCGAAGCTCGAAGGCCTGGCGGTGTCCAATGCGGCGCGGCTGCGTGTTCTGGGCACGTTGGCACCGGACGACGCGGTGCGCCTGATCGAAGAGCTGGCCGGTCCCGCGGACTTCGAGCTGAACCACGCCTTGGCGCGCTTGTGCGGCTACCTGCCGCTGGCCCTGCGCATCGCCGGCGCGCGCCTGTCCGCCAGTCCACAATGGACCACCCAGGACCTCGTCGACGAGCTGGGCAACGAACGCACCCGCCTCGCCGCCCTGGAGGTCGACGGCGCGGACGACGGCGTGCGGGCCGCGTTCGACGTTTCCTTCCGCAGCCTCCCTTCGGACCTGGCGCGGCTCCTGCTGCGGCTCGGTGTCCTGCCGGTCCGCCGCGTCGGCCCTCACCTGGCGGCCGCGGTGGCGGCCATGCCCGTCGACCGCGCGCGCCGCGCCCTGCGCACCCTGGCGGCGCACAACCTGCTGACCGAGACGGCCCGCGACGTCTTCGCCCCCCACGACTTGGTGCGGCTCTACCTGCGGGAGCTCGCGGAGTCCGAACTGGACAGTCGGTCCACGGAAGCGGTCCTGGTCCGCGCCGTGCACTTCTACCAGGCCGCCTCCGATACGGCCCGCCGCCGCATGCTGCGCATCGTCGACCCGCTCGACCTGACCGACCTCCTGCCCGCCGACGCCCTCCCGGCGCTGCACACGTTCGACGAGGCCCAGGACTGGTTCGAAGCGGAGTGGCCCAACCTCCTGGTGGTCCTGGACGCCGCGTATTCCGCCGCGTTGTACGGCGACGTCTGGCGCCTCGCCCGGGTTTCGCACACCTACCGCGTGGTCTGGCCCTTGCTCGACGAGTGGACTCGTTTGATCGACCTGGGCCTGGCCGCCGCCGAGGCTTCCGGCGAGGTCCTCGGCCAGTGCTGGATGCTCATCTCGCGCTGCGCCATCGCCCTGACCTTCGAGCTGCCCCAGGTCCGCCCCGCCGACGCCGAACGCGCCCTGGACCTCGCGGTCCAGCTCGGGGACAAACGCGCCATCACGGTCGCCAACATCCACCTCGGCAGCATGCTGTCGCTGTTGTCCCGCCACGACGAAGCCATCTCCCGCCTGCTGGAGGCCGTCGCCGAAACCGAACGCACCGGCGACCTCGAGCTGCGCGGGCAGGCGCTGAACAACTGCGCCGAGACCGAGAAGCGCGCCGGCCGGTTCGAGGAGGCGGTGGCCCACGAGCTGGCTTCGCTGGCGATCGACCGGGAGCTGGGGAACGACAGCTACGCGGTCGTTTCGCTGAACAACCTGGCCGACCTGTCGCAACGGCTGGGCGACTCGGCGACGGCTTCGCGTTATGCGTGGGAGGGGATCGATCTCGCGCAGGCCCGGGGGTTCGACCTGCACGAGGCGATCCTTCGGGTGACCTTGGCGCGGATCTTGCGCTCGTCGCCCTCGACGGTTGGGTCGGCTGCGGAGCAGTACGCCCTGGCGGCGGTGCTGTACGGGCGGGTGAATCCGGCCCAGGTTCCGGAGGTGCAGGCTGAGGCGGCTGAGCTGGGGTGAGCCTGGGTGGACCGGTTCGACCTGTTCGCTGGGCGCCGGCCCGATGGTTCGCTGGGCGCTGCTTCTGAGAGCTCGGCCTGTCCGCCCGGGCAGCAGGGCGTGGAGATCGGTTGAAGATCGGTCCGCGGGGGTGCACAAGAGGTTTCTTGCACAGTGTTCACCCGGGTTTGCGCAGGTCGGGGATACCCTGGCTGGGCATACTTAGTGGTTTCTTAGCCTCCCGGGGTGTGGGCCGCGTAGGGTCGTAGATGGTGTCGGCGGAGCCCTAGGGGAGGGGCAGGCTGTGAAGCCGGCGCCGCGGGTCCGCAGTCGTGTACGGCGGGTCCGGAAGAGCCGCCAGGAGCGGCTCGGTGGCGGTTGGCCGGCCGACTTGGGGGTAGGCCGGCCGGCCGCCAGGCCCCGAGGCGACAGGAGCGCCTGAGGGCGTCATTCGAGTGGTCTGGCACCCCGTGGGCCCAGCGATCGAAGTTCTTCTGTTCAGGGCGTGCGCAGGGCTGTGCAAAGCCAGCCGCTGTCCTCGACCTCACCCCACATTCGCCGTGCAAAGCGCAATCGTCGAACCACTGCTGTCTGCCACCGTTTTCCCGTCCACCAGGATCGTGCACGAGATCTGGTTCGCGACGCTCGCGTTGGCGGTGTCCGCGGTCAGGGTGAGGATCGGGGTGCCGCCGCTGAAGGAGGCGTGGCCGTGCCACTGGTCGGTGCTCGCGGGGGCCGACTCGGTGCGCTGGTCGTTGAGGGTGCCGTAGCGGACGGTGGCGCCGCCGGCCGAGGTCACCTCGAAGTCGACGTTGTGTTCGTCGCCCGGAGTTGGCGGGATGTGGAGGTCGCCGGCGCCGCTGGTGCCGAAGACCGACGGGAACAGCACCACCGTGGCCGACAGCAGCGCCGCGATCACCGCGACGATCACCGCCGTCACCGCGATGCCCCGGCCGCCCGCTTTGCCGCGCGTGGCCTGGACCGTGCCGACGATCCCCAGCACCAGCCCGACGCCCGCGAGCGGCCACGCGACGAAGCCGTAGCCGGGCACGAACGCTGCCGCGATCGCCGCCAGCCCGAGTACCAGGCCGACGATGCCGAGGACGTTCGGCTTCGGCTTGGGCGGAGTGCGGTTCGGCGGCGTGGGCAGGACGCCGCCGGGAGCGGCCGCGATCCGGGGGTCGGGCGGGATCACGCGCCAGGAGCCCGAGTCCGAGGAGCCGCCGCGGTAGGCGGAGGCGGCGGGTTCGGCTCGCCACGCGCCGGAATCCGAAGGTCCACGACGGCGCGCACCACCGCCGGAAGCTCCGTGAGCGCCGGATCCGCCACCGCGAGAAGCCGCGGCACCGAAATCCGTATCCCGCCGTGAAGAATCCGCGGAATCACGACCCGAAGAGGCACCACGTGAACCGCCGTCGGAACCGGTGCCAGGCGGCGCGGAGGCACGTCCGGAAGGGCGGCCGTGGCGCGCGGGGGCGGGCTGGTGCCGCGGGTCGGGGGAGGTCATGCGTGGGGCCTTCCGGGTCGAAGTGCGACGACGTTAACCCATGCCGACCAGTGGAAGGCGAAATCGTTACATAGCAGAAAACGTCATCTATTCACCGCGCCGGACGCGCACTGGTCATTTACCGTCCCGCACCCCAGTGAGTGACCAGGGAAACCACAATTGAGCATGCGCCGCGTATGCACATTATCGGCGCCGCGAATGAACGAACCGCGCGAAATCAGTGGTCGAACAAGCTCACTTCGGGCGTGATCTCGAGCAGTTCGTGCACCGGGCGGCCGCGACGGCCGTCGATGGTCGTCGTCCGGACCACACGCAGGCGGGCGGTCACCGGACGGTCGAGGTTCTCCTTGATCTGATCGAGCAGGTCCTCGGCGACGGCGCCCTGGATCGTGCCGCCGGATTCGCGCTCCAGGTAGAAGATCCGCCGCCGCGTGCGCACACCGTCGAGGCGGCCGGACACGGTCTCGTAGCCCACGGCCTCGCGCGACTCGCGCAGGCTGTCCCTCAGGATCCGCGCCTGCTCGGTCGTCACGCTGCGCGTCACGTGCTCGCCCGCGGTGGGGGTGAGCGCCATGCCGATGCCGGCGTGCTTGCTCACCGCGTTGACGATGTCGCTCACCGCGTTGCGCACGGTGTCGCGCTGCAGCAGGACCGCGTCGAGCGCGCCGTCGTCGGAACCGTTGGCGGGCAAGAAGTCGCAGAGCTCCTTGACCGCGCGCTCCGACAGGGTCTCGATGCCGTCGTGGATCAGCGCGTCGTCGAGCGCCGGCTCGGGGAAGCCGAAGAAGATCGCGTTGCCCGCCTGGCCCTTCTGGATCAGCGGCGCCTTGTCGCGGTCGGCCTGCTGGACGAAGGTGACCTCGTTGGACGGGTTGCGGATGATGTGCCCGATCTTCGCCGTCGCGTCCTGAAGCGCGCGGCTGATGTCGGAGAACGTGTACGCGTCGATGTGCGTCTCGCCGATCACCGACACGTGCAGCAGCGGCGAGCGCGACGTGCGCTCGAACTTCGCGTTGGCCGCCATCGCCGACGCGCGCGCGAGGTCGTCGAGCCACGTGCCGCCGGGGATCTCGTCGGCGATGCGCCGGAACTCGTTCCTCACCAGACCATCTCCGGGAACCCCTTGCCACCTTCGGCCCACACGGTCTCCCACACGTCCTCGTCGCCGGGACGGCACAGGAACCCGTCGAGCATCCCGCCCACCGGCTGTACCTGCTCGAGGTACATCGCGGGCTGCCCGATGATGACTCCGCGCAGCGTGAGCAGGCCGTACAGCGCCGTTCGGCCCTCGTCGTCGAGCCGCTTGAGCGCGCCCCACTCGTCGGGCAACAGCACCACGTCGAGGCCGCGCGGCGGGTGGCCCGTGCGCATGACGAACGCGCCGCCGATCCAGGCGCGGCCCGAAGAGATCACCTGGCGGGCGACACCGAGGTAGCTGTTGAGCGCGCTGAAGAGGATCTCGCGATCGTTCTGGTGCGGGGCGTCGAACACGAGCCGCTCGTAGACGTCGGCGAGATCGGCCTGGTGACGGCCCGGGGGCAGCAGGTTCTGCGGCGTCCAGTGCGGGAGCGGCATCGGACCTCCTGACCTCGCGAACCTCGACGAGAGGCTCACGGCTCCCGCGCACACCATTGCTCACAGTGCGTAGCCGAACTTACCAGGTGGGTGTCAGCCACCTCGCCCAGGTCGGCGCGGCGCGGACTTGTGGGGCTCGTCGTCGCGCGGCCACCCGTCCACGGGCTCCTCGGCGGTCGGCCAGTTCAGGTCACCCGAGAGGTGCGGTTCGGGGTCCGGCAGTCGCCCGATCCGGTGGCCGGAGGGCTCGTCCGGGGCGTACGGCTCGTCGGGGTCCACCTCGGGGTAGTCGTTGTAGACCCGTTCGGGTTGCTCGTCGTAGTCGTAGCTGGTCACCGGAATGTACTGCGTCCGCTCGGCGTCGCTCGGCTCCGCGACGTCAGCCAGCGAGCCCGACGTCGAGCCCGACGTCGAGCCTGCGCCCGCCGCCGAAGCCGCGGGTTCACGAGAACGCTTCGGCCGCCCCGCTCGCATGATCAGCCACATCACCAGCGCCCCCAGCAGGAACGCGACGAGCAGCCACAGCCAGATCTGCCCGAAGAGCCAGAGCATCCGCCATCACCTCTCTTCGACCGTGATCTCGACCCGCCGGTCCCCGCCCTCACCCGGCGCCGCGGTACTGCTGCCGCGAACGAGCAGCCGGTTGGCCGGCACTCCGCCGGCGGTCAGCAACCGCATCACCGCCCGCGCCCGGCTCTGCGAAAGCCGGATCGCCGACGTCCGTCCGCCCGGACCCTCGGCGACGTGCCCGGTGATCCGGTAGCGCAGGTCGTCGGGCGCGTCCTTCAGCAGCTTCGCGACGGCGCGCGCCGACTGCGTGCCCTCCGGCGTGAGCTGCGCACTGTTCGGCTTGAACGTGATCGGCGCGTCGGCCAGCTGTGCGTCCAGCTCGTTCTGCACCCCGGCGCGGTCGGTCGGCGGCGCCGACGAAGTCGTGCTCGGTGGCGCGCTGCTGCTCGGCGGCGGACTCGTCTTCGACGGCGCCGTGGGTGTCACGGAAGGCGGATTCGGCGCCGCCCCACCGGAAACCTCCGCGGACTCGACCCCGTCGACGCCCTGCACGATCCCCAGCGCACGCCCGGCCTGGTCCGCCGGGAAACCCGACAACGTCGCCTGCCGGCCCGAGAACGACACGTCGCCACCCCGAATGCCGGCCGCGGCGAGCGCGGAGCGTGATCGTCCGGCGAGGTCGCCTTCGATGCTGCCGGCCCCCACCCACGTGACCACCCCGGCGAGCACAGCCGTGACCAGCACCGCGACGGGGATCAGGCGGAGCCAACCGCGAGCACCGGACATATAGGGACCATAGGCCGGGCCCGGCCCGTTGGCGACCTGGTCGGGCGCGCCATTCGGGTGGCGCTGATCCGAACCGGGACCAGGTCAGGACGCGGTGGCGTTGTCCTGGAGGTCGCGCACGTCGAGCTCCAGCGCGGCGGCCTCGGCCTGCACCAGCGGCGAGAGCTGCGGGCGCTTCGGTGACAGCCCGTCACCCATCGACTGGCCCTTGAGCTGGCGGCGGATCCACGGCAGCAGGTGCGTTTTGGTCCAGTCGAGGTCCGAGCGCCGCGAGGTGATCCAGGTGGCCGGCTCCGCGGTCGGCGGGTACGGCTCGCGCCAGTCCTCGGTCACGGGCACGCCGAGCACCTCGGCGGTCAGCAGCGCGATGCGGCGGTGCGCGTCGGGCGTGAAGTGCAGGCGGTCGTCGCTCCAGGCGCGCCGGTCGTGCAGCGGCGCCATGGTCCAGAGGTCGACCATCTGCGCGCCGTGCCGGGCCGCGATCGCCCACAGGTAGGTGTTGTAGATGCCGATCTTGCCGCGCAGCACGCTCATCACCGAAAGCGCCTTGGTGTCGGGACCGTTGAAGATCACGACCGGGATGCCGGCCTCGCGCAGCTTCACCACGCCGGCCTCGAACCGGGCCGCGATGGCATCGACATCCACGCCCGGCACGATCACGTCGTTCCCGCCCGCGCACAGCGTGACCAGGTCGGGCTTGACCTCGAGCGCGATCGGCAGCTGCTCGTCCATGATCTCGTCGAGCATCTTGCCGCGCAGCGACAGGTTCGCGTATCGGAAGTCCGGCCGTCCCGCGGCGAGCATCTCGGCGAGCCGGTCGGCCCAGCCCCGGAAGGAGCCGTCGGGCAGCTCGTCGTTGAGGCCTTCGGTGAAGCTGTCACCGATCGCCACGTAACTGTCGATTCCGTACACTCTGGGATCCCCTTCCCCGGACTAACCGCGCCTGCCCCGCGTTAAGTTGTACACCACAACTAACAATCGGACGTCCCCGTATCCTTCCCGGCAGCCACCCCTGATTCAGGCGGAAGTCACAGTCTCTTATCTTGTCGGATCGTCGCGCGCGTGTATTACGCGATTTTCACCTCGATCCGGGGTGACGAACCGCTCAATCGAGCACTGATCGGACACGCGTGTGGCGAAGGTCTCCCGCTTCGGGACTGCCGCTCCGGAATCCGGCAGGCTGGGGATGTGACGGACGAGACGACGCCTTCGCGCGAGTCGCTCGCGCAGATCCTCGGTGGCCGCCGAGGGGCGATCGACGCCAGCATTCCGCCGGTGGCCTTCGTGGTGGGCTGGCTGGCCACCGGGCAGTCGATCTCGTGGGGCGCGATCGTGGCCATCGGGGTCGCCGTGGTGCTCGGCACCTACCGGCTGATCCGCGGCGACAAGGCACGCGCGGTCGTCGTGAGCCTCGCGGCCGTGGTGATCGCCGCGCTCATCGCGCTGCACACCGGCCGCGCGGAGGACTTCTTCCTGCTGCAGCTGCTCTCGAACGCGGCGAGCGCGCTGCTGTTCGCCGCCAGCATCGTGGTGCGGTGGCCGCTGCTGGGCGTGATCGTGGGACTCCTGATCGGACAGAAGACGCGCTGGCGCCGTGACCCCGCATTGCTGCGTGCGTACTCGTGGGCGAGCTGGGTGTGGGTGCTGCAGTACCTGATCCGCGTGGTGGTCTACGGCCTGCTGTGGTGGGGCGGGCAGGTGGTCGCTCTCGGTATCGCGCGCACCGCGCTCTCCTGGCCGCTGGTCGCGGCGACCGTGGCGGTGAGCGGCTGGGTGCTCTACAAGGCGCTGCCGGCCGGGCATCCGGGCCTGCGGCTCGCCTCGGAACCGGGTCCGGAAAACGGGCCCAGGACATAAGGCGGCCCCCGGCGAGGGGGGAGGGTCCGGGGGCCGATGTCTACGGTACCCGGCCCGGAGGGGTTGAGTCGACGGTTTGGGCACTTCGAACCATGTTTTGGTCGTATTCACCTTGCCGAAGGTCGCGCCGCCGTCTCTCCCCAGGCGTCGACGGCGGCCAGCCACGCGGCGCCGAGCACTCCGTCGGAGCTGGTCAGCACGTCGAGCCCGGCCAGCCCGGCCTGCACGAGCGGTCCCACCGGACCCGTTCCCGTGAGGACGCTGCCCACGAGTACCACGGGAGTTTTCTCGCCCGGATCGCGCGTGGCGAGGGCCGTGGCGATCAGAAGATCGGCTGCCCGGGCCACGATTTCCGTCGCGGCGGGCTCTCCGGCGGCCGCCGCGGCACTCACGAGGGGCGCGAACCGCGCGAGCCGGATGGGCGCTTCGGCGTTGACCTTCGTGATGAGCGCACGCGCGGTGGCCAACCGATTCGCTTCCGTGACAAGCGAATTGGGGAAATCGTGATTGTCTGAAGTGGCCACTTGGTCCCGAGAGTCCACAAAAGACGGTCCGAACGCCTCGGCGAGCACGGCGGCCGGCAGCCCGGTGAGTGCCGGCCCGCGGCCGAGCGCCTCCAAAGTGGATCGCACCGCCTCGCGCCCGAGCCAGAACGCCGAACCCTCGTCGCCGAGCAGCCAGCCGCAGCCGCCCGCCGTGGCGGTCATCCGCCGTTTGCGGATGCGGCCGGCGATCGAGCCGGTGCCCGCCACGAGCACGGTGCCGTCGGGGGCCGACGTCGCCGACGCGTACGCGACTTCGGCGTCGGCCACCGTCCGGACCACACCGGCCAAACCGATCCGTCGCCACGCCTCGGTGAACACCGCCGCGACCGCGGGGTCGGACAGCTTGCTCACCCCGGCCAGCCCGACCACAGCGGCGCGCACGTCCGTGCGCCCGCCCAGCGCCCGCTCGATCGCCGAGGCGATGCGCGCGGCCGCCTCCGCCGGCGGGTGCGAGTTGGGGTTGGCGCCGCCGGCCGTCGCCGAGCCGAGCACGGCGCCGGTGGCGTCGACCGCGATCGCTCGGGTCGACGTGCCACCGGCGTCCACGCCCACGACGAGATTCACCGGGTCTTGGTCACCTTCAGCAGCCCGCGCGGGCTGTCCGGGTCACCGCCGCGCGCGAGCGAAAGCCCGAGCGCGATGCGCTGGATCGGCAGGATCTCCAGGATCGGCGCGAGTTCCTCGGCCGTCGGGGCCACGGGGATCCGCAGCGCCGCCGGCACGTCGGCCGACGCCGAGCCGACCGCGAGCACGTCGGCGCCACGCTTGCCGACGGCCTCGAGCACCTCACCCATGGCCGCGCCGCCGTGGCCCGCGCTGGTTACCGCGAGCACGGCGGTCTCGCCGTCGACGGCCGCCACCGGGCCGTGGAGCAGGTCTGCGCCGCTGTAGGCGCGGGCGGCGAGGTAGCTCGTCTCCGCCAGCTTCAGCGAACCTTCGAGCGCCGTCGCGTAGGAGTAACCGCGGCCGGTGGTGAGCACGCGGTCGACGAAGCGGTAGCGGTCCACCGCGCGCTGCACGCCTTCGGTCGCGCCGTCGAGCGTCTGCTGGGCGAGGTCGCCGAGCTTCTGCGCGTCGGCCGCCTTGCCGCCGCGCACGGCGTCGATGAACAGGTACAGCGCGAGCAGCGTCGCGGAGTACGTCTTGGTCGCGGCCACCGCCTTCTCCAGACCGGCGCCGATGTCCACGCCCAGCTCGGCCGCCGCGCGCAGCGGCGAGTCCGGTGTGTTCGTGACCGATACCGTGAGCGCCCCCTGGCGCCGGGCCGCTTCGGTGACCTCGATGAGGTCGGGTGAGCCGCCGCTCTGGCTCACGGTGACGAAGAGCACGTCCTTGAGGTCTGGTCGTGCGCCGTAGAGCGTCGCGGTGGACGGTGACACGAGACCCGCGGGAAGACCCAGGAGTACCTCGATCAGGTACTTGGCGTACAACGCAGCGTGGTCACTCGATCCCCGTGCGGCGAGCAAAGCGAAACGGGGCGGCTTTTGTGAAATCTTTTCAGCTACTTCGGCTATTTCGCCCTGCCGCTCGACGAGCCCGGCCAGTACGGCAGGCTGCTCCGAGATTTCCGCGGCCATGTGCTCGCCGGGATGTTGTTGGGTCATCACTTTCCTCTCCGCCGGGACCGGAGCCCCGGGTGTGCTGAGCGGCGTGCGGTCAGGTCTAGACCAATGCTAGCTCGGCGGAGCGTTTGTGGTGAAGGGTACGTTTCTTGACGGGGAAGTGGCGCGATAGTGAGGGAAAGCTGAGGGAGCCGGTCATGTTGGAGACATCCCCCGCGAGTGAGGCGGGGACAACGGCGGGTGTGCGCGGGCAGCGCGAACCCAAGTACTGGGCGCTGAAACAGCACCTGCTGGATCTGCTCGACGCCATGCCGCCAGGCTCGCCGATCCCGACGGAACGGGCGCTGGCGGGCGAGTTCACCGTGTCGCGCACCACCGTGCGGCAGGCGCTGGCGGACCTGACGGCCGAGGGCCGCTTGCACCGCGTTCAAGGCAAGGGCACGTTCGCGGCCGAGCCGAAGCTCGCGCAGCGGCTGCAGCTGTCCTCGTACACGGAGGACATGCGCAAGCAAGGCCTGAAGCCGTCGTCGAAACTGCTCGAACTCGAGGAATTGCCCGTGGAGGGCGAACTCGCGAAACTGCTCGCCATCCGCCAGGGTGCGAAAATTCTTCGCCTTCGCCGTCTGCGGCTGGCCGACTCCCAGCCCATGGCGCTGGAGACGACGCACCTGCCGCTCGGGCGCTTCCGCGGGCTGCGCAAGCACATTTCGGCCGGAGGGTCGCTCTACGCAGTGCTTCGTGAGCACTACGGCGTCGAACTCCTGCGCGCCGAGGAGACGATCGAGACGTCGCTCGCCGGCCCGCAGGAAGCCGAGATGCTCGGCGCGGACGTCGGCATGCCGGTGATGATGCTGACGCGGCACTCGTTCGCCACCGACGGCAAGCCGGTGGAGTTCGCGCGCTCGGTGTACCGCGGCGACCGCTACAAGTTCGTCACGACGCTGCTGCCGTGAGCCGGGCCGGCGGGCCCGGGAGCACTCGCCGGGCCGGGCGTGGGTGGTTGCGCCCGGCCCGGCGTCGCGTCACCGTGTGCGCATGAGCTTCGAGCGTGCGCGGTGATCGCACGGTGACGACGACGGACAGCGGTATCCGCTGGGGCACCCCGCTGGCGCGCGGGGTGTTGTGGACGACGATCCTCGGCTCGAGCATGGCCATGCTCGACGGGACGATCGTCAATGTCGCGCTGCCCCGGATCGGCGAGGAGCTCGGCGCCACGGTCGCCGGGCTGCAGTGGATCCTCGACGGCTACATGCTGGCGCTCGCCGCGCTGATCCTCGTGGCCGGCTCGCTCGGCGACCGCTACGGCCGGCGCCGCATGTACCTGATCGGCGTGGTCTGGTTCGGCATCGCCTCGGCGCTGTGCGCGATCGCCACCTCGACCACGGAACTGGTGATCTTCCGGATCATCCAGGGCATCGGCGGCGCGCTGCTCACCCCCGGCTCACTCGCGATCCTGCAGTCGTCGTTCAGGCACAACGACCGGGCGCGCGCGATCGGCGCGTGGTCCGGGCTGGGTGGTCTGGCCGCCGCGGTCGGACCACTGCTCGGCGGCGTGCTGGTGCAGGTCTGGTCCTGGCGGCTGGCGTTTCTGATCAACGTGCCGCTGGCCATCGTCGTGGTGCTGATGGCGCTGAAGTTCGTGCCCGAGTCGCGCGACGAGACGGCCACCGGCCACCCCGACTTCACCGCCGCCGCGACGGGCGCGATCGGGCTCGCGGGGATCACCGGGGCGCTGGTCGAAGCGCCCGGCCGCGGCATCGGCGACCCGATCGTGCTGATCGCGCTGGTCGCCGGCATCGCCGGGCTGAGCGTGTTCCTCTGGCTGCAGCACCACTCCCGCGAACCGCTCGTTCCGCCGAGCCTCTTCCGCAACCGGACGTTCACGCTGTCCAACGCGCTCACGTTCGTGGTCTACGCCGCCCTCGGCGCCGTGATGATGCTGCTGGTCCTGCAGCTGCAGGTCTCCCTGAACTACCCGCCGACGCTCGCGGGCCTGGCCGGACTGCCGATCACGATCATCATGCTGCTGCTCTCGGGCCGCTCGGGCGCGCTGGCCCAGCGCATCGGGCCGCGGCTGCAGCTGGTGGTCGGACCGATCGTGATCGGCATCGGCATGCTCCTGCTGATCCGCGTCGGACCGGGGTCCTCGTACCTCGGTTCGGTCTTCCCCGCGGTGGTCGTGTTCGGCCTCGGACTCGCGTGCACGGTGGCGCCGGTGACCGCGACGGTGCTCGCCGCGGCCCCCGACCGCTTCGCCGGTGTCGCGTCCGGGGTGAACAATGCGATCGCCCGAACGGGTGGTCTTCTTGCGGTCGCGGTGCTCCCCGCTGCCGCCGGACTCACCGGTTCGGCCTACCGCGACCCCGTCGCGCTGACGGCCGGCTGGCGCATGGCTCTGCTCATCTGCGCCGTCCTGGCGATCGCCGGGGGCCTCATCGCGTTGGGGATTCACAACGGCGTGCTCGGTTCTCCGGACGATTCCGGAGACACCGCCGGTGGCCCGGCCGGGCCCGAGGCCGAGCGAGTCGTGGACGACGAGTCGCCCCACCTCGGCGAGTGCTACTCGTGCGGGGTGGACGGGCCGCCGACCCACGTCCGCCCGGGCCCGGTGCGCGACTGATCCCTATGCGAGCAGCTCGGCCAGCAGTTTCGGGTCGACGTTGCCGCCGGAGACCACCGACACCGTCTTGCCGCCCGGCAGCTCGCCGGCGTGGTGCAGGAACGCGGCGGTGGCCGTCGCGCCGCTGGGCTCGGCCACGAGCCGCGCCCGGTGGGCCAGCACGCGCACGGCGTCGCGGATCTCGTCCTCGGTCACGGTGATGATGTCGTCGAGCACTTTCTGCAAGTGGGCGAAGGTGAGGTCCGAGGGCTGGGCACGCAGGCCGTCGGCGATCGTGCGGGCACGCTGCTCCATGGGCCATTCGATGCGGCGACCGACGCGCAGGCTCTCGGCGGTGTCGCCGGCCAGCTCGGGCTCGACGCCGATCACCTTCGCGTCCGGGCACAGCGCCTTGATCGCCGTGCCGACGCCCGCGGCGAACCCACCGCCGCTCACCGGCACGAGCACGGTGTCGACGTCCGGCAGGTCGGTGGCGATTTCCAGGCCCGCGGTGCCCTGGCCCGCGATCACGTCGAGGTGGTCGAACGGCGGGATGAGCGTGAGCCCGCGCTCCTGCGCCAGCGCGGCCGCGGCCGGCGCCTGGTCCGCGATCGGCACCTCGACGACCTCGGCGCCCCAGCGCCGGGTGGCCTCGACCTTGAGCCGCGGCGCCACGTCGGGCACCACGATCACGGCGGGGATGCCGAAGGCGTTCGCGGCGTAGGCGACCGCCTGCGCGTGGTTACCGCTGGAATACGCGACCACACCGCGTGCGCGCTCCACGTCGTCGAGTGAGGCGATCGCGTTGTACGCACCGCGGATCTTGAACGCGCCGATTTGTTGCAGGCTCTCGGGTTTGAGCCACAGTTCGCCTTCGGCCCAGGGCTGGCGCAACAGCGGAGTGCGTACGGCGTGGTCCGCCACGCGCTTCGCCGCGGCCTCGATGTCGGAGATCGTCACCAATCGCATGCGGCGAGTATGTCAGGAAAGTGTGAGCAATAGTCTATCCATTATGGACAGTCAACGTGTCCTCCCTCACGACTGGGCAACGCGGGGAGTTCCTGAGACGACTTAACCGTTGAACACCAGAGGGGAAATTTCCGGGCACTAGTAGATCGGGATCATGAGCGAGGAGCGGGAAAGAACATCGGAGCAGGGCGCGAAGAAGAACTTCCGCCCCGCGCAGATCGTCGCCACGGCGCTGGCCGCGGTGACGGCGGCGCTGCTGGGGTCGACACTGGGGGTCGCGGGCACCGTGGTCGGTGCCGGGCTGGCGAGCGTAATCACCACGGTCGGCGCCGAGCTGTACCTGCGTTCGCTGCAGCGCACACGCGAGGCCGCGCTGAAGGCACGCGCGGTGCTCGTGACGGCGGGCCAGCGCAGGGGCAGCAGGCCCGGCCTGCCGCCGGTCGACGATCCGGCGCAGATGCCGACCGTGCTGATGCCGCTCGACCCGTCGGAGATGCCGACGGTGCGGATCTCGAAGCTCACCGGGCGGGAGCAGCCGGAGCCGGAGGAATCGTTCGCAGACAAGCTGCGGAAGCTGCGTTGGCCGTTGATCATCGGGACGAGCGTGGTCGCCACGGTCATCGCGATCGCCGTGGCGGTCGGGGCGGACTTCGTCTCAGGCGGCAACGTCGGACCCGGTGTCTTCCACCACGGCAATTCAGGCACGACCCAGCAGCAGAAGCAGGACGACAACCCGCCCGCGACGTCGGAGAACACCCCGCCGCCCAGCGAGACCGAGTCGAACACGCCGCCCTCGTCCTCCTCGAACACGTCCACGAGTGAGTCGGAGACGTCGCAGAGTTCGGTGAGTGACACGCCACCGAGCACGGGCGGGGCGGCGTCGACCACGCCGAGCGCACCGCAGACGAAGGGCGCGGCGTCGGGGACTCCGGCGCCCTAACCGAGCCGCGCCTTCAGTGTCTCCGCGGCCGCCTTCGGGTCTTCGGCGTCGGTGATGGCGCGGACCACGACGATCCGCGTCGCGCCGGCCGCCACCACCTCCGGCAGGCGTTCGGTGTCGATGCCGCCGATTGCGAACCACGGCCGGTCGGTACCGGTTTCAGCCGTGGCCCGGACCAGGTCGAGGCCCGGCGCGTACCGGCCGGGCTTGGTCGGCGTCGGCCAGCACGGGCCGGTGCAGAAGTAGTCCACGCCGTCTTCGGCGGCGGCCGCGGTGGCCTGTTCGACCGAGTGCGTGGAGCGGCCGATCACCACGTCGTCGCCGAGGATGCGGCGGGCGAGCGGCACGGGGATGTCGTCCTGCCCCAGGTGCAGCACGTCGGCGTCCGCGGCGAGGGCGACGTCGGCGCGGTCGTTCACCGACAGCAGCGCACCGTGGCGCGCGCAGGCTTCGGCGAGCACTTCGAGCGCTGCGATCTCCTGCGCGGCCTCGAGCGGGGCGCCGTTCGTCTTGTCGCGCAGCTGCACGATGTCGACGCCGCCGGCCAGGGCCGCGTCGATGAACTCGGCGAGGTCGCCACGCGACGAGCGGGCGTCGGTGCACAGGTACAGCCGCGAATCGGCCAGGCGGGTGCGGATCTGTGATCCGGTCAGGGCGGGCATGGCGGGGACGTTACCCGCGCGCTACGGTGGGGTGGTCCGCACGGGAGCCCGAGGCACGGGCTGAGAGGGAGCTGCCGCTCCGACCGTGGAACCTGATCCGGGTCATGCCGGCGCAGGGAGCGTGATTCCCATGAACGAGACCCTCACCGTCGTCGGCGGCGGTGTCATCGGCCTGTCCGCGGCTTGGCGCGCGGCGGCCCGCGGCCACCGCGTCACGGTGGTCGATCCTTCACCCGCGCGCGGCGCTTCGTGGCTGGCCGGCGGCATGCTGGCGCCGGTCACGGAGGCGTGGCCGGGTGAGGAGCACGTGCTCAGCCTCGGCGAGGAGTCGCTGCGGCGCTGGCCCGATTTCGCGCGTGACCTCGCGGCGGAGGGGACGGACCCGGGGCTGGCTTCGCACGGGACGATCGTGGTCGCGTTCGACAGCGCCGACGCCGGGCACCTCGAAATTCTCGCGGAGTACCTGACGTCGCTGGGCCGTGCCGTCGAGCGGCTCACCGGGCGGGCGGCGCGGCGGCTCGCGCCGGGTCTGGGCGCGGTGCGCAGCGGTCTGCACGTGCCGGGTGACCTGGCTGTCGACAACCGGAAGCTGCTCACGGCGCTGCTGGCGGCGTGCTCGAAGCGCGGGGTCGAGTTCTCTGCTTCGCGGATTGCTTCGCTCGACGATGTGACCGGCCCCGTCGTGCTGGCCGCCGGCGCGTGGACGGGCGCGTTGCACCCGCTGCTGGCCGACGCCGTGCGGCCGCTCAAGGGCGAGATTCTGCGGCTGCGGCCGCGTCGGGGCTGTCTGCCGCCTCCGCCGTACACGGTGCGCGCGATGGTCGAGGGCCGGCCGATCTACCTCGTGCCGCGCGCCGACGGCGAACTGGTGCTCGGCGCGACGCAGTACGAAGCGGGCTTCGACGAGGCGGTGACCGCGCGTGGCGTGCGGGAGCTGCTGGAAGGCGCCGAACGGATCCTGCCGGGAATCACGGAGTACGAGCTCGTCGAGATCGCCGCCGGGCTGCGCGCGGGGAGCCGCGACGCGCTGCCGTACATCGGGGAGCTCGGCGAAGGCGTGTACGCGGCGACGGGGCACCACCGAAACGGCCTGCTGATGGCCCCCGTGACCGCCGACGCCGTGGTCGCGTGGCTGGCCGGCGAGGCGCCGCCGGACGAGATCGGGGCGGCCGCGCCCGCCCGTTTGCTGCAGAAGGAGCGAGTCTGATGGAGATCAAGGTCAACGGGAGCTGGCGCGAGTTCCCCGACGGCGCCACCGTGTCCGAGGTGCTCGACGCACTCGACGTGACCCGCCAGGGCGTCGCCGTCGCGGTGAACGGCGAGGTCGTGCGCCGGGGCGAGTGGGAGGCGTCGGTCGTGCCGAAGGGCGCGAACATCGACGTGCTGACCGCGGTGCAGGGAGGCTGACGATGGACGACGCTCTGGTCATCGGCGAACACAAGCTGTCGTCGAGGCTGATCATCGGGACCGGTGGCGCCGGGAACCTGTCGGTGCTGGAACGCGCGCTGGTCGCGTCAGGCACCGAGCTGACGACCGTCGCGATGCGCAAGGCCGACGCCGACGGCGGCACCGGCGTGCTCGGCCTCGTGCGACGCCTCGGCATCAAGCTGCTGCCCAACACCGCCGGCTGCCGCACCGCCGCGGAGGCCGTGCTCACCGCCCAGCTGGCCCGCGAGGCGCTCGACACGGACCTCATCAAGCTCGAGGTCCACGCCGACGACCGCACCCTGCTGCCCGACCCGTTCGAAACCCTGGACGCCGCGGAACAGCTGGCCGCCGACGGCTTCACGGTGCTCGCGTACACCAACGACGACCCCGTGCTCGCCCTGCGGCTCGAGGAGGCCGGCTGCGCCGCCGTGATGCCGTTGGGCGCTCCCATCGGCACGGGCCTCGGCATCCGCAACCCGCACAACATCGAGCTCATCGTCGCGCGCGCCATGGTCCCCGTCGTCCTCGACGCGGGCATCGGCACCGCCTCCGACGCTTGCCTCGCCATGGAACTCGGCTGCGACGCGGTGCTGCTGTCCACCGCGGTGACCCGCGCCAAGGACCCGGAACGCATGGCCGCGGCCATGCGCGCGGGCGTCGAGGCGGGCCGCCTGGCGCGCGACGCGGGCCGGGTCCCGCAGCGCTTCTGGGCCCACGCGTCGAGCCCGCCTCGCTGACGGCCTCGCTGCCGTGCGTGCGCGGCCCGTTTCGCCCTGCCGGGGTGAACGCGGGTAAGCCGCCTGGTGCAAGTGGTCCGCGTTGCGTGCCCCGGTCGGTGATTTCGTCCGCGCTTAACGCTGAACGTGCACCGGCAGGCCTTATGGTGGACGACACCTTTCCGGCGCAAAGGCGGCGGGCAACAGTGGCAGGAGGAGCCAGCCGTGACTCTATCCTCGGTCCAGGACGTCTCGGGCAGGTTGTACCTGGCCGTGGGACGGTTGTCGCGCTCGTTGCGGCAGGCTGGGGTCCCCGGGCCCGGCCACGGCGCGATCTCGGCGCTCGCCACGCTCGTCCACTTCGGTCAGCTGCGCCTCGGTGACCTCGCCGCGAAGGAGGGCGTCGCGGCGGCCACGATGTCGCGCATAATCGCCACCCTCGTCGAGGCGGGCTACGTCACGCGCGAATCCGACCCCGTCGACCGCCGCGCCTGGCTCGCCCGCGCGACGGAAGAGGGCGAGCGGCTCGTGTCCGGCGTGCGGTCCACGCGCGTGCAGGAGCTGAACCGCCGCCTCGACAAGCTGAGCCCGGAGTACCGCGAAGCCCTCACGGTCGCGCTGCCGGCCCTGGAGGCCCTGATCTCCGACGACAGCTAGGAGACCACTCCCGGCCGCCGCGGTCGTCCGCTCGTGATCACACGGGCGACGACCGGTTCGATCTCCACCGCGGGCTAGCGGTCCTCCGGCGCGAGCCGCCAGAACGCCGACACCGGCCCCACCTTCGCGCCCATCGGGTACGAGTGCTCGACCGCGTGCGACACGAACCACTTGCCGTAGCGCGCGGCCTCGACGACCGACATACCCTTCGCCAGCCCGGCCGTGAGAGCCGAGGCCATGGTGTCGCCCGCGCCGTGGGTGTGCGGGGTGTTGAAGCGCGGGCCGGGCAGCTCGACGAACGTGGAGCCGTCGAAGAGGAGGTCGACGCACTCCGGGTCGGACACGAGGTGGCCGCTCTTCACGAGCACGTACTTCGGCCCCAGGCGGTGCAGCGCGACGGCCGCGGTGTGCATGCCCTCGCGGTCGGTCACGGTCAGGCCGGTCAGCAGGCGCACCTCGTCGAGGTTCGGCGTCAGCACGGTCGCGCGCGGCAGCAGTTCCTCGCGCAGCGCGGACAGGCCGTCGGCGTCGAAGAGCGGGTGGCCGGTCATCGACGCCGCCACCGGGTCGACCACGAACGGCACGTCGTGGTCGCGACCGATGCCCGCGTTGTCGCACGCCGTCGCGACGGCGTGGATGATCTGCGCCGACGCGAGCATGCCCGTTTTCGCCGCGCCCACACCCATGTCCGACGCGACGGCCTCGATCTGGCCGGCGACGACGTGCGGCGGGATGTCCGCGCGATCGTGGACTCCCAACGTGTTCTGCACCGTCACGGCCGTCACGGCGACGAGCCCGTGGACCCCACAAGTGAGGAATGTCCGCAAATCGGCCTGGAGTCCGGCTGCGCCGCCGGAGTCGGAACCGGCGATGGTCAACGCCGACGGCAGGCTCGGGTTTTCAGTCATGGGCACTTTCCGACTTCTGGTCTAGTCCATTTGGTCAGCTGTCCTTCATCCACAGTCCATCACGGTGGCACAGTGTGAGTGCCATCGCACCATCGGTGGGTGAAGGGGTCAGGATGAAACTCGCTTCAGTGGTCGTGACGGTCGGCGCGCTCGTCGCCGCCTCGTTGTCCGGGGCAGCCGTCGCGAACGCGGACAGCCCGAAACTCTCGCACGTGACCACGGTCGGCGTGCACAACACCTACGACCCGGCCGCATACCCGTTCCTCGCGCAGGCGCTGGACAACGGCTCGTCGCTGATCGAGCTCGACGTGTGGCCGGACTTCATCACGCACGAGTGGAAGGTGAGCCACTCGAACCCGTTGGGCAACAGCAACAACTGCGTCGCCGCGTCGACGACCGCCGACCTCTACAAGGGCGGGACGAACAAGAACCTCGAGTACTGCCTCGACGACATCCGCATCTGGCTCGCGGCCCACCCGGACCACACGCCACTCACGCTGAAGCTCGAGATGAAGACCGGCTTCTCGGACAACACCGGGATGGGCCCGGACGAGCTCGACGCGGCCTTCCGCGCCCACCTCGGCAGCGCCGTCTTCAAGCCGGCCGACCTCCTCGGCAGCTACGCGACGCTCGACGACGCGGCCAAGGCGGACAACTGGCCGACCGTGGACGCGTTGCACGGCAAGGTGATGACGGAGATCATCCCGGGCACGGTGGAAGAGCAGAACCCCACCGACACGCTGCACACCGACATCGAGTACGCGAACTACCTGCTGGCGCAGAAGAACGCGGGCAAGCTTGGTGACGTCCAGATCTTCCCGACCGTCCACGGCGCCGTCGGCGGCGACCCGCGCGACAAGTACGCGGCCAACCTCAAGCCGTGGTTCGTGGTCTTCGACGGGGACGCCAACGCGTGGGTCACGCAGACCGGCCCGGCGTGGTACGACGACAACCACTACTACGTGGTGATGACCGACGGCCAGAACGTCGCCCCGGCCATCGACGACCACAACCCGACCGTCGACCAGGCCAACCAGCGCGTGGCCGAGCTCGCGGCGCAGCACGCGTCCGTGGTCACGTCCGACTGGACGGGCCTGACCACGGTGCTGCCGCAGGTCGACGCCCGCGGCTGAGTTTCATCCGGACAGTCCACAGTGGCCCCCGACCGCGCGGTCGGGGGCCGCTGTGCGTCCACATCAGACGGTGAGTACCAGCTTCCCGGTGACCCGGCCGCCTTCGCCCACCTCGTGGGCCTTCGCCGCGTCTTCGAGTGGGAACGTCTGGTCCACGTGCACCTTCAGCTGCCCGGCCTCCACGAGCTCCACCAGCCCGAGCAGCCCGACGCGGTCCGGCTCCACGAGGATCGGCGCCGTCCGCACACCCCGCTTCGCCGCTTCCTCCTGAGCCCGTGCGCCGACGCCGCCGGGCACGCTGACGAGCAAGCCGCCCGGCTTGAGCGACGGCAGCCAGCGCAGATCGCTGTCCTCGCCGACGAGCCCGAGCACGACGTCAAGGTCCGCCGCTGTTGCGTGCTCATCGCGGTAGTCGATCGGCTCGTCCACACCCAGCGATCGCAGGAAATCGTGCTTCGCCGCGCTGGCCGTGCCGAGCACGTAGGCACCGCGCGCCTTTGCGATCTGCACGGCGAGGTGCCCGACACCGCCCGCCGCCGCGTCGACGAGCACCCGCTGTCCACTCCGGACTTCCGCCACGTCCACCAGCGCCTGCCACGCCGTGAGCCCCGCCAGTGGCAATCCGGCCGCCTCCACGTGCGACAGCCCGGCCGGCTTGCGCACGAACTGCCGCGACGGCGCGGTCACGTACTCCGCGTATGCCGCGGCCTCGCGGGGGAACCACGGCATGCCGAGCACCTCGTCGCCCTGCTTCACCCCGGTGGCCCCGAAACCCACCTCTTCGACGACGCCGGACACGTCCCAGCCCAGCGTGTACGGCGGCTCGCCCATGAAGACCGGGTGGGCCCGGGTCTTCCAATCGACGGGGTTGATGCCGGCCGCGTGCACGCGCACCAGCACCTCCGTCGGGCCCGGCGCCGGGCGGTCGGCCTCGGTCACCCGCAGCACCTCCGGGCCGCCGAACTCCCGCTGGGTCACCACGCGCATTTCGGATCTCTCCTTCCGGTTGGTTGTCCCCTATGCTCTGCCCGGTGGTCACTTTTCGCCAGAAGGCACTTCCCGGTATAGTAGGTACCTGATGGATACCACCTGTGACCAGCACGGATCCTGGGACGTCTACCTGAAGAGCTGTCCCTGTCGCGACGTGCTCGACCTGCTCGCGAACAAGTGGACGGCGCTCGTGCTCGGCGTGCTGGCGCAGCGGGCACACCGCTTCGGCGAGTTGCGCCGCGCCGTCGGCGGCATCAGCCAGAAGATGCTCACGCAGAACCTGCGCAACCTCGAACGCGACGGTTTCGTCAGCCGCAAGGTCTTCCCGACCACACCGCCGACGGTGGAGTACGCGCTCACCCCGATGGGCGCCGAGGTCAGCGCCCACCTGGTGGCCCTGAGCACGTGGTCGCAGTCGAACTTCGACCGGATCCGCGACGCACGCAGCACCTACGACACGCGCTCGCTCGAACCCGTCAACTAGCGACTCAGGTGAAGCGGGGCGGCGGCTTCAGCACGCTCTTGCGGTAGTCGGTCACCGCGCGCGATTCGGCGATGCCCGGTTTGGGGTCCAAGCCCCATTTCCGGATCACCTTCAGCGCCGCCGCCGGTTTGTTGGCCGAGACCAGCTGGTCGACCTCGAACTGCAGGTCCAAAGGCATCTGCGCCCACAGTGCGCGGGCGGCGGTGTCGTCGGTCACGGGTCCAGTGTGGCCGCTCAGTCGGCGAGCCGCCAGAACGGGGACACCGGCCCCACCCCGGCGCCGAGCGGATAAGCCTCGGCGACGCAGCGTGCGATGAACTGCTTCGCCTCGGTCACGGCCGTCGGCACGTCGGCGCCCTTGGCGAGCGACGAGGTGATGGCCGAGGCCATCGTGTCGCCGCCGCCGTGGGTGTTGTCGGTGTCGATGCGCACACCGCTGAGCTCCAGCACGTCCGTGCCATCGGTGAGCAGGTCCACGCAATCCTCGGCTTCGTAGAGGTGCCCGCCCTTCACGAGCACCCACCGAGACCCGAACTCCAGCAACGCGCCGGCCGCCGCGCGCTGGGTCTGCGCGCCGGTGACCGTGATGCCGGTGAGCAGCCGCACCTCGTCGAGGTTCGGCGTGATCAGCGTGGCGCGCGGGAAGAGCTCCGTGCGGATGGCCTCCAGCGCCTCCTCGCGCAGCAGAGCGTGGCCGGTCATCGACGCGGCCACCGGGTCGACGACGAACGGGGTGTCCGTGTCGCGTCCGATGTGGACCTCGTCGAGCGTCTTCGCCACGGCCTCGATGATGTCGGCCGTGGCGAGCATGCCGGTCTTGGCCGCGTTCACGCCCATGTCGCCGGCCACGGCCTTGATCTGCGCCGTGACGACGTCGACCGGGATCTCGGTGAAGCCTTGCACGCCAAGCGAGTTCTGCACCGTGACGGCCGTGAGCGCGACGAGCCCGTGGACGCCGTGGGCGAAGAACGTGCGCAGGTCGGCCTGCACGCCCGCACCACCACCGGAGTCGGATCCGGCGATGGTGAGGGCGGTGCGGGGGGTTTCAGTCATGACTACTGCCTCTAATAGCGGGTGGAGCTACTGCCCGACGACCGGGAGGTAGACCTTGTTGCCCTGCTCGCCGAACTCGGCCGACTTCTCCGCCATGCCGGCCTCGATGGCCTCCACAGTGGACAGCCCGTGCTCCTCGGCGTACTTGCGCACGTCGTGGGTGATCCGCATCGAGCAGAACTTCGGGCCGCACATCGAGCAGAAATGGGCGGTCTTCGCCGGCTCCGCGGGCAGCGTCTCGTCGTGGTACGAACGCGCGGTATCGGGGTCGAGCGCAAGGTTGAACTGGTCGTTCCAGCGGAACTCGAAGCGGGCCTTGGACAGCTCGTCGTCCCACTCGTGCGCGTGGGGGTGGCCCTTGGCGAGGTCGGCGGAGTGCGCGGCGATCTTGTAGGTGATCACGCCGGTCTTCACGTCGTCGCGGTTGGGCAGGCCGAGGTGCTCCTTCGGCGTGACGTAGCACAGCATCGCCGTGCCGTACCAGCCGATCTGCGCCGCGCCGATGGCCGAGGTGATGTGGTCATACGCCGGCGCGATGTCTGTCGCGAGTGGACCGAGGGTGTAGAACGGGGCCTCGCCGGTGAGCTGTTCCTCCAGCTCCACGTTCTCCTTGATCTTGTGCATCGGCACGTGGCCGGGGCCCTCGATCATCACCTGCACGTCGTGCTCGCGCGCGATGTGCGTGAGCTCACCCAGCGTCTCGAGCTCGGCGAACTGCGCGCGGTCGTTGGCGTCGGCGATCGAGCCGGGACGCAGGCCGTCGCCGAGGGAGAACGTGACGTCGTACTTGCGCAGGATCTCGCAGAGTTCCTCGAAGTTCGTGTAGAGGAACGATTCCTGGTGGTGCGCGAGGCACCACGCGGCCATGATCGAGCCGCCGCGGCTTACGATGCCGGTCACGCGCCGGGCGGTGAGCGGGATGTAACGCAGCAGCACTCCGGCGTGGACGGTGACGTAGTCCACGCCCTGCTCGCACTGCTCGATGATCGTGTCGCGGTAGACCTCCCACGACAGCTTCTCCGGCTCCCCGTTGACCTTCTCCAGTGCCTGGTAGATCGGCACGGTGCCCACGGGTACGGGGGAGTTGCGGACGATCCACTCGCGCGTCTCGTGGATGCGCTTGCCGGTGGACAGGTCCATGATCGTGTCGGCGCCCCAGCGGGTGGCCCACACCATCTTGTCGACCTCTTCCTCCACTGAGGACCAGACGGCCGAGTTGCCCATGTTGGCGTTGATCTTCACCAGGAACTTCTTGCCGATGATCATCGGCTCGCTCTCCGGGTGCTTGCGGTTGGCGGGGATCACCGCCCGCCCGCGCGCGACCTCGTCGCGCACGAACTCGGGCGAGCACCGCTCGCGCGCGGCGATGAACTCCATCTCGCGCGTGATCACGCCGGCTTTGGCCCAGCCGAGCTGGGTGTTGTGCGCGCGGCCGTCGGCCCAGCTCGTGCGCAGCGGGTGAAGTCCATTGTGGACGTCGATCTTCGCGTCCGGGTCGGTGTACGGCCCGGACGTGTCGTACACGTCGAAGTGCTCACCGTTCGACAGGTCGATGCGCCGTGCCGGAACCCGCAGGCCCGACTCGGTGCGGTGGTAGACCTTGTGCGAACCGGTGATCGGCCCCGTGGTCACGGAAGGCGTGATGGCAGGCTCGTTCTCCAGCGTCGTCAACGACGTTCACTCCCTACGCCGGCATTACCCGGTCAGGTTCATGCGGTCGGCGGCACCAGGTGTCCACAGACAGACACCAGCCGCCCTCTCAGCCCGCCAAGGCGCGAGCTCCCGCGTTGGTTATGAGGTTGTCCCTCGACCATGCCACGGCGGATCACGCGAGCACAAGGCGACTGTTCAACCGGTGTGTTCTTCACCGGATCGGAGCATGCGGCCGGCAGGAGTTCACGTGACAATCGTCTCCGACGACTCGGGGGTGTCTCGTGCGGAAAGTCCTGCTCACCGGATTGGTGACGGTGTTGGCGATGAGCATGGTCCCGGCCGCTTCGGCGACCGAGGGTGACGCGCCAGGCGGGCCGGGTGCTCATCCGAGCTGGCTGCCGGCGGACAAAACGGGCTTCGGCACGGCCCGCGATCGCGCCAGCGACGTGTGGTTCACGCTGCAGGGCGGGCGCATGTCGGAGGTGTACTACCCCGATCTGTCGACCCCGAGCGTGCGGTCGCTGGACCTCGTCGTGAGCGACGGGCGGACCTTCGCGACGCTCGCGTCGGCCGCGAAGTCGCAGCAGGTCCGGCGAGTCGACGACCTCACGTACGAGCAGACCAGCACCGACGATCAGCGCCGGTGGCGGCTGAGTCGGACGTATGTGACGGATCCCGCGCGGTCCACGGTGCTGGTGGACGTCGAGTTCACGTCGCTGGCCGGGCGGCCACTCTCGCTCTACGCCGTGGCGGACCCGGATCTGACCAACGACGGCAGTGACGATTCGGCATCCGCTTCCGGTGCGGTGGCGTCGGCTTCCGACGGTGCCACGGCGGCCGCGTTGACGGCCGCCCCGGCGTTTTCGCGGACGTCCGTGGGATACGCGGGTGTTTCGGATGGCGCGACCCAGTTGCTGGCCTCGAAAAAGCTGGTTTCGTATTCACACGCCGCCAGCGGAAACGTCGTCCTCACCGGACAGACTTCGGCTGACGGCGTGCGTTCCCGGCACGTGACTTTGTCCCTGGGAATGGGTTCTTCCGGCTCCGAAGCGGTCAATAAAGCCCAGGCTTCCGCCCGCCGCGGTTTCCACGCGATTTCCGCCGACTACTCCCGCGGCTGGCGCGATTACCTTTCCACCGTCCGCACCGCGCCGTCTTCATTGACGAGCCCGGCGTCACGCGATTTGTACCGAGCCTCCGTGCTGACGCTCGCCGCGAGCGAGGACAAACACCACCCGGGCGCCTTCATCGCGTCGCCGAGCATGCCGTGGCGCTTCGGCAACAACGACCCCGAATACTCGCCCTCGGGCACTTATCACCTGGTGTGGCCCCGCGACCTCTACCAAATCGCCACAGGCCTGCTCGCTGCCGGCGACCGGTCCGCGGCCGACCGTTCCGTCGACTACCTCTTCGGCACCCAGCAACTGCCCGACGGGCACCTGCCGCAGAACAGCAACGTCGACGGAAAGCCCTATTGGACCTCCATCCAGCTCGACGAGACCGCGCTCCCGATCGTGCTCGCCCAGCAGCTCGGCCGTACCGACCTGTGGCCGAACGTCCGCCGCGCCGCCGAGTTCCTGCTGTCCTACCGCTCCGCCGACGGCAAGGCCTCCCCGTACACGCAACAGGAACGTTGGGAAGAACAGGACGGCTACTCGCCCTCGACCATCGCCGCGGTGATCGCGGGCCTCGTCTGCGCCGCCGACCTGGCCACCCACTCGGGCGCGAACGCCGACGCGGCCCGCTACCTCGCGACGGCCGACCGCTTCAAAGCCGGGCTGGCGCACCAGACCGTGACGACCAACGGCCCTCTGTCGAAGCAGCCCTACTTCGTCCGCCTCACGAAGAACGGCGACGCGAACTCGGGCCTCACCTACAACCTCGGCAACTCGTCGCTCACCGTCGACCAGCGCTCCGTCACCGACGCCGGCTTCCTCGAGCTCGTCCGCCTCGGCATCTACCCGGCCGACGACCCCGTGATCCGCAACAGCATCAAGGTCACCGACGCCGACATCTCCTTCACCACGCCGGCCGGCCAGTTCTGGCACCGCTACACAATGGACGGTTACGGCGAACAACCCGACGGCTCACCGTGGGACTACACGTTCCCGTCCGAGAGTCGCGCCACTTACGGCCGCCTCTGGCCGCTGCTCGCCGGCGAACGCGGCGAGTACGACCTGGCCGCCGGCAACCGTCTCTCGGCCCAACGCCGCCTGACCGACCTGTCCCACGCCGCCGGCTCGTCGGACACCATGCCGGAGCAGGTCTGGGACGAGAACCCGCCTTCGGGCTCACCCGGCCACACGCCCGGCACCCCGACGGCCTCGGCCACACCGCTCGCCTGGACCCACGCCCAGTACATCCGCCTGGCCTGGTCCGTCGCGCGGAACCGGCCGGTCGAGCAGCCTTCCGTCGTGCGCGAGCACTTCCTGGGGTACTGAACCCCTGAAACGACGAGTCTCCCGGCCCCGACCCGGGACCGGGAGACTCGTCGACAAAGAAACTCAGGCCTCGGCCGGCTCGTCCTTCGGCGGCAGCCAGCTCAGCCCCGGCACGCCCCACTTGTTCTTCTTCAGCATCTTCTTCGCCGCCCGCGCGTGGCGGCCGACCAGGCGGTCGAGGTACAGGTACCCGTCGAGGTGGTCCGTCTCGTGCTGCAGGCAGCGGGCGAAGTAGCCGGTGCCCTCGACGGTGATCGGCTCACCGGTCACGTCGAAACCGGTCACGCGCGCCCACGACGCGCGGCCGGTGGGGTAGGACTCGCCGGGGACCGAGAGGCAGCCCTCCCAGTCGTCGTCCGGGTCCGGCATGGTCTCGGGGACCTCGGAGGTCTCCAGCTTGGGGTTCACCACCAGGCCGCGGTGTTCGACGCCCTCGTCGTCGGGGCAGTCGTAGACGAACAGGCGCAGGTCGAGTCCGATCTGGTTGGCCGCGAGGCCCACGCCTTCGGCGGCGTACATCGTCTCGAACATGTCCTCGGTCAGCGTGCGCAGCTGCTCGTCGAACTCCGTGACCTCACGGGTCGGCTGGTGCAGCACGGGATCGCCGGCGATGCGGATGGGGTGGACGGTCACGAGCAGCGAGTTTAGTCGGAGCCGTCTGATACACCTGGATCGGACCGTGACGCGCCGCGCCGGATGCCCATGTCGAGCATGGGTTCCGTGGTTGAATGGCGCCCGCGGAAGGACAGCCGACACCGATTGCGAGGACCGCATGGACGCCGCGGAGTCGATGGCTGGGGACCAGCCGTCGCCGCCGGAGAATGTGGGCGGCCTGACCGAGCGTGAGGTGGAGATCCTCGCGTTCGAACGTCAGTGGTGGCGGCACGCCGGTGCCAAGGAAAACGCCATCCGGGAACGGTTCTCGCTGTCCTCGACCCGTTACTACCAGCTGCTGAACACACTGCTGGAAAAGCCTGAGGCCATGGCGGCCGACCCGATGCTGGTGAAGCGGCTGCGCAAGACGCGCGCCGCCCGGCAGCGCAAGCGCGGCGCCAGGCGGCTGGGGATCGAACTGTCATGAGCTTCTTCTCGGGACTGTCCCGGCCCATGCGGGCCGCGGGCGTCGCGCTCATCGGCGTCGCCGTGATCGCCGCGATCATCGGCGGCGTGACCGCGCTTTCGGGTGGCGGATCGGGAGACAACAACGCCGGGCCCACCAGCTCGAGCGGGTCGCCGACGTCTTCGCAGTCGTCGCCCGGCTCGTCGAGTGCGACGCCACCTTCGTCTTCGGCTCCTTCTTCGCCGGCTTCGTCGTCGGCGCCCTCTTCGCCGCCGGCCAGCCAGTCGGGGCAGCCGGGCCAGCCTGGTCAGCCCGGCCAGCCCAGCGGACAGCCGGGTCAGCCCGGCCAGCCCGGTGGCCAGCCGGGGCAGCCGGGCGCCGGCCAGCAGGCGTCCAACAAGTGGGTGACCGTGCGGGTCTACAACAACTCCACGATCCCGCACCTCGCCGAGCAGGCCGCCGCCGACTTCCGCGCGTCGGGCTGGAACGTGCCCGAGGTCGGCAACTACCCGCAGGGCGTCATCCCGCACACCACGGCCTACTTCCGGCCGGGCACCGACGAGGAGGCCGCCGCGAAGCAGCTGGCAGCCGAGTTCGGGTTCCAGGCCGAGCCGCGGTTTGACGGCATCCAGAGCTCGAGCCCGGGCGTGATCGTGATCATCACCAAGGACTACCAGAGCGGCCACAAGGGCAGCTGACCAGCGAAAACAACGGGCCCCACCGCGCAGGTGGGGCCCGTTTTCGTCAGCGTTCCTGCTGGGCCTGCGCGTACGCCTCCAGCGTCGCCAGCTGCGCCGGATCCAGCGACGGCCGGACGACCTGCCGTGCCTTCTCCAGGTGGGCGGCGGTGACCACGTGCGCCTCGAGCGATTCACGCATCGCGGTGAGCGCGGCCTCGCGGATGAGCGCGGCGCAGTCGGCGGCGGAGTAACCGTCCAGGGTGGACGCGACGGCCGCCAGATCCACATCGGACGCCAGCGGCGTGTTCTTCGACGTCGCCTTGAGGATCGCGGTGCGCGACTCGGCGTCGGGCGGCGGCACGTAGATGCGCCGCTCCAGCCGGCCCGGCCGCAGGAGCGCCGGGTCCACG
This sequence comes from Amycolatopsis sp. 2-15, assembly GCF_030285625.1. Lineage (NCBI taxonomy): Bacteria > Bacillati > Actinomycetota > Actinomycetes > Pseudonocardiales > Pseudonocardiaceae > Amycolatopsis > Amycolatopsis carbonis. The sequence continues at coordinate 2,500,648 of NZ_CP127294.1, forward strand.
AGCTCGGGCCGGTTCGTCGCGCCCAGCACCACGACCTCGCGCATCGGCTCCACGCCGTCGAGCTCTGTGAGCAGGGCCGCGACCACGCGGTCGGCCACACCGGAGTCGGACGACTGCCCGCGCCGCGGCGCCAGCGCGTCGATCTCGTCGAGGAAGATCAGCGACGGCGCGGCGTCGGCGGCCCGGCGGAACAGGTCGCGCACGGCCCGCTCCGACTCGCCGACCCACTTGTCCAGCAGCTCGGCGCCCTTGATCGCGAACACGTTGAGCGCCCCGGTGCCTGCCAGCGCGCGCACGAGGAAGGTCTTGCCGCCGCCCGGCGGGCCGTAGAGCAGCACGCCACGCGGCGGGTCGATGCCCAGGCGGGCGAAGGAATCCGGGTAGCGCAGCGGCCACAGCACCGTCTCGGTGAGGGCCTGCTTGACGTCGACCATGTTGCCCACGTCTTCGAGCGTCAGCCCGCCGGTGGCCAGGTTGTCCGAAGTGGACAGCGAGATCGGCCGGACGGTGGCGAGCGCGTCGAGCAGGTCGTGCTCCGAGATTCGCGGCTCGGCGACGTCACGCTGGCGAAGCGCGGCCCGCAGGGCCGCGTCTCGGCGCAGGGCGATGAGATCGGCGGCGACGAACCCGGGCGTCTTCTCCGCGAGCACGCCCAGGTCGGCGCCGGGTTCCACGGGCACATCACGCAGCAGGATCCGCAGCAGTTCGATGCGGGTCTTCGCATCGGGCAGCGGCAGGCCGAGCTCGCGGTCGAGCAGGTCGGCGGTGCGCAACCGCGGGTCGACGGACTCGGCGCGCTGCGTCGTCGCCACCACGGCGAGGCCCTCGCGGCGCATGGCCGCGCGCAGCTCCTCCAGGACAACGGTGGCCACCGGCGGCGGTTGCGTGGCCGGCAGCAGGGCGTCGACGTCGTTGATCAACAGCACGCCGGGCCCGTCGCCCTCGGCGGCGCGGGTCACGGCCTCACGCAGGCGGGCGTGGGCCGTGTTCGGCTCCAGCACGGCGATGTTGGGCGCGACCAGCGATACCACCCGCACCTTCTCGGCCCGCGCGACCGAGCGCACCAGCGTCGCCTTGCCGACGCCCTCCGGCCCCGACAGCAGCACCCCCAGGTGCGCCGATGTGCCCAGCCGCTCCAGCAGCTCCGGCCGGTGGAACGCCAGGTCGAACCACTCGGCGAGCTTGCGCGCGGCCCCTTCCGCGCCCACCAGGTCGGCCACGGGCGGGACCGGTTCCGAGATCTCCTCCGGCTTGGTCTCCTCGACCACCTCCGCGTCGAGGTAGTCCTCCGCCGCCGTCACGGCCGTGCTGCGGACGAGGGCAGTCGCGCTGCGCGCGGGGACGGTGTCGGTCGGCGTCTCGCCCGTGCGGGCGCCGTCGCGCCAGCTGACCACAGTGGACGGTCCCACCACGACCACGCCCGCGGGCTCCGTGGCGGTGACGGTGAGCAGCTCGTTGGTCCACGTCGCGCCGATCGCGCGCGACAGCTGCCCGCGCACGGCCGCGACGTCCGAACCCGGCGCCGGCGCGAGGTCCTGGGGAAGCAGCGAAACGGCGTCGCCGCGCGTGAGCACCTTGCCGGTGAGCGCGAGCCGCAGCGTCTGCGGCGGCACGGACACGCTGGCCAGCCGCGAGCCGGAGACCGTGACCGTCTTGGCCGCCGCGACGTCGGCCGGCGTCACCACGATCTCGGACCCCTCGGACACACCGAGGTTCGACATGGTGACGTCGTCGGTCAGCACCACGCCCGGCGTGCCCTCCTCGGCCGGCGCGGCGAGCGCGGCACTGCGGCGGGCGCCGGTGAGGTGCACGGCGTCCCAGGCGCGCAGGCCCAGCGCGTCGAGCACCTCGGGGTGCATCCGCACGACTCCGCGCCGGGAATCCAGCGCGGACGGCGTGTGCCTGACGGTCAGTGTGATCTGCGGGTCGCTCACGCCGTTCACCCTAGCGACGCGGAGCCTGCCCAGGCGTCGAACGACAGGATCTCGCCCACCGGCGGCCGCGCGGCGGGGGAGAACTCACGCTGTGTCGAGTGCGCCACGGCGATGAGGCCGACCTGCGTGACGTCGGCCGGGATCCCCAGCAGGCGCGCGACGTCCGGCTCGTGGCCGGCGAGGTGGTAGCTGCACAGCGAGCTCGCGAGGCCGCGCGTGCGCAGCGCGAGCTGGAAGCTCCAGATCGCCGGGTAGATCGAGCCGTAGAACGACGATTGCTCCGCGGCCGAGGCCGGCCGCCGGCCCGGCATGCACGGCAGCACCAGCGCCGGTACGCGGTCGAGGTGGTCCACGAGGTGGCGGGCGGAGGCGAACATGCTCGTGTCGGCCAGGTGCGCGTAGTGCTGCCACACCTGGTGGGCGGCCGTCCTGGTGATCGCGGCGACTTCGGCGCGCAGCTCCGGGTCCAGTACCGCGACCCAGCGCTGGGCCTTCAGCAGTCCACCGGCGGCGGGCGCCTGCTGGGCGATGCGCAGGCAGTCTTCGATCACCGCCGGGTCGACCGGCCGGTCGAGGTCCAGCTTGCGGCGGACGGATCGGGTGGTGGTGAGCAGCGTTTCGGCGTCCATGGCGTCCCTCCAGATCGATACTTACACCGTAAACGTACACCGTAAGTACTTACGCCGTAAGCTACGATTCGGCCGTGGTGCGCGAAACCCTCACGCGGGAAAAGGTCCTCGACGAAGCGCTGGCACTGGTGGACGCCGACGGCATGGGCGCACTGTCGATGCGCAAGCTCGCGGCCCGCCTCGGCGTCGAGGCGATGTCGCTCTACAACCACGTGAAGAACAAGGGCGACCTTCTCGACGGGCTCACCGCGCGCGTCTTCGAGTCCGTGCCGCTGCCGCTGCCGGTGCCGTCGTGGAGCTGGGAAACCCGCGTCCGCCGGCTCGCCGAAGGCCTCTACACGGCGTTCACGCGGCATCCGGCCGTGGTGCGCGCCCTGGCGGCCGAGGAGGCGAACCCGCGCTCGCCCGGCGCGTTGCGCGTGATCGACGCCTTGCTTGGCGCGCTGCTCGACGGCGGGCTCGACGAGGAGGCCGCGGCCCGCGGCTACCGGTCGTTGATGGGGCTCACGTTCGGCGCGGCGCTGGCCGACTCCGTCGCCGGGGGTGTCGCGCAGCGCGACGAGCCCGTCGCCGACTGGTTCAGCCGCATGGTCACGCCGGGGGAGCTGCCGAACCTGTACCGCGTGCTGCCGTCACTGGCGGAGGTCGACTGCGTGCAGGACTTCCACGACCAGCTCGACCTGCTGCTCGCCGGCCTGCGCACCGCAGCGGCTCGCTGACGTGCGGGTCAGCGGCGGCGGATCCCGATCCGGCGCCAGCTACGGCGTCGCTGGTTGGGGCCGGACGTGGCACCGGCGGAGTTGCCGGAGCTGCCGGAGGCGGACCCGGAGTGGTCGCGATCCCGCAACGCCCGCGCCCGCACGAAGTCCGAGCCGTTGCGCGGCAGCCGCACCGCGCGCATCGCCGCACCCGCGACCCGGCGAGACGCCGGACGCAGCCGCAGACGTCGCTGCGAACGCGCACGGCGGATGGCCCGGCGCTCGCGCGGCGGGACCGTCCACGCCTCGGGGTGCGCGGCGAGCCAACGGTTGCGGTACACCGCGTACGGGATGTGCAGCAGGTAGAGCACCAGCGCGACGGCCAGCGCCACCAGCGGGAACTGGATGATCGCGGCGGCCAGCAGGCCGACGCCCACCAGCAGCGGCGCGATGGCTCTGGCGGGCACCTTGACCGTCTTCAGCGACAACGTCGGGATGCGGCTGATCAGCAGCGCGGCGACGGCGATCGTCCAGGCGATCACCACGTACTGCTCGGACCACCAGCCCTCGCCCCACTGCAGCGTCGCGATGAGCGGCAGCATGGCGACGAGACCGCCGGCCGGCGCGGGCACGCCGACGAAGAACTCCGAGGAGTAGGGCGGCTTGTCGGTGACGTCGAGCAGGGTGTTGAAGCGTGCGAGGCGCAGGATCATGCAGACCGCGAAGATCAGCGAAGCCACCCAGCCGATGCGGTCTCCGTGCGACTGCCACACGTACAGCACCAGCGCCGGCGCCACGCCGAACGAGATGCCGTCGGACAGCGAGTCGAGCTCGGCGCCCATCTTCGACGTCGCGTCGAGCAGGCGCGCGATGCGCCCGTCGAGGCTGTCGAGCACCGCCGCGATGCCGATGGCCGCGATGGCCATGGCGTAGTTGCCCGTGAGCGCGAACTGCACGGACGACAGCCCGGCGCACAGCGCCAGCACCGTGATGGCGTTCGGCAGGAGCCGAATGCTCGGGGTGGTCACGCGGACCATGAGATCAGCCTTCTCCCAGCGCCGGGAGTTCGGCGATCACCGTCTCGCCGCCGACCGTGCGCTGGCCCTTGGCGACGAGCACGCGGCTGCCGGGCGGCAGGTAGAGGTCGACACGGGAGCCGAACCGGATGATGCCGTAGGTGGCGGCCGCGGCCACCTTGTCGCCCTCGTGGATCTCGCACAGGATGCGGCGCGCGACGAGGCCGGCGATCTGCACGACGACGAGCTCGTGGCCGTCGACGGTGCGCATGAGCACGGAGTTGCGCTCGTTGTCCTCGCTCGCCTTGTCCAGGTCCGCGGAGAGGAACTTGCCCGGCCGGTAGGCCACCTTCTCGATGACACCGGGGGCCGGGATCCGCTGGACGTGCACGTCGAACACCGACAGGAACACGCTCACGCGCATCCGCGGCTCGGCGGGCAGCCCCAGCTCGGGCGGCGGCACGGCCTCCTCGATGAGAGACACCAGACCGTCGGCCGAGGCCACGGCGATGTTGTCCCGCTCCGGCGCGACGCGCTTGGGCTCGCGGAAGAACGCGGCGGTGGCCGCAGTCGCGAGCGCGCCGACCACGCCGAGGCGCTTGGAGAACCGGCGCAGCACCAGCGTCGCCGCCAGCCCGCCGAAGACGAACGGGCGTCCGGCGGGGTGCATCGGCGGGATCGTCTCCCGCGCGAGCTGCACTGCGTGCGTGAGGGGATTGCCGGTGGGCTTGCCGCTCATGGATCGGTTCCCCGCTGTTCGTTGCGTTCGGAGGGAGAGGACGGGTTTCGCGTCCGATTTGGGAATCACCACGCTACCGCCCGTCGGCGGGCGGACACGTCCAGGGCCGGTGGCGGCTCCCCCGCCAGGGTTTCCCCGGCGCGGGTGGGTGTGCCCACAAACCGGTAACGACTGATCGAATTCCTCGACAACTCTCAGTAGTACCCGCCGTTCGGGAGCCGTGCCCGGGCCTGAGTCCGCCGAGGAAGCGATGTCCGTACCCGATCCGCTCACCGAGCTGCTGTGTGCCTGGCGACGGGAGATCTCCGCCGCGCCCATGCCCGTGCTCGTGGACACGGCGCGCGCCGTGCGCGTGGTCCGGGAGGCGATCCGGGCGGGCCGGGTGCATGCGTCCCCCGACGACGCATGCACCCGGACGCGGAACTAGTCAGTTTAGGCGGTTTTCCGGGGGTTACTGACAGTTCGTGTGGAAACCGTTACAAAAGGTCACCGGTAGTTGTCGCGGCGGTAGCTGTCGTGCGGGTAGTCGTCGCGCCTGGACCGTCGGCCGATCGAGCCGACCAGCCGCAGCACCGCCAGCAGGACGATCGCGCCCAGGATCGCGACGCCGAAGCTCGGGAAGTCGAACTCGAAGCGCTGCTGCTCACCCGTCGCCAGCCGGTAGATGAAGCCGCCGAGCGCCGCCCCGAGCACCCCGACGAGCACGCTGACCAGGCACCCCTGCCGGCGCCGGTCCGGCCCGCCGACGACCAGGTTCGCGAGCCAGCCGACCAGCGCGCCGAAGATGATCCAGGTGAAGAAGCCCATGTGGGTGAGGATACCTGGGGCGCGGTTGCACAAGGGGTGTTGTGCAATGTGTGTTGTACAACTACTCTTGTGGATTGTGTCTGATCCCGATTCGGTTGATGTCCAGCAGATCCGCGACTCCCACGTGCTGGCCGCGATGTCCCACCCCCTGCGCCGGCGCCTCCTCGACCTCCTGAAGCTCGACGGCCCCGCCACGGCTTCGGTCCTCGCCGAACGCACGACGTCGGCCGTCGGCAACATCAGCCACCACCTCAAGGTTCTCGCCGCCGCCGGCTTGGTCGAAGAAGCTCCGGAACTCGCCCGCGACCGCCGCGAACGCTGGTGGCGCCGCCCTTCGCGCGGCCTGTCCTGGTCCACTTCGGACTTCGTCGGCGATCCCGTGGGCGACGCCGCCGAGGTCGTCTCACTCGACCGGCAGGCTTCGCTGTCCCGCTCGTGGCTCTCGGACCTGGAAACGGAACCCACGCACTGGCGCGACGCGTGGTTCACCAACGAAACCTGGGTGCGCTTGTCTCCTGCCGAGGTGATGGAGCTGAGCTCCCGGATCCTCGAGCTGTTCGCCGAGTACACGGACCGCCCGACCCCGGACGACGACGCTGAGCGCCGCCCGGTCTTCCTCTTCGCCCGAGGTTTTCCCGCGCAACCGTGATGTGCTTTTTCGTTGCAGGGCCAAGCTTTCTGCTGTTGTCCACAGCTTGGCTTCACTGTGGACAACTCGGCTTTGGAGATCATTTTGTCGGTGGGGAGCGGTAGACTGGCCAAGGGCCGCTCCCCCGAGGATGGGTGGGGGCTTTCCCAAGGTGAGTTACTGGGGGCACAAGGCGGTTCGGCCGCGGTCGCGAGGCCGCTCGAAAGTTTTGGTCGGTTGGGCGAAGCCCCTTGTTGATGGCGCAGAGCCCTTCGGGTGGGCAACGCTCTCAGGGGGCGCGAAGCCGGTTGGGCGTGCAAGATCGAGGCTGCGCAACGGCGCTCGGCCCAGCGATGCGCCGTGGGCGGCCAACGCCGAATGGCTCGGCGAAGCCCTGCGAGTGCACAAAAGCGCGCGGCGCGGCGAAGCCGTTTGGACGTGCGAAGCGGGTCGGGCGGGCGCCACTCTTCGGGAGGGAAAGACCGGTCAGGTCGGCGACGTCCTTCGGGCACGCCAAGCCGCTCGAGCCGGCGGTGCCCTTCGGAGGCACCAAGTCGCTTGCGCGCGCAAAATCGATCAAGCCCGCGCGACCGCTCGAAGCCGCGCGAACCTTCGGGCCCGCGAGGCCGCGAGACGGCTCAAGCCTGTGAGATCCTTCGGGCCTGCGAGGCTGCTCGAAGCCGCGCGACGGCTCAAGCCTGTGAGATCCTTCGGGCCTGCGAGGCTGCTCGAAGCCGCGAGACCGCTCGAAGCCGCGCGACCCTTCAAGCCCGCGAGACCGCTCGGCCAAGCGAAGCGCCGTCGGCACCCAACGCCGTCCGCGCACCCAAAACCTCGGACTGCCAACGGAATCCACAGCACACAGGAAACCAGCCGAACCACCACGATCGCCCATGACTGAACCGCGAATGACCGACAACCTGTGGCGAGACCGCAACTTCCGCCTGATCTGGACTGGCGAGACCGTCAGCACCCTCGGCAGCGCAGTGGCCGGCACGTCGTTGCCGCTTGTCGCGTTGCTGGTCTTGCGCGCCTCGACGTTCGAGGTGGCGCTGCTGACCGCCGTCGCGTGGGTGCCGTGGTTGGTGGTGGGGTTGCCGGCCGGGGCGTGGGTGGACCGGTGGCGCAAGCGGCGCGTGATGGTGACCTGCAACGCGGCGTCGGTGGTGGCGTTCGCGGCCGTGCCGGTGGGGTACGTAGCCGGGTGGCTCACGGTGCCGTACCTGCTCTGCGCGGCGCTGGTCGGTGGGTTCGCGAAAGTGTTCTTCTCGCTGGCCTACCGCAGTTACGTGCCGGTGATCGTGACCAGAGCGCAGCTGCTCGAGGCCAACGTGAAGCTCCAGGGCAGCGAGTCCGCCGCGCAGGTGGGCGGGCCTGGGCTGGCGGGGCTGCTCGCGGCCGTCGCGGGACCTGTCGCCGGAGTGCTCGCCGATGCCGTGAGTTTCGGTATTTCCGTGCTGTGCCTGCGTTACGTCCGCGCGAAGGAAACCCTGAAGCCCCGCGGCAACAGGCGGCTGCGCACCGAAATCGCCGAGGGAATCGGCTTCATCGCGCGCGACCGGTACCTGCGGTCTCTCATCGGAGCCGCCGCGGTGGCGAACCTCGCGCTCGACGGGTACGCCGCCATCCAGGTCGTGTTCCTCGTCCGCGACCTCGGCACCGGGCCCGGAGCCGTGGGGGTGGTCCTGGCCATCGCGGAGGTCGGTGGCGTCGCCGGCGCGCCGTTGGCCGCGCGGCTAGGGAAGCGCGTCGGGGCGGCGCGCGCGTTCCTGCTCTGCGAAGCGTTGGCCGCGCCGGCGATGCTGCTCGGTCCGTTCGCCACCCCGGGCGCCGGGCTCACGGTGTTCGTGCTGTCGGGGATGGGGGTCGCCGCCGGGATCGTCGGGTCCAACGTGCTCGTCGGAACCTTCCGCCAGACCTACTGCCCACCCGAGCTCTTCGGCCGCATCACCGCGAGCTCCGCCGTCGTCAACTACGGCACCATCCCGTTGGGCGCGTTCCTCGGTGGTGTCCTCGGCGAAGCGCTGGGCGTGCGCGAGACGATGCTGATCATGGCCGGTGTGCAGCTCGCCTCGCTGGTGATCCTCCTCAAGAGCCCGCTGCGCCGCGACAAGGACTTCCCTACAGCAGCAGCACGTCCACTTCAGTCCCTTCAGCCACCTCACCAACCCCCTCCGGCAGCACGATCAGGCAGTTCGCCTGGGTGAACGCCGCCAGCAGGTGCGAGCCCGGCCCGCCCCGCGGCCCGACCACACCGGTCACCTCGCCCTCGGTGGGTGTGTAGAAGCCGCGGCGGAACTGGCGTCGCGAGCTGGGCGAGGTCATGGCCTCCGAAAGGCGCGCACGCACCCGGCGGCGGTCGACATCCGTGTGGCCCATGGCCGACAGCAAAGCCGGCCGCAGGAAGGCTTCGAACGACACCAGCACGCTCACCGGGTTGCCCGGCAGCGTCACCACGGGCACGCCGTTCCAGTGGCCGCAGCCCTGCGGCCCGCCGGGCTGGATGGCGATCTTCTGGAACTGCACGCCCTGGCCCGTCAGTGCGTCCTTGACCACCTCGTACGCGCCGGCGCTGACGCCGCCCGAAGTGATCAGCAGGTCGGCGTCCGCGAGCTTCGGTTCGATGATCTTGCGGAACTCCTCGACGTCGTCAACCACGCTGCGCACCACGGCGACGCGGCAGCCCAGCTCGCGCAGCGCGGCGGCGAGCATCACGCTGTTGGACTCGTAGATCTGCCCGTGCCGCAACGGGTTCGGGGCCTCGACGAGCTCCGTGCCGGTCGACACCACGAGCACGGACAGCGGCCGGTGCACCGACAGCTCGGCCAGGCCGACGGCCGCCGCGAGACCCAGCTGCGAGTGGCCCAGCACGGTGCCGGCGTGCAGGGCCACCACACCGCGTTCCACGTCTTCGCCGGTGCGCCGCACGTGGTCGCCCGAGGACGCGGCCTTGGCGATCCGCACCGACTCGGTGCCGCGGTCGGTGTCCTCCACCATCACGATCGCGTCGGCACCCGGCGGCATCGGCGCGCCCGTCATGATCCGGTGCGCAGTGCCCGGCTCCAGCGTCGCGACGTCCACGCGCCCGGCCGGGATGTCATCGGCCACGGGCAGCGTCACGGGCGAGTCAGGCCCGGCGCCGGCGACGTCGGCCGCGCGCACGGCGTAGCCGTCCATCGCGGAGTTGTCGAACGGCGGCAGCGACACCCCCGCGTGCACGTCCTCGGCCAGGACGAACCCGGCGGCTTCGGCGAGGGGCAGGGTGGTCACGGGCGTGCGGCCGAGCAGCTCGGTCACGGTCTCGCGGTAGGCATCGACGGAGATCACGCGGACCATCCTCCCCCTCACGCGCGGGCGTGCAACACTCTCCCGCGGCAAGAGTCGGGGATCAGGGGAGTTCTGATGCAGGTACGAGTCCGCCACCAGCCGTCGTTCGCGGTTGCGCGGCTGGAGCTGGCGCCGGGTGAGCCCGTGCAGGTCGAGTCGGGCGCGATGATGGCCACGAGCTCCGGCGTGACCGTCCAGTCGCAGGCCCAGGGCGGGATCATGAAGGGGCTCGGCCGGGCGTTTCTGGGCGGCGAGTCCTTTTTCATCTCCACCTACACCGCACCCCAGAACGGCGGCTGGGTCGACGTCGCGGCCAACCTGCCCGGCGACATCCAGGTCGTGACCCTCGACGGCCAGACCGGCTGGTGCGTCACGCGCGGATCGTGGCTCGCCTCGTCGCACGGCGTGCACACGGAGACGCGCTGGGGCGGCATGAAGAACCTGGTCGGCGGCGAAGGCGGCTTCCTCTCGCACGCCACGGGCCAGGGCCAGGTGCTGGTCTCGTGCTACGGCGCGCTCGACGTGATCACGCTGCAGCCCGGCGAGGCGATCACCGTCGACACCGGTCACGTCGTGGCCTACGCCGACACCGTTCAGTACCAGCTCCGCAAGGTCGCGCAGGGAGTGATCCAGTCGATGAAGAGCGGTGAAGGCTTCGTGTTCGACTTCGCCGGCCCCGGCCAGATCCTCACGCAGACGCGCAACCCGTCCGCGCTGATCAGCTGGATCCTTTCGCACGTCCCCTCCCGCTGACATGCGCGTCCACACGAGGCACACCCCCAACTTCGGCGTGGCACGAGTGCTGCTCGCGCCCGGCGAGGCCGTGCAGTCGGCGTCGGACACGATGCTGGCCACCAGCTTCGGCGTGCGCGAAGGCGCTCCGCCGTCGGCGCGGGGCGGCGCGCGCAAGCCCGGCGTCTCCGTGTTCACGGCGCCCGCCGAGGGCGGCTGGGTCGACCTCGCCCCGCTCGGGCCCGGCGACGTCTACCCGCTGGAGCTGACGGGCACCACCGGCTGGTCAGTGCATCGCGACGCCGTGCTCGCGCGGCCGCCTTCCGTGCGCCTCGACCAGACGTGGGCGCCGTTGCAGCAGCTTTTCGGCGCCGACGCCGGGTTCCTCGACCACTACAGCGGCACCGGTCCGCTCGTGCTCACGGCGCCGGGACCGGTCGACTCGTTCGAGCTGTCGGCCGGTGAACTGGTCACGGTGCGGCCGGATTACGTGCTGGCCTACCCGGACACGCTGCAGTGCCGGCTGCGCGCCGTGGACCCGAGTGGCCCGCAGTCGCTGCGCACCGGCGAAGGTCTGGTCCTCGATTTCGCCGGACCGGGCACCGTTCTCGTGCAAGCGCGGAACAGGCGGGTTTCCCGGGGCTGACGAATTTGTGAATCAACCATTGCCGAGGGGCGTAATTCCGGTAGCGTGAACTGCACTTCCAGCCGCTACCGGACAGCGGATCTTGTCCTGAGGGAGGGCGCCGTGGCTGTCGGCACCGTCAAATGGTTCAACTCGGAAAAAGGCTACGGGTTCATCGAATCGCCCGAAGGGCCCGATGTGTTCGTCCACTATTCGGCGATCCAGGCCGAAGGATTCCGGACGCTCGACGAAGGTGACCGGGTCGAGTTCGAGGTCCAGTCCGGCCGCGACGGGCGCAGTCAGGCCGCGGACGTCCGCAAGGTCTCCTGATTCCGGGGCAGCCGACCGGTTGGGCGAACCGCCCATCGCTGCGGAATGCAGGGCGTTAAGCTGCGCAGCGTGACAGGCGATGTGTCGGGGGACCTCACCGGTCGCCGGCTGGGCAACTACCGCATCGACTCGGTGCTCGGCAAGGGCGGCATGAGCGTGACCTACCAGGCCACCGACGTGCGGCTCGGCCGGAAGGTGGCGCTGAAGGTCATCGGCGACCACCTGGGCACCGACGCCGAGTTCCGCGAGCGGTTCGTGGACGAAGCCCGCAACACGTCCGCGATCGACCACGCCAACATCGTGCCGTTGTACGACTTCGGCGAGCTCGAAGGCATGCTCTACATCGCCATGCGCATGGTCGACGGCGGCGACCTCGCCGGCCTGATTTCCGCGGGCCCGATCGCGCCCGCGCGCGCCCTGGCGTTGCTCGACCAGGTCGCCGACGCGCTGGACACCCTCCACAACCGTGGCCTCGTCCACCTCGATGTGAAGCCCGCGAACGTGCTGGTCACCAGCAAGGAAACCTCCCGCGAGCACGTGTATGTCGCCGACTTCGGCCTCACCCGCCGCGGCGCCACCGGCCACCGCACGCGCGGCGGCGACTTCCTGGGCTCCCCGACCTACGCCGCGCCCGAGCACCTGCGCGGCGAGCCCCTCGACGGGCGCACCGACCAGTACGCCCTCACGTGTGTGCTCTACGCGTGCCTCACCGGCACCCCGCCGTTCAAGGGCGACGTGCCGACCGTGATCAAAGGCCACCTCAACGGCGAGCCGCCTTCGGTGTCGCGCGTGGTCGCGCTGCCGGCGGAGGTCGACGACGTGATCCGCAAGGGCATGGCGAAGAACCCCGCCGACCGGTACCCGAACTGCGTGGCGATGATCGCCGCCGCCCGCGTGGCGCTGGGACCGCTCGCGGCGTCGGACACGCCGCCGGGGCCGCCGGGCTCGGGTGGGGTGCAGAACGGGCTGGGTGGCCTCGTTGCTCCGGGTGCGACGGGTGGCCAGGGCGGTCAGAGCGGCCAGGGTGCGCAGGGTGCTCAGGGGGAGGGGGCCGGCATGCCGCCCTTCGGACAGCAGCCGGGCTACCGCCAAGGTGGGCCGCGAGGTCCCGGTGGCGCGGGTGGTCAGGGGAACGACCCGGCGCACGGCCAATGGTCGGGACCCGGCGGCCAGGGTGTTCCGCAAGGTGCCGGTGGGCCTGGTGGTTCGGGTGGTCCGGGAAACGATCCGGCGCACGGTGCCCACTGGTCGGGACCCGGCGGACCTGGTGTCCCAGGTGGACCCGGCGCGCACGGTGCACCAGGCCAAGGCACACCCGGCCAGCCCAGACCCGGTGGTGACGGAAACCCGTGGGCCGGCCCCGGCGGCTGGTCCGGCGCCCCGCAGAACCCCGGCCAGCCCCCCGGCGTCCCGGCGCAAGGCCCGGCCCCCGGCTACGGCTACCCCGGCCTTCCGCCACAAGGACCTCAAGCACCGCAGGGATATCCGGGCCAGCAGGGCCACCCGGGACAGCCCGCCTACGGCTATCCCAACCAGCAGCAGGGTTACCCCGGCATGCACCCGGGCTACGGGCCGCCCGGCGACCCGATGCGGCTGCGTCCGCCGTCGCCCGCCGGTGGCGCCGGCGCGTTCCAGCAGTCGCGCGGCGGCGGCCGGAAGTGGCTGTGGATCGGTCTCGGCATCGTCGTGCTGGCCGGTCTGATCGTCGGCGCGATCTTCCTCTTCGGCGGCGGCGACAGCGGCGGCACGACCACCCCCACGACGACGGCGCCGAACATCCCCGTCGGCCCGGGCGGCCCCAGCGGTTCGCAGTCCGGCTCACCGTCGCTCAAGCCGCCGCCGGCGTCGATCCCCATCCAGCCGAGCCGCTGACCCGCGATCTCACCTCCGGCAGGTGACCTCGAATCCCGGCCGTAATCGACTCTGCGGACACGCCGGAGGTTGAGGGGGCTGCCGTGGATTTCAGCGACAGGCAGGACTTCGAGGACGCCGCCCGCGGGTTCGTCGCGACGCTCGACCCCGCCACCATCACCGGCGCCGACGGCCGCGCGGTGTTCGACCTGCGCCCGTACGCCCAACTCGACGGCGACTGCCCGGACACGCGGTGAACCCCAGCCTGTGGCGGCAGGCGCAGCTGGGCCGCACCAACGGGTTGAACGAGGTGACCACCGGTATCTACCAGGTGCGCGGCCTCGACATCTCCAACATTACGCTCGTCGAAGGCGAGCGCGGGGTGATCGTGATCGACCCGCTGATCTCCGAGGACTGCGCGGCGGCCGCGATCGCGCTCTACCGCGCCCATCGCGGAAACCGGCCGGTCACCGCCGTCATCTACACCCACTCGCACGCCGACCACTTCGGCGGCGTGCTGGGCGTGCTGCCCGACGGCGCGGACGACGTCCCGATCCTCGCCCCGGCGGGCGTCCTCGAGAACGCCGTGGCGGAGAACGTGTACGCGGGCACGGCGCGACCGGGCAGGAAGAGGTGCTCGACGGCCTCCGGATCGTCTTCCAGCTCACGCCGGGCACCGAGGCGCCGGCCGAGATGAACTTCCACTTCCCGGACCCGAGAACGCGACGCACAATCTGCACAACCTCCTCACGCTGCGCGGCGCGCTGGTCCGCGACCCGCGCGTCTGGGCCCACTACCTCGACGAGGCGATCGAGCTCTCCAGCGCCGGCACCGACGTCGCGTTCGCCTCGCACCACTGGCCCACCTGGGGCACCGCCCGCGTGGTGAAGTTCGTTTCGCAGCAACGAGATCTCTACGCGTACCTGCACGACCAGACCCTGCGCCGGCTCAACCGGGGCGACACCGGCATCGAGATCGCCGAGGACTTCACGCTGCCGCCGGAGCTGGAGAACGCGTGGCACGCGCGGGGCTACTACGGCTCGGTCAGCCACAACGTCAAGGCGATCTACCAGCGTTACCTCGGCTGGTTCGACGGCCACCCCACCTCGCTGTGGCAGCACCCGCCGCAGGCGCTGGCCACGCGCTACGTGGATGTCCTCGGCGGGGTGCCCGCCGTTGTCGACAAGGCGCAGGAGTACGCGGAGGCCGGCGACCTCCGCTTCGCCGCCGAACTGCTCAAGCACGCCGTGTTCGCCGACCAGGACAGCTCCGCCGCCAGGCAAGCGCTGGCCGACGTCTACCAGCGCCTCGGCTACGGCGCCGAGAACCCGACCTGGCGCAACTTCTACCTCGTCGGCGCACTCGAGCTGCGCAAGGGCATCACCCCGCCGCCCCTCGACATCGGCGGCGGCATGACGGCGGCGCTCACGGTCGAGCAGCTCTTCGACTCCCTCGCCATCCGTGTCGACGGTCCCCGCGCCGCCGCCGACCCGCTCACCATCGTGGTGGCGCTTCACCGACCTCGCCACCACGATCCGCACCGCCCTGTCCAACGGCGCGCTGATCCAGACCGCGAACCCGACGTCCCCCGCCGACGTCGACCTGACCCTCACGTTGACCAAGGAACAGCTGCTCGGGCTCCTGTCCGGCGCCCGCCCGGAAGACCTCGACCACACCGGCGACCCCGCCGTGCTCAAGCGCCTGCTCACCCTGCTGGACCCGGACGACCCCGCCTTCGCCATCGTCACGCCGTGACAACCGTGGATCACTGACCTGCGGTTCTTGCACTCTCACCGTGGGAGTGCTAAACACGGCATTGGCACTCGACGCCGTTGAGTGCCAAGCGCGCGGTCACCGACTGCGCGCTTGAAGGTCGGGACGGTGAGGCTGACCAAGGTCAGTCGTCCGTCGCGGGCACCGAGCCTGGCCGAGGACGTGTCCTGCTGCCGCCGCTGGTTAGTCTTTCGACGAGACAGCGCGGCGGTGGCGCCCAATACCGGAGGACCACACCGCAATGGCCAAACTGATCGCGTTCGACGAGGACGCCCGCCGCGGTCTCGAGCGCGGCCTGAACATTCTCGCCGAAGCCGTCAAGGTGACGCTCGGCCCGCGTGGCCGCAACGTCGTGCTCGAAAAGAAGTGGGGCGCGCCGACGATCACCAACGACGGTGTCTCCATCGCCAAGGAGATCGAGCTCGAGGACCCGTGGGAGAAGATCGGGGCCGAGCTCGTCAAGGAAGTTGCCAAGAAGACCGACGACGTCGCGGGTGACGGCACCACCACCGCCACCGTGCTCGCCCAGGCGCTCGTTCGCGAGGGTCTGCGCAACGTCGCCGCGGGTGCCGACCCGATCAGCCTGAAGCGCGGCATCGAGGCGGCCGTCGAGGCCATCACCGAGCAGCTGCACAAGATGGCCGTCCAGATCGAGACCAAGGAGCAGATCGCTGCTACCGCCTCGATCTCGGCCGCTGACCGCACCATCGGCGAGCTGATCGCCGAGGCGCTGGACAAGGTCGGCAAGGAAGGCGTCGTCACCGTCGAGGAGAGCAACACCTTCGGTCTCGAGCTCGAGCTCACCGAGGGCATGCGCTTCGACAAGGGCTACGTGTCGGGCTACTTCGTGACCGACCCGGAGCGTCAGGAAGCCGAGCTGGAGGACCCCTACATCCTCCTCTTCGGTTCCAAGATCTCGAACGTCAAGGACGTCCTGCCGCTGCTGGAGAAGGTCATCCAGTCCGGCAAGCCGCTGCTGATCATCGCCGAGGACGTCGAGGGCGAAGCCCTGGCGACCCTGGTCGTCAACAAGATCCGCGGTACCTTCAAGTCCGTCGCCGTCAAGGCTCCGGGCTTCGGTGACCGCCGCAAGGCCATCCTGCAGGACATCGCGATCCTGTCCGGTGGCCAGGTGATCTCGGAGGACGTCGGCCTCAAGCTGGAGAACGCGGACCTGTCGCTGCTGGGCCGCGCCCGCAAGGCCGTGATCACGCGTGACGAGACCACGATCGTCGAGGGTGCGGGCGACGCCGACCAGATCCAGGGTCGCGTCAACCAGATCCGTGCGGAGATCGAGAACTCGGACTCCGACTACGACCGTGAGAAGCTGCAGGAGCGCCTCGCGAAGCTGGCCGGCGGCGTCGCCGTCATCAAGGCCGGTGCCGCGACGGAGGTCGAGCTCAAGGAGCGCAAGCACCGCATCGAGGACGCGGTGCGCAACGCCAAGGCCGCCGTGGAAGAGGGCATCGTCGCCGGTGGTGGCGTGGCTCTGATCCAAGCCGCCGAGGCTGCCTTCGCGGGCCTGAAGCTCGAGGGCGACGAGGCCACTGGTGCCAACATCGTCAAGGTCGCCGTCGAGGCGCCGCTCAAGCAGATCGCCATCAACGCCGGCCTCGAGGGCGGCGTCGTGGCGGAGAAGGTCAAGTCTCTCCCGCAGGGTCACGGCCTGAACGCCGCCACCGGTGTCTACGAGGACCTGCTCGCCGCCGGCGTGCCGGACCCCACGAAGGTCACCCGCTCCGCGCTCCAGAACGCCGCCTCCATCGCGGCGCTGTTCCTGACCACCGAGGCTGTCGTCGCGGACAAGCCGGAGAAGGCTTCCGCCGCTCCGGCCGACCCGTCCGGCGGCATGGGTGGCATGGACTTCTGAGTTCGGCTGCTGTTCGACGCTAGATCCGGAAAGCCCGGTCCACTTCGGTGGGCCGGGCTTTTCCCTTTGCGGGCCACGATTTCGTGCCGGCGGTGGGGCTTCGGGCGCGGCTGGCAGTGCATCAACACGCCGTGCAAGCACGCCGGCCGACTGCTACACCGATGCCGCAGAACCGACCGACCCGATCGAAGCCGCACAGCGGGCCGGATCCGTGTTGCCTTCTGTTTGGTCGGCCGCAGGACGTCCTTGGTCTCGTCCGATGTGGACACAGCAAACGCCCCGGGCGCTCCCCACGCCCGGGCCGATTGCTCCCCCTTGGTTGTGCCACCCCTTTCCCCCTCATACCGCGGCCCTCCCCTGCCGCGACGGGTCAGGCGGCTTGGGTCGCTTCGGGTGTCAGCACGGCGGCGGCGACGTAAACCGGCAACATGATCCCGGCCGACAGCACCGTCGCGGCCACGACCGCGATGCGGACCATCGTCGGGTCGACGCCGAGGTAGTCGGCCCAGCCCCCGCACACCCCGGTCAACATCCGGTCGGTGCGGCTGCGGAAGAGCTTCTTGGTTTCGGGGGTGTACACGCTGTTCGTCATGCCATGAATACTCCGCCGAGCGGCCCCTCGGCACATCGGGGAACGGCCCGGAGACCGACCCTGGACTCCGACCCTGAGGCGAGGTCAGGGAAATTCGGGTGCTGTCGTCGGACGCCGCCGGTAGAACTTCCGGCATGAACCACGACAGTCCCGAATTCGCCACCCTCGCCGAGCGCGGCACGATCCTGCGCTGCCAGGTGGGTTCCGGGCTGCACGGCACCGCCGTCGACGGCCAGGACGATCGCGACGAGATGGGCCTGTGCCTCGAGCCGGCCGAGTACGTCGTCGGCATGCGCCGCTTCGAGCAGTACATCTTCCGCACCCAGCCCGAAGGCGCGCGCTCGGGCCCGGGCGACCTCGACCTGACCGTCTACTCGGTGCGCAAGTGGATGCGCCTTGCCCTCACCGGCAATCCGACGCTGGTGCTGCCGCTCTTCGCCCCGGACGCGGAGCTCGTGCACCTCACCGACCTCGGCCGCGACCTGCGCGCCAACGCCCACCGCATCGTCTCCCGCCGCGCCGGTGTGCGCTTCGTCGGCTACCTCCGCGGCCAACGCCGCCGCCTGCTCGAAGCCGGCAATCGCCCGGAGCTCATCGAGAAGTACGGCTTCGACACGAAGTACGCCATGCACATGGTCCGCCTCGGCGTCCAGGGCGTCGAGCTCCTCCGCACGGGCCGGCTGCCGCTCCCCATCGCCGACCCGTGGCTCACCTGGCTCCGCGACCTCCGCCGTGGCCGGCATTCGCAGGCCGAGGCGTTGGCGGCTGCCGAGGAGCTGGAGCGTGAGCTGGAGTCGCTGGTCGCCGGTGGGTCCCCGCTGCCGGAGGAGCCGGATCAGGAGTGGGCTGATGCGTGGCTGGTCCGCGCCCACTTCTCGTGGTGGCGCTGAGGTTCAGCGCAACGCGCGCACCCGATCCAGCCGTGCCAGCCAGGACTCGGCGACGTCGGGTGCGGCGGCGAACTCCTCGAACCGATCCGGCGCCGGCGCCTGCGGCAGCACCGGGAGGTAACCGTCCACAGGGGACAGTGAGGTCGTACTGACGTCGCCGTTCAGCAAGGACATCGTGCCCAGGCCGCAGGCGAAGTCGAGCTGAGGGAGGGCGCCCGCGAGGGCCAGGCCGGCGGCGAGGCCCACGCTGGTCTCCACCGCGGACGACACGACGCACGGCAGCCCGCACGCCTCGGCCACCTCCAGCGCGCGCCGCACGCCGCCGAGCGGAGCGACCTTCAGCACGGCGATGTCGGCGGCCCCGGCGACGGCGACCTTCAGCGGGTCTTCGGCGCGGCGGATCGACTCGTCGGCGGCGATGCGCACGGACACGCGGCGCCGGACGGCGGCCAGCTCGTCGATGGTGCGGCACGGCTGTTCGGCGTACTCGAGGCCGCCGGCCGCCTTGTCGAGGGCGGCGAGCGCGGTGACGGCGGTGTCGACGTCCCAGGCCGTGTTGGCGTCGACGCGGATGGCGCCGGCCGGGCCGAGGGCGTCGCGGACGGCTTCGAGCCGGTCACAGTCGTCGGCGAGTGTGGAGCGTTTGTCGGCGACCTTCACCTTCGCCGTGCGGCAGCCGGAGGCGCGGACCAGCGCGTGGGCGCGGTCCGGCGGCACGACGGGGACGGTCGTGTTGACCTCGACCCGTTCGCGCACCGCAGCGGGCCAGCCCTGCTCGCTCGCTTCCAGGGCGCTCGCCAGCCACGGCACGCTCTCGGTGTCCGAGTAGTCCGCGAACGGGCCGAATTCACCCCACCCGGCGGGCCCTTCGAGCAGGACGCCTTCACGGACGGTGATGTCCCGGAACCGGTTGTGCAGGGGCAGCGCGTAGACCTTCATCACTGCAGATCATGCCACTGGCGAACTCACGTGCCGATCGGGCGGTGACCGGCCAGAATGAGACACGTGGACGGCCTCGACTTCCGGGTGCTCGGCCCGGCCGAGGTCTTGGCCGGGGGCCGCGCCGTGCCGCTCGGCGGGAGCCGCCCGCTGATCGTGCTCGCCGGCCTGCTGCTGCGCGCGAACCGCGTGGTGTCCGTGGACGAGCTCGGCCGCTGGCTGTGGGACGACGACCAGCGCCGCTCGAAGGGCGCACTCCAGACGTACGTGCTGCGGCTGCGGCGCGCACTGGGGCCGGGGGCCGCGATTCGCACAGAACGTGGTGGTTATCTACTGGAGCTTGATCCGTTGCTGACGGATCTTGGTCGTTTTCGCACACTCGCGGCCCGGGGGAGGACAGCTTTCGAACAGGGCGAACACCGTCGGGCCGCGGGGTTGTTCGCCGGCGCACTCGCGGAGTGGCGCGGGCCGGCGCTGCAGAACGTGGAGTCCGACGTCCTGCACCGCGACGAGGCCGGCCAGCTCGCCGAGGAACGCACCCGCGTGCGCGAGCTGTGGGCCGACGCGCTGATCGCCGTCGGCGAGTTCGGCACCGTCGTTCCGGAGCTGACGCGGCTGACCCGGGAACACCCGTTACGGGAACGGCTGCACGAACAGCTCGTGCTAGCACTGTTCCACTCCGGACGGCAGGCCGAGGCACTTGAGGTGTACCGGCGGATCAGCGCGGTGCTCGCCGAGGAGCTGGGCCTCGACCCCGGTGCCGGCCTGCAGCGGGTTCACCGGCTCGTGCTGGGTGGGGCGCCTTATCGGCCGACGGTCGAGCCGCAGGTACCGCACCAGTTGCCGGCCGACCTCGGTGCCTTCGCCGGTCGCGAGGCTGATTTGAAGGCTTTGCACGCTCTGCTTCCGGCAGGGGACAGCACTTCGACCCCCATCGCCTCCGTGGAAGGGATGGGTGGCACGGGGAAAACGACGTTGTCCGTCCACTTCGCACACGAGATCGCGGACCGGTTTCCGGGCGGGCAGGTGTTCCTGAACCTGCGCGGATACGGTCCTGGCGAGCCGGTGGAACCGTTGGCGGCGCTGGAGACTCTCCTGTCGGCGCTCGGTGTCCCTTGTGATCAGATCCCGGCCGATGTGGACGGTCGCGCCGCGACGTGGCGCACGCACACGGCGGGGCGGCGGCTGCTCGTGGTGCTGGACAACGCCAACAGCACCGAGCAGGTACGGCCACTTCTGCCGGGGCCCGGCTGCCTGGTCGTGGTCACGAGCCGCTGGCAGCTGCGCGGCCTCGTCGCCACGCATGGTGCGCGCCGGATCGCGCTCGAGGAGCTGGACGAGGCGGGCGCCGTCGAGCTGCTGGCCTCGACGATCGGGCTTGACCGCGTCAACGCGGATCCCGTTGCCACGTCACGCTTTGTGGAGTACTGCGGCGGCCTTCCGCTGGCGATCCGGATCCTGGCCGTGCGGGCGGCGCAGTTCCCGGACTATCCGCTGGCGTCCTTTGTGGATGCACTGGATGCCGAACCGGACCGTCTCGGGTTGTTCGATCTCGGGGATGGTGAGGAGACGAACATCCGGTCGGTATTTTCCTACTCGTATCGGGCATTGCCGCCGGATGCCGCACGGTTGTTGCGGTTGCTCGGTCTTCCTTCGGGGCCGGACGTGACGCCGGCCGTCGCCGAGGTGCTGTTGGGATCGCCGCCGGGGTCTGCTTTGGACGCTCTCGTGTCCGCGCACTTGCTCACTCAGTCGCAGCCCGGGCGATACCAGTTCCACGATCTGATCCGGGCGTATGCGGCGGAGCTTGTGTATCATGTGGACAGTGCGGAGGAGACGGCGGCGGCACGTTCGCGGCTGTTGGATTTCTATCTTTCCTCGGCGTTCAACGCTTCGCGAGCGATGCGGCCCGAGCGGATCTACGGGTCGCTGGAGTTGCGTGTGGCCGGTGGCCTCGAGTTCGCCGATTACCACGCGGGGCTGGCGTGGTTCGCCGCGGAGTACGGAAATCTCGTCGCGGCGGTGCACCTGGCGTTCCGGCTGCAGGAATACGCGCACTGCTGGAAGCTCACGTGGCTGATGTTCACGTACTTCGCCGGCCGCGCCCGCGTCGACGACTGGCGGGCGCTCAACGAGCTGGCCCTGCGCGGCACGCGGCTGTCGGGCGATCGGGGTGGCGAGGCCGGGATCCTCAACTGCCTCGGTGTGATCGACGGCGTCGTGCGGGACTATCCGTCGGCGCGGCGCTACCTCGAGCAAGCGCTGGAGCTGCAACGCGAACTCGGCTCCCGCGAGGGCGAGGCGCGGGCGCTGTACAACCTGGCGATGGCGGCCGATTCGTCGCCCGACTTCCCCGCCGCTCTCGCCCACGGCACACGGGCACTGGAGATCGTGCGGGACCTCCGGATGACCGGCTTCGAGGCCAACGTGCTCCGTGCACTCGGCGACCTGTGCTGCCGCTTCGGTGACTTCCCGCGCGCCTTGGCTCTGGCGGACGAGGCGCTGGCCTTGGCTCCCACGCCCCGTGACGGCCGCTTTTCCCTGACCACGCGCGCCAAAGCCCTACTCGGCGTGGGCCGCCCGGCTGAGGGCATCGAGTGCATGTCCGACGCCGTGGACATGTTCTTCGCGATGGACGAGCACTACGAAGCCGCCGATGTCCTCGCCCAACTCGGCACGGCCCACCTGCGCCTCGGCCACCCCGCCGCCGCCCGCGACTGCTGGCTCCGCTCCGTCCGCCTCCTCACCGACCTCGCTCACCCCGACGCGGCCGACGTCCGCGCCAAACTGGCGGCGCTGGTCTCGGGGTGAGTTGCCGGCTTTGGTCGGCTTGCCATCCGGTGTGGCGGGATACCGCCCGCTCCCGCGCCGCCGCGCGACGTTCATGCGAAGTTTGGCCGAGAGGCCTTGCCTCGAGCGGCTGGCTTGCCATGCGGTGTAGCGGATGCCAGCGGCGAGGGCGATGTGCCGATGAGCGGGGAATGTTGCTGTGGGGCTTGGCGTCTTGCCAGTCCCTTGGCATTCGGCGCGGCGCGATGCCACCCGCTCTCACGCCGCCGCACGGTGTTCATGGAAGTTGGCCGAGATGTTTCAGCACGAGCGGCCGGCTTGCCATTCGGCGTGGCGGGATGCCAGCGGCGAAGGCGATGTGACGGCGAGCGGGGAATGTTGCTGTGGGGCTTGGCGTCTTGCCAGTCGGCTTGGCGACCGCCACTCGTTTGGCACGCTGTGGGAGTTGCCGAGGTGTCTGGCATGTTGCCGGGCGCGTGGACGGTTGCCAGATCGAATCGCGAGTTGCCAGAGCGCGGCGGGGATTGCCGTGGGGTGTGGCAAGTTGCCAGGGCACGTGGTGCGGGTGGTCTGCGTGCCGACCCCCAGAGACAGCAGGCAGACCACCTGCACCCGTACGCCTTACCCAACCGGATGGCGCTCACTGTGCGCTCACTGCTCCGGCGGCGGCTTGAGGTGCAGGAGGTTCGAGAGGGTGATGGCGTTGCGGGGTGCTTCGACTTTGACGTCGTTGTCGAAGAAGACGTGGACGTCGCGGTGGCCGGCGGCGTGCCAGGCGGTGATCTTGGCGGCCCAGGTGCGCAGGGCGGATTCGGTGTAGCCGCTGGTGTAGAGCTCGACGTCACCGTGGAGGCGGACGTAGGTGAAGTCCGTGGTCTGGTCCTCGCGGTAGGGCCAGCGGCCGGCGGTGTCGGCGACGACGAGGGCGACGTCGTGCTGTCGGAGCAGGTCGAGGGCTCCCGGGGTGACGAAGCTGGGGTGGCGGACTTCGAGCGCGTGCCGGAGGGGGCGGCCCTTGCCGGGTTCGAGGTGGGGTGGGGTCTTCAGCTTGTCGTCGTGTTTCGCGCCGAGGGCGGCGGCTTCGATGGTGGTGCGGGGGAGCAGGCCGAGGAAGGTCTCGACGCGGTCGGGGTCGAACTCGAGCCGCGCGGGCAGCTGCCACAGCACCGGGCCCAGTTTTTCGCCGAGCGCGAGCACGCCGGACGCGAAGAAGTTCGCGACGGCCGGCTCGACGTCACGCAGCTGCTTGAGATGCGTGATGAAGCGCCCGCCCTTCACGGCGAACACGAAATCGGCCGGGGTCTGGTCAGCCCAGGCGCGGTAGCGGTCGGGGGTCTGCAGTGAGTAGAACGACCCGTTGAGCTCCACGGAGTTCAGCCGCCGCGACAGGTACTCCAGCTCGCGTCGCTGCGCCAGCCCCTCGGGGTAGAACTCGCGGCGCCACGGCGGGTACCGCCACCCCGACGTCCCGATCCGAATCCCGGCGATCTCCCTCACCGCCTTCCTCCTCGGCGTGATTCCCCTCGGCAGATTCCGGTAAACCCGCCCGCGCAACCGCCGCCCGGACACCCGCACCGGACTTCGGGACAGCCGACCCAACCGAGAGGACATCCGTCTCACGCCCTGTCTTGCTCAGTGTGGTGGAGATTCGGTGAACGGCCTCGTCTCACCGCCGTGGAACGACGGCGAAGTGGGCGCGCCGGCCGGACTCGGGGTCCGGGAGACCGGCCGGCGCGGGCTGGTGATGGGGTGGCGAGTTGCTCCGGGCGGGTCGCCGGTTGGTGGCGGGGATGCGCAGGCTGTGCTCGGGTCTGGGCGGGCGGCTGCGGCTGCTGGTGATGGAGCGGCGGGCTACCTCGGTCGGATCGGCGGCGGGGAGTGGATGCGCCGGCTGGATTCGCGGTCCGGCCGACCGGCGCGGGCTGGTGATGGGGTCGCGAGTTGCTCCGGATGGCTTGTCGGCAGAGGGGTGGGGTGCGCCGACTGGCTCGGGTCCGGGAGGCCGGCCGCCGTGCACAGGTGATGGCCAGTGGCCTGCTCAGGGCGGCTCGTTGGCCGGCGTTGGATGCGCCGGCCGGACTCGGGGTCCGGGAGGCCGGCCGGCGCGGGTGGGGTGGGGTCAGGCCCACGAGAAGGTCCACAGGCGGGTCTGCACGAGGCCGCCGGCGTACTCGCGGAGGGTGCCGGGCTGGGAGAGGTATGTGGGGAGGCTGAAGGCGCGGTGCTCGGCCGCCACGGTGAGGGCGCGGGCCAGGGTGCGCGGTGGGGCGGAGACGGACAGCGTGAGGGAGTCGAAGCCCAGGGAGAGCAGGGTGGCGCCGAAGCGGTCTTCCCAGCTGCGCAGGACGGCGGAGAGCTCCGCGACCTGGTCGGTGGACTTGATCATGCCTGTCCAGCCGAGGAGGGCGGGGATGTCGGCTGGGCGGTCGGTCTGGACGAGGCCGAGGCGGTGGGCGCTGCGGTTGGCCAGAATGGAGCCGGTGTTGCCGGCCTCGGCGAGGGGGTCGGCGCGGCGGTGGGAGCGGCGCGCGAGGCCGGGGAAGCGGGCGCCGAAGGGGCGCAGGCACGCGCCGTCGCAGCACGAGGTGTCCCACCAGCGCGCGAGGGCGTCGGCGGGGTCCGCGGAGTCGACGCGGTGCCCGGCCGGGGCGAGGCGGCCGCGGTCGTCCAGCCAGTCTTCCCCGCGCGCGGCGAACCGCTGGTCGTGCGGGATGAGCACGGGCCAGAGCCCGGAGCGCTCGAACTCCGCGACGCACTCCAGGTACCGGTGCGGCCGCGCGAGCGGCTCCTCGGACACCCAGATGCGCCCGTGCCACCGCCCGGGCGGCAACGTCTGGACCGGCGGTGCCCCGAGGCCGGGGCGGAACGGTGCGATCGTCATGAGCTTCCCCTCGAACTGGTGTTCGGTCCTGCACGTCGAACAGTAGTTCGAGGGGCCGACAATTTCCAGGAAAAGTTTCGCTCATCCGTTCGAGTGAACATCTAAATGAGCAGGTCAGGGTCAACGGGGCGAGGCTGCTGTGACAGATGAGGTCACTGCGACAGATGGGTGACGCGAAACCGCCGAGACATCAAGCGGAGATCACCACGACCGAGAAACCGGTAAGTTCCCGTCCAGCCGATGTCGAGAACCCCCGACCGGCTCCGTCTCCCGGGCACGAGCGGCCGACGGGGCCGCAAGAGGAAAGGACCGTCACCATGGCCGTCGCCGAAGACATCGATCGCGCCAGCGACTCGACGTGGGGGGACTGGGTAGCCGAGCAGACGCGTAAGTACGTGAGCTCCGCCGGCCTGGAGGGGCACGAGCAGAACGGCATCTACACCCTCATCCTCGCCACCACCGGCCGCAAGACCGGCGAGCCCCGCCGCACCTGCCTGATCTACGGCACGCAGGGCGAGGACTTCGTCGTAGTCGCCTCCAAGGGCGGGGACGACGACCACCCGGCCTGGTTCAAGAACCTCGAGGCCGAGCCGAGCGTCGGCGTGCAGGTCGGGGCGCGCCGGTTCACCGCGCGCGCCCGGGTCGCCGGTGAACAAGAGCGCGCGACGCTCTGGCCGAAGATGGCCGAGATCTTCCCGCTGTACAACGAATACGCGCAGAAGACCGAGCGTGTCATCCCGATCGTCCTGCTCACCCCGAACCCATGACGAAGTGACTACAGCGGCCGGCGCAGGTCCTCCGCGTCGACGATGTGGTACGCGTACCCCTGCTCCGCCAGGAACCGCTGCCGGTGCGCGGCGTACTCCGTGTCCACGGTGTCCCGGGACACGATCGAATAGAAGTGCGCCTGCCGCCCGTCGCCCTTGGGGCGCAGCAGCCGGCCCAGCCGCTGCGCCTCTTCCTGGCGGGAGCCGAACGTGCCCGAGATCTGGATGGCCACCGACGCTTCCGGCAGGTCGATGGAGAAGTTCGCCACCTTCGACACCACCAGCGTCCGCAGCTCGCCGCGGCGGAAGCGGTCGAACAGCTCCTCCCGCTCCTTGTTGCGCGTCGACCCCTGGATCACGGGCGCGTCCAGCTCCGCGCCCAGCATTTCCAGCTGGTCGAGGTACGCGCCGATCACCAAGGTGGGCTCGCCGGCATGACGCTCCACAATGGACTTGATCACGGGCAGCTTCGTCATCGCCGTCGCCGCGAGCTTGTACCGCTCGTCCGGCTCCGAAGTCGCGTACGCGAGGCGCTCGGCGTCCGTCAGGGTCACGCGGACCTCGGTGCACTCCGCGGGCGCGATCCAGCCCTGCGCCTCGATGTCCCGCCAGGGAACGTCGTACCGCTTGGGCCCGATCAGGGAGAACACGTCGCCCTCGCGGCCGTCCTCGCGCACCAGGGTCGCCGTCAAGCCCAGGCGACGCCGGGACTGCAGATCCGCCGTCATCCGGAACACGGGCGCCGGCAGCAGGTGGACCTCGTCGTACACGACGAGCCCCCAGTCGCGCGAGTCGAACAGCTCCAGGTGCCGGTACTCGCCCTTGGTCTTGCGCGTCACGACCTGGTACGTCGCGATCGTGACCGGGCGGATCTCCTTCTTCTCGCCCGAGTACTCGCCGATCTCGTCCTCGGTCAGCGACGTGCGCGCCACCAGTTCGCGCTTCCACTGCCGGCCCGCGACGGTGTTGGTCACCAGGATCAGCGTGGTCGCCTTGGCGTGCGCCATGGCCGCCGCGCCCACGAGTGTTTTGCCCGCGCCACAAGGCAGAACCACGACACCCGAGCCGCCGGCCCAGAACGCCTCCGCCGCCTGGCGCTGGTAGTCGCGCAGGTGCCAGTCCTGCTCGTCGAGGTCAATCGGGTGCGCTTCGCCGTCGACGTAGCCCGCGAGGTCCTCCGCGGGCCAGCCGACCTTCAGCAGCGCCTGCTTGAGCCGCCCGCGTTCGGACGGGTGCACGAGCACCGTGTCCTCGTCGACGCGCGCGCCGAGCATCGGGCTGATCTTCTTGTGCCGCGACACCTCTTCCAGCACCGCGCGGTCCGTGGTCGACATCACCAGGCCGTGGGCGGGGTGGTTGGTGATCTGCAGCCGCCCGAAGCGGCCCATCACGTCGACCACGTCGATCAGCAGCGGCTGCGGCACGGGGAAGCGCGAGTACGTGGTGAGCGCGTCCACCACCTGCTCCGCGTCGTGCCCGGCGGCGCGCGCGTTCCACAACGCCAGGGGCGTGATGCGGTACGTGTGCACGTGCTCGGGCGCGCGTTCCAGCTCGGCGAACGGCGCGATGGCGATCCGCGCGTCGTTGGCCTGAGGGTTGTCGACCTCGAGCAGCACGGTCTTGTCGGACTGGACGATCAGGGGGCCATCAGTCACTCGTCCTTTATACGTTCCCCCGCGCCGTCCCCTCCCGTCGCGGCCGTCCGGGTGCCAAGATGATCGGCAGGAAAAGCTGGAGGGGACCTTTGACCACACCACCGTTCGGCGTGCCGTCGGCCGCCAACCCGTTCCAGCCGCCGGGTACCGGCTCGTTCCAGCCGCCCCGGCCGGGCGCGCCCCGGCGTCTCTCGAGCACCGCGAAGGTGCTGGTCGCAGCAGGAATCGTGGCGGCGCTCGGCGTGGGCGTGCTCGCCGCGTTCGGCGTGGCCGCGATCGCCCGCTCGTCGGGCACGCCGGTGGCGGGCAGCTGCCTGTACCTGTCCGACGAGAGTGTCGGCACGCAGAGTTACCACGGCGTGAGCTGCTCCGAGCAGCGCGCCACCTACCGCGTCGACGACGTCGAAGACGGCACCTCGAGCTGCCGCGGCGGGGACTACGTGCGTTTCCAGCTCTTCCGGAGCACCAGCAGTTCGAGCCGCACCAGCGCGCCACGCGAGACGCTGTGCCTGGCGCTCAACGTCTCGTCCGGCGACTGCCTGCGCGACGTCGACGACGAGGCCGCGATCAGCAAGGTCACCTGCAGCGACCCCGACGCCGAGGCCCGGGCGGTCGTCCACCAGGGCAGCGGCGACGAGAGCTCGTGCAGTGTTGCCGACACCGCCCTCGTCTACGCCGGCCCGCCCGAGCGCACGGTCTGCCTGCAGCCCGCGGGCGAGAACATCTAGGGCTGGTTCTCGTCCGGCAGCATCGCCTGCACGTCGAGCCGGCTCGGGAGCAGGCCCGACGTGTGCATGAGGTCGGCCACGCGCTGCAGCCGGATGCCCGACAGCGTGGTCGGGTAGGTGCCCAGCGAGATCAGCGCCGCCGTGGTCGGGTCGATGTCGGAGAACGTCGGCAGCGCGTCGCGGACGATCGCCGGGTCGGCGGCGGTTTGCTGCGCCTGCACGAGCACGCGCCGGAAGACGGCCAGCGTGCGCGGGTTGTCGCGTGCGAACGCGCCGGTTGTCGCGTAGCCCGAAGCCGGGAAGTCGAGGGTGGCGCCACTGGACCCGTCGGCGAGGATCTGCGCGCCGAGCTCCTTTTCCGCCCGCGTGATGTACGGCTCCACCATCAGCGCCGCGTCGGCGTCGCCGGCCTGCAACGCGTCGGGCATCCGGGCGAACGGCTTGGCCACGAAGTGGATCTTCGCCGCGTCGACGCCGGCGGTCGCGAGCACGGAACGAGCGGTCAGCGCGCCGATGTCGTCGAGGTCGTCCACGGCGATCTTCGGCGACTTCTTCGCCGTGGGCTCGGTGTAGTCGGAGTTCGGCAGCGTCACGAGGGCGATCGTGTTGTTGCCCGACGTGTAGGCCTCGCCTTGCAGCTGCAACGCGGTGCCGGCATTGGCCGCGCGGAAGAGGGACACGTCGCTGGCGAACGTCACGTCCAGCTGTCCCGAGCCGAGTCTCGCCAGGCCGTCCTCGGTGCCGAGGTCCACGAGCGTCACGTTCAGCCCGGCCTCGCGGAACTTCCCGGCGGCCGCCGCGATGCGCAGCGGGGCGGTGTCGATCGGCCCGCCGACGCCCACGCGCAGAGTGGTCCGCTCCACTGGCGCCGGCGCCGCTGCGTCACCGGAATCGAACAGCGAGCAGCCGCTGATGGCCAGCAAGACCGCCACCAGCGGCAACACCAGTGCACGCACGTTCATCCGCTCTCAACCACCGGGAGAATCTCCGCATCACGCTGGATCGTATGGGCCGCTGCCCATACGATCCCCGACAGGGCCGTGACCCCGCCAGTGCGGCTTCCCGATCCGGTCGAGCAAAGCTACTGCCGAGTAAACTCGAATCGGACACCCCCGATGTCGTCCGCGGATGAGGTGCCGCGGTGGAAAAGGAAGCTTAGGTGAGCCGTCGCGACCAGCGTCCCCGAACGGGCGACGCGACGGATCCCGCTGCCGCCAGACAGGTCGGGGGCCGCTGGCGCCTCCGCAACTGGCACCTGCGGACCAAACTCTTCGCTGTCCTGCTGATCCCCGCGCTCGCCGTGATCGGGCTCGTGGGCCTGCGCGTGAGCACGGACCTGCGCGACGCCCAGCAGCTCGCCGAGTTCGCCGCTCGCGGCCGCGTGGACAGCACCGTGGCCGAGGTCCTGCACCAGCTGCAGCGCGAGCGCGACGTCACGGTGCGGTTCGTCGCCGGCAACCGCCAGGGCGCCACCACCGACCTCACGGGCCAGCGCACGCGCGTGGACCAGGCCATCGGCACGTTCGAGAAGACGCTCGCCGCCAGCTTGCCGCGCCTCGACGCCGTGGCCGCCAGCAGCCTGCAGCAGAGCGACGACCGGCTGCGGGTGCTCAGCGGCCTGCGTTACTCCGCCGAGCACTCCGCGTTCCCCGCCGACGCCGTGCTCCGCTCGTACAGCGAGCTGATCTCCGGCCTGCTCGACATCAGCGACATGGCCGCCGCCGACGTGTCCGACCCCGATCTCGCCCGGCTCCGCCTCGCCGGCAACGCCCTCGCGCGGATCAAGGACCAGATGTCGGTCAAGCGCGCGATCATGTCCGAGGCGCTCGCCGAGGGCAGCCTCAACCGCGACCGCACGCGCGCGCTGCTGGGTGCGGAGGCCGAGCTCAACGCCGCGCGCAACGATTACCGCACCTTCGCGACGCCCGACCAGCTGCGGATGTACGACGACACGGTGATCGGCCTCGTCGTCGACATCGGCAACGACATGGTCGAGTCGGCGCTGACCCGCGCGGAGAACGGCCAGTCGCTGCAAGGTCTGGACCCCGACCAATGGGACACCGCGGCCACCTACACGGTGAACCTCGCCCACCAGGTGCAGGAAGCGCTGCTGGTGCAGCTGCAGCAGCAGACCGATTCGCTCGCCGCGCGCGCCCGCACGTCGACGATCTGGGACGGCGGCATCGTGCTCGCCGTGCTGCTCGTGGCCGGCATCCTGTCCGTGGTCATCGCGCGTTCGCTGCTGCGGCCGCTGCGCGTGCTGCGGCGCACGGCGCTCGACGTGGCCGACCACCGGCTGCCCGAGGCCGTGCAACGGCTGCTGACCGATCCCGATCCGGCGCCGGAGAACCTGCGGCACCGCGCGGCCGTCGCGCCCGTGCCGGTGTTCACGCGCGAAGAGGTGGGCCAGGTCGCGCGCGCGTTCGACGCGGTCCACGGCGAGGCCGTGCGGCTCGCGGCCGAACAGGCGATGCTGCGCGAGAACGTCAACTCGATGTTCGTCAACCTCTCGCAGCGAAGCCAAGATCTCGTCGAACGACAGCTGTCCGTGCTCGACCGCATGGAAGCCGGCGAGCAGGACCCGGACACGCTCGCGGGCCTGTTCGAGCTCGATCACCTCGCCACGCGCATGCGCCGCAACAGCGAGAACCTGCTGGTGCTCTCGGGCACCGACCTCGTGCGCGAGGACAGCGGACCGGTGGTGGCCGACGAGATCGTGGGCGCCGCGCTGTCCGAAGTGGAGGATTACCAGCGCATCGAGCTCGGCTCCGCGCCGACGCTCGCGGTGCGCGGCGAGGCCGTGAACGACCTCGTGCACGTGGTGTCCGAGCTGCTCGAGAACGCCACGCGTTACTCGTCGGAACGCGCAGGCGTCACCGTCGAAAGCGCCGAAACCCCCGACGGCGGCTGGCGCATCGAGATCACCGACCGCGGCGCGGGCATGCCGCAGGCCGAGATCGACCGCACCAACGCGCGCCTGGCCAACCCACCGGACGTCGACGTCGAGGTCTCGCGCCGGATGGGTCTCTACGTGGTCGCGACACTCGCCCAGCGCCACCACATCGACGTCTCGCTGCGCCTGGCCGAAGGCACCGGCATCACCGCGACGGTGCTCGTGCCCACCGAACTGATCGTCGACGCGCCGCCGCTGCCCGAGCCGCCCGCGCCCGTCGCCGCCGAACCCGAGCCGGCGCCGGAGCTGTTGCCGCCATTGGCCCCGCTGGTCGCCGCGTCGGCCGGACCCGCTGCCGAGGAAGAAAATCCCGAGCCGCCGGCGGAAGCGCCGATCGTTCCGGTGCTCGAACCGGGCCCGCCGCGGCGCGCGCCGGTGGTGGAGAGCACGCCGCCGTGGCCGGCGCAGGAGGGCCGTTCGCACCTCGATCTGGACGCGCCGACGGAACGCATGCCCGCCTACCGGGACGTGCTGTCGCGGTGGTTCGACGCGGCCACGCCGCCACCCGAGGGACGGGCGCCGGCGCCGCCGGAACCGTTGCCCGTGGCGGAACCCGTGGCAGAACCGGAACCGCGGCCGGACCGCACGCCGGAATCTGTACCGGAACCCCCAGCTCCCGAGCCGCCCGCGCGGCACGCCCGCACCGTGCTGGAACCGGACTACGTTGCACCCGCGTTTCCGGCCGAGCAGTTCCCCACGACCGATCCGGACGAGAGCCCGGCCCCGCCGGAGTGGCCGACCTCGGACGAGCTCGAGCAGGAGGACGGCGCCGAGGACACGTGGCCGTTCCTGCGCGTGTCCGAGATCGAAAACGCAGGCGAAGACGGCATGGAGGCCAGCCCCGGGCAGGTGCCCGAGCAGCGGCCGATACTCTCGCTTTCCCCCGAAGCGGTGCGCGAGCGGATGACGAGCCTTCAAGGCGGGTTCAGGCGTGGCCGCCACGCCCGGGGGGACGAGAACCCCACGACCTGATCGAACGGATGACCCATGAGCTCGAAGACCGCCCTGCTGGAAGTGATCGCGCTGGGTCCGGAAGACGCGCAGCGCGCTCAGGAAGGCGGGGCGGACCGGCTCGAACTGGTCGCGGACATGGCGCGCGACGGGCTCACTCCTTCGGAGCAGACCGTGCGCGATGTCCTCGCCGCCACCGACCTGCCGGTGCGCGTGATGCTGCGCGGCAGCGACGGTTTCGCCGCCGGTGACCTCGACGCCCTGCGGGCCGACACCGCGAGGCTCCTGGCCGCCGGTGCGCGCGAGTTCGTGTTCGGCTTCCTCACCGAGGACAACGAGATCGACGTCGACGCGTGCCGCTCACTGCTGAAGGAGCTCGACGGTGCGCCGTGGACCTTCCACCGCGCCATCGACCGCGCGCGCGACCCGCTCGCCGCGTTCGACGTGCTCACCGAGCTCGGCTGTGACACGGTGCTCGCGGCCGGCAGCCCGCATGGCGTCGGCAGCGGGCTTTCCGTGCTGCAGCGCCTGGCGCGGCGCACTGAAGGCCCTTCGCTGCTCGTCGGCGGTGGCCTGCGCGCGCAGCAGGTGCACCTCCTGCGCGCCGGTGGCGTGCGCGGGTTCCACGTGGGCAGCGCGGTGCGTCCCGGTGGCTGGGAGTCCCCTGTGGACGCTGCGGCCGTTCGTGAATGGGCGGAGCTCGTCAAAAGCTGAGCTAAGGTGTAGGGAGGTCTCCCGCCCGGGTGGCGCTTAGCCGGGCAGCACAAGCCGAAGGCACGGGTCGTGGAGGCGAGTCAGAACGGAGAGCGTGACGACACCGCGCTTTCTCGTGCCTGGCGCCGGGTCAAGGACGAAGCACGCCTGCTCCGCGTCGAAGTCACGGTGGCGGCACTGTGCGACTCGGCCGTGGCGTGGCTCGGTGTCGCCGGGGCGTCCGTGCTGGTGAGCATCGGCCCGGGCCGGCAAGAGGTGCGGGTGGCCACCGACGACCTCGCGGCCGTGCTCGCCGAGATCGAGATGACGGTGGGCGAGGGCCCGGTCCGCAGTGCGCGAGACCTGCGGTCTCCGGTGCTGGTGGGCGACTTCGATGCGGTCGAGCAGACGCGCCGCTGGCCGCTGTACGCGCCGCTCGCCGTGCAGGCCGGGGTGCACGCGCAGTTCGTGCTGCCGCTGCGGGTGGGGCTCGTCGACGTGGGCACGGCCGTGTTCCACCGGAAGGCACCCGTGCCGCTGGAGCCCGCGTTGCTGGCCGACGCACTGGCCTACGGTGAACTGATGCTCCTGCTCTTGCTTGACGAGCAGGTGGGAGCGGCGGGCGACGAACCCGTGAACCTGTCGCTGCGAGCGGCGCAGGTCCACCAGGCCACGGGCATGGTGGCGGCACAGCTCGATGTCGGTCTCGACGACGCCTTCGCTGCGCTACGGGCGCGGGCGTTCGCGGAGCAGCGCCCCCTGTCCGAACTTGCCGCGGACGTGGTGAGCAGGCGGTTTCGGTTTGAACTGGAAGGGGGAACCTCATGAACGTGGCGTTCTGTGTGGTGGGAGATGGTTCAAGTGGCTGACGGGCAGCTGGTGGACACATTCGTGGAGCTGGCGGACACGCTCACCGACGACTTCGATGTGATCGAGTTCCTCCACCTGCTCGCGGCTCGCAGCGTGGCGCTGCTCCCGGTCGACGCCGCGGGCATCCTGCTGGCGGGCCCGAGCGGCGAGCTGCAGCTCGTGGCGAGCTCCGACGAGCACGTGCGGCTCCTGGAGCTCTTCCAGCTGCAGCGCGACGAGGGTCCCTGCCTCGACGCGTTCCGGACGCGGACCCCCGTGAGCGCGGCGGACCTCGCCCAGGACGACGCCGGCTGGCCCGCGTTCGCCGCGGCCGCGCTCGGGCACGGCTTCCACTCGGTGCACGCGTTTCCGATGCGCCTGCGGTCCGACGTGATCGGCGCGCTCAACCTCTTCGCGGCCACGCCGGGCGAGCTGTCGGAGGAAAACCTGCAGGTCGCGCGCGCGATGGTCGACGTCGCCACCATCGGCCTGCTGCAGGCCCGCACGATCCAGCAGCACGAAGTGCTCGTCGAGCAGCTGCAGACCGCGTTGAGCAGCCGGGTCGTGATCGAGCAGGCGAAGGGGTTCATCGCGGAGCGGCTGAACCTGGAGATGGACCAGGCGTTCACCGTGCTGCGGCGGTTCGCGCGGGGCAACAGCCGGAAGCTGAGCGTGGTGGCGGCCGAAGTGGTGAACCGGTCGGAGACCGTGGGGGAGCTGTTCCGTAACCCGCCGACGCGCTGAAACGTTTCGACCGGTCGGCGGAGTACACGGCTGTGATTCGGCACTAACGTTGGTTGCTTCGTCCTGGACCTCGGCGGAAATCGGTTCCGGTCCGGCAAGGTGCAGGAGGCGCACTGTGGGCGTGCGTATTCAGTTCGGCGTGCTCTCGAGGAATCGGCGAGGGGTTTCCTCGATCGCGGCGCACCCGCTCGTGATGGGTGTGCCGCTGATCCGAAGGCTCTTTCACCGCCGGGCTCGGGGCCGGTGTTGACGCGTCAGTCGTCCTCCTTCTTCTTCGGCTCCGGTCCACCCCGCATCAGCCGGCGCAGCTTCGTGAGCGCCCGGTGCTGGCTCACCCGCACGGCCACGGCGCTCGGCAACCCCAGCGCGGCGGCCGTTTCCTCGGCGGAATAGCCGAGAACCACCCGCAACGTCAGCAATTCACGCTGCTCCGGGGCCAGATGCCCCAGCAGCTCCTCGATCTGCAGCCGGGAGTCAGTCTGGGCGAACTCGTCGGGGCCGGGCTGGTCCTCGTCGCCGGCGTCGGCGTGCGGGTCGGCGCGGTTGCGCGAGCGGCGGCGGAACTCGTCGGCGACCTTGTGGCCCGCGATGCCGTAGACGAACGGCAGGAAGCTGTCTGTCTCGTACCGGTAGCGCGGCAGCTCCACCAGCACGGCGAGCAGCACCTCCTGCGCGCAGTCCTCGGCGCCGCCGCTCAGGCCGAGCCGGCCGCGGCAGTAGCGGAGCACGAAGGGGCGCACGAACTCCACGAGCTCGCCCACCGCGGCGCGATCGCCCGCCACGGCAGCCGCGACGAGCCGGCTGTCCGGACGCAGCGTCGGCGCGCGGTCGTCGGTGGCCATCCACATCGTTCCCAGGTCGGGCGGGCCGCCGGACCGAAGTGGCGCGGCGGATGAGCACGCTCGACAACCGGGGGCCGGGGACGCTTCGCGAGCCTCCGACAGCCTGCTCCGAGGGGCCGGGATTGTCCATCGGACAGGCTCGGTGACAGGAAGACTGGGGCAACGGGCTCGGTCGCAGTCGGACGGGCTGCGCAGCTGTGTTCGATCAAGAACCACCCAAAACGACCGAAAACGGGCGTTAAGGAAACCGGCCCATTTTCAGGACAGCTGCGGCGAAAACCTGCCGAAATTGCTCTCGTGAAACATAAACGGACTGTGAAAAGCTCAGCCAAAAGTAGGTTCCTCGGCGGCTTATGCTCCTTCCTAGGTCGACGCATGAAGTGTTTCGGTCAGGTCCCCCACCGTTTGAGAGGAATTGCCATGCGCTTGCGCAAGCTCGTCGCCGCAGCGGTCCCGCTGCCGGCGTTGCTGTGCCTTTCCCTGGCCGGCGTGGCCCACGCCGATCCCTTGATCACCATGAGCGGCAACGCGGCTCCGCTGGCCTCGAGCGCCCGCAGCGGCGACGTCGACGCTGGTCAGCAGATCAACGCGGCGCTGTCGCTGAAGCTGCACAACCAGCAGGCCCTCCAGCAGTTCCTCTCCGACGTCCAGAACCCGGCCTCGCCGCAGTACCACCACTTCCTCACTCCGGAGCAGTTCAATGCGGCATTCGGCCCAACGCAGGCCGATGTCGCCAAGGTCGTTTCATTTCTGAAACAAAACGGCGCGAGCGGAATCGAGGTTTCCGGTAACCGGCAGGCCATCACGTTCACCGGTTCGGCCGCACAGCTCGAATCCACATTCCACACCCGCCTCGGCAATTACACCGACACGACCACCGGCCGCAAGTTCTTCGCCAACGACTCCGCCCCCGCGTTGCCCGCCTCCGTTTCGTCGGTGGTGCAGGCCGTGGTCGGCCTCGACAACCACGCCGTGAAGGAGCACTCGGCCACCACGGCCGCTCCCAAGGTGGTCAAGGCCGTGACGCCGAGCATCCTCAAGAGCGCCTACTCCACCAGCGGCCTCTCGGCCACGGGCTCGGGTGTGAACGTCGGCTTCGTCGAGTTCGACGGCTACCGCAAGTCCGACATCACCAGTTACGACTCGAAGTACGGCCTCTCCGGCGGCAGCGTCACCACCGTCCCGGTCAGCGGCGCCAACTACGACTCCAGCCCGGGCGACGGTGAGGTCGAGGTCGACCTTGACATCGAGGTCGTGCACGCGCTCGCGTCGAAGGTGAGCTCGTTCGTCTACGAGGCCCCGAACTCCAACGCCGGCGAGCTGGCGATGTACCAGAAGATCGCGTCGGACGCGCAAGTCGACGTCGTCTCCATCTCGTGGGGCTCGTGCGAGTCGGCCGAGGGTTCGTCGGCCGCCAACAGCGTGAACAACGCGATCGCCTCCGGCACCGCCGAGGGCATCACCTACTTCGCCGCCGCGGGCGACGACGGCACCACCGACTGCGCCCGCCAGACCGGCAGCCGTTCGCAGGCCGTCGACTTCCCGGCGTCCAGCCCCAACGTCACCGGCGTCGGCGGCACCCAGCTCACCGTCACGTCGTCCAACGGCTACAGCAGCGAGAAGGCCTGGAACGACGGCACCTCGGGCGGCGCCGGCGGCGGTGGCATCTCGACGCTGTTCACCGCGCCGTCCTGGCAGTCGCACCAGAGCACCACGAAGCGCAAGGTCCCCGACGTCGCCGGGGACGCCGCTTCGGGCTCCGCGTACACCATCGTCAGCGAGGGCAGCACCGGCAACGTCTGGGGCACCTCCGGCGCCGCCCCGCTGTGGGCCGCCTTCACCGCACTGCAGAACCAGGTCCACGGCGGTCCGCTCGGCAACCTGAACCCGACCTTCTACAGCATCGGCAACGGTTCCTCGTACTCCACGGGCTTCCACGACGTGACCACGGGCAACAACACCTTCAACGGCACCACCGGCTTCAGCGCCGGCACGGGTTATGACCAGGTGACTGGTTGGGGTTCGTTCAAGGGCACGGGGCTTTCGGGCCTGATCGGCTGAGTTTTCCTCTTTTCGTTGCGGCGGGGCCCTTTCCGGTTCGGGAACGGCCCCGCTTCGGTGTTTACGGCCGGGTGCGGCAGGCCCGTGGGCCGAACTGGCCGGCCGGTTCTGTCGGTGGTGGCCGATAGGGTGGACACGTTTCCCGGAAAGACAACACCTTCCCGAAAAGACAGGGCGGCGCATGACTTCCACCCGGCAAGACGGAGACACCTGGGACCTCGCGTCCAGCGTGGGCGCCACGGCGACCATGGCCGCGGCGGCGAGGGCGATCGCGACGCGGGAGGGCGGCGGGCTGTTCGCGGATGCGTTCGCCGAGCCGCTCGTGCGGGCGGTGGGCATCGATCTGCTCACGCGGCTGGCGAGTGGGGAAGAGCCGCCCGGGGACTTGGTGGGGCGGGTGGCGATCGAGGTCGCCAAGGTGCGCGGGAAGTTCTACGACGATTTCTTCCGAGAAGCGACGAAAGCCGGCATCACGCAAGCCGTGATCCTGGCCGCGGGACTGGATTCCCGCGCCTACCGGCTGCCGTGGCCGGAGGGGACTGTCGTGTACGAGCTCGACCAGCCCGACGTCATCGAGTTCAAGACCCGTGCCCTGGCCGAGCTCAACGCGGAGCCGACCGCGGAGCGACGGGTCGTCGGGATTGATCTGCGGGAGGATTGGCCCGCCGCGCTCAAGGCCGGCGGGTTCGACGCGACCCAGAAGACCGCGTGGAGTGCCGAAGGGCTGTTGGGGTACCTGCCGCCCGAGGCGCAGGATCGGCTGCTGGACACCATCACCGAGCTGAGCGCGCCGGGCAGCCGCGTGGCCACCGAGAGCCGGCCCAACCCGAAGCCGGGCGACGAGGAGAAGACCAAGGCGGGGCTGAACCGGATCGCGGAACGCTGGCGGGAGCAGGGTTTCGACACGGACATGGCGAAAGTCCGCTACTACGGTGAGCGCAACGAAGCCGCCCCCTACCTCACCGGGCTCGGTTGGGAGCTCAGTGGCGCCACGATCGCGGAACTCCTGTCCGCCAACGGCCTGCCCCTGGCAGACGACTCGCTGCGCCTGAGCGACGTGCGCTACGTGAGCGGCACCAATGTTCACTCGGGTGGGTGAGACAACCCGCCGGGAGCCGGGATAACCTCCGGATCATGCGCACGATTCGCGACGCCACGCGGGAACTGCTCCGGAATCTCGGCCTGACCACGGTGTTCGGCAACCCCGGCACCACGGAGATCGCGTTCCTGACCGAGTGGCCCGACGACTTCACCTATGTCCTCGGGCTGCAGGAGTCGGCCGTCGTGGCGATGGCGGACGGGTACGCGCAGGCGACGCGCAAGCCGGTGCTCGTGAACCTGCACTCGGCCGGTGGCGTGGGCCATTCGCTGGGCCACGTGTTCACCGCTTTCCGCGACCGGGCGCCGTTGATCGTGCTGGCGGGGCAGCAGACGCGCTCGCTGCTGCCGGACGAGCCGTTCCTGGGGGCCGTCGAGGCGGCGAGCTTCCCGAAGCCCTACGTGAAGTGGAGCATCGAGCCCGCGCGGGCGCAGGACGTGCCGGCCGCGATCGCGCACGCGTACTACATCGCGACGCAGGCGCCGCAGGGTCCGGTGTTCGTCTCCGTGCCCGTGGACGACTGGGACGCCGAGGCGACCATGCCGCTGCCCGCCGGCCGGCGGACACCGAGCTTCGCGCCCGACCCCGCCGCTCTGCAGGAGCTCGCGAAAGCCCTGGACGAAGCGGAAAACCCGGCGCTGGTCGTCGGCGCCAGTGTGGACGGCGACGGCGCCGTGCCGGACGTGGTCGCGCTCGCCGAGAAGCTCAAGGCCGGCGTCTGGGCCGCGCCGATGTCGTCGCGGTGCTCGTTCCCCGAGGACCACGACCTGTTCCTCGGCTTCCTGCACCCCGAACGCAAGGCGGTGGCCGAGGCGCTGCGCGAGCACGACGTCGTGGTGGTGCTGGGCGCGCCCGCGTTCACCTACCACGTGTACCGCGGCGAGCCGGAGGAGCCGTTGCCGCCGCTGTACCTCGTGAGCGACGACGAGCAGATCCTCGCCCGCGCGGGCAACGGCACCGGCATCCGGTCCACGCCGAAGCTCGCCATCCAGGCCCTCACCGGCAGCGTCACCAAGAAAAGCCGCGAAATCCCGGCCCCGCAGGCGAAGCCGGCCAAGCCCGCCGAAACCACACCGATCTCGCCGGACTTCGCCTACGCCACGGTCGCGGATCTGTTGCCGGACAACGCGATCGTCGTCGAGGAGACGCCGAGCCACCGCAACTGCCTCCACGACCACCTGCCGATCACTTCCACCGACACGGGATTCCTCACCGTCGCGAGTGGCACGCTCGGTTACGGCCTCCCGGCGGCCGTCGGCGCGGCGCTGGGCCGGCCCGACCGCAAGGTCGTCGCGATCCTCGGCGACGGCTCCAGCATGTACTGCGTGCAGGCACTGTGGACGGCCGCGCGCCAGAACGTGCCGGTCACCTTCGTGGTGCTGGACAACGCGCAGTACGCGGCCGTGCGGATCCTCGGTGAGTCGGCCGGTGGCAAGAAGGTGCCAGGCACCGAGCTCGGCGGCATCGACTTCGCGCAGCTGGCCGAGAGCATGGGCGTGCCCGCGCGTACTGTCGAAAAGGGCGGTGACCTGCGCGAGGCCCTCACCGACGCCCTCGCCGAAAACGGCCCCGCGCTCGTCCATGTGAAGGTGGACCCGAATCCGCAGAAACTGTATTGATCTTCGCGATT
The DNA here is from genome assembly GCF_030285625.1 of Amycolatopsis sp. 2-15. Classification (NCBI taxonomy): domain Bacteria; kingdom Bacillati; phylum Actinomycetota; class Actinomycetes; order Pseudonocardiales; family Pseudonocardiaceae; genus Amycolatopsis; species Amycolatopsis carbonis. The sequence goes on from NZ_CP127294.1 coordinate 2,540,671, forward strand.
GACCCGACCGGGTGACGCTGTTTGGATGACCTGGTGCAGCCTCTACTGACTCCCGGACAGCAGGAACTCGTCGCACAGGCCGGCAAGCTCGCCGACGCCTTCGCCGAGCGCGCCAGCCTGCACGACCGCGAGAACTCCTTCCCCCACGAGAACTACGACGACCTGCGGGAAGCGGGTTTCCTGCGCCTGTCCGTGCCAGAGGAGCTCGGCGGCTTCGGCGCGGGCCTGCCGGAGATCCTGCCCGTGCTGGAGCGCCTGGCGATGGGCGACGGCGCCACCGCGCTCGCGTTCACGATGCACCTCTCGCCGCTGGGGCAGTGGGCGAGCGTCTGGCGGCGCACGCAGTCGCCGCGCCTGGCCGAGCTGCTCACGAAAGCCGCCGACGGCAAGCTGATCTGGGCGTCGGTGACCAGCGAAACGGGCCTGCGCAACGACATGACGGACTCGAACACCGAGGCCGTCCGCGTCGAAGGCGGTTTCGAGCTCACCGGCCGCAAGAGCTTCGCCACCAACACGGCCGTGGCCACGCACTGCTCCACCACCGCGCGGTACGAGGACGCCGAAGGCGGCCCGCGGCTGCTGCTGTGCCAGATCGCGCTCGACCAGCCCGGGGTCACGATCCACCAGACGTGGGACACCATGGGCATGCGCGGCACGCAGAGCAACGACGTCGAACTCGCCAAGGTGTTCGTCGAGGACAGCGCGGTCGTCCACTCGCTGCCGGTGAAGCACCTCGACGCACGGGTGCTGGAAACCGTGTGGTCGTGGGCGATGCCGGCGTTCTCGGCCGTCTACACGGGAGTCGCGGCGGGTGCGCTCGACTGGACCGTCCGTTCACTGCAGAAGCGCGGCAAAACGGGCGATCCGGTGCTGCAGGACGTGATCGGCGAATGCCAGATCCTCCTCGACAGCTCGCGGGCGCTCATCCGCAGCCACGCCGAAGACGTGATGTCGAGGCGTCTCTTCACCGGCGACGTGCAGGACGGAGTGGCCCGCTGCGCCGTCGTGAAGTACGTGGCGGCCAACAACGCCGTGCAGGTGATGCAGCGCCTCGTCGACGTGCTGGGCGGCATGTCGTACACGAAGAAGCTGCCGTTCGAGCGGATGTGGCGCGACGTGCAGGCGAGCACGTTCATGCCGATGGGCAACCTCGCCACGCGCAAGCTGGTGGGCGCCAACGTGCTCGGCGTGCGGACGCTGCCGGAGATCGGGCCCGACGAGACCGGCCCGGACTCCCGAGCGAAGGCCTGAGACAGGCAGTACTGAGAAAAGAAAACGGGGCACCCGGCAGGGTGCCCCGTTTTGCGAGAACACCCCTCAGCTCTTGGCCTCAGCCTTGACCACGGCCTCTTCGGACTCCACCAGCTCACGCTCGGCTTCATCCGCCACCGCCGCCGAAGCCGGCCCGTGCAGCAACCGCGCCACCTCACCGCGCAGCGTCACGAACTCGGCCGACTCCCGCGTGGTGATCTGGTCCCGCTCCGCCGGCAGGCCCACGGGCAGGTCGGCGACGATCCGCGCCGGCGACTTCGACAGCACCAGCACCCGGTCGCCCAGGTACACGCTCTCGTCGATGTCGTGCGTCACCAGCAGCACCGTGGTGCCCTGCTCGCGCTGTACCCGCCGCAGCAGGTCCTCCAGCTCGAAGCGCGTCTGCGCGTCGACGGAGGCGAAGGGCTCGTCCATGATCAGCAGTGCCGGCCGCGAAGCCAGCGCCCGCGCGATGGACACGCGCTGCTGCATGCCGCCCGAAAGCTGCCACGGGAACTTGGCCCCGACCCCGGCCAGACCGACCGCTTCGAGCGCCGAAGCGGCTCGCTTGCGCCGCTCGGCCTTGTGGAGTTTGGTCCAGCGCAAGGGGAACTCGACGTTCTTCGCCACGGTCAGCCACGGGAACAGTGAGCGGCTGTAGTCCTGGAACACCACGGCGAGGTCGTCGGGCACGCCGGTGACCAGGTCGCCGTGCAGGCTCACGGTGCCCGACGTCGGCGGCACCAGGCCCGCGATCGCACGCAGCAGCGTCGACTTGCCGCACCCCGAAGGGCCGACGATGCACGCCAGCTGGCCCGCCTCGACGGTGAACGTCAGGTCGTTCACGGCCACATGCGCCTTGTCGCCCGCGCCGTAGCGGTGGCTGAGGTCGGAGACCTCGAGCATGGTCGACATTCTGACTACCTTCCGGAAAGTTCTAGGGACGGCCGGGCTGCCACTTGAGCACCCGGCGCTCGACGGCGAGCAGGGCCGCGTTGAACCCGTAACCCAGGATGCCCAGCAGCACGATCCACGCCCACATCTGGTCGAAATCGTACGCGCGCTGGGCGGCGATCAGGGCGTAGCCGATGCCGTTGAGCGAGCCGACGAGCTCCGAGATCGCCATGAGGATCAGCGAGATCGACAGCGAAAGCCGCAGACCCGCGAAGATCTTCGGCATCGCGGCCGGCAGCACGACCGTGGTGATCCAGTAGAACCGCGGCGTGCGGAACGCCCGCGCGGTCTCCGCCTTCACCTTGTCGACCGAACGCACGCCGTCCACGGTGTTGAGCACGATCGGCCACACGGAACCGAAGATGATCGTGGCGATCTGCATGCCCGGTCCGATGTGGAACAACACGATGAACACCGGCACCAGCGCGGGCGGCGGGATCGCGCGGAAGAACGCGAACAGCGGCCCCACGTAGTCCATGCCGGTCTTCGAACGCCCGAGCGCTGTTCCCAGTGCGACACCCAGCACCACCGAGAGCAGCCAGCCGCCGAGCACGCGCGCGAGGCTCGGCAGGACGTGGTCGAACACCGCCTGGCCGAGGAAAACGTGCGAAGCCGGGCCGGAGAACCACAGCTTCACCGCCGCCGCGACGATCTTGGTGGGCGGCGGGAAGAACACGCTTTCCGTGAACTGCGTGATGACCTGCCAGATCACCACGAGCACCACGAACAGCAGCCACTTGCGCGCGAACCCGCTCAGGCCGCGGGCCACGCGGCTGCGCGCGGCGCTTACCGGCTTGCCGACGACGGTCACGCGACGTCCCCTTCGTCGTTGCTGCTCCAGCGGAACAGGCGCTTGCCCAGCCGTTCGAGCCCTTCGTTGGCGAGGAATCCCAGCACCCCGGCCACGACGGTGCCCGCGAGCACCAGGTCCATCCGCCCGGAGCCGGACGACGCCTCGAGCACGAACTGCCCGATACCCAGCTTCGCCCCGGCGAGGAACTCCGTGCTGATCACAAGGATCAGCGAGATCGCCGCCGACATCCGGATGCCGGTGAACACAAACGGCGCCGCGTGCGGCAGCGCCACCGAGGTCAGCAGCCGCGATTTCGGCGTGCCGTAGGAGCGCGCCGTCTCGATGAGCACCGGGTCGATCTCGGCCATCGCGTAGATGGTGTTGAACAGGATCGGCCACACGGCGGCGTAGACCGCGAGCAGGATCTTCGACTCGGGTCCGCCGCCGACCACGATCAGGATCAGCGGGATCCACGCCACGGAAGGGATGGGCCGCAGGAACTCGACGATCGCCTTGGTCGCGTCGCGCAGCCAGCGCACGCTGCCGAGCAACAGTCCGGCCGGCACCGCGACGGCGATGGACACGGCCATCGCGATCAGCCACGCGAGCACGGACGCGATCACGTCACGCACGAACTCCGTGTCGCCGAACAGCTCGCCGATGCGCGCGAACACGACCGTGGGCGGCGGCACGTCGTTCTGGTCGATCAGGCCGACCCGCACGACGACCTCCCAGATCAGGAGGAAGCCGAGCAGGCCGACCAGGTTCCGAACGATCCGCACGTCAGGAGGCGCTCGGCTGCGCCACGATCATCTGCGCGACGTCGATCTTGGCCGGGATCGACCCGAACTGCTGCAGCAGGTCCGGCACGCGCTGCAGACGACGGGCGTCCAGAGTGGACTGGAAGGTGAGCAGCGCGGTGAGCGAGGCGGTGGCCTCGTCGACCTTCGAAAACTGCACCATCAGCGGCTCGATCTTCGAGCGGTCCGCCGACTCCTTCGTGGCGCGCAGCATCGCGCGCTGGAACGCGGCCACGGTCTTCGGGCTCGCCGAAGTGAACTTGCCCAGCGCGCCGTAGCCCGCGGTCGGGAAGTCCTGGGTGGCACCGGTCGCGGTGTCGATGATCGGCACCGTGCCGTTGGTCTTCGCCGAGCCCGTGATGAACGGCTCGGTGAGGAAGCCCGCGTCCACGTCGCCGCGCTTCACGGCCGCGCCGATGCTCGGGAACGGCAGGGAAACCCACTGCACCTTGGAGAAGTCCACGCCGTTGTCGCGCATCACGGACTTGGTCAGGGTGTCGCAAATGGTGTTCTGCGCGGTGATGGCGATCTTCTTGCCCGCCAGGTCGCGCACGCTCTTCACCGAACCGTTGGGCATGGCCACGATCTCGGTGCTCTTCGGGCCGGCCGAGGAGGCGTCGGACACGAACTTGATGTCCGCGTTGCCCTTGCTCTTCGCGATGAAGAACGGCGTGTAGCTCGCGTAGGCGATGTCGACCTCTCCGGACAGGAGCTTCGTCACGGACGCGTCACCGCTGGCGGCGTCGACGGACTCGACCTCGAGGCCTTCGTCCTTGAAGTAGCCGTTCTGCACCGCGAGGTGGAACGGCGCGACGTCGATCGTCGGCATGATCGAGACCTTGATCTTCGTCTTCTCGAGCCCCGACGCGCCGTTGGTGCTGCCCGAGTCGTCCGAACCTCCGAGCAGGCCGCAGCCACTCGCGGTCAGTGCGACGCCGCTCGCCATGGCGAGGGAGAGGAAGCCACGGCGCCCGAGTCTTGCCTGGCTGCTCCCGGCTGTTTCAAACAAGGCCACTCCTTGGAGAATGAGGTCACGTGGGTGTTGACCAGTGCTGGGTTTGGTGGGTGTGGCTCATTGTCCGGAGTCACGCGGCTACTGTAGAGAAGCGACGCATCCATCACAATGGGTGTTCATCAACGGTCCGACAGTGGCGTGAATCACTCGATCAGGGGATCGAGGTGGTCGATTTGAAGATCATCTGGCACGTCGGAGCCAACTACGAATCGGCTTGATCCGCTACCTGGGTGTTCCGGATCGGCTGTCAAGAGGGTTACAAATCACCGAGTCGTTCGCTACCCTCTGCTCCGGCAGTGTGAGGTGTGGACCACCGATGTAGTGAGAGTCAGCCTCGCTGAGAGGCACTCTGCGCGGGCCGGCGCTCGTCGGCGGACTGGTGGCTTAGGCCTAATGGACCAGTGATCGACCAGTGCGGGGACCGAACGCCATGCAAGTACTGAACCGATTCCGCGTCCAGGGCGGCGCGAAACCGCACCTGGAAGTGGATCTTTTCGCCCGAAAGGGTGTAATGGCCCAGGCTGACCGGGCCGCTGAGGTGCCGGGCGGGCTGCCGGGAGCGTGCGGGTAGTGGTCGCGGGCACGGCAGGCTTCAACTCACAGGGTCCCTCGGGCCCGGACGAAGATGGTGGTGCGGCGGTGCCGAACGAAGACACCGCGGGGGTGGGAGGGGCCCCTGCGCGCGAAAGTGGGGTGAATCCCGCACGACGGGGTTCGGTCTTCGCGCTGAACAACTGGCGGCTTCGCTCGAAGCTCGCTCTCATCCTGATCATTCCGACGCTCACCGCGCTGGTGCTCGGTGCCCTGCGGGTGGCGGACGACGCGCAGCAGGCCGTGCAGCTCGGCCACACCGCGGACCAGGTCGCGTTCGCGGGCAAGGTGACCACGGTCATCCACGACCTGCAGGGTGAGCGCAGCCTCGCCGTCGCGCGGATCTCCTCCGGCGACGCGCTGCGCCAGACCGGGCTCGACGCGCAGATCGCGAAGGTCGACCACGACGTCGAGGACCTGCGCAACTCGCTGGTCAACCTGAATCCCGATGACCAGGCCACCGCTGATCGGTACGCCCGCGGAATCCAGCGCCTCGACGCGCTGCGCCCGCTCCGCGCGGCCGTCGGCTCGTCGTCCTACTCCGACGTCGCGGTGCTCGACACCTACTCCTCCATCCTCAACTCGCTCATCCAGCTGGGCCGCGAGGTGACCACCGCGGTCACCGACCGGGACCTGCTGCGGCTGGGCAACAGCACGCAGGCCATCAGTGAGGCCAAGGAGTTCACGCTCCGCGGCGACACGGCCCTGCAGATCGCGGCCTTCCGCAACGGCTTCCCCGGCGACCTGCTCGACGAGACGCGCGCCGCCGAGGCCAGTGGCGACGCGTCGATCGCGGCGTTCCTCGCGAACGCCACCGACGACCAGGTGCAGCTGTACTCCGACACCGTCTCGGGCCCGGAGGTCGACGACCGGCGCCGCATCCAGACGCAGGCGTTCTCCTTCGCGCAGCAAGGCGAAGCGCTCAACATCGACCCGACGCAGCTCGGGCAGGACAGCACCGTCGCCTCCGACAAGATGCGCGCGGTCGAGACGAACCTGCTCACGCAGTTGCGGACGCAAGCCGACGACCTGGCCAGCTCGGCCGTGCGCTCGGCGTGGGTCGGCGGGGTGATCGTGCTCGCGGCGCTCATCGCGGCGCTGATCCTCATGCTCGTGATCGCCCGCCTGATGCTGCGGCCGCTGCGCGTGCTGCGGACCACGGCACTCGATGTGGCCTACACGAGGCTGCCGGAGACGGTTCAGTCCATTCTGGACGATCCGGACCCGGTCAACGCGTCCAAGAAGGCTGTCGACCCGGTGCCGGTCACCTCACGCGACGAGATCGGTGAAGTGGCGCGCTCGTTCGACGTGGTCCACGGCCAGGCCGTGAAGATGGCCGCGGAACAGGCCCTGCTGCGCGAGAACGTCAACGGCATCTTCGTGAACCTCTCGCGGCGGTCGCAGCGGCTGGTGGAACGCCAGCTCGGCGTGATCGACCGGCTCGAGGCCGACGAGCAGGACCCGGACCACTTGGCGAGCCTGTTCGAGCTCGACCACCTCGCCACCCGGTTGCGGCGCAACGGTGAGTCGCTGCTGGTGCTCTCGGCGCCGGCCTCGCGAAGTCCGTGCCCAAGCCGGTGCCGGCGGCCGACGTGATCGGCGCCGCGGTCTCGGAGATCGAGCAGTACGCCCGCATCGAGGTCGGCATCGTCCCCGAGGTCGCCGTGCAGGGCCTCGCGATCCACGACCTCGTGCACGTGCTCGCCGAGCTGCTGGACAACGCGACCTACTTCTCCGAGCCGGAGACGAAGGTCACAGTCCGCGCCGTCGTCACACGTAAGAAGGCCCTGGCGATCCAGATCACCGACCACGGTGTCGGCATGACGGAGGACCGCCTCGCCGAGGTCAACCAGCGCCTGGCCGACCCGCCGGACCTCGACGTCTCGGTGACGCGGCGAATGGGTCTGTACGTGGTCGCGCGCCTGGCCCAGCGCCACGGCATCGAGGTGCGGCTGCGCGAGAACGAGGACATCGAGGGCGGCGTGATCGCCCGCGTGGTGGTGCCGGCCGAGCTGCTCACGCAGCTGCGCGTCAACAACCCCGCGCCGCGGCAAACGCCGCCGCCGCTGAACCGCAACGAGGTCTCGCACCCGAGCCTGCCGCCGGTCAACCGGCAGCAGTTCGACCAGTTCGACTCGCAGTTCGACTCGACGCCACCGCCTCCTTCGGCACCGCCCGCGGCTCCGCCCGCACCGGCCGTGCCGGCGCAGTCCAACGGTGGCCTCGTGCCGCTCGACCAGCCGATCAGCCTCGACGACCTCGTGGCCGGAAACCGCGCGGCCGGGCCGTTCCTGAGCCCGGAGGCGTCGCTGCCGGAAGCACCGGCGTGGCCGACGGCCGAAGATCTCGCCCCGCTCACCCAGCAGTCCAACGGGGATGGTGCGAGCCTGTCGGAGACCCAGTTCCCGCCGCTGGTGCTCCCGAAGCGCGAACCGAAATACGTCGCGCCGGAGGAGCCGCAGCGCCAGGATCCGGCCGTGGACGACGGTGCGTCGGCCCTCGAGGACGACGTGCCCACGCGGCGCCTGCCGATCTACCAGTCGGTGCTTTCGCGGTGGTTCAGCGAGGGCAGCGAGGACGGCGAACCCGGTGCGGCCGACGAGCACGGCGCTCCGGCCGCCGACGCGGCCCCGGCCGAGACGGCTCCGGCGGAACCGAAAGCCGCCGAGGCACTCGGGGCCCCGGCGACGAACGGGGCCCCGGCCGCCGCCGAGGAGCCGTCCGGGATCGACAGCGCCTTTGACAGCCGTGAGGAGGAGCCGATCGAAGCGACGCCTCTCTACCCCGGTTCCGACGACGGCTGGAGCAGCGCGTCGGACGAGGGCTGGCAGGCCGCGCAGTCGTTGCTGGAGAAGAAGGCCGAGGAGATCACGCCGGCGGGCCTGCCCAAGCGGGTGCCCAACGCGTACCTCGTGCCGGGCTCGATCGGCGGTGACTCGGCACCGGATGACCAGCACAATTCGTTCACCGACGCGACTTCCGGTCTGCCCGGAACGGGTGCTATCACCCGCTCGGCTGCCGCGGCCCGCAACAGGATGGCAAGCTTCCAGCGTGGGTACACCTCCGGACGGCACAGTTTGAAGGAACGGCCGGCCGACGAAGCCCGGCTCGACGACGAAGGCGTACGCGTCACCGGGTCCGGGTATGTGAGCGACAGCAGTGAGGAGCGACAGTGACACGGGCGGGTGCAGTGCAGCCGGGTGGCGGCTCGGCGCAGCCGAACGGCAGGGCCGGCGGCGGCGTGGCGGGCAGCTTCGCGTGGCTGATCACGGACTTCGTCCACCGGGTTCCGGGCGCGGCCCACGCGGTGGTCGTTTCGGCCGACGGGCTTCTGCTCGCGGCTTCGCGAGGGCTGCCGAAGGACCGGGCCGATCAGCTGGCGGCGGTCGCCTCCGGGCTGACCAGCCTGGCGCGCGGCGCGGCGAAGGTGTTCGAAGGCGGCCCGGTCGCGCAGACCGTGGTCGAGATGGCCAACGGTTTCCTCTTCCTGATGTCGGTCTCCGACGGCTCGTGCCTCGCGGTGCTGGGCGCGCCGGACAGCGACATCGGTCTCGTCGTGTACGAGATGACGTTGCTGGTCGAACGAGTCGGCCAGCAGCTGACGCCGGAAATGCGCGCGCAACTGCAGGGCGCTGCGATCCGCCGCTAGGCGGATCGGGAACTTCAGGAGCAGACCGTGGACGACGGGCGCTTGAGGGGCGATGGCCGGCTCGGTGACGATTTCACCGGCGGTTGGGCCGAGGCCGGCGAAGGCCGGGAGGACTGGAAGTCCTTCCGGGACCGAGTGGACCGCGAGTGGCGCGCCCGGCGCGCCACGGGATCCGACGCGGATCCGGTGCGGGAGCCGCCGAACTGGCTGACGGACTCCAACGCCGGGCAGCAACCGATCACCGGCGAGTACCGCGACCGCCTCCTTGGCGGTCCGGGTGCCGAGCTGTTCGGCGGCGCGAGCGGGCCGCTGTATGACTCCGCGGAGTTCGCGGCGTTCAGCGCGCAACGCGACGGCTCGCCGGGACCGTCGTCCAACGAGCTCGCCGAAGCCCTGCCGATGCAGGCCGCGGGCGAGTACGTGGACGAACCGCCGGTGGCCGAGGTGGAGACGTCCGGGCTCGTGCGCCCGTACTTCCGCACGCGCGGCCGGACGAGGCCGACCTACGACCTCGCGATCGAGGCCCTGGTCTCGACCAGCGAGCAGGGGCGCGTGCTGGACCGCGTGCGCGTGCCCGAGCACCGGTCCATCTGCGATCTGTGCATCGACACCCGCTCGGTCGCGGAGGTGGCCGCGCTGCTGCGCCTGCCGCTGGGCGTCGTGCGGGTGCTCATTGGTGACGTGGCGGGTCTCGGACTGGTGCTGGTGCACACCACCAGCAGTACTTCCTCGGGCGACCGCCCCAGTATCGAGTTCATGGAAAGGGTGCTCAGTGGGCTTCGGAGAATTTGACTCCGACGCGAACACACCGCAGGTGACGGGTCCGACCTCGTCGGCCAAGATCGTGGTCGCGGGTGGGTTCGGTTCGGGCAAGACGACGCTGGTCGGGGCGATCTCGGAGATCGACCCGCTGACCACCGAGGCCATGATGACCGAGGCGAGTGTCGGCCACGACGACACTTCGGCCACGCCGAACAAGACGACCACCACGGTCGCCATGGACTTCGGCCGGATCTCGCTCGACTCGGACCTCGTGCTGTACGTGTTCGGCACGCCGGGCCAGCACCGGTTCTGGTTCATGTGGGACGACCTCGCCGTCGGTGCGATCGGGGCCGTGGTGCTGGTGGACACGCGGCGGCTCGCCGACGCGTTCCCGTCCATCGACTTCTTCGAGAACCGGAAACTGCCGTACGTGGTCGCGATCAACTGCTTCGACCGGTTGCTGCACCACCAGATCGAAGACGTGCGGCACGCGCTGACGATCTCCCCGTCGGTGCCGATCATGGCCTGCGACGCGCGCGAGCGTGACTCGGCCAAGCAGGTGCTGATCTCGGTCGTACAGCACGCCATCGCTCACGACACGGCACTGAGGGCAGGCTAGAAACCCGAGTACCCGGAGCGGGGTGCGGCCGTTGGAGTGAACTCCACGTGCTTCACCCGCTTCGGGGAGTGGTGCCTCCGACCGGAGTAGGGCGCCCCGCCCGCTCTTCGGTACGGTCGGGGCCGGCAAGGCCCGAACGGGCAGCCGAATGGCCGGTGACCTGCACAGACACCCCGCTGCGCACAGTTGCCGGCGCCACCACCGAGTGACCCACGGATGCGTGGTCCCGGAGGGGCTCGCGCGGTGTGCGTCCGGATGCGTACGCACAGTGCCCGGGTGCTCGCCCGACGCGGACTCGACAGTGTCGGGCGGGTGAATACGCTGGAACGGCGTCTTCACGCCCGCCCGGCGATCATGGCGGTGTTCGGCGGTGTTCGACCAGTTTGGAGGGACAGTGACCGTTTCCGGCCAGGAAGGCCAGGGCACGTTCAGCTGGCTGATCACGGATTTCGTGCGCCGGGTGCCCGGCGCCGCGCACGCCGTGCTGGTGTCGGCCGACGGTCTCCTGCTCGCGCCGTCGGAAGGTCTGCCGCAGGAGCGCGCCGAACAGCTCTCGGCCGTCGCGTCGGGCCTCGTGAGCCTCACTCAGGGCGCCGCACGCTGCTTCGAGGCCGGTGGTGTGAACCAGACGGTGGTCGAGATGGAGCTCGGGTACCTGTTCCTCATGTCGGTGTCCGACGGGTCGTCGCTGGCCGTGCTGGCCGCCCCCACGTGCGACATCGGCACGGTCGCGTACGAGATGACGCTGCTCGTGGAGCGCGTCGGCCAGCAGATCACGCCCGAACTGCGCGCCCAGCTCCAGGGCGGGGTGCGTGGTTAGTACATGAGGATCTCCGGCTTCGGCGACCAGGACACGGGCGCCTGGGACGCGCTGCACAAGGGCACCGATCGGGAAGGCGTGGACTCGCCGAGCCATTTCGAGCTGAGCACGCTGAAGACGATGCTGCCGCACCGGCGGCCGGCTGCTTCCGCTGTGCCGCCGCCTGCTCCCGTTCGCCCGGTTGCTCCTGCTCCGGCCGCGCCTGCGTCTTCCGAGTACTACGACGACGACGGGTACGAGTGGGTCGAGGACGGGGGGTCGGGGTACTGGGAGGAGACCGGGACTTCCTCGGGGTACTACGACGCCGAGTCGTACCTGACGCACGAGGATCGTCAGGTGCCGGAGGACTCGGCTTACTACCAGGCTCCGGAGCGGCGGCATCTGGCCGCGGTGGAGGAGCCTGCGCGTGCGGCGGGGTACGAGCAGGATGCTGCTTACGCGTCGGGGTACCAGCGGGTTCCGGAGTCCCACGGTTCCGGTTATGGCCATGAGCAGGCGCCGGTTTCTTCGGACGCGGCCTACGCTTCGGGCTACCAGCAGGCGCCTGCCGCTGACGCGTACCGCCACCAGGCACCGGCTTCCGATGCCGCTTACGCGTCGGGCTACCACCAGGCTCCCGCTTCGGATGCCTACGCTTTGGGCTACCGCCAGACTCCCGCTTCGGATGCCTACGCTTTGGGCTACCGCCAGGCTCCCGCTTCGGATGCCTACGCTTTGGGCTACCGCCAGACTCCCGCTTCGGATGCCTACGCGTCGGGGTACCAGCACGCTGAGCCGTACGCCTCCGGCCACCACCACCAGCTGCCGGCCGCCGATGCGGGTTATCCCGCGGACTACAACCGTTCTGCCGCACCGGAGTCGTACCCCGCCGAGAACCACCGGGCCCCTGCCGGCGAGTACTCCTCGGGCTACTTCGAAGAGCCCGCCTACGAGCCTTCCGAGTCGACCGGCCGCCACGCCGTCGTCGCGCCTTCGCACTCGGACCAGCGTGGGCGCCGCGCCGCCGTCGACACGGCCGACCGCGACCGGCCCTACCGCCCCACCCCGGCCGACGTCGGCTACCTCCCGCCGGCCGACGCCCAGCACCGCCTTGCCGAACCCCCGGAGCGCACCACCGGCCGCCGCCGTGCTCCCGAACCCGTTGCGCCGCAGCAGGATTCGTACCCGGCTGGGCCGTATTCATCCGAGCCTGCCGGGTACCCGTCCCGGGCCGAGCCGTACGCGACTGAACCCGTTGCGGCACACCAGGATCAGTATCCGGCCGAGCCGTATTCACCCGAGTCCGAGCAGGCCTGGTCCCGCGAAGACCGGGCCCCAGCGGCGAAACCGGCGAAATCCCGCGTCCGCCCCTACGCCCGCACTCGCGGCCGCACGCGCTCCGACCACAACCTCGCGCTGGAAGCCCTCGTCTCCACCAGCGACGACGGCCGCCGCTACCGGGGCGTGCGCTCGATCGAGCACCGCCGCATCTGCGATCTCTGCCTGGACACCCGCTCGGTCGCCGAGATCGCCGCCCACCTCCACCTGCCGCTCGGCGTGGTGAAGATCCTGGTCGGCGACATGGCCGACATCGGCCTGGTTCTCATCCACCAGACCGAAATCGTCCTGGGCGACCGTTCCTCGCGCGACTTCATGGAGCGCGTCCTGCAGGGCCTGCGCAACCTCTGAGCCGTCAGAGGGCACTGCCGGTGCCGGCGCCGCGCAGCAGCGTGTCGACGACGATCGTCGCGAGCGCGTCGGCGCTCTTCGTGTCCGTGTCCTGCGCGGCTTCGCGGATGAGCGCGTAGTAGACGCGGCGGGTCCAGTCGAGGTCCAGGTCCGCGCGCAGCACGCCGGCTTCCTGAGCGCGCCGGAAAAGCCGCACGCAAGTTTCGTGCACCTCCGCGTGCACGCGAGCGACCTCGGCGTTCGCCGATGACGCCTGGCTCATCGCGAAGCCCCAGCCGATCTTCACGCCGAGGACGTTCGCCGTCGTCTGGTAAAGCGCCACCAGTGGCGGCACGGCATCCGGGTGCGCGGCGTCCACCGCGGACGCGAAACGCTGCGTGGCCCACAACGCCTGCGCGTCGACGAGCGCTTCCCTGGTCGTGAAACGCCGGTGCACGATGAACTTCGGCTCGCGAACGTCCTAAGAGGACAGCCATGCCCTCATGGATCGCGCGCACGAGCACGGCATCACGTTCTTCGACACCGCCAACGCGCCTGTCCGCGCGCCGCATCCGCCACACGATCGACGCGTCCCTGCGCCGGCTGCGGACCGACCACGTCGACCTGTGCCAGATGCACCACGTCGACCGTGCCACGTCGGGGGGCGTCGGCCTTGCCTGGCTGCTGGCCCAAGACGGCGTGACGGGTCCCGTCATCGGCCCCCGCACCTCCGCCCACCTCGACGGCGCCCTGCGTGCCCTCGCGCTCAAGCTGGACGAGGACACCCTTGCCGAGCTGGACCGCGTCTTCCCGGCTCCGGGCCCGAACGGCGCGAAACCGGCGCCGGAGGCCTACGCCTGGTGAGGACCTATTCCTCCACCAGCGCAGCCGAAGTGATCCGGTGCAACGGGTACCGCTCGTGATCCGTGCCCTCCAGCACACCGCCGCCGACGCGTACCGGGCGCACGACGCGCTGGCTGGCCGTGCCGCGGGAGTCGACGAAGCCGATCCACACCTCGCGGCGTTCGAGGGTTGCGCGGGAGAGCAGTTCCAGCGTGGCGGTGGTGTCGGCGCCGCCGCCGGAGTGGGCGCGAACGGCGGAGCCGCGGCGGCGGGCGGTGGCCGCGTCGCCGGCGCGGAGGTTGGCGACGATGCGCGTGGCCTGGTCGTCGGTGAGGACGGCCTGCTCGCCGGGGCGCGAGCGGGCCGCGCGGGCGCGCGCGGGAAGGCGGCGGCCGGACGGGCGGATGTCGACGACGCGGCCGTCCGGGCCTTCGGCGGCGGGCGCGAAACCCGCGCTGCGCAAGGCTTCCAGGACTTCGCCGAGTGGCACGGGGCTGATGAGGACCGTCGGCGCGATCATGCGCAGGTCGTACTCCGCGGCGACGGGATGGGCGAGCACCTCGGCCAGCAGGGCTTCGTCGTCACAACGAAGGAACGAGCCGGCGGCACCGCCGCGGAGGCGGCCGTGGCGGCGGGCGACGTCGTCGATCAAGTACGTGAGCGCCTGCGGCACGGGGGTGGCGGACTTGGCACGGAACAGCGCGTGCAGCTCGTCGGCCGTGCGGCCGGTGTCGAGGGCGCGGCGCACGGTCGTCTCGGTGACGCGGTAGACCGTCGCGTGCCCGGCCGACTCGATGTCGGCGACGGCGGCCATGGCGGTCGCCAGCTCGGGCTCGAGCGGGCCCGGCGCGACGACCGTGAGGTCCGCCTGCACGAGCACGTGGTCGACCGGCGTGGGCAGGGCGTCGTGCATCGCCTCGACGGCGCCGGCGCGGTCGTCCTCCAGCAGCAGCCGCGTGGCGGTGGTCAGCGCGCCCAGGCCGACCAGGCCCAGCGCCGACGCCTCGGCCATCGTCCAGCGCACGGTCTCGTCGCGCAGCCGTCCGCCTCGCCGCGGTGCGCGCCACGCGAGCACGGACACCAGCTCGTCCACGCTCTTCACCCCGGAACCAGGCGCCAGATCTCCCAAAGCAACCAGCACCCGGCGACGCGAAACCGGCGCGAGCGGCCGGCGCAGATCCTCCGACAGCGGCGCGATCGGCTTGTCCTTCGCGTCCCGCCCGCCGGCCAGCCCGGGCAGCCGCGGCAGCTCCAGCCACGCCTGCGCGAGCGTCATCCAGCGCTGCACGGTCGGCGACGCGAGCCACGAATCCGTGAGCGTGGTCGGCACCCACTCCGGCGCGGTCGCCTCGCTGTCGGCCACCAAACCGGCGCCCACGGCCAGCTCCGCGACGAACGACGCGCGAGCCTCGTCGGACTCCAGGTCCTTCGCCAGCTTCCGCAGCTCCCGCACGCCCAGCCCGCCGGACTTGAGCACGGTCGGCGGCGTGACCGACCACGAACGCAGCAGCGTTTCCGTCTGCCGCAGCAACTCCATCGCCTCGCCGGCCGCGGTAGAGTCCACAGTGTCCGTCTGATGTGGATGAACGGGCAGCTTCGGCTCGACCAGCGTGGCCGCCTCGAACGCCACCCCGCCGCGCAGCAGCAGACCCAGCTCGCGCGGCAGCTCCACTGTCTGGTCGTCGCGCCGCAGCAGCAGCGAACGCGCCAGCAGCTTCTGCACGGGTGTGGCCGCATCGGACAGCGAGACGTCGAAGCTCGCGTCGCGCGTGCGCCCGATCGGCGGGCCCGCGGCCAGCGCCGTCAGCACCTTCCGCTCGTCGTCACCGACCTCGGCCAGCCGCGCGGCCAAGTCGGTCGAAGCCATCGCCGGCGACGGCGCCCCGAGCCCCGCCGGGAACGGCCCCAACGCGTCCCGCGCCGCGGGCGGCACCCGCAGCTCGTCGTCCGTGCCCCAGACCAGCGCCCGCGCCCGCAACCGCTTCAACGGGCCCGAAATGTCTGTTCCGACCAGTGCCGCAACCGAAGCCAGGGAAACCGGCGCGGTGTCCGCCCCGGCCACGAGCAAGCCGTCGAGCACGGCCAACGTGAACGTGTCGAGGTCCTCACAGGCGCGCGCGACGGAGCCCGGCGTGCCGGCGCGCGTGGCCAGCACGGTGGTGTCGGAAGGCGGCGGGGTCGACAGATCGCGACGGGTGCGCAGCAGGTCGGCGAGTGCGTCGTCGGACTCCGCACGCAGCCAGTCCGCCAGAGAGGTCGCGGGCATAGACGTCCAGGATACCGGGCGGGTGAGCGGGCGCCGGGGGTGTTCGGGCAGACTGTGGGCGAACCGGCGGCACCAGGTCAATGGAGGGCGTTGTGGCGAAGGGCGAGAACGGCAGGAAAAAGGGCATCGACCCCACCTGGCCGGCGGAAGACGGTGAGCACCCCGTGTCGGAGCTCGCATCCGACCGTCAGGGCGCGCTGTCGCCGTTCGGTGACATGACCTTCCCGCTCGACACGGTGCCCTACGTGCACCCGGAGACGGAAATCAACCGCTGATTCCCCACTTCTGGGGGAACCAACCGTAGTTACTGGTCAGTCACCCGGTTGGGGTCAGGTGGCGGCGGTCACGGGGCTAGTGTTCGAAGTGTCCTAGCCACAGGTTTCCCAGCGGGGAGTTAGTGCCATGCCGGTTCCCGGTCCCGGGTATTCGATCACCGTCCGGGTCGAGGCCCCGGCTTCCTCCACGGCCGCCGGTGACCTCACCACCGCCGTCGGCCGCGTCGGCGGAGTGCTCACGGCGTTCGACGTCGTCGAGTCGCACGCCGACACGATCGTGGTCGACATCAGCGCCAACGCGCTGTCGGAGAACCACGCGCAGGACATCACCCAGGCGCTCGACTCGCTGCCGGGCGTGAAGGTCCGCAAGGTCTCCGACCGGACGTTCCTGATCCACCTCGGCGGCAAGATCGAGGTCACGCCCAAGGTCGCGCTCCGCAACCGTGACGACCTCTCCCGCGCGTACACGCCGGGTGTCGCCCGTGTGTGCCAGGCGATCGCCGCGAACCCCGAGGACGCGCGCCGCCTGACCATCAAGCGCAACACCGTGGCCGTGGTCACGGACGGTTCGGCCGTGCTCGGCCTCGGCAACATCGGCCCGGCCGCCGCGCTGCCCGTGATGGAGGGCAAGGCGGCGCTGTTCAAGAAGTTCGCCGGCGTCGACGCGTGGCCCGTGTGCCTGGACACGCAGGACACCGAGGAGATCATCAAGATCGTCAAGGCAATCGCGCCGGTCTACGCGGGCATCAACCTCGAGGACATCGCCGCGCCGCGCTGCTTCGAGATCGAGGCGCGCCTGCGTGAGCAGCTCGACATCCCCGTGTTCCACGACGACCAGCACGGCACGGCGATCGTCGTCGTCGCGGCCCTGCGCAACGCGCTGCGCGTGGTCGGCAAGGAGATCGAGGACTGCAAGATCGTGGTCAGCGGCGTCGGCGCGGCCGGCTCGGCCATCATCCGGCTCCTGCTGCGCAAGAACCCGGGTGACATCGTGGCCGCCGACATCGATGGCATCGTCCACCCCGACCGCGGCAACCTCGACGACAACCTCACCTGGATCGCGAACCACACCAACCGCGACAAGCAGGCCGGCACGCTGCACGAGGCCCTCGTGAACGCCGACGTCTTCATCGGCGTCTCCGCCCCGAACCTCTTCGGCGCCGACCAGGTGGCGACGATGAACAAGGACGCCGTGGTCTTCGCGCTGGCCAACCCGGACCCGGAGATCGACCCGCTGGAGGCGCAGCAGCACGCCGCCGTGGTCGCCACCGGTCGCAGCGACTTCCCGAACCAGATCAACAACGTGCTGGCGTTCCCCGGCGTCTTCCGCGGCCTGCTCGACGCCGCCGCACACAACATCGACGACAACATGCTGCTCGCCGCTGCCGACGCGATCGCCGACGTGGTGGACCAGAGCCGGCTCAACGCGTCGTTCATCGTGCCGAGCGTGTTCGACAACGCGGTGGCCCCGGCCGTCGCCGAAGCCGTGAAGGCGGCCGTGCGCGCGGAAGCCACGGCCGGCTGAGGTTCCGAACTGCCCCGAGGCCCCGTCATCGCTCACCGCGGTGACGGGGCCTTTTGTCAGCCGGGACACCGCTGGCATAGCCTCCTGGGGTGAGTGAACTCAGCCACGTCGACGAAACCGGCGCCGCGCGGATGGTCGACGTCTCCGGCAAGACGGCGACCGCGCGCACGGCGCTCGCCGGCGGCACGGTGCACACCACCGCCGAGGTGGTGGATCTGTTGTCCGCCAACGGGTTGCCGAAGGGCGACGCACTGGCGACGGCCCGGATCGCCGGCATCATGGGCGCCAAGCGCGTGCCGGAGCTGATCCCGTTGTGCCACCAGATCGCGTTGTCCGGCGTGAAGGTGGAGTTCGAACTGGACGGGAGCGCCGTCCACATCAGCGCGACGGCGAAGACCACCGACGTCACCGGCGTCGAGATGGAGGCCCTCACCGCCGTCGCGGTCGCGGGGCTCACGCTGCACGACATGATCAAGGCCGTGGATCCGGCCGCGACGCTCGACAACGTCCGCCTGATCCGCAAGGACGGCGGCAAGACCGGTACGTGGGAGCGGCAGTCATGAGCGAGGCACGGGTGATCGTGGCGTCCAATCGCGCCGCGAAGGGCGTCTACGAGGACAAAACCGGCCCGGTGCTCGTGGAGTGGCTCGCCGGGCGCGGTTACGCGGTACCCGACCCGGTGGTCGTCGAGGACGGCGAACCGGTGGGGATCGCGTTGCGCGCGGCGGTTTCCGAGGGCGTCGCCGTGGTCCTGACCACGGGCGGCACGGGCATTTCGCCGACGGACCGCACTCCGGACGTCACGCGCGAAGTGCTGGACTACGAACTTCCGGGCGTCGCGGACGCGATCCGCTCCGCGGGCCTGCCGCACGTGCCGACGGCCGTGCTGTCGCGCGGCCTCGCGGGTGTCGCGGGCCGCACGCTCGTCGTCAACCTGCCCGGCTCGCGCGGCGGCGTGAAGGACGGCCTGGGCGTGCTGGAGGCGATCCTGGACCACGCCGTGGACCAGCTCGCCGGTGGTGACCACCCGCGGCCTGCCGCGGAAGATCTGGCCAAGGCCGACCAAGCCGCGGAGTCCACTGAGAACTCCGCGTCCGTCGCCGGCGCACTCGCCGCGGACTCGCTGCCCGCGGATCCGCTCGAAGCCAAGACCCCGAGCACACCTCGAGTCCGCATCCTCCGCGCGGAGGTCAGCGACCAGCTGCTGTCGGTCGACGAGCACGCCCGCCTCGTGGAAGACGACGCGGCCGGCGCCGTCGTCACCTTCGGCGGGGTCGTGCGCGACCACGACGGCGGCAAGGGCGTGCGCGACCTCACCTACGAAGGCCACCCCACCGCGGGCGACGTGCTCGCCCAGGTCGTCACCGAGCTCGCCGCCGGTTGGACGGGCGTCCGCGCCGTGGCCGTGAGCCACCGCGTCGGCCCGCTCGCCATCGGCGACGTGGCGCTGGCGTGCGCCGTCGCCGCCGAGCACCGCGGCCAGGCCTTCGCGGCCTGCGCGGAACTCGTCGACGAGGTGAAGGCCCGGCTCCCGATCTGGAAGCACCAGCACTTCACCGACGGCTCCGACGAATGGGTCAACTCACCCTGATCCGCCGGGGCCGTTCACCAGACCCGACGAAGGGCCCCACCGCCGGGGGAAATTCGCGGTGGGGCCCTTTCGCCGGATCACAGCCAATCGAACGCTGCGCCCTGAAGGGACTACTTCACGACCTCACGGAGAGGTCAGGAGTCACTTGGTGGCGATCTTCTGACCGACGAGGATCAGGTCGGCGTTCGGGATGTAGCCCTTGTTCAGGTCCTGCAGCTTCTGGAAGCCACCCTGAACGTCGAGCTGCTTGGCGATCTTCGACAGGCTGTCGCCGGACACGACGGTGTAGTCACCGTTCGGGTTCGAGCTCGGCACGCCGGTCACCGGGGTGCTGGCGACCTTCTTGGGGGCGCTGCTCGTGCTCTTCTTCGGGGTCGACTTCTTGGTGGTCGACTTCGAGGTCGACTTCGTCGACTTGGTCGACTTGTGCGCCGCGGTCGAGCCGCCGGCACCCCTGCCGTAGCAGTTCGGCCACGCGCCGCCGCCCTGGCCCGCGAGAACGCGCTCGGCCACGGCGATCTGCTGCTCACGGGAAGCGTTCGCCGCGCTGCCGGTGCCGCCGTAGGCCTTCCAGGTGCTCTGCGTGAACTGCAGGCCGCCGTAGTAGCCGTTGCCGGTGTTGGTGTTCCAGTTGCCGCTGCTCTCACACTGCGCGACAGCGTCCCAGTTGGTCGCCGACGCGGGGGTCGCGGCGATCGCGATGGGCGCGCCGACCGCGATACCCGCGACAGCGACGCGGGCGATGGTGCGGGTGGCGGCGGACATCTTGCGGTGCTTGCCTCGGTAAGACATGAGAATACTTCTCGGCTTCCTGCGCCTACGAGCCCGAAGGCTGAGGGCCGGGTTGGGAGCCCGTCCGCCCGTTGCCGGGCGGCAGACGCGGACAGCGCACGACGCGCGGTCTTCGTCCCCTCGTCCCTGTCCGGAAATGCTTTCGCTCGGGGTATGGGTCCGGGTATCCGCTGGACAGGGCTAGGCGCTACGGATTCCCGGTCTTGCTCGGTCGGTCGGGGCCAACCGAAAAGCGACGGTACGTAACGAGAGCCGTGATCGGAAATTATTCGGCATGTGACCTACGTCACAGTAACAGCAAGCAACCTCTCACGATCGGCATGTTTGCGCAGGTCAGAGGGCCGTTATCTGCCCGTTTTCTGCCTGAGATATTTCACGGATCGTGAGGCTTGGATCACGTCAATAAGGCGTCAACGGTCCATTCGTGCAGCCATTGAGTCGGGCACCTTAAACCACTCAGTGCGAAGTCCGCCAGTGCCCGCCGAGTGGTTCTGTGGGTGCCCGGGAATACGCCGTGAGCGAACTACTTCGGAGAGTAGGTATTGACAAGAATGGCCGCTCACGGCGCCTTGAGCGCCGTTCGGCGTGGTCCGGACCAACCGGCCGGACAGGAGGGTTCGGGGGCCCAGTGAGCCCCTGAGCCGGGTCTGACGGGGTCTCGCGAGGGTCAGCCGCCGGCGAAGGGCGGGAGCACGTCGAGTTGCGCTCCGTCACTGAGGGCGCGATCCTGATTACGGACGGCAACCTCGTTCAGCAGGAAGCTCGCCGCGTCGAGGATGCGCGGCAGCGGCCCCGGATGCAGCTCGCGCACCAGGCGAACCGCGTCTGCGACGGTCGAGCCTTCGGGAAGCTTCAGCTTCTCCTCTTCCACTCCCGCCGCCGCGCGGGCGGAGGCGAAGTAGCGGACCAGCACGGTCATCGGTTCCAGGGACTGGGGTGACATGTCATCCGCCGATCGCACTCATGGGCCGGATCGGCTGCGCGAACCCGGCTTCATTGATCTCGTGGCCCGCGAGCTTGCCCCACATCGTGGCCCGCCACGCGTCCGCCACCTCTTCATCACGCGCGCCCGCGCGCACGAGGGCGCGTAGGTCCGTCTCGTCGTTGGAGAAGAGACAGGAGCGCACCGCCCCGTCAGCCGTGAGGCGGGTGCGCTCGCACGCGGCGCAGAACGGCCTGGTCACCGACGCGATCACGCCCACGTCGCCGGGTCCGCCGTCGACCAGCCACCGCTCGGCCGGTGCGCCGCCGCGGGCGGCCGGGAACGGCGACAGCGAGAACTCCTCGCCCAGCATCGACAGGATCTCCTCGGCGGTGATCATCTCGCCGCGGTTCCAGCCGTGCTGCGCGTCGAGCGGCATCTGCTCGATGAACCGCAGGTGGTAGCCCTCTTCGAGGCAGAACCGCAGCAGCGGCACGGCCTCGTGCTCGTTGATCCCGCGCATCAGCACGGAGTTGACCTTCACCGGCGCCAGCCCCGCGTCGCGCGCGGCGGCGAGACCCGCCAGCACGTGGGGGAGCCGGTCGCGGCGGGTGATCTGCTCGAACAGGGCGCGGTCAACGGTGTCGAGCGACACGTTGATCCGGTCCAGGCCGGCCTCGGCAAGGCCTTTCGCCCGCTTCGCGAGGCCGATCCCGTTGGTGGTCATGGAAACCCGCGGCCGCGGCTCGAGTGCCGTGACGCGAGCCACGATGTCCTCCAGGCCCGGACGCAGCAGCGGCTCTCCGCCGGTCAACCGGATGTCGGTGACCCCCAGCGTCTCGACGGCGATGCGCATGAGCCGCACCAGCTCGTCGTCGCTGAGCACCTGCTCGCCGGGCATCCAGTCGAGGCCTTCGGCGGGCATGCAGTACGTGCAGCGCAGGTTGCAGCGGTCCGTGAGCGAAACCCTCAGATCCGTGGCCACGCGGCCGAACTGGTCGAGCAAGCCCGGATGATCGGGGCGGGGTGCCGAGGGCACGCCGGACGAACCTCGTGTACCGGGGACGCGAGGAAACCCGAGATGTACTGCTGTCATTACTCACAGCTTAACTCGCGGAGCTCTGAAAAGCCGACTCGTCCTTATCAGCGGGCAGGCCGATGAACGATGTCTCACGAGCTTTCGGTGACCTCGCTGTGACCGTCTGCTCACGCAGTCGGCCACGCCGCTCGCGTGCCGGCGCCACCGCGGCTGTCCGGAATCGACCGCACCGCCCCCGACCTCGCAGGACAGGAGGCGGAAACCCCAGGCGGGGACGTGGATCGCGGTGCGGATCCGACCGTCCACACCGGCTGTGACGCGGGTCATCGGCCGGCTCGATCGACAACGGGGCCAGCCGCCGGAGACCGTCCGGCCAACACCCCGAGCGTTATCAGAACGCAATACTCGAAGAGTCACACAACGAACTGCTCGACAATTCACGTTTCACATAGCTTTTCCTCAACTGCGGCGATAATCTTCCGGCCATGCCGCAATTTCGGTTGTCCGAGGCCGCCCGGCTCCTCGGCGTCAGTGACGACACCGTCCGGCGCTGGGTCCGCGGCGGTCAGTTGACCGCGACGGACGACGCCGCCGGCCGGAAGGTCGTCGACGGTGCCCAGCTGGCGGGGTTCGCCCGCGCGCAGGCCGCCGGTCCCGAGGACCCGTCGGCAGTCGGCCGCTCCGCCCGCAACCGCTTCGTGGGACTCGTCACCGAGGTCACCGCCGACAAGGTGATGGCCCAGGTCGAGCTGCAGTGCGGGGCGCACCGAGTGGTGTCACTGATGAGTTCAGAAGCCGTCCGCGAGCTCGGGCTGCGCCCGGGTGTGCTCGCGGTGGCCGTTGTCAAGGCGACCACCGTCGTGGTGGAGACCCCGGAAGGAAACAGATGAAGAAGCTCGCTATCGCCGTCGCGGCGGTCGCGTTGTTGGCCGGTGCGTGCAGCGCGAACGACGAGGCCAGCACCAGCCCGAGCTCGGGCGGCCCGGCGGTGCCCTCGCCCGCCGGTTCGAGCGCAACGGGCACGTTGACGGTGTTCGCCGCCGCATCGCTCACCGAGTCGTTCAACGAGCTCGGCAAGGAGTTCGAGGCCGCGCACCCGGGTGTCACCGTCAAGTTCGACTACGAGGGCTCGTCGGCGCTCGTGCAGAAACTGGACAACGGGGCCAAGGCCGACGTGTTCGCCTCCGCCGACCAGGCCAACATGGACAAGGCCGTGCAGGGCGGTGTGATCGACGGGCAGCCGACGGTGTTCGCCACCAACAAGCTGGCGATCGCCGTGGCGAAGGGCAACCCCAAGGGCATCAAGACCTTCGCCGACCTGAACAAGGCCGGCCTGACCGTGGTCGTCTGCGCGCAGCAGGTGCCGTGCGGCTCGGCGACCAAGAAGGTCGAGGACAACACCCACGTCACGCTGAAGCCGGCCAGCGAGGAGACCGACGTCAAGCAGGTGCTGGCGAAGGTGCAGTCGGGTGACGCCGACGCGGGCCTGGTCTACGTCACCGACGCCACGTCGGCCGCGGACAAGGTCGACAAGGTGGACTTCCCGGAGTCTTCCGGCGCGATCAACAACTACCCGATCGCCGTCGTGAAGGACGCTCCGCAGGCCGCTCTGGCCAAGGAGTTCAACGACTTCGTGCTCGGCGCGCAGGGCAAGGCCGAGCTGACCAAGATCGGGTTTGGCCCGGCTCAGTAAGGGGCAACGCGGTGCGGCGGCCGTGGCCCGGCCGCCGCACTCGCGGGTTCCCCTTGTTCTCTGGATCCCCGCCGTGGTGGCGCTCGCGCTCGTGGTGCTGCCCGTCGTCGGGCTGCTCGTGCGCTCGGACGTCGCCCGGTTCCCGTCTCTCCTGATCTCCGAGTCGTCGCTGGCCGCGCTGAAGCTGTCGCTGATCACGGCTCTGCTGTCCACGGTGGCGTGCGTGATCCTCGGCGTGCCGCTGGCCGTGGTGCTGGCCCGCTCGCGCGTGCGCGGCACGCGGCTGCTGCGCTCGATCGTGCTGCTGCCGCTGGTGCTCCCGCCCGTGGTCGGCGGCCTCGCCCTGCTGTACCTGCTGGGGCGCAAGGGTTTCCTCGGCATCCTGATCAACGCGCTCACCGGGCAGCAGGTCCCGTTCACGACCGCGGCAGTGGTGATCGCGCAGACGTTCGTGGCCATGCCGTTCCTGGTCGTGAGCCTCGAAGGCGCGCTGCGCGGCTCCGGCGACCGTTACGAACAGGTGGCTTCGACCCTCGGCGCGCGGCCGTGGACGGTGTTCCGCCGCGTGACGCTGCCGTTGCTGCTGCCGGCGCTCGGCTCCGGCGTGGTGCTCAGCTTCGCCCGCGCGCTGGGGGAGTTCGGCGCGACCATCACGTTCGCCGGTTCGCTCGAAGGGGTCACGCGGACGTTGCCGCTGGAGGTCTACACACAGGCCGAGGTGGACGTCGACAGCGCGGTGGCGCTCGCGTTGCTGCTGATCGTGGTGGCGATCGTGGTCATCGCGGTGGCGCGGCCGCGGTCGTTCGAAGGTGGTTTCCGGTGACGCTCTCGGCCCGGATCGCACTCTCGCGCGGCACGTTCTCCCTCGACGTCGAGTTCACCGTCCCCGAGGGAACGGTGCTCGCACTGCTCGGGCCGAACGGCTCCGGCAAGTCCACTGTGCTCGGTGGCCTGGCCGGGCTCGTGCCCGTGACGTCGGCCGACATCACGTTGTCCGGCCGCGTGCTGGCGGGTGAAAAGGTGGACTTGCCGCCGCACGCGCGTGGGGTCGGGTTGCTGTCGCAGGACGCATTGTTGTTCCCGCATCTGTCCGCTTTGGACAATGTCGCCTTCGCGCCGCGTTCCGCCGGTGCGGGGAAGGCGAAGTCGCGGGAAGTGGCGGAGAAGTGGCTGGCGGAGGTGGACGCGTCGGCGTTCGCGCGCCGGCGGCCCGGCCAGCTCTCGGGCGGCCAGCAGCAGCGGGTGGCGATCGCGCGGGCGCTGGCCTCGACGCCGTCGTTGCTGCTGCTCGACGAACCGTTCGCCGCTCTCGACGTGGACGCGGCGCCCGCGATCCGCGGCCTGCTGCGGCGGGTGCTGCGCGGCGGCCCGACGACGGTACTGGTCACGCACGACCCGCTCGACGCGCTCGCGCTCGCCGACCACGTGGCCGTGATGTCGGGCGGCCGGATCGTCGAACGCGGGCCGACGCGGGAGGTACTGGCCGCGCCGCGCACCGCGTTCACCGCCCGGATCGCGGGGCTCAACCTGGTTGCGGGCGTCGCGGAGGCCGAGGGGCTGCGGACGAAGTCGGGTGACCTCGTGTCGGGGCTGCTGTCCGAGGACGCCGTGGTGGGGGAGGCCGCGGTCGCCGTGTTCGAGCCCAGCGCGGTGGCCGTGTACCCGCACGACGGTGAGCACCACGGCAGCCCGCGCAACACCGCCGAGGCCACGGTCGCGGCCCTGGAACCGCACGGGCCCGTGATCCGGGTCCGCGTGACCGGCGGCGGCTGGGCCGAGGGCCTGACCGCGGACCTCACGCCGGCGGCGGTCGCCGACCTGGAGCTGGAGCCGGGTTCGGCTGTGACGCTGTCGGTGAAGGCCGCGACAGTGGCGGTGCACCCCACGCAAGCCTGACTGCGTTGTGCCCCAACGGAAATCTTCCGTTTCGGGCGCAACCTGCCGGGGTGCCGTGGTACTGTGCGCCTGTTTCGATCAAGTACCGCAGAACAGAGGACGGCGAGGGTGACAGAAGGCCGCTGGACGTACCTGAGCGACATGGACGGCGTCCTGGTTCGCGAGGAGCACCTTGTGCCGCGCGCGGACGAGTTCCTCGGCGAGCTGCGGGACAACGGCATCGGCTTCCTGGTGCTCACGAACAACTCCATCTACACCCCGCGTGACCTGCGGGCGCGGTTGCTGCGCACCGGGCTCGACGTGCCGGAGGAGTCGATCTGGACCTCGGCGCTGGCCACGGCGCAGTTCCTCGAGTCGCAGCGCCCGGGTGGTACGGCGTTCGTGATCGGCGAGGCCGGGCTGACCACCGCGTTGCACGAGGTCGGTTACGTGCTCACCGAACGCGACCCGGACTACGTGGTGCTGGGCGAGACCCGCACGTACAGCTTCAGCTCCATCACCAACGCCATCCGCCTGATCGAGCGCGGCGCGAAGTTCATCGCGACCAACCCGGACGCGACCGGCCCCAGCATGGAGGGGTCGCTGCCGGCCACGGGGTCCGTCGCGGCGCTGATCGAGCGCGCGACCGGGCGTTCGCCGTACTACGTGGGCAAGCCGAACCCGCTGATGATGCGCTCGGCGTTGCGGCGTCTCGGCGCGCACTCGGAGTCGACGCTGATGATCGGCGACCGCATGGACACCGACGTGCACGCGGGCCTCGAAGCGGGGCTGCAGACGATCCTCGTGCTCACCGGGATATCCAGCCAGGAGTCGGCCGAACGCTATCCGTATCGGCCGACGATGGTGATCGACTCGGTCGCGGACCTGATCGGGCGAACCCTGGACCCGTTCGGCGAAGGCTGACCGGCGCGCGCGCCGGAGCAGGGCCTATCGTCGAACGATGAGCGTGTATGTGGTGGGCGACGTCCACGGGCACCGCGACGCCCTGGCCGACGCACTGCGCGCCGAGGGACTGGTCGACAGCGACGGCAAGTGGAGCGGCGCCGAAGACCAGCTGTGGTTCCTCGGTGACTTCGTGGACCGCGGTCCCGACGGCGTCGGCGTGATCGACTTCGTGCGTTCGCTGCAGGAACAGGCGCCGGAGGCGGGCGGCTCCGTGCAGATGCTGCTGGGGAACCACGAGATCCTGCTCCTGGGGATGTACCACTTCGGCGACCGCCAGGTGCCGTCGGACTTCGGGCCGCGCAGCTTCGCGCGCAGCTGGGAGATCAACGGCGGCCTGCTGTCCGATCAGGACCGCCTGACGCCGGAACACATCGAGTGGCTTTCGGCGCGCCCGTTGGTGGCGCTGGTGGACGACCACCTGCTGATGCATTCGGACACGCTCGAGTACCTCGACTGGGGCTCGGACATCGCCTCGATCAACGCGTCGGTGGGGGAAATCCTGACCGGCAGCGACATCGAGGCGTGGTGGGAAGTCTGGCGCCGGATGACCACGCGTTACGCCTTCCGCGGCCCGGCCGGCGAGGAGAACGCGGACGCGTTGATGGCGGCTCTCGGCGGTTCGCGGATCGTCCACGGCCACAGTGTGATCGCCGACCAACTGGGTATCCACCCGGCGCAGATAGAGGGCCCGTACCTCTACGCCGGCGGCAAGGCCCTGGGCATCGACGGCGGCTTGTTCGTGGGTGGCCCGTGCCTCGTGGTGCCGTTGCCTTTCACGCCTGAGCCCTAGGGGACGTCGACGATCTCCTTGCCCAGCGGCATGAGCGACACGGGGATCAGCTTGAAGTTCGCGATCCCCAGCGGGATCCCGATGATCGTGATGCACAACGCGATGCCGGTGACCACGTGGCCGATCGCCAGCCACAGCCCGGCGAAGATGAACCAGATGATGTTGCCCAGCACCGACCCGACACCCGCGTCGCGCCGATCGACCACCGTCCGGCCGAACGGCCACAACGCGTAGTTCGCGATCCGGAACGACGCCAGCCCGAACGGGATGGTGATGATGAGGATGCAGCACACGATGCCCGCGAGGACGTAGCCCAAGGCCATCCAGAATCCGCAGAGCACGAGCCAGATGATGTTCAGCAGCAGGCGCATCAGACGTGCAGCTCCCCACTCACCACGGTGACCGCCTGCCCACTGATACGGACGCGGTCGTTGTCGAGTTCGGTTCTCACGATCCCGCCACGCTGGGAGATCTGGTGGGCTTGCAGCTTCCTTTTGCCGAGCTTCTTACCCCAGTACGGCGCCAGGGCGCAGTGGGCGGACCCCGTGACGGGATCCTCGTCCACGCCGACGCCGGGGCCGAAGAAGCGGCTGACGAAGTCTGCCGTGGTGTTGCCTTGTGCGGTGACGATCATCCGGCCGGTCCAGGTGTCTTTCAGCCGCGCGAGGTTCGGCGTGGCTTCGGCGACCTGCTCCGGCGTCTCGAGCTCGACTAACAGGTTTTCCTTGGCCCGCCCGACGTAGAGGGGTTTGCCTGTTGTGTCGGGGAGGATGTGGCTGACGTCCTCTTGGGTTTCCCGCGGCTCATCGGCGGGGAAGTCCATCTCGATCCAGCCGTCTTCGTGCTTGGTACAGGTGAGGATGCCGCTGCGGGTCTCGTACTTCTGGGTCCCCCCGAGCACCTGGGTCGCCGCGATGGTCGCATGGCCGCACAGGTCCACCTCGGTGGCGGGGGTGAACCAGCGCAGTTGTGTGCTGGTCTCGCTGGCGGTGACGAACGCGGTTTCGGAATGCCCGATCTCGGCCGCCACCCGCTGCATCCACCCATCCTCCGCGGGCCCCTCCAACACCACCACCCCGGCCGGATTCCCGGCGAACGCCTCCCCGGTGAACGCATCGACCACGTAGAACCGCATGGGGTCGACGGTACCGGCGTGGGTGGGTGGGGGTGTCAGGGTTTTACCCTGGGTTTTGTGGGTGTCGCTTTGTCGACCTGGATGGTCTTGTTGCGCGCCTGTCATTCCTTCGACCTGGCGCGGGGTTCTTTTTGCGGCCGGCCTGGCCTGTGGGTTCTCGACGTCCGACGTCGATGTTCGGCTTGGCCCTCGGTCAAACACAACGCGGCGCCACCCCACAGGCGGCGCCGCGCTCCGTCAGCCTCTACTCACCCACCGATGACCGGGGGCGTGATCTTCTCCCCGTCGGGTCCGCGTTCGGGGCGGACCTCGAACACCTCGTCGGGGTCTTCCTGGTTGGGGAGCTTGTTCTTGTGCTCCTTGTCGTCTTCCTTCTTCTTGCCGGCCCCCGCCGCGCCGGCCGCTCCGCCCGCGCCGGCCTTCCCGGCTTTGCCCGCGTTGGCCGCCGCGGTCGCTCCGCGCTCCAGCCGCTCGCCGGCGCCCTTGCCGGAGCCTGGGCCTTCGCCGGGCTTCGCCGTCGCGCCGCCACCGGACACGCGGCTACCGGCGAACCCGCCGCCGGTCCGCCCGGTCCCGCCGCCGGCTCGTCCGCCGCGGAGGGTCTCCTCGCCGGCACCCCCGGCGCCGCCCGGGCCGCCGCCGAACGCCAACGCATCCGGGGACAGTCGTCCGAAGCCGCCGCCACCGGCGGGCGGCCGAAAGCCTCCGCCGCCCGTACCGCCGGGCCCACCGAAGGCCCCGGCACCAGTGCTGGAGCCTGCACCGGGCGGCGCGTAGGCGTTGCCGCTGAAGCCGGCCGGCCCACCGGTGCCACCGCCGGGTGCCCCACCGCCGGGTGCGCCGAAGCCGCCACTGCCGCTGTTCAGTGCACCTGCGTGGGCCCCGAGGCCGGCGCCGGGCTGGGCGCTGCTGGCTCGGGTGCTGTCGTCGGAGCCACCGGGCGCCGGCGGAGGCGCAAACGTCGGCTGGGTTGTGGCCGTTTCGTGGTAGGTGTTGTCCAGCCCCTCCATCACCTGCACGGCCTGCTGGTGTGCGGCGTCGGCTTGCTGCTGTTTGGCGGCCAAGGCGGTCATTGTCTGTGCCGCGGCTGCCGGGTCCCCGCCGGACAACTGCTTCGTCGCCTTGTCCATCTCGGCCTGCTGATTGAACCCGGTGGGCTCCGGCATGTTCTTCTGCGCGTAGTCCGCTGCCGCGGACTGCTGTGAGTACCGGTTCGAAATGAGCTGCATCGCGTTGCCGGTTTGCTCAGTGTGGCTGGCTGTGTTCTGGAAGAACGAATTCGCCTGCGAGGCGGCGGCGCCTTGCCACGACGCTCCAGCGGTGCTCGCGGCATCACGGAAAGCGTTGGACGCGTCGGCCAGCCAGTTGCCGTAGACGTTGGCCACTGTGCTGCGCTCGTTGATCTCTCTGAAGTCGAGACCGACGTGCACCATGTTGTACAGGTCTTCATGCGACTGCGCTGCGTAGTTCTGGCCGGGAGCAGGGGCGCCGCTCCGGGTGACTTGTCCTTGGAGTAGCTGGTCACCTTGTGTGACCGAGTACGAGGAAGCTTCCTTCTCGGTCTCGGCGGTGATGCCCTTTTCGGCATTGGCACGATCTTCTGAGCCGAATCGCGCCGCGTTCCTTTGCAGCTTCAGCTGAGTCTGCGCGTAGAAGTCGCCTGCAGACTGCTGGTGCTGCGCCCGGTGTGACTCGCTCATGACGTGGCCCCTCAGGTGTTCTTGGGAAGCAATGGTTCGAGCTTCTCGGCCAGGCTCTCGGCCGTCTTGCACGCGTTGTCAGTGGTATCGGTGGACACGCCTACGGTGGCCTTCGAGTTGGGCTTGACCTCCAGTGACACGTCGCAGTCACCCTTGACGTTCAGCGGCTCTGCTTCTTCGATCGCCGCCCGGGGGCCCACCGATCCGGAACTCGCTTGGCTCGGATTCCGGATGTTCGCCTTGTAGTTCTGTCCGTCGTGCAAAGACAGGCTGATGTCGAGAGCCGGTGTGGCGCCTTGGACATCCTTGTGCACCCGACAGCTGTGTTCGGAATCCGCAACGGTCGGAACCGCGGGACTGAACCCTTGGCCCGAAACCACCTGGTCCAGGGTCGTGCAAGGTGCGATACCACTCAATGGGTTCGACGTGTTCGCCGCGGACGAGGGCGAAGGTGCCGGATCCGGCTTGGCGCTACCGTCGACATTTCCCGTGCACGCTGCCACCGATAGGCTCACCGCTGCTGCCACGATCACGCGCTTCAGATATCGCCACTTCACCGGGAATCAGTTTCCTTGTTGAGCTTCGAGAACGGGACTTTGCTTTCTTCGTCGGACTCACGGTAGTTGTCGCGGGCGATCGTTATCGCATCGCGGGCCTGGGTGATTCCATCAAGCATTTTGTCCAGGATCGGAATCAGGGCCTCATGGTCGCCGGAGGCAACGGTGACGTTGTATGCGGCGATGCTCTTGGCGTAGTCGCTGGAACCCATAAGGGCCCCTTGGCTCAGGAGGTCGACGTCCCTCCGCATGGCGGTGAAGCCGCTCAAGAAGAAGTTGCAGGCTTTGAGATATGCCTGAAAGCCCTCTTCGTTCACGGCGAATCCGCCGCTGCTCGCGAGCTCCTTCAGCCGCGCGCCAGCTTCGCTGACCTGCTTGGCTCCCGCGGCGTCGAGCGGCGCGGAGAGAGCATCGGGCAGCAGGGATTTGCCGGCATCGCCCGAGGGCGGCGGCGTTGGCGTCGACGGTACCGCGGAGCCTCGTGGCCCGAAGTGCGCTTCTGACACCCTGCCCTCCCTGACGGCCAGTGACCACCCAGCGTGGCCCACTTGCACTCTACTAGTGACGATCAGGCCTTGTCAGCGGTTCCGGATGCGTCGTGACGACGTACCCGGGCGACCGCGCATCGAGTTCTCGACAAGGAGTATTCGCAGGCGGAGGACTTCGCCCGGCTGGTGCGGGTAGCCCGGGCGCCGGTCGACAAAGCGCCTCAGCGAATCCCTTCCTCGATCGTCTCGAACAGCCACCTTCGCAGGTGAGAACCATCGGACGGTACGAACCGCAGCCGGAAGCCCCCATCTCGCAGCGGTTCCGAGAACGTGACGTACCGCCCCCCATCCGTATCGACAAAGGTCGCCGTCGACATCGGTCGCAGGACGCCGTGCCGGGGTCGCAGCGAGAGCTCCACAGTCCCGTGCCGGTGCACCGGCCACTGCGAATACGCCCCCAACGCATCCCGATCACGGCGAGAAGGCGCCGAAGTGAAGTCCCGGTCCGAAAAGTCCGAATCATCCGGCGATGCGGACGAATGCCGAGCCGGGGCCTGGGTGAGAGAGACGGGAGCAACCGGCAGCGGCGGATAAGCCGGGAACATGCTCAACACCGTCTCCACCAGGCGATCCGGCCGCGTCTGCTGGAACCGGATCCCGTCAGGTGAGGACGACGAAAACACCCCCAGCCCCTCACCGATGCAGGCCCGGTAAAGCACCGTCCCCGACGGCAGCTCCGCCGCGCGCACGATGATCAGCACCTCGGGCCGCGTCCAGGCCTGCAAGGTGGCCAGAACGTCGTGGTCGAGCTTGTCCCCGGCAGCGAGCCCGCGGGACAGCAGCGCGTCCCAAGACGCGTCCGACAGGCGTCGGTTTTCAGAAAGCGTCAGCCCAGGGCTGCGGATTTCGAAGGGGTGCCACGAAGCCGGCAGGCCGCTGCGGCGGACGGCGACGTCGACTTCGGTCCAGCTCAGGGAGAACTCCTCCGGCACGGCCCAACCCCAACCCCTCGTGAAACGAACCCGCACCGAGCGTAGCGGAAGGCGCGGGCCCGGCCGGGTGGTCGTCGAACCCCCGGGTTCTTAGACTCGCGGGTGTCGTCGAAGACCCCACCGGGAGGCAACCATGCCCGACGTGCCCGCCCTGCCCAGTTACGCCTCCGGGACGTCCGATGTCCCCCTGCTGGGTGACACCATCGGGGACAACCTCGACCGCACCGTGGCCGCGTTCCCGGAGCGCGACGCGATGGTGGACCGCGCGGCCGGCACGAAGTGGTCGTATGCCGAGCTCAAAAAGGACGTGGACCAGCTCGCGCACGGCCTCGTCGCCACCGGGATCGGCAAGGGGGACCGCGTCGGGATCTGGTCGCCGAACCGCGCGGAGTGGACGCTGCTCCAGTACGCGACGGCCAAGATCGGCGCCATCCTGGTCAACATCAACCCCGCGTACCGTTCGCACGAGCTCGAGTACGTGCTGAACCAGTCCGGCGTGCGGATGCTCGTCGCGGCGGACAAGTTCAAGACGTCGGACTACGCGGCGATGGTGGAGCAGGTCCGGCCGAACTGCGCGGGGCTCGAGTTCGTGGTGCTGCTGGGCACCGACGCCTGGACGGACCTCATGGCCAAGGGCGAGGGCAACGACCCGGAGGCCCTTGCGAAGCTCCAGAAAAACCTGAGCGCCGACGACCCCATCAACATCCAGTACACCTCCGGCACCACGGGCTTCCCCAAGGGCGCCACGCTGTCCCACCACAACATCCTCAACAACGGCTACTTCGTCGGCGAGCTCTGCAACTACACCGAAGAAGACCGTGTGTGCATCCCCGTGCCCTTCTACCACTGCTTCGGCATGGTGATGGGCAACCTCGCGTGCACCAGCCACGGCGCGTGCATGGTGATCCCGGCGCCGGCGTTCGACCCGCGGGCGACGCTGGAGGCCGTGGAGGCGGAGCGGTGCACGTCGCTGTACGGCGTGCCCACGATGTTCATCGCGGAGCTGAACCACCCGGACTTCGGCGAGTTCGACCTGTCGTCGCTGCGTACCGGGATCATGGCGGGCTCGCCTTGCCCGGTCGAGGTGATGAAGCAGGTGATCGACCGGATGGGCATGACGGAAGTGTCGATCTGCTACGGCATGACGGAAACCTCGCCGGTCTCCACGCAGACGCGCGCGGACGATTCGGTGGAGCGCCGCGTGTCCACGGTCGGCCGCGTCGGGCCGCACCTCGAGTCCAAAGTGGTCGATCCCGAGACGGGCCTGACCGTGCCGCGCGGCGTGCCCGGCGAGCTCTGCACGCGTGGGTACTCCGTGATGCTCGGTTACTGGGAACAGCCCGACAAGACGGCCGAGGCCATCGACGCCGCGCGCTGGATGCACACCGGCGACCTCGCTGTGATGGACGACGCCGGCTACCTCAACATCACCGGCCGCATCAAGGACATGGTGATCCGCGGTGGCGAGAACGTGTACCCGCGCGAGATCGAGGAGTTCCTCTACACGCACCCGGACATCCTCGACGCGCAGGTGATCGGCGTTCCCGACGTCAAGTACGGCGAAGAGCTCATGGCCTGGATCCAGATGCGCGAGGGCGCGCAGCCGCTCACCGCCGAGGCCGTGCGCGAGTTCTCGCAGGGCAAGCTGGCGCACTACAAGATCCCGCGCTACGTCCACATCGTCGACGGGTTCCCGATGACCGTGACGGGCAAGGTGCGCAAGGTCGAAATGCGCGAGGAGTCCGTGACGCTGCTGGGCCTGGAAGCCGCCGCTTCGGCGAAACACGCATAGGGCAGGCAACCGGACAACAGGGTCACGCGATGTTCCCCCTCCGAGACCGACGAAGGGGGAACATCGTGAAGGTCAGCCGAAGAACGTTCGCCGCGGGGTCGCCGCGGCCACGATCACTGTGCTCACGCCGGCGGCCGGCGCCGTGACCGCGCCGGCCGGGCCGATCGAGCTCGCGCCACGGGCGGGCGACACCTACACCGGGCTCGAGGCGATCAACGACCGCGGCACGGTCGTGGGCGAGTCCTACCCGCGTGACGTGCGGATCCTCTACCGCCCGATGAAGTGGTCCGCCACCGGCGAGCCCACCGCGCTGCCGACGCTCGGGGGCGCCCCGGGCCAGGCCGTCGCGATCGACGAGGCCGACGTCGTGGCCGGGTGGGCCGAGGACGCGCAAGGCGTTCAGCGCGCCGCGCGTTGGGCCGCCGACGGCACGGTCGCGCGACTGCCGGACCCGGGCAAGAGCAGCAGTGCGAGCGCGATCAGCGACACCGGCCGGATCGTCGGCGCTTCCTACGACGGCACCGCTTCGCACGCGCTGCTGTGGGAGCGCGACGGCCGGGTCCGCG
This sequence comes from Amycolatopsis sp. 2-15, assembly GCF_030285625.1. Classification (NCBI taxonomy): domain Bacteria; kingdom Bacillati; phylum Actinomycetota; class Actinomycetes; order Pseudonocardiales; family Pseudonocardiaceae; genus Amycolatopsis; species Amycolatopsis carbonis. Next base: position 2,575,379 of record NZ_CP127294.1, read on the forward strand.
AGCTGCCTGGCCTGTCCGGTGGCGGCTCGGCGTTCGCGAGCGAGATCACGCCCGACGGTCGCATCGTCGCCGGCATCGCTGCCGACGCGGCCGGGCACACCCACCTCGTGCGCTGGGACGAGCGCGGCCGGATCACAGACCTCACGCCGGACGGCGAGTACGGCACCGTCGCCGGGATCTCCCGTAGTGGCGCGATCATCGGCTCGTCGACCTTGGCCGGAGGCAACACCGTGGCCAAGCGGTGGGATCCCTCAGGCCACGTCGTGACGCTGGGCGGAACCGCGGCGCCGAGCTTCGGGGCGACGATGGGGATCAGCGACAACGGCACCGTCGTGGGGCTCGTCGACCCGGACTTCGGGGCAGCTACGCGACACGGTGGGATCGCTCGGGCCGGCCGACGTACCTGCCGAGCGGCACCCGCAACGCGACGGCCAACGCCATCAACCGCGCCGGCACGATCGCCGGCCAGGCCGAGGGCGTCGGCGCGAAATGGGCGCCGGACGGCATCCGCACGCGGCTGGAACCGTTGCCGGGCCACGACTTCCGCGTCGACGTTGCTGATCAACTCGCGCGGCCTCACCGCGGGGATGTCCTACGGCGACTTCTGGCGCGGCGTCATCTGGAGGTGACGCCGGTGGCCGTCCCCGGCGCTATCCGGAGACGGCCACCGCCCGTCAGGAAGCCGCGGCCGCCGCCTCCGCCAGTGCCTTCTCGTCTTCCTCGCCGAACGTTTCTTCCAGCTGCTCCGGCGAGTAGTCCAGGTCGATCTGTTCCACCGGCGTCCCGCGCGCCGACTCGATGGCGCCCAGGCGGCGCTGGGCGCGGTCGGCCGCGTACTGGATGAGCTCCTCCGGGTCGTTGTCGAAGGGGACTTCCTCGAACTGGTCCTGCACCCACTGGATCATGTTGAGCGCGTGGGGCAGCAGTTCGCCCATGCGCTGCTGCACGGCGTCCCACATCGCGTCGTCGGCGGCGACGTGGCGGCGGCAGGTGAAGGTGCCCCACGCCATGTGGCGGCGTTCGTCGTCGCCGATGCGGCGGACGAGGTCCTGCATGCCGGGCAGGATCTGGTTCTGGGTGCAGATGAGCTGCCACGAGTAGTAGCCCGTCAACGCCAGGCTGCCTTCGATCACGTGGTTGTACGTGACGCTCGCGCGGATCTGGTTGAGGGGACTGGGATCGTCCTCCAGAGCGCGCAGCGACTGCGGCAGCTCCTCGTAGAAAAGCTTGCGGTAGTGGGGGTTTTCGGCGACGTACCGGTGCAGGTCCTGGTCCAGCCCCACGGCGTCCATCCAGCGGCGGAAGACCTCGACGTGCTTGGCCTCCTCGAAGCAGAACTGCGTCAGGTACATCTCGTCGCCGAACCGGCCGGTCGAGGACATGGCACGCATGAAGGGCTGGATGTCCTCCGTCACGGCCTCTTCGCCGGCGATGAACTGCGCCACGAGGTACGTGGTGGAGCGCTGCTGCTCCGGCGTAGGCGTTCCCAGCCTTCGCGTTCGCGGCTGAAGTCGAGGTCAGCGGGGTTCCAGAACTTCTTGTTGCCCTTCACGAACAGGCGCAACGGGAACGAGTCCCAGTTGAGCCCACCTTTGCGCAGCGAGGAAAACCCGCTGCGCAGCTCGGGAAGCGTGTCCGTCATGTCCGGCCCTTTCGTGTCACTCCATTGTGGACGATTCTGTGGACGAGTCCGTGGACGATTCCGTGAGGAAGTTCTCGATCGCCGGCGCAAGCACCGCCACGACGGCGTCGGCTGCCTCGGTGGCGGAGTGCGTCGGCAGCACCAGGTGGCTCAGCGACAGCCGCACCACGGTTTCCGCCAGCAGCGCGGCGGACTTCTGCGACAGGCGGGGCTCCAGCGTGCGGTACTGCTCGGTCGCGAGGTCGGCGGCGGCCGTGAGGATGGGCTCGCCCTTGGTGGTGAGCAGCGGGAGCAAATCCTCGCCCGCCTCCGTGCCGAGCGCGGCGGCGACGAGCCGGTTCTCTCGGGCGTGGTCGATCGTGTAGACGACGGCGCCGTGGATGCCGGCGATCAGCCCGTCGGCGTTCTCGAAGCGGCGGCGGATGCCGTCGAGGAACTCCGCCGCCGTGCGCAGCGCCACGGCCTGCGTGAGCGCCGCTTTGCTGCCGAACTCGTTGTAGACGGTCTGCCTGCTCACGCCTGCGCGCGCCGCGACGTCGGCCATGCGCAGCGCCTGGTGGCCGCGGTCGGGGAGCAGGTCCGCGGCCGCGTCGAGCAGTGCTTCGCGCAGCGATGCCTTGGTGCGCTCAGTGAAGCTCGTCACACCGTCAGCTTGACACAGATCGAGGTCGTGTCAAGAAGGTTTACTGACCACGATCGAATGTACAGGCCGGTTCTGTCGGTGGTCCCCGCTACCGTGGCGGACGTGGGCATCACCGTGGGCTTCGACCTGGACATGACACTGATCGACCCGCGACCGGGCATGGTCGCGGCGATGAACGCGCTGGGCGTGGAGTCGGGCCTGTCGCTCGACGGCGAGCACTTCGCCGCCAACCTCGGCCCGCCGCTCGACGACATCCTGCGCGGCTTCGAAGCGCCCGAGGAACGGATCCCGGGTCTCGTGGACCGGTTTCGTGCGCTGTACCCCGACCTCGTGGTGCCGAGCACGGTCGCGCTGCCGGGCGCGGCGGAAGCGCTGAAGGCCGTACGCGCGGCGGGCGGGCGCACGCTCGTGGTCACCGGCAAATACGGGCCCAACGCGCGGCTGCACGTCGAGGCGCTGGGGCTGGAGGTCGACGAGCTGGTGGGTGAGCTGTGGTCCACGCAGAAAGCGGTGGCGCTCAAGGAGCACGACGCGCGGGCGTATGTCGGAGATCACCTCGGTGACGTGCGGGGCGCCCGCGCGGCCGGTGCGCTCGCGGTCGGCGTGACCACCGGGCCGTGCACGAGGGAAGAACTGCTCGCCGAGGGAGCCGACGTGGTGTTCGGCTCGCTCACGCAGTTCCCGGAGTGGTTCGCCCGCGCGTTGTGAGGCTCAGCCGTGTTTGCCGGCTCGCGCCTCGCGGACCAGCGCGATCAGGCCGAGCAGCAGGCCCAGCGGCGTCACCACGCCGGCGACCGCGCTGAGCCACACCGGCAGGTTCTCCAGCCCGGCGGCGAACATGATGAACACAGCCAGCACGGCGAGCAGCCCGATGGCGAACAGGCCGATCCCGATCCGCATGAGGATCGGTTTGCCCGCGGTCTGCTTTGCTGCGTTGTCCATGGCGCTGAGGGTATCGGCCGTATCCGCTTCTCCCCAGGGCATGTGGCGAGATACGCTAAGCGGACGCGCGCCCTGGGTACGCCCGGGGCGCGTTCGTCGTGAGCAGTACAGCAGAAGGACTGGTGAGAGAAGTGCCGACCGGCAAGGTCAAGTGGTACGACGCGGAGAAGGGGTTCGGGTTCGTCACGCAGGACGGCGGAGCCGACGTCTACATCCGCAAGGCCGCGCTGCCGCAGGGCGTCGAGGGGCTCAAGGCCGGGCAGCGGCTGGAGTTCGGCGTCGCCGACGGCCGTCGCGGGCCGCAGGCGCTCTCCGTCCGGCTGCTGGACCCGCCGCCGTCGGTCGCCGAAGCGCGCCGGCGTCCCGCCGAGGAGTTGCACGGCCTGATCGAAGACATGATCAAGCTCCTCGAGCTGAAGGTCCAGCCCGACCTGCGGCGCAATCGCTACCCGGATCGCAAGAACACCAAGCAGATCGCGGAGATCATGCGCGCGGTCGCCCGGGACATCGACCCCTAAAGACCCGCACTGTCATCGGTGAAGGGCATCTCGACGGGTGCCCTTCACCGCCCGTGCACGGGATCAGGCGGGCTGCACCTGCAACGACCACAGGGCCGAGGTGATCGGCTCCGCGTCGTCGGGGTCACCCGTGCGGCTGACCACGGTGGCCTGCGCGATCTCCACCACCACGATCTGGTCGTCCTTGGTGGGCGGCGTCGCGGTGTAGGCGTAGCGGTCGCCGCTGGTGATGATTTCTTCCTTCAACGGCTGCGGCTGGCCCTTGCTGTTGACGAACTGCACCGTCACCTTCCACGGACCTTCCGCGACCTCCTTCGGCACGGAGATCTGCACGGACTTGCCCGGGCGCAGCTTCAGCGTGCCCGCGGCGCCGGGGTTGGCGGCGCAGATGCCGGTCCTCACATCGCAGTTGCCGATGGGCCCGACGTTGATCGTGTGCCCATCGCCGTAGAACGTCACCTCGGCCGGTGGGGGCGCCGAACAGCCGGCCACGGCGAGACCACCGGCCGCGAGCACGGCCACCAATCGGGAACGTCGCATGGTGCGAAGATTACCGGCGCTCTCGGGACGCGCCCTGCGCGGGGAAGCTGCCGGTCGGTTCGGGCCGCAGTGGCCGGTTTCCGCCCAGTCCCGGCAAGAGCGAGCCGCCGCGTTGCACGAGGTAGGTCTGCGTGAGGCCGACGCCGAGCAGCACCGTGACCACGAGGAAGCCGATCCAATACGTTGGCGGCAGCAGCAGGCCCACGGCGCCGCCGAAGCACCAGGCCAGCTGCAGCACCGTTTCCGAGCGGCCGAACGCCGACGCACGCGACTGCTCCGGCAGGTCTTCCTGGATCACGGCGTCGAGGCTGATCTTCGCGAGCGCGCTCGCCGTGGCGCCGACGAGGCCGACGACCGCGGCCGTCGCGAGTCCGGGCAGGAGCGTGGCGATGAGCGTCACACCCGTGCACGCGGCCACGCACCACACGATCACCTGGTCCGGCGAGCCGAACTGCAGGCGTGAGCCCAGCGCGTTGCCGACGAAGCCCCCCGCCCCGGCCGCGGCGCCGATGATGCCCAGCAGGAGCAGCTGCATGAACGGGCTGTGGCCCGTGCCCTCCGTCTGCGCCTTCACCGCGAACGCGGCGAACATCATGAGGAAGCCGGTGAGCACGCGCACGGACCCGTTGCCCCACAAGGCGACCACGATGTGGCGGCCCATCGGCTGGCGCTGCTTCTTCTGCTTCGGCTCGGGCCGCGCCGACAGCGACGTGGGCACCTCGCCCTCCGTCACCTCGACCCACGACGGGATCCGCATCGACTGCACGGCCGCGGCCACACAGATCAATGCGGTGAACCACAGCGCGCCGGCCGAACCGCTGAGCGCGTTGACGCCGCTGGCCAGCCCGCCGAACACGCCGGCGGCCACCAGACCGAAGATCGTGAGCCGCGCGTTGGTCTTCGACAGCGTGATCTCCGGCGGCACCACGCGGGGCGTGATGGCTGCCTTGAGCACGGTGAACGACTTCGACAGCACCATCATCCCGAGCGCGGCGGGGTAGAGCAGCCAGTCGTCGAAGTGCAGCGCCATGACCACGGCCATGAGGCCCTGGCCGATCGACGCCACGCACATCGCGAGGCGGCGGCCGCGCTGGATCTTGTCCAGCGCCGGGCCGATCACGGGCGCGACGAGCGCGAACGGGGCGATGGTGATCAGCAGGTACAGCGCCACTTTGCCCTTGCTCTCGCCGCTGGTGGCGGCGAAGAAGAGCGTGTTGGCGAGCGCGATGGCCATGGCGGCGTCGCTGGCGTAGTTGAGCATCACCGCGTACATCAGCGAGGTGAGGCCCGACTTGTCCGCGCCGTCGGCCTTGGTGGCGCGCTGGAACATGCCGATGGCCTGGCCGCTCAGCTGCCGGCTGCGCAACGCGGCGACGCGCGTGACGGTGATCTTCTTCGGCAGCTTCGGGATCGAGCCCGCGCCCGGCACGGCCGTGGTGCGGAGTTCTTCGTCACGGTCGGGGTCGACGCGGGGCTCGCCCGCGTAGCCGCCGGTGTCGTAGTGCTCGTATTCGCCGCTGCCGGGCCGTGGGTTCTCCGGGCGTGGCCGCACGGGTTCGGTGCGGTGGTCCTGCGACGGGTACGGCCGGGCACCCCTGGGCGGCGGCGGGCGGTGGCCAAGGGGGACGGCGCCGGTCGGGGCCTCGTCGGCCGTCGGGGTGCGGGGCTCGTCGTAGAACGGGCTTCGGGCGCGCGGCTCCCGGCCTTCGGCGGGGATGCGCTCGGGACGGGCGCGGGGCTCGTACCGCTCTTCGTGCCGCTCGGGCCTCGCGCGCGGTGGGACCTGCCGGGTCGGGGGCTCCGCCGCGACGCCCCGGGTCGGTGGTTCGACCGGGTGCGCGGCGGGGTCCGCGCGAGTGGGCTGCGGTGAGTCGCGCCAGGAGCGGGCCTGGGCGGCGCTGGGCTCCGGCGTCCACTTGCGCTTGGACTTCCGGCCGCGACCCTTGCCCGACCGCCCGGAGAAGGTGCCGTCGGGTTCGGAGTGCGAACCGAAGAGTGCCACGTGTCAATCCTGCCTCATCAGGGTGCCGTTCCGCCCGGTCACGTGCCGTTCTGTGTCCCGGAGGTGCCGGCGGGGACGAACTTCACCCGGTACATCGCGGGCCAGAGCTTGCCCGTGACGAGGAATTCGTCGGTGCCGGGGACGGCCGCGATGCCGTTGAGCACGTCTTCTCCGGGGTCGACGGGGGTGCGGAGCTTGCTCGCGTCGATTCGTCCGGTGATCTGTCCGGTTTTGGCATCGATGCGCAGGATGGTGCCGGTTTTCCACACGTTCGCGTACACCGTGTCACCGACGCACTCGAGTTCGTTGAGCTGGTCCACGCCGACGTCGACGCTCCCGGTGACCGCAAACGTCTGCGGGTCACGGAACGTGAGCTGTGCGGTGCCGTTGCTCATGACCAGTCGGCTGCTGGGCTGGTGGCACAGGCCCCAGCCCTCGCCGTCGAAGGGCACGCGGCGCAGCTCGGCCAAAGTTTTCGAATCGCGTTCGATGGCGAAGCCGTCCTGCCAGGTCAGCTGCCACAACTTGGGCCCGAGGATGGTGATGCCCTCCGCGAACAGCGGCGACGGCAGCGCCACGCGCGTGGCCGGCTGCTGACCGGCGGGGCCCGCGGTGAGCGCGGACTCGCCGGAGAGGCCGCGGCTCTCGTACAGCGTCGAGCCGGCGAACTCGAGGCCCTCGGTGAAGGCCGACGTGTCGTGCGGCAGCGTCTGCAGCACCTGCACGGTGAGGTCTTCGGGCGCCGGTCGTGTCGCCTGCGTGCCGGCGCAGCCGCCGAGCAGGGCCACCGCCAGCAGCGGCCAGATCAACGGGGTTCGCGTCGGGGGAGTGCGCACGGGAACAGCCTGGCACGGGCGGCGCGGATGCGTGCGGCACAATTGGGGGCATGACGTTGCTGTTGACCCTGGACGACGGCTCTATCCAGCGGAAGCTCGCGGACGCGGAAGACTTTGCGCGCGCGGCTGTGCTGGCGGACGCCCCGGCCGAGCAGGTCGGCGAACACGTCGGCGTGACCTCCGAGGACGCCGTCTCGGCGACCCACCTGTTCGAGGCGTCGGTGCCCGGCTACCGCGGCTGGCGCTGGGCCGTGACGGTCGCTGTCGCCGGCCTGGACGAGCCGGTGACCGTGAGCGAGCTCGCCCTCCTGCCCGGCCCGGCGTCCCTCGTGGCGCCCACGTGGGTCCCCTGGGAGCAACGCGTACGCGCCGGCGACCTCGGCGTGGGCGACATCTTCCCCGCCGACAAGGACGACCCGCGCCTCGCGCCCGCGTACCTGCAGTCCGACGACCCGGCCGTCGAAGAGGTCGCCCACGACGTCGGCCTGGGCCGCGTCCACGTCCTCTCCCGCTACGGCCGCCAGGACGCCGCCACCCGCTGGCACGGCGGCGAGTTCGGCCCGCGCTCCGACATGGCCCGGAGCGCGCCGGCGACTTGTGGGTCTTGTGGCTTCTTCGTGCCGCTCGCCGGGTCTTTGCGCGGAGCGTTCGGGGTGTGCACGAACGACATCGCGCCCGCGGACGGGCACGCGGTCGACGTGGAGTACGGCTGCGGAGCGCATTCCGAGGTGGAGGTGGAGATCACCTCCTCGATCCCGGTGGCGGAACTGGTTTATGACGATTCGTTGATCGACTTTGTGTCGGATGGTGAGGCTTCGCCTGCTGCTGCTTCCGCTGAGCCTTCGCCTTCACTGACGGCGGAGGCTTCCTCGGCGGCTGCCGAAGAGGCCTCCGCCGCGGCGACGGTGGAGCCCGAGGCCGCCGCCGAGGTTGCTGCGGTTGAGGTCGCGCTCGAGGAGACGGCCTCGGCTGGGGTCACCGAAACTCCGGCTGCGGAGACCCTTGCGACGAACGCCGCTGCGGAGACTGCTTCGGCTGCTTCCTCGGACACTGCCGCGCCGGCTGCCACGGTCACGACGCCGGAGACTCCGACCGCCGATGCCACGACTGCGACGGCACCGGAGGCAACTGCCGACACTTCGGCGGACGCGGCGACGCCAGCACTTCATGCGATTGCCGACTCTGCGGCCGCGCCCTCGCAGCCCGAGGTGACTGCCTCGACCGAGCCAGCCGCGGCGACCTCGACTCCGGAGGCGGCTCCCGCCGCCGATGCGGTGGGGTTGACCCCGGCTGCCGCAGATGCGACTTCGCAGACGGCTCCCGGGGAACGGGCCGCAGAGCTTTCGACCGACTCGATCGCTGAGCCGACTTCGGTCACGACGGCGCCGGGTGCCGCTGCCGACACCGCGGCCGTGACCTCGGAGCCCGAAGCCGCTACCCCTGTTAAGCCGACAGGTGCGGCCTGGGAAGCAGTGGGGCTGTGGGCGGATCACGCTGCCGAGCAGGATTCGGCATCGGCCGGCGAGGTGCAGGCCGGAGCTTCTGAGCAAGCTGCTGCCGAGCCGACTGCGCAGGGTGGCGCGGGTGCGGAGACCACTGCGGTCGCCGACATTGCGGTGCCCGAGGAGCCGGCGGTTTCCGCGGCAGACGAGATCGCCCAGAGCGCGGCGCCGGAAGCGACCACGGTCGACGAGTCGGCTGCGGAGTCGTTCGAAGAAGCTGCCGGCGATTCTGCCGAAGCCGCCGAGGCGACCGATGCCGCGAACGCGGCGGACGCCACTGACGTGCGCGAAGGTGCCGAAGCTGCCACCGCGACTGAAGCCTCCGAAGCGCCGGAAACGGCCGAGGTCGCTGAAGTCGGCCAGGTTGCCGAAGCGGGCGAAGCGAACCACGCTGGCGAAGCGGCCCACGCCACCGAAGCGGGCGAAGCGAACCACGCCGCAGAAGTGGAGACCGGCGAGGCGCAGCGCGGCGCTGAGAGTGGTGACGGCCTCCGGTGAGTGAGGGCGTGGGGGCGGATCCGTTCGGGACGGGGCGGCTGCGTGAGGCGATGTTGCGCGCGTGGCGGGACTCGCCGACGCGGTTTGTGGAGGACACGAACGCCGAGCGGGACCTGAGGGTCGGGGCGTATCGCGATCGGCTCTTCGTGGAGCTGGCGCAGAACGCGGCGGATGCGGCGCAGGCGGCCGATGAACCCGGCCGGGTGAAGGTGTCTGTTGTGGACGGTGAACTCAGGTTCGCCAACACCGGGGCACCGCTGGATACGCGGGGTGTGGAGTCGTTGGCGTCGTTGCGGGCGTCGGCGAAGGAGCGGCTGGGCACGGTCGGGCGGTTCGGCGTCGGGTTTGCCGCGGTGTTGACCGTGTCCGATGAGCCGCGGGTTGTTTCCACCGGCGGTGGGGTGCGGTTCTCCGCGGAGCGCACGCGGGAGGCGGCCGGGCGGGACGGGGATGTGCCCGTGCTGCGGCTGCCGTGGCCGTCGGAGGAGGCTCCGCCGGAGGGGTTTGACACGGAGGTGCGGCTGCCGCTGCGGGAGCCGGAGAGTGGGAAGGCGTTGCTGGACGCCCTCCAGGAAGAGATTTCCGATCTGTTGCTTGCCTTGCCGTGGTTGGGTGAGGCCGAAGTGGACGGTCGGGTTTGGACACGCACTGGCGCGGATCAGGTTGAGATCGCCGGGCCCGGGAAGGGCCAAAGGTGGCTGACGCACGAGGGCTGGGCCGTGCCGATCGACGCGGACGGGGTGCCGCAGCCGCTGGACGAAGACGTGTTGCACGCGCCGACGCCGACGGATGAGGCGTTGTCGCTGCCGGCGCGGTTGATCGCGCCCGTGCCGTTGGAGCCGTCGCGGCGGAGGGTGCTGCCGGGGGCGGCGCTGGATGAGGCGATCGCGGCGGCGGCCGGGAAATACGTCGGGCTCGTCAAGGCCGTGCCGCAGGAGCATCGGTTTGCACTGGTGCCCCAGGCCGGGTTCCCGCGGTCCACAGTGGACGCGCAGCTGAGGGACCAGGTGTTCGCCGAGCTGGCGACGCAGCCGTGGTTGTCCACCATGGACAACAAAGAGGTGTCCGGCCGGCAGGCCAAGGTGCTCGACGTCGACGTGCCGGACCTGCCGCCGTTGCTGGCTGACCTCGTGCCGGGGCTGGTGGCCGCGCCGGCGGGGGCGGCGCGGGCGCTGAAGCCCGTGTCGGCGCAGGCGATCGGCATCGAAGACGTGCTGGAGGTGCTCACCGGGATCGACCGTGAACCCGGGTGGTGGCACCGGCTTTACGCGGCGCTCGCCGTGGCCGTGGACACGCACGAGGTGTCGCCGGCGCAGCTCGACGGGCTGCCGGTGCCGTTGTCCGACGGGCGAACGTTGCCCGGTGCGCGCGGCACACTGCTGCTCGACGGATCCAGTGAGCTGCTCGAACTTCTGTCCGATGTGGACGTTCCGGGGCTGCGCCTGGTGCACCCCGCGGCGGCGCACCCGTTGCTGGAACGCTTGGGCGCCAGGCACGCCGACGCCCGCCAGCTGCTCGAAGCCGAGCAGGTGCAGTACGCCGTGGAACGCAGCGTGGAAGACGTCCGGTCCGGTTTGGACGGGATGAACCTCGCGGGCGCCGTGCTGAGGCTGATCGCGGAGTGCGGTGACGACGCGCCGGAGTGGGCGGGTGCGCTCGCCCTCCCGTCCGAAGACGGCTGGCGTCGCGCCGACGAGCTCGTGCTGCCGACCTCGCCGCTGATGGACGTGTTCGACCCCGAAGTGTTCGAAGAGGACGGTGCGCTTTCCGTTCTCGACGAGGAGTTCGCCGACGACTGGCCACAGTCGACACTCGAAGCGGTCGGCGTGCTTGACTCGTTCGCCGTCGTCCGCGACGAGGAGCCGCACGAGCCCGATCACGGCCTGCCGGACGAAGACGCGTGGTGGGACTCGGCCGAGCCCACCACTGTCCTGGCGATCCGGGACCTCGACCTCGTCGCCGACGACGCGTGGCCCGCCGCGCTGCGCCTCATCGCCGCGCGCCCCGAGACGTGGCAGGCGCTGCACGCACCCGAGGGCCACGCGGGCTGGTGGCTCGCCCGCTACGCCCTGCTGGCCGGCGAAGCGCCCGGCTCCTGGCGCCTGCCCGCCGCGGCCGACCTCGCCGGCCTCTACGACGAGGTGCCCGACCTCGGGCTCACCGCCGAACTGCTCCAGGCCGCCGGCGTCCGGACCACGCTCGACCTCGCGACGGCCGAAGACGTCACCGACCTGCTCGACCGCCTCGGGGACCCCGCCCGCACGCTCACCCCCGGCCTAGCCGCGCGCGCTCACCGCGCGCTCGTGCTCTCGCCCGTGGACGTCGACGACCTCGACGCCCCGGCCCGCGTCCGCGCGGCCGACGCGAGCGTGGCCGACGCCGACAAGGCCGTGGTCCTCGACGTCCCGTGGCCGGCTTCGGCGCTGCCGGCGACGAAGATCATCGCCGCCCCCGAAGACCCCGAACGCCTCGCCGAACTGCTCGACGTGCCCCTCGCCGGCGCTCTGGCCGGCGAGGTGACCAGCACCGGCGAGTACGTCGCCTGGGCCGACCTGCCCGCGATCCGCCTCGTCGCCGACCAGCTCGGCCTCACCGTGCCCGAGAGCGGCCCGCTGCTGCACGACGTGCTCACCGTGACCGTCGACGGCACCACCGCCGACGTCCCGTGGTGGTCGGACGAGGACAACCGCCTCCACGCCGCCGACACGTCAGAAGGTCTGGCCCGCGCGTTCGCCTGGGCCACCGACCACTGGACCGAGCGCTACCGCATCACCGCACTGCTCGACGACCCGGCGCCGCACACGTTCCTGAACTAGCGACAACCGGAGACGACTAGAGACGCTGGGCCGACTTCGACCCCCGCCGAGCCGCCGCGCGCTGCCAGAAGATGATGCCGAAGCCGATGAACCCCAGGACGATCCCGGCGAACGCCGTCCACACCCACACGCCGTCGGCGACGAAAAAGAGCACCACCAGCGCGACGGCCCACAGCGAGGTACCTACGATCACCACCGGGGTCAGGTCGGTCAGGCGCTTGGGCAGGTCCGGCGTGTGCCGCAACGAGCCCGTAACCTCCGCGGGATTGATCGGTTCATCCACGTGGTGAAGGCTACCCCGGACGTTCGGACACACGGCGACGCAGGACCTGGCAGGACGCCGCCGAACATGAGAAGACTGACCACGGCATCAAGGCAGCACAGCAGCACGCAAGACAGGGGCAGGGCATGACGGATCAGCGCGAGCGGGAGACCGTGTCCACTCTGGACCGCTTCTTCAAGATCACCGAACGCGGCTCCACGGCCGGTCGGGAGATCCGCGGCGGCGTCGTCACTTTCGTGACCATGGCCTACATCGTGGTGCTCAACCCGCTCATCATCGGCAGCTTCGCCGCGGGCACCCCCTCGGCGCACGCCGACGTGCTCGGCCACATCCTGCCGGTCCCGGCCGTGGCTGCGGTGACGGCGCTGGTCGCCGGCGTGATGACGATCCTGATGGGCCTGGTCGCCAACTACCCGTTCGCCATTGCCACCGGTCTGGGCCTCAACAGCCTGCTCGCCGTCACGCTCGCACCCCAGATGACCTGGCCCGAGGCGATGGGCCTGGTGGTGATCGAGGGCGTGATCATCGTCCTGCTGGTGCTCACCGGTTTCCGCACGGCCGTGTTCCGCGCGGTGCCGCCGGCGCTCAAGTCGGCGATCGCGGTCGGCATCGGCCTGTTCATCTGCCTCATCGGCCTCGTCGACGCCGGCTTCGTGCGCCGCCTGCCCGACGCCGCGCACACCACCGTCCCGGTCGGCCTCGGTATCAACGGCTCGGTCGCCTCCTGGCCGACGGCCGTGTTCGTGGTCGGCCTCCTGCTCACCGCGGTTCTCGTGGCGAAGAAGGTCAAGGGCGCGATCCTCATCGGCGTGCTGGGCTCGACCGTGCTGGCCATCATCGTCGAGGCGATCGTGAAGGCCGGGCCGTCGAACGGCACCAACCCGCTCGGCTGGAACCTCGGTTACCCGGCGTTGCCGTCGAACGTCTTCGGCATCCCGGACCTGTCGCTCGTCGGCGACGTGTCCTTCGGCGCCTGGACGCGGCTGCCGATCATCACCGTCGTCCTGCTCGTGTTCACGCTCGTGCTCGCCGACTTCTTCGACGCCATGGGCACCATGACCGGCCTCGGCAAGGAAGCCGGCCTCATCGGCAAGGACGGCCAGCTGCCGAACGTCGGGCGCGCCCTGTTCGTGGAGGGCCTCGCCGGCGCGGCCGGTGGCTTCGGCTCGGCCAGCTCCAACACCGTCTTCGTCGAGTCCGCGTCCGGCATCGCGGAGGGCGCGCGCACGGGCCTCGCCAACGTCGTCACCGGCGTGCTCTTCCTGGCCGCCATGTTCCTGACGCCGCTGTATCAGGTCGTGCCCGTCGAAGCCGCCGCGCCGGCGCTGGTGGTCGTGGGCGCGCTCATGATGGGGCAGGTCCGCGAAATCGACTTCACGGACTTCTCGATCGCGCTGCCGGCCTTCCTCACGATCGTCGTCATGCCGTTCACCTACTCCATCGCCAACGGCATCGGCGCGGGCTTCGTGAGCTACGTCGTCATCCGCGCCGCCACCGGCAAGGCCCGCCAGGTCCACCCGCTGATGTGGGTGATCGCGGTGGCGTTCGTGGCGTACTTCGCGGTGGGCCCGATCCAGGCCGCGCTGAGCTGAACGCGGAAACGGCGCCGCGCTGACCGGTGCCGAAAGCGGTCGGCGCTGAGCTGAGCGTGATCGCGGAGGGTGGCGGGGTTCACCCGCCGGCGCCATTTTCGTGAGGTAAGCTAACTATATGTCCGGCGACACGCATGAGCGCTCCCTCGCGAGCCGCCTGCGTCTCGCGGTGGTCCGGCTCAACCGCCGGCTCCGGGCACAGCGCGTGGGTGACGACGTGACGTTGACGCAGACCGCGGCGCTGTCCACCTTGCACAAGTGTGGCCCGCTGACGCCCGGTCAGCTGGCCGCGAAGGAAGGCGTCCAGCCGCCCTCGATGACGAGGGTCATCGCCGCGCTCGAGGAGATGGGGTTCGTCGAGCGGCGCCCGCACCCGACGGATGGCCGGCAGGCCATAGTCGAGCTGTCCGACAGCGGTATGACCTACGTGAAGAAGGCCATTTCCGTCCGGGAGGCGTGGCTGGATCGGCAACTGGCCGAACTCGGCGAGGAAGAGCTGGAAGTGCTCTCCCGAGCCGCTGAGATCATCGACAGGATGGCGGGGAACTAACACCGGTGGCGACCACGGGTAGCGAAGCAGAGCGTACGACCGAAATCGTTGCTACCCGGGACACGGCGCCACAGCCGGCCAGCCCGCCCACGTCCGGACCACCCGGTACGAGGCAAAGCCAAGTCAAGAGCCTGCCCGACGGCGCCGATCGCGTGCCCGAAGAACCCGTGAGACCCGCGGAGCCCCAGCGTGGCAAGGGCATGTTCGCCTCGCTGCGCGTGCGCAACTACCGGCTGTTCTTCAGCGGCCAGGTCATCTCGAACGTCGGCACCTGGATGCAGCGCATCGCCCAGGACTGGCTGGTGTTCCAGCTCTCGGGCAACAACCCGGTGGCGCTCGGCATCGCCGTCGCGTTCCAGTTCACGCCCACGCTGCTGCTTTCGCTGTGGGCCGGCGTGCTCGCCGACCGCGTCGACAAGCGGCGGATGCTGATCCTCATCCAGAGCATCAACTGCCTGCAGGCCACGCTGCTCGGCGTGCTGAACCTGACCGGCGTTGTGCAGATCTGGCACGTGTACCTGCTGTGCATGATGCTCGGCATCACCTCCGCCATCGAGGTGCCGACACGCCAGTCGTTCGTCGCCGAGATGGTGGGCCGCGACCAGATCGCCAACGCCGTCGCGCTCAACTCCTCCATCTTCAACCTGGCCCGCATCGTCGGCCCGGCCATCGCCGGGTTCGCGATCACCTGGGTCGGCACCGGTTGGCTGTTCATCGCCAACGCGGTGAGCACCATCGCGGTGGTCACCGGGCTCGCGCTGATGAACCCGGCCAAGCTCTTCCGCGGCCCCGCGATCCCGCGCGCGAAAGGCCAGCTTATGGAGGGCCTGCGCTACGTGCGCCACCGCTCCGACCTGGTCACGGTGATGGTGCTGATGTTCTTCGTCAGCACGTTCGGCATCACCTACTTCACGTCGCTGCCGATCGTCGCCGCCAACGTCTTCCACACCCAGGCCGACGGTTACGGCCTGTTGTCCACGCTCGTCGCCGTGGGGACCTTCGTAGGCGCGCTGTTGTCCGCGCGCCGCGGGATCAAGAGCCGGCCGCGGGTGCGGACGATGCTGATCGCCGCCGCCGGGCTCGGGCTGTTCGAGTTCATCACGGCGTTCATGCCGACGTACCTGGCCTTCGGCCTCGGCCTCATCCCGCTCGGCTTCGCCACCATCACGTTCCTGAACACGGCCAACGCGCTGGTGCAGACGTCCGTCACACCCGAGATGCGCGGCCGCGTGATGGGCATCTACGTGCTGGTCCTCATCGGTGGCAACCCCATCGGCGGTCCGATGACCGGCTGGATGGCCGACGCGTTCGGCGGCCGCTCGCCGTTCTACATCGGCGGCGCGATCTCGCTGATCGCCGCCGTGGTGTGCGCGGTGGTGCTGATCCGGCGCGGCGGCGTCTCGCTGCCCGTGCGCCGGTTCGGCAACGGCCTGCGGGTGCTCAAGCGCGAACGCGTCTGACCTGCTCGTCCTGAAGGGCACCTCGGTTCGCCGAGGTGCCCTTCAGGCATTTCAGAGGCTTTTCAAGGGTCACCCGGACGAGTGAGAGGTGGGTCTCCGCAAGAGGGGACTTGCCGAGGCTGCTGAGGTTAGGCTAACCTCATACACGTCCGCTTCGTGGTGGGAGCGGCAGTCAGTTCGGGAACGGACGGAGCCCCGCACCTGGGAACCCCAGGAGCGGGGCTCCGTTCATTAACGAGGTCTCGGGCAAAGCGTCCTTCACCGGCTCATGACGGGGTCATGGTCGGGTCGGCCGCGTGCTCCGTCAAGGGGTGCTCACCTGGTGGGGTCGGCAGCCGCGCGAGTGTGATGCCGAAGTACACGCGGTACGCGGTGTGGACGGCGTTGTCGTCGGGCAGCAGCACCTCGTGGCGCACGCCGTCGACCGTCTCGATCAGCCGGTGGCCCGACAGCGTCACGCGACCCTGCGACGTCGGGCGGGAGCACGTGAGCCGCCCGGTGAAGCCCGACAGCGGCGACGTCGACTGCCACCACGCCATCGGCACGAAGTCCGTGAGTGGCCGCGTGCGCTGCTCCAGGCGGTAGACGGGCTTGCCGTCCATCAGCACGTCCACGTCGCCGAACGCCGCGTCCAGGAAGAGGAACTCACCGTCGCGATCGGACTGGACTTCCACGGCCGACAGGCGCAGCGGGCCCCGGCTGAACCGGCCGAAGCCGACGTCCACCAGCCACTGATCGCCGTCGAGCTGCACGACCACGGCGGCGTGGTCCAGCGGCGGCCCGGGCACGCCTTCGTCGTTGAAAACCTGGGCGCCGCGCAATGCGGCGTCGAAGCCGAGCTCGCGCAGCAAGGCCGAGAAGAGGCCGTTGAGCTCGTAGCAAAACCCTCCGCGCCGGCGGCGCACGATCTTGTCGAACAGCGCTTCCTCGGTCAGCTCGATCGGTTCACCGAGGTGCACGCTCAGGTTCTCGAACGGCACGCGTTCGAGGTGGCGTTCCTGCAGCTGCCGCAGGGCCGCGAGGTCGGCCTTGGTGGGCAACGCGAGGTCGAGGTGGGCGAGGTAGGCGTCGACGTCCATGACCCCAGCCTCACACCTGGAGTGCACTCGAAGTCAAGCGCGAAACAAAAAACGGGGCCCTCCGTGAAGGAGAACCCCGCTTTTGTGGAAAAACGGCAGGCTCAGCCGAGCAGCAGGCCGTTGCCGCCGGCGACGGCGTTGTCGAAGCGCTTGCTGATCTCAGCCCAGTTGAAGATGTTCCACAGGGCCTTGACGTAGTCCGGCTTCACGTTCTTGTAGTCCAGGTAGAACGCGTGCTCCCACACGTCGACCAGCAGGATCGGCGTGGTCGGCAGGATCAGGTTGTTGTGGTGGTCGCGCAGCTGCTGGGTGATCAGCGTCTTGCCGATCGGGTCCCAGGAGAGCGCGCCCCAGCCGTTGCCCTGGATCGTGGTGGAGACGGCGGTGAACTGCGCCTTGAACTTGTCGAAGGAGCCGAACGCCTCGTCGATCGCCGCGGCCAGCTCGCCGGTCGGCTTGTCGCCGCCTTCCGGGGAGAGGATCTTCCACCAGACGACGTGGTTCGCGTGGCCGGCCAGGTTGAAGGCCAGCGTGGTCTCGAGACCGACGATGTTGGCGAAGTCGCCGGCTTCGCGCGCCTCGGCGATCTTGTCGAGCGTGTCGTTCGCGCCCTTGACGTAGGTCGCGTGGTGCTTGCTGTGGTGCAGCTCGTTGATCTGCGCCGAGATGTGCGGCGCGAGCGCGCTGTAGTCGTAGTCGAGATCGGGCAGCACGTACCGGGCCATTGGCCCTCCTTCTGTCTTCGACACAAGCTTTCTCTTACCGAACCTAGTAGCACACCCGCGTTCGTGGCGACCGGGGGCGGTCTGCGGTCCGCAGGGTGGGCACCTCGTTCGGCCACTGCGTACCCGGGTGGGCACCGTGCGAAACCGAGCCTTGTACCTCCACCAAACTGGAGGTCAACTTCTTGTGATCAGCCTCATCCGGGTGACGGTCAGGCGATCCGGTAGCGGTCCAAGTTCAGCGCCAGCTCGTCGAACACGGCGACGTTGTGTTCGAAGGCGACCAGTGTCTCGTTGATCACCTGGGCGCGGGCGGCTTCGTCCCACGGCGCGGCGTCGAGCTTCCCGCGGTAGCGGTCGCGGAACGCGGGCGCGCTGCCGATCTCGTCGAAGTGGTAGAACAGCGAACCCGCCTCGGTGAGGTCGAAGTTCTTCTCCAGCAGCCGCCGGATGACCTGGCCGCCCGCGATGTCGCCCAGGTAGCGCGTGTAGTGGTGCGCCACGTACCCGCCGGCCCACGCCGACGCCTGGGTGATGCGCGCGGCGTACGCCTCCGTGCTGGCGAGCGGCCGGATCTCGGTGCGCCAGGCCGGGCCGACGAGGCCCGCGAGGTCGCGCTCGAGCGCGGGCAGCCGGCGCAGCTCGTCGAACACGAACTCGCGGCCCACGGCGTCGCCGGTCATCGTGTCGCTGACGCGCTCGATGGCCTGGTAAATGAAGTAGTACTGGATCGCGAGCTGCGTGTAGCCCGCCAGTGAGAGCTCGCCGCCGAGCAGCGCGTTCATGTACGTGGAGTGGTTGGCCCGGTCGTGCACGCCCCTGGTCGACTCCCGCAGCTGTCCGGAGAACGGCCGGGCTTCGAGCTCAGTGGTCACCGACATGGCGGCCCTCCCTCTTTCTGACACGCTGTCAGAAAGAGGGTAAGCCAAGATCGGGACTTAGGCTACCCTAAATCGGACGGGGATCCGGAAGTTCACTCGAACCGACGGCCTGCAGCACGAACCGCACGGCCGCCTCGATCACGCCGGCCAGCCGCTCGGCGGGCACGTCGATCACCTGCCGCGTGCCGAGCGCCGCGGTGATCATGGGGACCACCACGTCCACGTCCTGCGCGGGCCAGCTGCCCGCGTCGACGCCGGCGAGCAGTACGGCCCGCAGCTGCCCGGTGATCGGGTCGGCGTGGGCGCTGATGCGCCGGTAGGCCGCGGGCGCGAGCGCCGACTCCAGCGCGCCGCCGGGCGGCAGGTGGTGCTCGGCGAGCACGCGCAGCTGCAGCCGGACGAACGTCGCCAGCTGCGCGATCGGGTCCGTCTCGGCCTCCACGGCCGCGCGCAGCCGGTCGACGTAGCGCGCCGCCTCGTCCTCGACGAACGCGACGAGCAGGCTTTCCTTGTCGGGGAAGTGGTTGTACAGCGCGGTGCGGCCCAGCCCGGCCTCCGCAGCGACGCCGGCGAGCGTGATCGCGTCGAAGCCGCGCTCGTAGAGCTGCGCGCGCAGCACCTCGAACACCCGCGCGCGGACCTCGCGCCGGTGCGCTTCGAGCGAGCCGCCGAGTACCTTCGGCACCGTTGTTCCCCTGCCTGCCTGAGACCTGCTCCAGCCACCATAAGGCCGAACGGGGGCTCGTACTCAGTCGGTGAGCGACCAGGTGTGCACGGGTTCGCCGGCGGCCGAGAGCTCGAGGTAGCGGCCCAGCATGAGGTTGAGCGCCGTCTCGCGGTCCGCGCCGCGGTCCTGCGCGCGCAGCACGAAGTCGCGCTGCCAGGTGGCGCCACTGCGCCGGGCGAGGCAGCGCCGTTCGATCACGCCGAGGTACTTCACGCGGGCCTCGTCGGACACGCCGGAGCGGCGCAGGCCCTCGTGGGCGAGCGGCAGCAGCACGCGCAGCGCCAGCTCGTCGGGCGGGATCCAGCCGATGCCCGGCCAGTAGAGCTGCGCCTCGAAGCCCTTGCGCGCGCCCGCGTAGAGGTTCTCCTCCGCGGCCTGGAACGACATCTGCGTCCACACCGGGCGTTCCTGCTCCGCCAGCGCGCGCTGGGCGCCGTAGAAGAACGCGGCGTTGGCCACGATGTCCACGACCGTGGGCCCGGCGGGCAGCACGCGGTTCTCCACGCGCAGGTGCGGCAGGCCGTCGACGACGTCGTACACCGGCCGGTTCCAGCGCCAGATCGTGCCGTTGTGCATGCGCAGCTCGGTGAGCTTCGGCGCCTGGCCCGACTCCAGCGTCTCGAGCGGGTCTTCCGTGTCGGTCTGCGGCAGCAGGCCCGGGAAGTACCGCACGTTCTCCTCGAACAGGTCGAAGATCGACGTGATCCACCGCTCGCCGAACCACACCCGCGGGCGCACGCCCTGGTTCTTCAGCTCTTCCGGGCGCGTGTCGGTGGCCTGCTGGAACAGCGGGATGCGCGTCTCGTGCCACAACGCCTTGCCGAGCAGGAAGGGTGAGTTGGCGGCCAGCGCCGTCTGCACGCCGGCGAGGCACTGCGCGGCGTTCCAGTGCGCGGCGAATTCCTCGGGCGCCACCTGAAGATGCAGCTGAACGGACGTGCACGCGGCTTCCGGCAGGATGGATTCCGCGAAACTGCGCAGCCTTTCCGGCTGTTCGCCCGGGAGCGCCGCGCCGTCCATGGAAAGCGCGATTCGCTCACCGCGCGCGGCGAAGATCTGGTCGTTCAGCGACGAATACCGCGCGTTGTTGGTGAGCCATTTCTGGTCGAAGTGTTCTTGACGCAGTGTCGGCAGGATCCCGATCATCGCGAGCGTCGAACCGGCGTCGGCGGCCTTGGCGGACGCCTTGCCGAGGTATGCGCGCAGATCGTCTTCCAGCTGCAGAGCCGAATCGCCGGCGAGCGGGCGCGGCGGCACGTTCAGCTCGAGGTTGTGCTGCCCGAGTTCGGTGGTGAACGACGGGTCGTCGAGCGCTTCCAGCACCGCCGTGTTGGTCATCGACGGGCGCAGTTGGCCGTCGACCAGGTTGAGCTCCACTTCGAGCCCGATGTTCTTGCGGGGAAAGGAAAAGCTGCCGTCGGTGAGCATCCGCGCGAGCGTGTCGAGGCAGCGTTGGACCTTGCGGCGGTACCGTCCTCGGTCCAGCTGGTCGAACGGTTTCGCCGAAAGATCGGTACCCATGTCTGACGCGCTCCTTGGCTGCTGTCCGCAGGTGTCCGGGCGGGGACTGCCAGGCCGCCCACCGTCGCACAGTGCGGCGCATCCGGGCTAGCGGCCAAACTGGTGCTCTCCGTCACGGGGGGTTGACCGTGCGCAAAAATGGCCCATTCGTACCAGAGTTCTCCGGTCGTTCGGACCAGCTTTGTACCGAGTGGGGTCCCGGCACGCGGATGTCACACTGTGCGGTGTGGCTGAACTGATCTTCACCGAGGATCCGGAAGATCCCCGGCTCGACGATTTCCGCGACTTGTCCACTGCGGACCGGCGGCCGGACCGTCCCGGTGGGCGGGGACTCGTGATCGCGGAAGGCACCGTGGTGGTCGAGCGGATGCTCGCTTCGCGGTACCCCGTGCGGGCGCTGCTCGGCGTGGAACGGCGGGTGCGTGACCTGGACCTTTCCGGCGTCGACGCACCCGCGTACGTGACCTCGGCGGAAACGATGGCTTCCGTGGTGGGGTTCCACCTCAACCGCGGCGTGCTGGCGGTGGCCGATCGCCCGGCGCCGCCCGTGGTTTCGGAGATCATCGCCGGCGCGCAGGTGCTCGCCGTGCTCGAAGGCGTCGGCGACCACGAGAACCTCGGTTCGATCTTCCGCAACGCGTCCGCGCTCGGTGTCGACGGCGTGCTGCTGGGGCCGGGCTGCTCGGATCCGCTGTACCGGCGCAGCGTGCGCGTGTCGATGGGCCACGTGCTCCGCGTGCCGTTCGCTCCGCTGGACGGGTGGCCCGAGGGCCTGAACCTCTTGCGGGAGAGCGGTTTCACCGTGGCGGCGCTCACACCGCGGCCGGGTTCCGTTCCGCTGCGCGGACTGCGCGAGAAGGTGGGCGAGCGCGTGGCGCTGATGCTCGGCGCCGAAGGCCCCGGGCTCACCGCCGAGGCGATCACGGCCGCGGATCTGGCCGTGCGCATCGAGATGGTGGCGGGCGTCGACTCGCTGAACGTCGCCACCGCCGCCGCGGTCGCGTTCCACGAGGTCGCTGCCACGCGTTGAGGTGCTCACCTTTCCGGGATACCCATTCCGCGCCGGTAACCACAGGCGAAGATGTCGATCGGTCAACGACGGTGGCCCGTCGGGCCCCGGCCGCGCGGCGACCGTTGGCACCGGCGGGGCCGCGCGGTTATTTTCGCGCGGTGATCGACATTCGGGTGGCGGTGGCGGAGCTGCTCGACGTGCGGCTCTGATCCGTTCGCTCCCCGCGCCGGGTGCCGGTCCCGGTGAGCGGCTCGCGGGGCTTACGCTGCTGCGGGCAGGCGCAGTCGCGTTCGGCGACAGGCGCCTGGAGGTGGGAATGCCCAGCAGGAGGACGTCAGTGGAGCTGCGGATCCGGGGCGAGCGCGCGGTGCTCGCCGGCCCGGGTGGCGAGGGTGCGCGCGAAGTCGACCCGCGGCGGTTGGCGATCGGGGCGGACCTGGCGCAGGCGCTGCACGAGTGGGCGCGCGTCGCGTCGGCGGTGTCGCAGGGCGACGCGGAGGTCGCCACTTCGGTCGTGTCGCAGCGGGGCCGGCAGCTGGCCGGGCGGCTGGCGACGGTGATGGGGACGACGGTGCGGTTCGTGGATCCGGTGTCCGGCGTCGAGACGGTGATCGAGCCGCCCGCGCGCGTGGTGGCGCGGCGGCGTGGGGTGCCTGGAGCCGCGACCGAGCCGACGCCGTGGCTGACCGGGCTGACGGTGTCCGCGTTCGCCGCGGTGCTCGTGGCCGTGGCGATGCTCGCGTTGGCGGGCACCCTCGCGCGCGAGACGAGCGTGTGGCTCGCGCTGGTGGCGTCGGTCGTGGTGACCGCCGGGATCGGGCCGTCGCTGTGGCTCGGGCGGCGGCTGCCGATCGTGCGGTGGGCGGTCTATGGCGCGGGCGCCGGGGTCGTCGTCGCGTGGCTGGGTGTGCTGGCGATCGTGCTCTGACCGGCCGATACTGGCCCGATGGCACCCCTCGACGAGTTGCGCAAGCTGTGCCTCGCGCTGCCCGAGGCCACCGAACGGCTCAGCCACGGCGAGCCGACGTGGTTCGTGCGCGGAAAGAAGACGTTCGTGATGTTCGCGAACCACCACCACGACGACCGGCGCCTGGCCTTCTGGTGCCCGGCGCCGCCCGGTGCGCAGGAGGGCCTCGTGCGCACCGAGCCGGAACGTTTCTTCCGCCCGCCCTACGTCGGGCACCGCGGCTGGCTCGGCGTGCGCCTCGACGTGGACGTCGACTGGGGCGAGATCGACCACATCGTGCGTGACGCCTACCGGCTGGTCGCGCCGAAGTCGCTGGCCGTGCTGCTCGAGAACTAGCCGCGCTGCGAACGCACGCCCAGCAGGACGTCTTCCCACGAAGGCACGATGGGGTGGTTCTTCTTGGGCTTCGCGCGCGGCTGGTCGTCGTCGGCGGCCTCGTCGTCGGACGGGACGCGCGGGATCTCCCGGGTGTCGTCGTCCTCCTCGTGCGGGTCGGCCGGCGCCTCGATGGCGAGCCGCTCGTCCTCGGCCGAGTCCAGCGTCGGCTGCACGACAGCGTCGCGCGCCGGGTCCATGGCGCGGACCGTACGCGGCGGGCGGTAGGAGTTGGGGTTGAGCAGCACCTCGGCGTTCTCGTCGAGGGCGTGCACGGTGCCGCCGTGGGCGCCGGGCGAGAAGGACCAGTGGGCGCGGTTGTCGGAGCGCCCGGCCTTCCACTGCAGCACGACGACCCACTTGCCGTCGTCGCCGCGCCAGGAGTCCCACCGGGCCTGGCTGTAGTCGTGGCCGCGGACGCCGAACGCGTACGCGATCACCTCACCGAGCGTCTGCACGTCGGGGCCGTCTTCGCGGACCGGGTGGGCGCTCTGGGCGAGGTCGGCCGTGCGCGATCGCTCCAGCAGCACGGGGTAGGCGTAGCGCTCGACGCGCTGCGCCGAGACGCCGGCGCCGCTCGCGACCTGTTCGACGGACTCGCCGGCGCGGATTCGCGCCTGGATCTCGCGTGGCCGCATCTGGCTCTCCAACTCGATCTCGATCTGGCCCAGCCGGGCGATGTCCCCCCTCGCTGCCGCTCGCAGTGTCTCGTCGGCCGGGAGCAGGAAGCGGGTACGGCTCGCCGGGTCCTCGAGCACGATGGACTTGCCATCCTCGTGCAGCCCGACCACCCGTAGCGCCCGCATTTCTCGCCTCCCCGATCTTCACCTTTGTGGGTGCTCACGTTAGAACGGCGCGTCGACTTGACGCGCGAGGCGCGCCGATGCATCACCCATCCGTCACCTTTTTGGAGACGGTCTGCGTCATCCTCCCGGGCCCGCTCACCGGGAACCCGTGGGACACGCCGACCACGTTCCGTCACGAATGAGTGGTGTTCCGTGTTCGTCGCCCTACGCACGACGGGCCCCTCCCGGAGTGAGAGGGGCCCGTCGGCGAACGAGAACTCAGCCCAGCCGCTCGACGACGTACTCGATGCTCTGCGTGAGCTTCGTGATGTCGTCGGGGTCGATGGCGGGGAACAGGCCGATGCGCAGCTGGTTGCGGCCCAGCTTGCGGTACGGCTCGGTGTCGACGATGCCGTTGGCGCGCAGCACCTTGGCCACGGCGGCGGCGTCGACCTCATCGGCGAAGTCGACGGTGCCGACGACCTGCGAGCGCAGGTCCGGGTCCTTCACGAACGGGGTGGTGTAGGAGGTCTTCTCGGCCCACTCGTACAGCCGGTTCGACGAGTCCTGCGTGCGCGCGGTCGTCCAGGCGAGCCCGCCCTGGCCGTTCATCCATTCGATCTGGTCGGCGAGCAGGAAGAGCGTGGCCACGGCCGGGGTGTTGTACGTCTGGTCCTTGCGCGAGTTGTCCAGCGCCGTGGTGAGCGACAGGAACTCGGGGATCCAGCGGTCGCCGTCGCCCAGCTCGCCGATGCGCTCGACCGCGGCCGGCGAGGCGAGGGCGATCCACAGGCCACCGTCGGACGCGAAGGACTTCTGCGGCGCGAAGTAGTAGACGTCGAAGTCTTCGGCCTTGACGGGCAGGCCACCGGCACCGGACGTCGCGTCGATCGCCACGAGTGCGCCGTCACTGCCCGCCGGGCGTCGGACCGGCACCGCGACACCGGTCGAGGTTTCGTTGTGCGCCCAGCCGACGAGGTCGGCACCGGTTTCGTACGCGATGTCGGGCGCGCTGCCCGCGTCCGCCTTCACGATGATCGAGTCGGCGAGGAACGGCGCCTTGTTCGTGACGCTCGCGAACTTCGAGGAGAACTCGCCGTAGGTGAAGTGCTGTGCGCGCTCGCGCACGAGCCCGAACGCGGCGGCGTCCCAGAACGCGGTGGTGCCGCCGTTGCCGAGGATGACCTCGTAGCCCTCCGGCAGGGAGAACAGCTCGGACAGCCCCGCGCGCACGCGCCCGACCAGCGACTTCACCGGCTTCTGGCGGTGCGACGTGCCGAGGTAGGTGTGGCCGGACTCAGCCAGCTTGGCGAGCTGCTCGTCACGGACCTTGGACGGTCCGCAACCGAAGCGCCCATCGGCCGGCTTGAGGTCTTCGGGGATGCTCAACTCCGCTGCATCGGTCATGTGGGCAGTCTCTCAGGTCGGGATGCGCCTGCTCAATGCGGTGGGGAGGTGTCCGGCATGTGGAATCGGACACCCCGGCCTCTCCCGGCGAACGGGACACCCTGGCCGAAAGACTCAGCGCCACCCGTTCTCGTCGACACCGCCCGGAATCGGCGCGGCGGGGTCGTACGGGGTGCGGGTGAAGATGAACGTCGCGAGGTCGAGGTGGTTGGCCGTGCCCGACGCGTCGCGGCCGACGGTGAGGGTCTCGCCGGTGTAGTACCCGTCGAGGCCGAGCCAGGTGTCCGGGCCGGTGGCGTGGAACCGGGAAGCGCGCCCGGCGCCGCTCGTGGGCTCGAGCGAGATCAGGTCGGAGCCCAGCACGCGCAGGTGGTACGGCGTCGGGCCCCAGTGCCACAGGCCGGTGAGCGCGAGTAGCGACGGGTCCACAGTGGACGGCTCCCACTCGTCGGGCAGCGCGGGTTCCAGCTCGTCGGTCATCGTGAGCAGGTCGAGCGCGAGCTGCGTGATGCCGACGCCCGCGGTCGCGTTGGTCAGGCACAGCGCGCCGGTGCCGGTGGCCGGGTCGACGAGCGACGCGGCGAGGAAGCCCGGCATCGAGCCGGTGTGGCCCGCGAGGTGGCGGCCCTCGTAGCGCACCACCATCACACCGAGGCCGAAGCCCGTGGTCCAGACCTCGGTGTCGTCGACGGTGTTCATCGTGCGCATCTCGGCGACGGTGTCCTCACTCAGCACCCCACCGGTGTGGCCACCGAGGAACGACGTCCAGCGGCCCAGGTCCTTGACCGTCGACCAGAGCTGGCCGGCCGGGGCCATCGCGCCGGCGTCGGGCGAGGGCTCGGGCAGCAGGACGTCGGCGAACGGGTGCACGGCGAAGCCCTCGGCGTGCGCGCCCTGGGGGTGCGGCGTCGTGCGGGTCATGCCCAGCGGGGTGAGGATCTCCTCGCGCACGACGTCGAACCACGGCTTCCCGCGCAGGCGCGCCACGAGCTCGCCCAGCACGCCGAAGCCGACGTTGGAGTAGTGGAACTTGAAGCCCGGACGCAGTTTCGTCGCGTCCTTGTCGAGGCTCGCCACGAGCGCGGCCCAGTCGGCGCCCGGTGTGCGCTCCCACCACAGGCCCGGAGACTCCGACGTGAGGCCGGAGGTGTGCGAGAGCAGCTGCGCCACCGTCGCCGTGGCGAACGCGGTGCCGGGCAGGTGCTTCTCGATCGGGTCGGTGAGCTCCAGTCGGCCCTCGTCACGCAGGCGCAGCACGGCCGTGGCGATCATCGTTTTGGTGATCGAGCCCAGGCGGTACTGCGTGTCGTCGTCGGGACGCGCGGAGCCGACGCGGCCGCGCGCGCCGGACCACACGAGGTTCCCGTCGCGCACCACGGCGGCGACGAGGGACGGCGTGCGGGAGGACGCCTGCTCCCGCGCGAGCCGGCGGTACAGGGCGAGTTCGGTGGAAGCGAGCATGCGCGCCATTCTGCCCCGCGCGGCTCAGCCCAGTAGCTGCCGGTCCAGCGCCGTGGTCACGGCCGCGGTGCGGTCCGACACGCCGAGCTTGCCGAACACGCGCAGCAGGTGCGTTTTCACCGTCGCCTCGCCGATGTGCAGCGAGCGCCCGATTTCGGCGTTCGTCAGTCCCTTCGCGACGAGCCGCAGCACCTCGACTTCGCGCGCCGACAGCGGCGACGCGGGTTCCGGGTTGCGCACGCGGTTCACGAGCTTGCCCGCGACCGACGGCGCCAGTACGGTCTCGCCGCGCGCCGCCGCCCGGATCGCGCCGGCCAGCTCGGCGCGGGACGCGTCCTTGAGCAGGTAACCCGCGGCGCCGGCTTCGACGGCCCGCAGGATGTCGGCGTCGGTCTCGTACGTGGTGAGCACGACGATCCGCCGCTTCGGCGTCTCCTTGAGGATGCCGCGGATCGCGCCGACGCCGTCGAGGCCGGGCATGCGCAGGTCCATCAGCACCACGTCGGGTTGCTTCACGCGGTCGAGCGCGATGGCCTCGTGGCCCGAACCCGCTTCGCCGACGACAGTCAGGTCGGCCTCGGCCTCGAGCATCCCGCGCAGGCCTTCGCGCACCACGGGGTGGTCGTCGACCAGCATGATCGTGATCACGCGGGCACCTCCAGCTCCAGTTCGGTCCCGCCACTCGCGTCACCGCGCAGGCTCAGCCGGCCGCCCACCTGCTCGACGCGCGAGCGCATGCCGCGCAGGCCGAACCCCTCGGTGGGCGCGTCCGGCGAGAAGCCACAGCCGTCGTCGCGCACGCGCAACCGTACCGTTCCGTCCACAGCGGACAGCCGCACGAGCACGGACTCCGCGCCCGAATGCTTGCGGACGTTGGCGAGTGCCTCCTGCGCGCCGCGCAGCAGCACGACCTCGGTGGCCGTGGCCAGCGGCGGCAGGGCATCGTCCACTTCGTACTCGACGCGCAGGCCGGCCTCGTCGGCGAGGCGCTCGGCCGCGCGGCGCACCGCCTCGGTGAGCGTGCCGGCCGTGAGGTCCGAAGGCGCGAGCGCGGCCACCATCGCGCGGGCCTCGGCGAGGTTCTCGCGAGCTGTGGTCGACGCCAGGGCGAGGTGCCGGCGGGCCGCGGCGACGTCGGTGTCCAGTTCGGACTCGATGGCCTGCGTGAGCGTGACGATGCTGGTGAACCCCTGCGCCAGCGTGTCGTGGATCTCGCGCGCCAGGCGTTCGCGTTCGGCGGCAGTGCCGGCTTCGCGCGAGAGCCGCGAGACCTCGGCCTGGCTGTCTTCCAGCTGCCGGATGAGCTCGGCGCGCGCGGCGCTCTGCTTGATGACGTCGGTGGTGAACTTCCCCGCGAGCACGCTGAACACCACGAGGATCGCGGTCATCGGCAGCAGGATGGGCAGGCTCGGGTTCTCCCAGCCGCTCCGGACGACGGCGGCCACCGGGTCCAGCAGGATCAGCGCCGTCGTGAGCACGATGCCCGGGCGGATCTCCTGCAGCATGAACAGCATCGGGCACGCCATGAAGAGGATGAACGAGGCAGTGGTGTCGGAGAAGATCGCCGTGGCCACGAGCACCACCAGCACGCCCGTCGCGACAGTGCGGGGCACCGGGTTGTCGTCGGTGCGCACGATCCGGCGCCCGGCCACGAAGAAGCCGATGAGCAACGCCGCGAGCGCCGTCTCCGCGACCACCTTCTCCGCGAGGGAGACGTCGTCGAACAGGACCAGGAGGGCGGTCGCCACGTAGACGACCGCGAACAGCACCTCCCAGACCCAGTACGAGCGCTCCCAGGCGTCGTCGAGCGAACTCACCGGGGCTCGTTCGTCCACCGGAACGTGAGCCGCGCGAGCACGAGCCCCACCACGCACCAGGCGCCGAGCACCAGTGCCACCGTCGGAAGTTCCCATGTCCCCGCCATCTCCTGACTCGCGGCCGCCTCCGGCAGGAACACCGACCGGAAACCCTGGCAGATCCATTTCAGCGGGAAGAAGGACGCGATGTCGACCATGATCTTCGGCAGGTGCGTGATCGGCGTGACGAACACACCCGAGATGAACTGCAGCACGAGGTAGACCAATTGCACCACGGCCACGGTGCCGTTGGCGGTGCGGGTGAGCGAGCTGATCGAGATGCCGAGCAGCGTCGAGGAGATCACGCCCAGCAGCATCACCCACACCAGCGTGGCCCCCTTCTCGCCGTCGGTGGGCAGCTTCAGCCCGAACAGGAGCATCGCGACCGCGGACATGATCACCGTCTGGGCGACGCTCGTGACGAGCACCATGATCATCTTGCCGATGAAGTACGACGCGGCCGGCATCGGCGTGCCGCGCAGGCGCTTGAGCGCACCCACCTCGCGGTCGGCGGCGATCCCGATGCCGACGCTGTTGAACGACGTCGACACGATGCCGGCGCCGATCATGCTCGCGGCGAGCAACTGGCCGGACGACACGCCGGCCTGTCCGGTCGGACCGTCCAGAATGGACCCGAGCAGGATCATCAGCACCGCGGGCAGGGAGAAGGTGAAGACCACCTGCTCCTTGTTGCGGAAGAACTGCCGCAGCTCGAAGCTGCCGCGGGCGGCGCCGAGCGTGAAGGTGCCCGGCAAGGCCGGCCGGGTCGGCGATTTGACGGCGGTGGTCACAGGTTCTCCCCGATCAGTTCAAGGTAGATGTCCTCCAGGCTGGGGCGCGTCACGGTGAGGCCGGCGAGCTCCCTCGTCCCGCCGGACACCTGCGTGACGAGTTTCGTCGGGTACGCGGTGCGTTCCTCGTGCTCCCCGGTTTCGTCACTCCACCGCACGATCGCCTCGGCCTGGCCGCGGCCCCCGAGCGTTTCGGGAGTCCCCTCCGCGACCACCGTGCCGTTCGCGATCACCACGAGCCGGTCGGCCAGCGCTTCCACCTCGTCGAGGTAGTGCGAGGTCAGCAGGATCGTGGTGCCCTCCTTCGCGAGACCTTCGATCAGGCCCCAGAACTGCCGCCGCGCTTCGGGGTCGAAACCCGTGGTGGGCTCGTCGAGGAAGAGCAGTTCGGGCCGGCCGATGATGCCGAGCGCCACGTCGACGCGGCGGCGCTGCCCGCCCGAAAGCGACTTCACGCGGGCGCCGGCCTTCTCCGTGAGGCCGACCTGGTCGATCACCGCCTCCGGGTCTCGCGGCTTGGGGTAGTACTTCGCGAAGTGCCGCACGGTTTCCGTGACGGTCAACTCGGCCGCGTCGGTCGCTGTCTGCAGCACGATGCCGAGCCGGGAGCGCCACGCGCGGCCGGCCTTACCGGGGTCTTCGCCGAGCACGTCGGCTTCGCCGGACGTGCGCTGCCGGTGTCCTTCGAGAATCTCGACGGTCGTGGTCTTGCCCGCGCCGTTGGGCCCCAGAAGCGCGAACACCTCGCCGTGGTGGATGTCGAGGTCGAGTCCACCCACGGCGACGTGGCCGGGGTACTCCTTGCGCAGTCCGCGCACCCTCACTGCTGTGGTCATGACTTGATCCTGCGGCCACGCACCGTCGTCGCGGGACGTCCGGCCAGTGGAATCCGGCTGTCCACCGAACGGTGGACACGGCCGGTGTTTCCCGTGGAACCAGCGAAAACGCCGTTGCGAACCCCGAAAATCCCCCACTGCACGAACGCCCGGCAGACGGCAACCGCCGCCGAGGTGAACCGCCTCTATTGACAGATTGTCTAACATGACAGAATGTCTCACAAGCAGGTGACCGCCAGTGACGGTGTCCGCCTCTCGGTGCGCGTGACCGGCGTCGCGGACGGACCCACGGTCGTGCTCGTGCACGGCTACCCGGACAACGGCTCGATGTGGGACGGCGTGGCCGCCGAGCTCGGCCGCCGCCACCGCGTCGTGGTCTACGACGTACGCGGCGCGGGCGAGTCGGACAAGCCCCGCGAGCGCAGCGCGTACCGCCTCGACCAGCTCGCCGCGGACCTCGCCGCGGTGGTCGACGCGGTGCAGCCGACCGGCAAGGTCCACCTGCTCGCCCACGACTGGGGTTCGATCCAGACCTGGCACGCGGTCACCGGCGACGAGCTGCGCGGGCGGATCGCGTCGTACACCTCGATCTCCGGCCCGAGCCTCGATCACGCCGGCGCGTGGTTCCGCGCGCAGCTACGGCGGCCGTCGGGGCTGCCGCGCGCGCTGAGGCAATTCCTGCACTCGTACTACATCCTGCTGTTCCAGCTCCCGCTCGTGCCGGAACTGTTCTGGCGCACCGGGCTGATGCGCGCGCTCATGCGCCGCCTGGAGCCCGCCGAAGCCACGCCCGCGACCGCCGACGGCCTGAACGGGCTGGAGCTCTACCGCGCGAACATCGGCTCGCGCCTTTCGCGGCCGGTGCCGCGGACCGCCGACGTGCCGGTGCAAGTGCTGGCGCCGACCGGCGACGCCTACGTGACCACTCCGCTGCAGACGGAGATCGAGCGCTGGGTGCCGGACCTGCGGGTGCGCCGGCTCGTCGGCTCGCACTGGATCACCCGCAGCGATCCCGGTGTCGTCGCCGCCGCGACCGCCGAGCTGATTGACCACGTCGAGGGCGGAGAGGAGAGCCGGGCGCTGAAGCGTGCTCGCGTCGGTGGTGCCGAGCGCGGCCGGTTCCCGAACCGGCTCGTGGTCGTCACCGGGGCCGGCAGTGGCATCGGGCGCGCGACCGCTCTGGCGTTCGCCGATGAGGGTGCCGACGTGGTGGTCACCGATCTGGACCCGGCCGCGGCGACGGAGACGGCGAAGCTGGTGCGGGACAAGGGAGTCGGGGCCGGTGAGTACACAGTGGACGCCGCCGACAGCGACGCCGTGGCCCGGTTCGCCGAGCAGGTGCGCGCGGAGTTCGGCGTGCCCGACATCGTGGTGAACAACGCCGGCATCGGGATGTCCGGGCCGTTCCTCGACACGTCGCTGGCCGATTGGGAGAAGGTCGTGGACGTGAACCTGTGGGGCGTGATCCACGGGTGCCGCGCGTTCGCGCCGATGATGGTCGAGCGCGCCGAGGGCGGGCAGATCGTGAACCTCGCGTCCGCCGCCGCGTATCTGCCGTCGAAGGTCCTCACGGCGTACGGCACGACGAAGGCCGCGGTGCTCGCGCTGAGCGTCGGGCTGCGCGCGGAGCTGGCGGGCGCCGGCATCGGTGTCACGGCGATCTGTCCGGGGCTGGTGAACACCAACATCACCAGCACCACGCGATTCGTCGGCGTCGCACCGGACGAGGAAGCGCGACGGCAGAAGGCGTCGACGAAGCTCTACGCGCGGCGCGGCTTCGGCCCGGAGAAAGTGGCGCGCGACATCCTGCGGGCCGTCGAGCGCGACCGTGCGATCCAGCCGTCGACGCCGGAGGCGAAGGTCGCGCTGGTCCTCTCGCGGCTGACGCCCGGCCTGCTGCGCGCGGCGGCGAAGCTGGACGTCACCCCGTGAGCCGCCCGCGCCGGATGACCCCGCAGGCCCGGCGCGACGACCTGATCGCCGCCGCGCTGGACCTGTTCGGCAGCCGCGCGCCGGAGCTGGTGACGGTGGACGACATCGTCGCGCGCGCCGAGGTGTCGCGGCCGCTGTTCTACCGCTACTTCCCGAGCCTGCGCGAGCTGCAGGTCGAGGCGTTGCGCACGGTCACCGACGGCCTCGTCGACGGCCTCGCGCACCTGGAACAGGGGCCGCCCGAAGACCGGCTGCGCACGGCCGTGCGGGGGCTCATCGACGTGGCCGATCACTACCGCGCGGGCTACGTCGCCTTGCTGCGCAGCGGTTCCGTGATCGCGACGTCGGAGACGGACGCGGCCATCGACGAGGTGCGCAACCGGTCGGTGGAGCTGATCCTCGACGCGCTGGGCCTCGCCGAGCCGTCGCCGCTCGTGCTGCTCACCCTGCGGTGCTGGACGGCCGTGGTCGAGGGCGCGCTGCTCTCGTGGCTGCAGGACCGCAACGTGCCCCGCGAAATCCTCGACGGCTGGCTCGTCGACCAGCTCACGGCCATGCTCACCACGACCGCCGCCCACGACCCCGCCCGCGCCCGCCGCTGACCGCACCCCAATGCGGCGTTGGTTGCGTTCAACGCACCGAACGCCACATTGGGTGCGTTGGGTGCACCGAACGCCACATTGGGGTGCTTTGGCCGGGGTGCGGGTCAGTGCTTGGTGACGGTTTCCCAGCCCTCGACGTCCTCGGGCTTGCGGGGCTCCGGGCCCACGTACTTCGCCGACGGGCGCACGAGGCGGCCGGTCTGCTTCTGCTCCAGGA
Source organism: Amycolatopsis sp. 2-15 (assembly GCF_030285625.1). Lineage (NCBI taxonomy): Bacteria > Bacillati > Actinomycetota > Actinomycetes > Pseudonocardiales > Pseudonocardiaceae > Amycolatopsis > Amycolatopsis carbonis. The sequence continues at coordinate 2,608,374 of NZ_CP127294.1, forward strand.
TGTGCGCCGCCCAGCCGGCGGTGCGCGCGGAGGAGAACATCGCGGGCATCATGGCCGGCGGCACCTTCGCGAAGTCCAGGATCACGGCGGCCCAGAACTCCACGTTGGTCTCGATCGGGTGGTCCGGGCGGCGCTCGCGCAGCTCGGACAGCGCGGCCTGCTCCAGCGCCGCGGCGACCTCGTAGCGCTCGGAGCCGAGCTCCTGGCAGGTGCGGCGCAGCACGCGGGCGCGCGGGTCCTCCGCGCGGTACACGCGGTGGCCGAAGCCCATCAGGCGCTCCTTGCGGTCGAGGATGCCCTTGACCAGACCGGTGGCGTCACCGGTCCGCTCGACCTCTTCGATCATCGGCAGCACGCGCGCGGGCGCGCCACCGTGCAGCGGGCCCGACATCGCGCCGATGGCGCCCGAGAGCGCGGCGGCCACGTCGGCACCGGTCGAGGCGATCACTCGCGCGGTGAAGGTCGACGCGTTGAGGCCGTGCTCGGCGGCGGAGACCCAGTAGGCGTCGAGCGCCTTCACGTGGGCCGGGTCCGGCTCGCCGCGCCAGCGCACCATGAAGCGCTCGGTGATCGTCGAGGCCTCGTCGACCTTCGACTCCGGCACGGCCGGCTGGGAAATGCCGCGGGCCGACTGCGCGATGTAGGACAGCGCCATCACCGAGGCGCGCGCGAGTTGGTCGCGGGCCTGCTCGTCGGTGATGTCGAGCAGAGGTTCGTAACCCCAGATCGGCGCGAGCATCGGCAGGGCCGCCTGCACGTCTACGCGTACGTCGCCCGTGTGAACCGGAAGCGGGAACGGCTCGGCGGGCGGGAGCCCGTTGCCGAACCGGCCGTCGACGAGCAGGCCCCACACGTCCCCGAAGCTCACCGTGCCGGCGAGGTCCTCGATGTCGACACCGCGGTACCGCAGCGCGCCGCCGTCCCGGTCGGGTTCGGCGATTTCGGTACGGAACGCCACCACGCCTTCGAGGCCGGGGCGGAAGCCGTCGTCGGCCTGGTCGGAGTTCGTCTGCTTGATGGTGGAGGTAGTCACTTCGCGAACCTTTCGATGCGCATTTCCCCGGCTTTGTCTGACCACTCGCGCTGACGGGATACACGCAACCTCGGCGCGCCTCATCGCACGGTTGGACAAACCTTGCTCCTTCGCCGAGCCGTGGGCAATGAAAGATGTGGTGGTTTCGGTCACGATTCCGAGAACGATTCAGTCCAGGAAGGCGTCTGGCGGCAAGTTCTTCGGCAACGGGCGGTGACCGAGGCCGAAGACGTCCGGTGTACCGGAGGTAAATCCTGTGTTTCCGAACCCGGCGACGCGGCGGGCCGGTGATACAACCTGTCGCATGCACCTGAGCCCGCAGGAACGCGACAAGCTGCTGGTCCACGTCGCCGCCGACGTCGCGCGCCGCCGGCTCGAGCGCGGCGTGCTGCTGAACTACCCCGAGGCCGTCGCGCTGATCACCGACCACGTGCTCGAAGGCGCGCGCGACGGGCTTTCGGTGAGCGAGCTCGCATCGAGTGGCCGCAGCGTGCTCTCGCGTGCGCAGGTGCTCTCCGGAGTGCCCGAAATGGTCGACTCCGTGCAGGTGGAGGCCACTTTTCCGGACGGGACGAAGCTCGTCACCGTGCACGACCCGATCGTCTAGGAGAAACGAGTGCGGCCAGGCGAGATCATTCCCGGCGACGAGCCCGTGGAGCTGAACCCCGGACGGGAGCGGGTGCGGTTGCGCGTGCGCAATCTCGGTGACCGGCCCGTGCAGGTCGGGTCGCACTACCACTTCGCGGCGGTGAACCCGGGTCTGGAGTTCGACCGCGAAGCCGCGCGGGGGCACCGGCTCGACGTGCCGGCCGGGACGTCGGTGCGGTTCGAGCCGGGGGTCGAGCGGGAAGTCGACCTTGTTCCGCTGCGGGGAAACCGGCGGGTGCCGGGGCTGCGGTCCGAATTTCGGCTTTCCAGTGGCACAGGGGAGTTCTGAGAATGCCGCAAATCGATCGCGAGCGTTATGCGGAATTGTTCGGCCCCACCACCGGTGATCGGATCCGGCTGGCCGACACGGACCTGCTCATCGAGGTGACCGAAGACCGGTCGATGGGCCCGTCGGGTTCCGGCGACGAGGTGCTCTTCGGCGGCGGCAAGGTCATCCGCGAGTCGATGGGCCAGGGGCTGGTCACGCGCGCGGAAGGTGCCCCCGACCTGGTCATCACCGGTGTCGTGATCCTCGACCACTGGGGTGTGGTGAAGGCCGACGTCGGCGTGCGCGACGGGCGGATCGTCGGCATCGGCAAGGCCGGCAACCCCGACACGATGGACGGCGTCGACCCGGCGCTCGTGATCGGCCCGGCCACGGAAGTCTTGTCGGGCAACGGGAAGATCCTCACCGCGGGCGGCATCGACTGCCACGTGCATTTTGTCTGCCCGCAGCTCGTGGACACCGCGCTCGCCGCGGGCCTGACCACGCTCGTCGGCGGCGGCACCGGGCCGAACGAGGGCACCAAGGCCACCACCGTCACGCCCGGCGCGTGGAACCTCGGCCGCATGCTGTCCGCAATGGACGGTTACCCGGTCAACGTCCTGCTGCTGGGCAAGGGGAACACCGTCCGGCACGAGGCCCTGCGCGAGCAGCTGGCCGCCGGCGCCGGCGGGTTCAAACTGCACGAGGACTGGGGTACCACGCCCGCCGCCATCGACGCGTGCCTCACCGTGGCCGACGAGTCCGGTGTGCAGGTGGCCATCCACACCGACACGCTCAACGAGGCGGGCTTCCTCGAGTCCACTGTGGAGGCGATCCGCGGCCGCTCGATCAACGCCTACCACACCGAAGGCGCCGGCGGCGGCCACGCGCCGGACATCATCCAGGTCGTCTCGCTGCCGCACATCCTGCCGTCCTCGACCAACCCGACGCGCCCGCACACCGTGAACACGCTCGACGAGCACCTCGACATGCTGGTGGTCTGCCACCACCTCAATCCGTCGGTGCCCGAGGACCTCGCGTTCGCCGAGAGCCGGATCCGGCCGAGCACCATCGCCGCCGAGGACGTGCTGCACGACCTCGGCGCCATCTCGATGATGAGCTCCGACTCGCAGGCCATGGGCCGCATCGGCGAGGTGATCATCCGCACCTGGCAGACCGCGCACGTGATGAAACGCCGCCGTGGCGCCCTGCCCGGCGACGGCGCGGCCGACAACCTGCGCGCACGTCGTTATGTCGCCAAATACACGATCAACCCCGCCATCGCCCACGGCATGGACGCCGAGATCGGCTCGGTGGAGGTCGGCAAGCTCGCGGACCTCGTGCTGTGGGAACCGAAGTTCTTCGGCGTGCGCCCGCACGTGGTGCTCAAGGGAGGCTTCCCGGCGTGGGCGGCGATGGGGGACGCGAACGCGTCGATCCCGACGCCGCAGCCGGTGCTGGCACGGCCGATGTTCGGTGCCGTGCCGCGCGTGGCCGCCGCGTCGAGCCTGCATTTCGTGGCGCCCGAAGCCCTCGAATCGGGTCTCGCGGAGACGTTCGGCATCAACCGGCCGCTGGTCGCCGTCGCGAACACGCGGACGCGGACCAAAGCGGACATGGTGCTCAACGACGCGACCCCGGACGTGCGCGTGGAGCCCGACAGCTTCGCGGTGCGCGTGGACGGCGAGCTGATCGAGCCGATGCCGGTCACGGAGCTGCCGATGGCCCAGCGGTACTTCTTGTTCTGATGGACCTCTCCGTGTTGATCCTCGCCGACTCCCGCTTCCCCGGGGGCGGCCACGTGCATTCCGGCGGCCTCGAGGAAGCCGTGAGCCGCAAGCTCGTGACGACCGAGGCCGACCTGCCGGGCTTCTTGCTCAGTCGTCTGCGCACGGCCGGCGCGCTGGCCGCGTCCTTCGCCGCGGCCTCGGCCCACGCGGCCAGTCGTCTCGTCCACAGTGGACACTGGCGGCAGCTCGATCTGGAACTCGACGCGCGCACGCCCTCGCCGGCCCAGCGCGTGGCGTCGCGCGCCCAAGGCCGTGGCACCGCGCGGGCCGGGGCGGTCGCGTGGCCGTCGCCGGTGCTGACCGCGCTGCTCGCCGAGACGCCGCGGCCACACCACCCGATCGTCTGCGGCGCGCTGGTGGGCATCGCCGGCGGCGAGCCGGCCGAGGCCGCGGCGGCCGTGGCCTACCTGGCCGTGAGCGGGCCGGCGAGCGCGGCCGTGCGGCTGCTGGGGCTCGACCCGTTCGCCGTCAACGCCGTGGTGGCCCGGCTCGGCGCCGAGGTGCGCGCCGTGGCCGGTGCGGCCGCCGACGTCGCCGGGCTGGACCCGGCGGACCTGCCCGCGCCAGGCTCACCCGCGCTGGACCTGTTCGCCGAGGCCCACGCCCGGCACCACGAGGAAGAGGTGCGTCTCTTTGCCAGCTGAACACGGCCATCACCACGGGCACGGTCACGTCCACCCGGTCAGTTTCGATCCCACGGAGACCGAACCGGACCACTACGAGCCCGCCCCGACGGCTGGGCGCGCCTACCGCATCGGCATCGGCGGTCCCGTCGGCAGCGGCAAGACGGCGCTCACCGCGGCGCTGTGCCGAGCGCTCGGCGGTGAGCTGAACCTCGCCGTGGTCACCAACGACATCTACACCACCGAGGACGCCGACTTCCTGCGCAAGGCCGGCGTGCTCGCGCCCGAGCGCATCGAGGCCGTACAGACCGGCGCCTGCCCGCACACCGCGATCCGCGACGACATCACCGCCAACCTCGACGCCGTCGAGCAGTTGGAGGAGCGCTTCCCCGGCCTGGACCTGGTCATCATCGAAAGCGGCGGCGACAACCTCACCGCGGTGTTCAGCCGGGGCCTCGCCGACAGCCAGGTGTTCGTGGTCGACGTCGCGGGCGGTGACAAGGTGCCGCGCAAGGGCGGCCCCGGCGTGACGACGGCCGACCTGCTGGTGATCAACAAGATCGACATCGCCCACCTCGTCGGCGCGGACCTCGACGTGATGACGTCCGACGCGCACCGCATGCGCGGCGAGCTGCCGGTCATCGCGCAGTCGCTCGTGGACACGCCGGACGCGCCCGCCGTCGCGCGGTGGGTGCGGTCGGTGCTGCCGGTGCACGCGGGGTGAAGGCCCACGCCCGGGTGGTCGCGTGCTTGGAGGACGGCCGGACGGTGCTGCGCGAGCTGCGCTCGATGGCGCCGCTGACGTTGTTCCCGCGCCGCCGCACCGGTCGGGAAGCCGTGGTGCACCTCGTCGGCTCCGCCACCGCGCCGCTGGGTGGTGACGAGCTGCTGCTCGACGTCCGCGTCGGACCCGGTGCGGCGCTGCGGCTGTCCGGGGTGGCGGCGACGCTCGCGTTGCCGGGGCCCTCCGGTGGTGGCAGTTCGTCCACTGTGGACATCGAGGTGGCCGACGGTGGTTCGCTGACCTACCTGCCCGAACCGACGGTCGTCACCGCCCGCGCGGACCACTCGGCCGTGCTGCGCGCAGCGCTGGGGGAAAATTCCCGTTTCCACACCCGGGAAGTCCTGGTATTGGGCCGCGCCGGCGAACGGCCCGGCCGGCTCACCACGGCCACGCACGTGATCCGTGGCGGAGTTCCCCTGCTGCGCCAGACGCAGACGATCGGCGACCCCGCACTGGACGGCGGACTGGCCGTGCTGGCGGGCAAGCGGGTGCTCGCGACGGACCTCGAAGTGGGTTTTCCCGCGCGTCCCACGGCTTCGGGTGACTGGTGGGCGTGCACCTCGCCGGCCGCCGGGGTCACGCTCACGACGGCGCTGGCCGAAGACGCCGTGGTTGCCTTGACGCTGTTGCCTTGAAACGCTTGGGCTGCTAAAACTTCGTGCCCAGCCAGCGCACGTCGACCGGGAACGCCCACACGGTGTTCCAGCGAGGGGAAGCCCTGCCAGTCCACGTCGGTACCGAGCGCGCGGCGAGGGCTGCGCGGTGTCGCGCACGCCGGACCGCGGATCGGCGCGTGCCGCCGTAACGCCCCCGTGTAGAACAGTGTTCAAGCGCGAGGTGCAGGAACGATTCCCAGGCGTGGCAACGACTTAGCGTTCGGTGATCGCCTGGGGTGGGGCCTGCGCGAGCCGGTGTTCCGCTGCTCGATACCGTGATCGTCGCGGGTTCGACGGCGCGACCGGCCGTCGGACCGTGCGCGTGGGCCGCGTTTCGTGAGTGCTCGACGGAGTGGCCACCGCGATTACCGGAATTAATTTTCGAGCGCTCCCACGTCCGTTTGATCGGTAATTGGGATTTTCACAAGATGGACGCCGGCGTTGCCCTGGGCGGCGCGCGGCGGAAAGGAGGGCCGGTGGCCCGTACCTACGGTGGCGTCCCGCCGGAGCAGAGACGCGCCGAGCGCCGGGAGCGGCTGCTGACGGCCGCACTGGAGCTGTTCACCTCGACGGGCTTCCGGCAGGCGAAGATCACCCAGTTGTGTACTCGTGCCGGGGTGTCCACCCGGAACTTCTACGAGGAGTTCGGCAGCAAGGAAGAGGTGCTGCGGACGCTGCACGACCGGATCAACTCGCTCGCGCTCACGCACGTCTCCGCCGCATTGGAGGAGGTCAAGGACGCCGACGCGATGACTCGCATCGCGCGGCTGCTCGACGTCTTCGTCGCCACCGTGACCCTCGACCCGCGCATGCCGCGCCTGAACTACGTCGAGGCTGTGGGCGTGAGCCCGGAGCTCGAGGCGCAGCACCAGGTGTGGGTGGACCGCTGGGCCACGTTCATCGAGAAGGAGGCCCGCCACGCCGCCGAAGCCGGCGCTGCGCCGGACCGCGATTACCGGCTGACGGCGATCGCGCTCGTCGGCGCCGCCACGGGTCTGCTGCGTGAATGGCAGGCGCACGAACCGCCGTTGCCCGTGGCGGACGTGGGCACCGAGCTGCGCGCGTTGATGCAGGCGGCGATCACCCGACCGTGACCGATACCGCTTGATCGATTCGGGGCCACGGAGTTAACCGCGGGTTACGCCGCCCGGTCCAGTGAGGGTGGCAGGAGTCACCGTTCGGTGGGTTTCGCCGCAGCTGGGGACCCAATACCGTCTCCGGATACCGATGAGTCGACACCCTCACCAGGGGGTACGGAGGTTGGGGCCCATGATGCCGGAGACCGACGAGGTGGCCGACGTAGCCGACGCGGTGGTCCGGCTGCCCGGGATGCGGGTGGCCTACGACGGCGCCCCGTTCGACGAGACGGCGCTCGCGGCCACCTGGACCGAGCAGCTGCAGAACTGGCTGGGTCAGGCGATCTCCGAAGGTGTCGCCGAACCCAACGCGATGGTCCTCGCCACGGCGGACCACGAGGGCCACCCCTCGTCGCGCACGGTCCTGTGCAAGGGCCTCGACGAGCGCGGCGTGGTCTTCTACACGAACTACACCTCGGCGAAGAGCCACGACCTCACGGCCACGCGGTACGCGTCGGCGACGTTCCCCTGGTACTCGCTGCAGCGGCAGGTGACGGTGCGGGGCGAGGTGGAGAAGGTCGGCTCCGCGGAGACCGCCGCGTATTGGGCGCAGCGGCCGCGGGGGTCGCAGCTGGGGGCTTGGGCTTCGCCGCAGTCGCGGATCGTGGACGGCCGGCGGGCGCTGGAGAACGCGTTGCGGGGGATCGAGCGGCGGTTCGGTGATGTGGAGGAGATTCCGGCGCCGCCGCATTGGGGTGGGTGGCGGATCCGGCCTGATTTCGTGGAGTTCTGGCAGGGGCGGGAAGACCGGATGCATGACCGGTTGAGGTTCAGGCGGACGGATGATGGGTGGTTGGTGGAGAGGTTGGCTCCCTGATCTGGTCTTGTGTGGGTGGCTGCTGGTTGCGCTGAGGGGGCTGCTCGCCTTTTTTGGTGTGTGGTGGCGCACCCCGATCTTTGATTGTTTCTGTGAAGGGCGCGGGGATCGAGGTGCAGGGCGGGGTCTGGGTGCGCTGGTGAGTTGGGTGCATCGGTGCCGTTGTGAGGGTGAGGCTGGCTGCGGGTTGTGGGTGGTTGGGTCTATTGCGATGGGCTGATGAAAGCGGCATTTCGGGCGGTGGGCGCGGCGATCAAAATCACCCGCGGGGCGATAGTTAGCGCGGCTAAGATAGTGAGTCGTGAGTTCTGATCCGGGGTCGTCGCGCCCTCGTCGGGGGGCGCGTGGAGTCCTCGGGCGCATCGTGGTCGATACGCGGCCGTTGAAGATTCCGGCGTTTCGGCGGTTGTGGGTGTCGACGGCGGTGACCGCGGTCGGGTCGCAGCTGACGGCTGTGGCGGTGCCGAAGCAGATTTTTGACCTGACCGGGTCGTCCGGGTACGTGGGGCTGACCGGGGCCGTCGCGCTGGTGCCGCTGCTCGTGTTCGGGTTGTGGGGCGGGGCGATCGCTGACGCGGTCGACCGGCGGAAGCTGCTGCTCGTCACCAACATCGGGGTGGCGGTCTCGTCGGCGCTGCTGTGGTTGCAGGCCTTCGCGAACTTCCACTCCGTGACGCTCGTGCTGGTGCTGCTCGCGGCCAACCAGGCGTTCTTCGCGATCAACATGCCCACGCGCGGTGCCGTCGTCGCGCGGCTGGTGCCTCCGGAGCTGCTGCCGTCGGCCAACGCGCTGAACACGACGATGTCGACGTTCGGGGCGGTGTTCGGGCCGCTGTTCGGTGGGGCGCTGATCCCCGTGATCGGGCTGTCGACGCTGTACCTCGTCGACGTCTGCGCGTTGATGATCACGCTCATCGCCGTGTGGCGGTTGCCGTCGATCCCGCCGCTCAACGGGCCGTCGCGGCGGGCCGGGATCGGGGACGTCGTCGACGGGTTCCGGTACCTGGCCACGCAGAAGGTGCTGCTGGCGTCGTTCGTCGTCGACATCATCGCGATGGTCGCCGGCATGCCGCGGGCGCTGATCCCGGAGATGGCCGAGCGCACGTTCGGCGACCCGCCGGGCGGTGGGCCGGCCCTCGGGTTCCTCTACGCCGCGCTGCCGGCCGGCGCGATGGTGATCGGCCTTTTCTCCGGCTGGCTGCACCGCGTTTCGCGCCAGGGCGTGGCCGTGGTCGTGTCGATCAGCTTGTGGGGCGCGGCGATCGCGGCCTTCGGGCTCGCGCACTCGCTGTGGCTCGCGGTGATCTTCATGGCGCTGGCCGGCGCCGCCGACATGGTCAGCTCCGTCTACCGCCAGGCGATCCTGCAGACGGCCACCACCGACGAGATGCGCGGCCGCCTGCAGGGTGTCTTCACCGTCGTCGTCGCCGGTGGTCCGCGGCTGGCCGACCTCACGCACGGCTGGGCCGGCGCAGTGTGGGGCACCGCAGCCGCGGCGACGGGCGGTGGCGTGCTGGTGATCGTGCTGGTGTTCGCGGCGATGCTGCCGCTCGCCGCGTTCTGGCGCTATCGCGCGCCCCTCGGTAAATCCGACGCCGGTGAATCCGACCACGCAGGTGCCGAATCGCAGGTCGCGGCGAAGGGCGCCGAACCGGTCGCGGGGGAATAGACCAAACGGCCTAACATGCCGGGCATGCGTGTTTACCCGGTCGCCCTGTTGCTCACCGCCGCCGCGCTCACCGCCTGCTCCTCGGGTGAGCAGCAGGCCGCTCCGCCGAAGCCGTCGTCAACGAAGCCCGCGCCGCCGGGTTCGACGTGCTCGCTGCTGTCGGCCGGCGAGGTCGGCAACGCCATCAAGATCCCCGGCGTCACGTCGAAGGTCGGCCCGAACCAGGAGAGCGCCGGCAACGGCGGCAAGGCCACGAGCTGCGAATACCTCGTCGGTGACAAGCAGGCCGGCGCGCTGGCCGTGACCCGCTACGAGGGCCGCCAGGCCAATCCGGCCGAGATGGTCGCGGCCATCAAGAAGGCCAAGCCGGGCGCCGTCGACGTGCCGGGCTTCCCCAACGGCGCCGTGTACTACATCGACGAGCAGAAGACCGCGACGCTCGCCACGGCCAAGATCGCCAAGGGCGTGCCCGTGCTCGTCAACTACACCGGTCCGGTGAAGATGACGCAGCAGATGATGATTCCGCTGGTCAAAACGGCTGTCACCGCCGTCTGACTTTCGCCGGGCGCCCGGACAAGGCAGACTATTCGCCCATGACGGACGTTAGGGCGGACGGTCCGCAGACGGGTGGACCAAGTCTCCGGCGCGTGATGGGGCCGAAGCTCCTGTTGTTCTTCGTGGTCGGCGACATCATCGGTACGGGGATCTACGCACTGACCGGCCAGGTCGCCGGCCGCGTCGGCGGCGCGCTGTGGCTGCCGTTCCTGCTGGCGTTCGTGGTCGCGTTCATGACCGCGTTCAGCTACCTCGAGCTGGTCGGCAAGTATCCGCGAGCCGCGGGCGCCGCGCTGTACACGAACAAGGCGTTCGGGGTGCCGTTCCTGACGTTCATGGTCGCGTTCGCGGTGATGTGCTCCGGCATCACGTCGGCGTCGTCGGCCGCGGTGGCGTTCGGCGCGACCTACCTGGCGGCGTTCGTGAAGCTGCCGATGGTGCTCGTCGGCATCGTGTTCGTGATCGCGCTGGCGCTGATCAATTTCCGCGGCGTGGGCGAATCGGTGAAGGCCAACGCGGTGCTCACCTGCATCGAACTGTCCGGCCTGCTGATCATCATCGGCGTCGGGGTGTGGGCTGTGATCAACGGTGACGGCGAGCCGTCGCGGCTGGTCGAGATCAACACCGCCGACAAGACGTGGCTGGTGGCGATCACGTCGGCCACCTCGCTGGCCTTCTTCGCCATGGTCGGCTTCGAGGACTCCGTGAACATGGCCGAGGAGTGCCACGACCCGGTGCGCATCTTCCCGAAGGCGATGCTCTGGGGCATGGTCATCGCCGCGACGATCTACGTGCTGGTGTCCATCACGTCCTCGCTGCTCGTCCCGGCCGGTGACCTGGCCGCAGCCAAGAGCAGCGCGCTGCTCACCGTGCTCGACGTCGGCGCCCCCGGCTTCCCGCGCGAAATCTTCTCGGCCATCGGCCTGTTCGCCGTCATCAACTCGGCGCTGATCAACATGCTCATGGCCAGCCGGCTGCTCTACGGCCTGGCCAACGAGCGCGTGCTGCCGGCGGTTTTCGGCCGCGTGCACCCGACGCGCCGCACGCCGTGGGTGTCGATCATCTTCACGAGCGCGATCGCGATCCTCTTGGTGTCCTTTGTGGACATCAGTGCGCTCGGTGGTACCACGGCATTGCTGCTGCTGGTGGTGTTCGCCATCGTCAACGTCGCCCTGCTCGTGCTGCGCAAGGACAAGGTGGCGCACAAACACTTCCGCGCCCCCACCGCGATCCCCGTGCTGGCGGCGATCTTCTGCCTCTACCTCGTGAGCCCCCTGTCGGGCCGCCCCGCCAGCGACTACACCGTGGGTGCCGTCCTGCTGGGCGTGGGCGTGGTGTTGTGGTTCGTGAACTGGCTGGTCAAGCGGGGCCTGGACCGTCGTTCGGAGCGTGTGGGGTAGGCGGGTGGTGCCACCAGTGGGTGCAGTCGCCACCGCAGCGTCGCCGACGGCGCTCGTCCGCGACGCTGAGGAGGCCGACCAGGAGGCGGAACGCACTGCGCTGCTGGTCGGGCGGGCGCAGTTCGGTGAGCTTGCGTAGCTGGACCGCCATCGGTTCAGGTATTCGCCCGGTCGACGCGACCACCACCGCGGTGTTGCCTGGCTTCAACCCCACTCGACTGGCGGCCTCCGCAACGTCGTCGGCGGTCGCCCTGGCTTGGGTGCAGTACTCCTGCAGCTCGATCAGCGCGCGGTGGCGGCCATCCTGGTTGAGGGATTCGAACCAGGCCATGCCTTGGTCCAGCGGGCGCAGGCCCTGGGCGAGCTCGTTCAGCAGCGCGGGGTTCATCGGACTGGACTCCGAAATTCGACGGGGCGCGACCTCATGCCGGGGTCCGCTGGCTGAGGCGTTCGAAGTCTGCGAGGTCGTGCGCGGCGAAGATGGTGACGTCGCCAGTCTGCCGCAGCTCGCGCAGGCGTTGCTGGTTTTCGATGCGCTGCTCAGGAATTGTCTGCACCAACCGCTCGAACAGTGCCAGGCCCGGCGGGATGGAGGCGGGTTCGTCGATCTCCGCGTGGAAGAAGTACGCGTCGCCGGCGTTGAGGAGCCAGCCGGTGTTCGTGTGCACGGCGACGCCGGCGTGGCCGGCGGTGTGGCCGTGCAGGGGGATCAGGGCAACGTCGGGGACGCCGTCGAGTTCGCGGACGGCGGAGAAGCCGAACCAGTCGTCGCCCGCGTCTTCGTAGGGAGTCCACTGTGGACCGTGAGCGAACTGCACGCGGCGGTACCGCTGGTTCCCGCCGTGGTAGGCCGCGAGCTCGGCCGCGTAGACGTGGACGCGGGCCTGCGGGAAGTCGACGAGGCCGCCCGCGTGGTCGAGGTCGAGGTGGGTCGGCACGATGTCGCGCACGTCCGCCGGGTCGAAGCCGAGGGCGCGGATCTGGGCCACGGCCGTCTCCTCGGTCCGGGACACCGGCCTCGACAGCCGCAGGAACCGGCGGCCCAGCCAGCGTTGCGGGTCGGCGACGGCGGGGGTGCCCATGCCCGTCTCGATGAGGACGAGTCCGGTGTCGGTCTCGAGGAGCAGGCAGTGGCACACGAGCGTGGCGCGCCGGAACAGGCCGGGGCGGCCGTCGACGAGCCGGCCGCCGATCGGGGTCATGGTGCCGCAGTTCAGGTGGTGCACGCGCATCAGGAGAACTCCCTCTCGACGGTGGTGTGCAGGTGGGCGGCGATGTCGCGCAGGGGTGCGATGTCGCGGCGGGTCTTGGCGAACAGCAGCGCGCCTTCGATCGAGGCGAGCACCACCGTCGCCAGGGAAGCGGCGCGGTCCGCCGCGAGGCCGGAGCGCGTGAAGTACTCGGCCAGCCGCGTGTGCCAGTCGGCGTAACCGTCCTGGCAGGCCTCGCGGATCGGTTCGCTCTCCGCGGCCGCCTCCAGCGCGACTGTCGCAAGTGGACACCCGCGCCGAAAGCCGGACTCGGTGAGCGAGGCGGCGAGGGCGTCGACCACCGCGTCGATCGCCGACGCCGGGTCCGGTGCGGCGGTGACCACGGCGGTCAACACGTCGGCCACCCGTTCGCTCGACAGCCGCACGGCCTCGGCCGCCAGCTGCTCCTTGCCGCCGGGAAAGTGGAAGTACAGCGAGCCCTTCGGGGCGCCGCCCGCGGCGACGAGCTGGGTGAGGCCGGTGGCGTGGTAACCCTGCGCCTGGAACAGCTCGGCGGCGGAGTCGAGCATGCGGCGGCGGGAGTCGGTGCGGCGGACCATGCGGCTCACCGTAGCTCGAACTATGACGACCGGTCTAGTTAGTTTAATCCTCCGCGACAGGCCACCGGCCGCCGGTAATGTCTGCGGCATGGCCAACCCCACCGGAGAGCAGTTCGAAATCACCCGCGGCAACGCGCGCGCCATCGTCACCGAGATCGGTGCCGGCCTGCGTGCGTTCGAGATCGGCGGCGTGCCCTACGTCGAGGAGTACGCGGCCGACGAGATGCCGCCGAAGGGCCTCGGCCAGGTGCTGCTCCCGTGGCCGAACCGCACGAAGGGCGGCGAGTGGGAGTTCCAGGGCGAGAAGCAGCAGCTGGAGATCACGGAAGCCGCACGCGGCAACGCAATCCACGGCCTCACCCGCCACAAGGAGTGGGAGCTGCTGGAGCACGCGGAATCGTCGATCACGCTCGCGGTCGACGTCGAGGTGCAGCCCGGCTGGCCGGTGCCGTTGCGCGCCACCATCACCTACGACCTGCAGCCGCGCGAGCTCACGATCACGCACGAGATCCGCAACGAGGGCGAGCACCCCATCGGCGTCGGCGTGGGCACGCACCCGTACTTCCGCATCGGCGACGTGCCGACGGACGAGCTGACGCTCACGCTGCCGGCTTCGCGCGTGCGCCCGTACGTCGGTGACCAGCAGATGCCGTACGCGGACGAGCAGGACGTCGCGGACACCGAGTACGACTTCCGCGGCGGCCGGGTGCTCGCGGGCGTCGACCTCGACACCGCGTTCGGCTCTCTTTCCCTCGCCGACGACGGCACGCACCACCACGTGCTCTCCCACGGGGACCAGCAGTTGGTGGTCTGGACCGGTCCCGACTTCCGCTGGGTGCAGGTCTTCACACCCGACGACCTGACCGGCCGCGGCCGCGCCGTCGCGCTCGAGCCGATGACCTGCCCGGCCGACGCGCTCAACACCGGCACCGACCTGATCGAACTGGAGCCCGCGGCGTCGTGGTCGGGCAGCTGGGGCATCCGCGTCCTGTGAGTGTGCGGCCCGAGCTGCTGACCGAGGCCGACGCCGGCGAGCTGCTGACGCTGCAGCGCGCCGCGTACCTCAGCGAGGCCCGCGCACACGACAACTTCGAGCTCCCGCCGCTGGTGGAGCCGTTGGAGAGCGTGCGCGCGGCGCTCACCGACCCCGTGTTGCCGGTGTGGGGCATCCGCGCCGGCTCGCGGCTGATCGCGACCGTGCGGGTCCGCGTGAACGGCGACGTCGGCGAGATCGGACGGCTGGCCGTGGCCCCGGATCGGCAGGGTGCGGGGCTCGGTACTGCTCTGCTGCTCGCGGCGGAGGAGCTGGCCCCGCCTGTGGTGACACGGTTCCGGCTGTTCACCGGCGAACGCTCCGCCGAGCCGCTGCGGCTGTACGCGAAGCTGGGCTACCGCGAGACCCACCGCAGCCCGGAAGCGGACTACGAGCTCATCCACCTGGAGAAACCCCGCGAGCGCGCGCCCGCGGCAATTCGTTAGCGTGTCAAACTATGGCTTCTAAGGCGATTGTGGGGGGCTACGTCGTCCCCGTCGGTGCGGCTCCCATCGAAGACGGCACCGTGCTCATCGAAGACGGCCGGATCGTGCAGGTCGGCGCCGCCGCCGACGTGGACGTGCCGGAGGACGCCGAGCTCGTCGCCGCGTCCGGCAGCTGGGTCCTGCCGGGCTTCATCGACGCGCACGCGCACCTCGGCGTCCACGAGGACGGCGAAGGCTGGGCCGGCAACGACACCAACGAGATGACCGACCCGAACGGCGCCCGCTTCCGCGCGGTCGACGGCATCGACCCGTACGAGCCCGGTTTCGACGACGCCCTGGCCGGCGGCGTCACGAGCGTGGTGATCAAGCCGGGGTCGGGCAACCCGATCGGCGGCCAGACCATCGGCGTGAAGACGTGGGGCCGCAGCATCCTGGACATGACGTTCGCCGAGCAGGTGAGCGTGAAGAGCGCCCTGGGCGAGAACCCGAAGCGCGTGTACGGCGACAAGAAGCAGACGCCGTCGACCCGCCTCGGCGTGGCCGCGATCCTGCGTGAGGCGTTCACGAAGGCCCGCAACTACCAGGCCAAGCGCGAGCACGCCCTCGCGGAAGGCAAGCCGCACGAGGTCGACCTGACGAACGAGACGTTGTCGAAGGTCCTCGAGGGCGAGCTGTACTGGGACCAGCACGTGCACCGCGCCGACGACATGGTCACGGCCATCCGGCTGGCCGACGAGTTCGGCTACAAGCTCGTGATCAACCACGGCACCGAGGGCCACCTCATCGCCGACCTGCTCGCCGAACGCGGCGTGCCCGTCATCCTGGGCCCCCTGTTCACCACGAAGTCCAAGGTCGAGCTGCGCAACCGCTCCCTGCGCTCGGCCGGCATCCTGGCGCGCGCGGGCGTGAAGATCGCCATCACCACCGACCACCCCGTGGTGCCGATCAACTTCCTCGTCTACCAGGCGGCCCTCGCCGTGAAGGACGGCCTGGACCCCGAGACGGCGCTGCGTGCCCTGACCGTGCACCCGGCCGAGATGCTCGGCCTGGACGACCGCATCGGCTCCCTGGCCCCCGGCCTGGACGCCGACGTGGTCCTCTGGTCGGGCGACCCGCTGGACGTCATGAACCGCGCCCTGCGCGTCTTCGTCCGGGGCCGCGAGGTCTACCACTACGACGAGTCCTCGGGCGAGGGCGTCGCGGCGGACCGCCGGTACCGCGAAACCCGCTGACCTGCGAGGTGGGTGCCGTTCCGTGCTCGACGGCACCCACCCACCGGTAGGTCAAGAAGCTTTCAACGCCCTCGCGATCACCATCCGCTGGATCTGGTTCGTTCCCTCGAAGATCTGCGGGACCTTCGCCTCGCGCATGTACCGCTCGACCGGGAAGTCGCGCGTGTAGCCCGCGCCGCCGAGGACCTGGACGGCGTCGGTGGTCACCTGCATGGCGCCGTCGGTGGCGACGAGTTTCGCGATGGACGACTGGCGCTGGAAGTCGAGGCCGCGGTCGCGGCGGCGGGCGGCGTCGAGGTAGGTCGCGCGGGCGGATTCGACCGTGGCGGCCATGTCGGCGAGCAGGAATTCCAGGCCCTGGAACTCGATGATGGGCTTGCCGAACTGGGTGCGGCCCTTCGCGTAGGCGACGGCTTCGTCCAACGCGGCCTGCGCCAGGCCCACGGCGCACGCGGCGATGCCGAGGCGGCCGGAGCTCAGGGACGACAGGGCGATCTTCAGGCCGTCGCCTTCGGCACCCACCAGCCGCGAAACCGGCACCCGGGCGTTGTCGAAGATCATCTGGGCCGTCGGGGAGCCCGTGAGGCCCATCTTGCGTTCGCGAGCGGCGGCCGACAAGCCGGGCGTCGACCCGTCGACGAGCAGGCAGGAGATGCCGTGGCCGCCGTCGTCGCTCGTGCGGACCATGGTGGTGTAGAAGTCGGCGGCGCCGGCGTGGGTGATCCAGGCCTTGGTGCCGTTGACCACGTAGTCGTCGCCGTCGCGGCGGGCGCGGGTCGACAAAGCGGCCGCGTCGGAGCCGGCTTGGGTCTCCGACAGGGCGTATGCGCCCAGCAGCGAGCCGCCGAGCATGTCGGGCAGCCAGCGTGAGCGCTGCTCGTCGGTGCCGTAGTGGGCCAGCGCGTAGCAGGACATCGTGTGCACCGACAGCCCCACGCCGACGGTCATCCATGCGGCGGCGATCTCCTCCAGTGCCTGCAGGTACACCTCGTACGGCAGGTCGGAGCCACCCCAGCGCTCGGCGTACGGCAGCCCCAGCAGCCCGGACTTGCCCAGCAGCGTGAACATCTCGCGCGGGAACTCCTCGGCCTCTTCGGCCGCGGCGGCCCGGGGCCGCAGCTCGTCGCGTGCGATCTCCCTGACCAAAGCGAGCAGGTCCTCGGCTTCGGGGGTGGGCAGCAAACGTTCCGCCGGCATGGCTCCTCCAGTGGCAGGAGTACTGAAAACAGTACTGGGGTCTGTTTGAGAGTACCGTACGGAGGTCGGAGCTGCCCCGCGCTGATGAGGGATAGTGGCTGGATCACGAAAGCTGGTGGCCCAGAAATGACCGAACCCGAAGCCCGCCGTCGCCCGACGGCACGGCAGCAGGCGTTGCTCGCCGAGCTCGAGACGCTGTTCCTCGCGGAGGGTTTCGCCGGATTCACGCTCGACGACCTGGCCGCTCGCCTGCGCTGCTCCAAGTCGACCCTCTACGCGCTCGCCCCCAGCAAGGAGCAGCTCGCGGTGAAGGTCGTCGCCCACTTCTTCCGGGGCGCCGCGAAGCGCATCGAGACCCGCATCGAGGGCATCGACGACGCGCGCAAGCTGATCGGGGAGTACCTCGCCGGCGTTTCGGAGCACCTGAACCGCGCGTCGCCCGCGTTCATGACCGACATCGCGCAGTTCGAGCCGGCCCGCGACACCTACCAGCTCAACAGCCGCGCCGCCGCCCGCCGCATCCGCGCGTTCATCGACAAGGGCGTGGCCGACGGCGTGTTCCGCGACGTGCACGCTCGCCTCGTCGCCGAGATGACGGGCCTGATCGTCGAGGGCATCCAGACCGGCGTGCTCGGGCGCCGCACCGACGTGTCCGACGCCGAGGCGTTCACCGCCCTCGGCGAGCTCCTCCTTGGCGGCCTCACCAAAGACTGAGGACAGGATTTGTCACGAAACCGTCCTCTACACTCGCGCTCGTGATCGTGGTGGGTGGAGAGGCGCTGGTCGACCTCGTTCCGGGTGAACCGTTGGACTCCAATGTGGACGGTGGGCTGCGCGCTCTGCTGCCCCGGCTGGGCGGCGGGCCCTACAACGTCGCGCTGGCCGCCGCGCGGCTCGGTGTGCCGGCGTCGCTCCTGTCCCGCGTGTCGACCGACCGGTTCGGGGTCGCGCTCGTCGACCGTCTCGTCGACTCCGGCGTGGACACCTCGCTGCTGCAGCGCGGTGACGAGCCGACCACGCTCGCCGTGGTGGCACTGGACCAAACGGGTGCCGCTCGTTACACCTTCTACGTCGAGGGCACGGCCGACCGGCTCGTGACCGACCCGGGCACGCTGCCCGACGACGCCTCCGCCCTTTCGCTCGGCACGCTCGGCCTGGTGCTGGAGCCCGGCGCCAGCGCGTACGAAGCGATGCTGCGCCGTGAGGCCGCGCGCGGCACGCTCACCGCGCTGGACCCGAACATCCGTGAGGCGCTCATCGCCGATCCGGCCGCCTACCGTGCACGGTTCGCGTCGTGGCTTCCCGATGTCCGGTTGCTGAAGATCTCCGACGACGATGCGGCGTGGCTCACCGAAGGCGCCGATCCGGTGGCGGCCGCGAAGACCTGGGTCGAGTCCGGTGTGGACGCGGTGGTCCTGACCCGAGGCGCCGAAGGCCTGTCCGTGATCACCGCCGCAGGTGAGCTGGCCCACGTGCCCTCGCGGCGGGTACCGGTGGTCGACACGATCGGGGCGGGCGACACCGTGCAGGGCGCGCTGCTGGCGTGGCTGCACGCCCGCGAGGTCCGTGACCTGGTCACACTCGACGCCGACGCGTGGCGCGAGGCGCTCGGCTACGCCGCGAAAGCGGCCTCGATCACCGTCTCCCGCAGCGGCGCGGAGCCGCCGACGGCGCGGGAAATGGCTTCCACCGTGTGAACCTGGTCCCAAAGGGGCTATTGAGGGCAACGCAGCGGCTGCGCGCACACCCTTATTTCGACTAGCGTAGGGGGGAATTCATACCCCAGCGGGGCGGTGTGCAGCGAGGCGCCTGTTTCCTCGCGTGAACACGTGGCTACCTGTGAAACGTACAGGCGCCGCCGGCCCGTGCCAACGTGAGAGGGACCTGCATGTCCGACGCGACGAATGCGGGGCAGTCCGGCGGCGAAACCGCGACGCTGCGCCTGCCCAGCGGCGAGCACGAATTCAAGGTTGTGCACCCGACTGAGGGTGCACCGGGAATCGAGCTGGGGAAGCTGCTGGCGTCGACGGGGTACATCACCTACGACCCCGGTTTCGTGAACACCGGTGCCGCTTCGTCGGCCATCACCTACATCGACGGTGATGCGGGCATCCTGCGCTACCGCGGATACCCGATCGAGCAGCTCGCCGAGAAGTCCAGCTTCATCGAGGTGTCCTACCTGCTCATCTACGGTGAGCTGCCCACCGAGGCCCAGCTCGCCGACTTCACCGAGAAGATCCAGCGGCACACGCTGCTGCACGAGGACCTCAAGGCCTTCTTCTCGGGCTTCCCGCGCGACGCGCACCCGATGCCCGTGCTCTCGAGTGCGGTCTCGGCGCTGTCGACCTTCTACCAGGACTCGCTGAACCCGTTCGACGAGCCCAACGTGGAGCTGTCCACCATCCGCCTGCTCGCGAAGGTGCCGACCCTGGCTGCCTACGCGTACAAGAAGTCCGTGGGCCAGCCGCTGCTGTACCCGGACAACTCGCTGGGCCTGGTGGAGAACTTCCTGCGGATGACCTTCGGGTTCCCCGCGGAGCCGTACGAGGTGGACCCGGCCGTCGCCAAGGCGCTCGACCTGCTGTTCATCCTGCACGCCGACCACGAGCAGAACTGCTCGACGTCGACGGTGCGCCTGGTCGGCTCGTCGGAGGCGAACCTGTTCGCCAGCATCTCGGCGGGCATCAACGCGCTGTTCGGCCCGCTCCACGGCGGTGCCAACGCGGCCGTTCTCGACATGCTCGAGGGCATTCGCGACGAGGGCGGCGACGTCGCCTCGTTCGTGAACCGCGTGAAGAACAAGGAAAAGGGTGTCAAGCTCATGGGCTTCGGGCACCGGGTCTACAAGAACTACGACCCGCGCGCGAAGATCATCAAGAACACCGCCGACGAGATCCTCGGCAAGATCGCGGGCGGCGACCAGCTGCTCGACATCGCCAAGAAGCTCGAGGAGACGGCGCTTTCCGACGACTACTTCGTCGAGCGCAAGCTCTACCCGAACGTGGACTTCTACACCGGCCTCATCTACCGGGCGCTCGGGTTCCCGACGAAGTTCTTCACCGTGCTGTTCGCGCTCGGCCGGCTCCCCGGCTGGATCGCGCACTGGCGCGAGATGATCAACGACCCGCAGACCAAGATCGGGCGCCCGCGCCAGATCTACACCGGTCACGCGTCGCGCGACTACAAGTCGATCTCGGAGCGCTGAGTTCCGGCTCCGTGAAATGTTCTGAACGCCCCGCCGTGCAGCCGCACGGCGGGGCGTTTAGCGTTGGCGGGTATGACGAGCGTGCTGTGGTTCCGGCGAGACCTGCGGCTCGGCGACCACGCGGCACTGCTGGCGGCCGCTGAGGCCGGTGGACCGGTGCTGGCGTTGTACGTGCTCGACGAGAAGCTGTTGAAACCGTCGGGCGCGCCTCGGCGAGCGTTTCTGTTGGGGTGTCTGGAATCGCTGGACGCCGCGCTGGACGGCCGGCTGATGGTGGTCCACGGCGATCCGGTGCGGGAAGTTGTGCGGGTGGCGCGGTCGGTGGGCGCTTCGGCGGTGCACGTGAGCGCCGATGCCGGTCCTTATGGCCGCCGCCGGGACGCTGCCGTGGCAGAAGCGTTGGCGGAGCACGACATTTCATGGGTGGCCACCGGGTCGCCCTACGCGGTGGCGCCGGGGCGGGTGACCAAACCGGACGGTGACCCGTACCGGGTGTTCACACCGTTCCACCGCGCGTGGACCCGCCACGGCTGGCGGCGGCCGGCGGACACCGGTGCGTCCCTTGTGGACTGGCTGACCCCTGTCGAGTCGCGGCAGCTCCCAGCGCCTCCGGACCTCGGTGAGCTGGCGTTGCCTACGCCCGGCGAACCGGCGGCCCTCTCGGCTTGGCACGATTTCCTCGACTCGGGCGTGCGTTCCTACGCCACCGACCGCGACCGTCCCGACCGCGCGGGCACCACGCGAATGTCGCCATACCTGCGCTGGGGCGCCATCCACCCGCGCACGATGCTCGCGGACTTGTCGGGTGGCTCCGGCGACGGCGCCCAGGCCCTGCGCTCGGAGCTGTGCTGGCGCGAGTTCCACGCGGATGTCCTGTGGCACCGCCCGGAAACCGCCCGGGAGAACTACGACTCCCGCTTCGACCACATGGACCACGACTCCGATTCGGCCGCGTTCGACGCGTGGTGCGCCGGCCGCACCGGCTACCCGATCGTCGACGCCGGCATGCGCCAACTGCTGGCCGAGGGCTGGATGCACAACCGGGTCCGGATGGTCGTCGCGAGTTTCCTGGTGAAGGACCTGCACCTGCCGTGGTGGTGGGGTGCGCGGCATTTCATGCGGCACCTCGTTGATGGTGATCTGGCGTCCAACCAGCTCAACTGGCAGTGGGTCGCGGGCTCCGGTACCGACGCGGCGCCCTACTTCCGCATCTTCAACCCCACCACGCAGGGGGAGAAGTTCGATCCGGACGGGGATTATGTGCGGCGTTATGTGCCGGAGCTGCGTGGTGTGGCGGGGAAAGCCGTGCACAAGCTGAAGGAGCGGCCGTCGGGTTATCCGGAGCCGTTGGTGGATCACGCGCACGAGCGGCAGGTGGCGTTGCAGCGCTACGGAGCGATCACGGGATCCTGAAGCCCTGAGTGGGCGGCCCGGACCCCCAGGGCCGGGCCGTCCACTCCCCTCAGAGGCCGCCGATGGCGAGCGCGAGCTTCTGCACGATCTCGGGCTGGCCGTCGAAGTCCTTGTCCGTGGTGTTGATCGAGTAGACTGAGCGGCGCTGCAGGTCGCGGGTGGCCCAGATGCCGTTGGTGTAGCCGTAGCGGCTGCCGGTCTTGCCCCAGACGGTGACGCCGTTGACGGTCGAGGTCATCAGGCCCTGGCTGTAGATCGCCGGGTCGTCGGTGCCGAAGGCGGTCACGTTCGGCACCGTGAACATGCGCTGCAGTACCGGTTTCGGCACGAGCCGGCCCTGGAAGAGGGCGATCAGGAACTTGTCGAGGTCGGCGGTCGTCGAGATCATCTCGCCTGCGGCCCACGGGATCGACTGGTTCATGCGGGTCAGGTCCACGAGCTGCCCGTTCACGACCTGGTAGCCGTGGGCGTAGGGCGCGGGCAGGTTCGGATCGTTGCCGGGCACCGACGTGTCGCGCAGGCCGAGCGGACGCAAGATGCGGTCGCGCACCTCGTCGCCATACGACCGGTGGGTGAGCTTCTCGATGAGCAGCCCGGCGACGAGGTAGTTGGTGTTCGTGTACTGCTGGCTCGTGCCGGGTGCGAAGACCAGGTCGTGCTGGAACGCCGTGGCCAGCACCTGCTGTGGGGTGAAGACGGTGTAGCGGTGATCGACGATCCACTGTGGATCCTCGGGCAGGTCGACGCCCGGCAGGCCGCTGGTGTGGTTGAGCAGTTGCGCGACGGTGACCCGCGGGTAGTTCGCGGGCAGCAGGCCCGGCAGGTAGCGCTGCACGGGCGCGTCGAGGTCGAGGCGGTGCTCGGCGGCGAGCTGCAGCAGGACGACGGCGGTGAACGTCTTGGTGATGCTGCCGATGCGGAAGTGCGCGTTCGCCGGGACGGGTGCCCCGGTGGTCAGGTCGGCTGTCCCGGACACGCCGCTCCACGCGCCGGCCGAGCCGCGGACCTGCACGAGCGCGCCGGTGGCCTGGGCGTTGGGCAGGCCGGCGATGGCGCCCGCCAGTGAGGCCGGGTTCATCGGAGGCAGCGCGCTTTTCGGAGGCAGCGCGTTCTTTGGAGGCACTGCAGAGTGCGGGAACGACGTTGGCTCGGCGAGCGCGGCCGGGGTCACGGCGGCGGTGAGCAGGAGCGCGGCGCTCGCAGCCGCGGCGATGCGGATCAGTGGGTTTCTCTTCATGACCGCGAGTCTTTCGACTTGCGAACGACCTGCCATCGGGGAGAAACCCGGGCCCGGCTACCTAAGGGTCAGCCGCGCAGGGCTTCGAGCAGCTTCAACCGGCTGCCCACCCGCAGTACACCGTTGCGGTAGATCCGTGCCCCGACCCACGTCACGATCGCGATCAGCGCCGCCGTCAGCACCAGCGACAGCACGATCTCCCACAGCTCGGCGGAGCCCGTGGCAATGCGCGCCGGCATCAGCACCGGCGACAGCAGCGGGATGAGTGACAGGATCTTGGTCGCCGCGCCGTCGGGCGACTGCGTGAGGAGGTTGATGCCCGCGACGAATCCGATGACCAGCGCGATGTTCACCGGCGCCACCACCGACTGCGTGTCCTCCTGGCGTGAGACGAGCGAGCCCGCCGCGCCGTAGATCATGGCGTAGAGCAGGAAACCGAGCAGGTACCAGACGACGCCCCACACCACGGCGCCGACGGCGATGCCCGAGATCGACCCCAGCGCGCCGGTGCCCAGCGCGGCGAGGAGCCCGACCACGGCGAGGATCCCGAGCTGCGCCAGCCCGACGAGCCCGAGCCCGATCACCTTGCCCAGCAACAGGTGCCACGGCCGCACGGCCGACAGCAGGATCTCCACCACCCGGCTCGACTTCTCCTCGACGACGCCTTGGGCCACGAGCATCCCGTACGTGATGATGCTCAGGTACAGCAACACCGCCACGACCACGCCGACCACGAGCTGCCCGGCCCGCGGATCGCGTTTCTCCAACGGCAGCACGTCGACGTGGGCCGCGGACACGGCCTGGTGCACCGCGACCGGGTCGAGGTGCGCGGCCGAGAGCTGCGCGTCGAGCACCTGCTGCTGCACGATCCCGTCGAGCGTGTGCTGCAGCGTGGGGTCCACAGTGGACTTCACGGTGACCCGCAGCCGCGAGGCACTGCCGGACACGAGCGCGTCGACGTCTCCGTTGCGCACCTGCGCGAACCCGTCCTGTTCGGACGCGACGGTGACGACGTCGATCGTCTCCCCGCCGGCCTTGCCGGCGAGTTGCAGCTGCTGTGCGATCCCCTGCGCTTGACCCGTCAGCGCGACCTTGGTCGTGGTGGCGGACCCGAGGAGAAACGCCTGCAGCGCCACGTATCCGACAAGCAACAGCACCAACACCGCCGTGCTGATGACGAACGCTCGCGTGCGCAGCCGCGTGTTCACCTCGCGTTTCGCCACGAGCCGCACGGCCCGCGCGGCGCTGATGCGGCTCACGTGAACCCACCCTGGGCGACGGCGTCGCGGAACAGCTCCGTGAGCGAACGCCGCTGCCGGCTGAACTCCGTGACCGGCCCGGTGGCCAGCGCGGCGGCGAGCACGGCCTGGTCATCGGCGCTCGAGGCCAGCTCCAGCACCGTCGTGGCGCCGGACGACTCGATGACGCGCGCGCCGGGCACCGTCGACGCCCAACCGGGCCGCGCGGCCGGCGCCGTGACCACGAGCCGGCTGCCGGCGCCGCGCGTGAGGCCCTCGACCGTGCCGACGGCGACCATGCGCCCGTCGCGGATGATGCCGACGCGGTCGCACAGGCGCTCGACCAGGTCGAGCTGGTGACTGGAGAACACGACGGGCACGCCGGTGGCCGCCTTCTCACGCAGCACCACGCTCATCACGTCGACGGCGATCGGGTCGAGGCCGGAGAACGGCTCGTCGAGCACCAGTACGTCGGGATCGTGCACGAGCGCGGCCGCGAGCTGCACGCGCTGCTGGTTGCCGAGGCTGAGCTTCTGCACCTCGTCCTTGCGGCGTTCGCCCAGCCCGAGGCGCGCGAGCCACAGCTCGGTGGCACGGTGGGCGTCGTTGGTGCTCAGGCCGTGGAGCTCCGCGAGGAACACGAGCTGGTCGAGCACCTTCATCTTCGGGTACAAACCGCGCTCCTCGGGCATGTACCCGATGCGCGTGCGGGTTTCGTGCGTCACCGGCTCGCCTGCGAACCGGACCTGCCCGGAGTCGGCCGCGAGCACGCCGAGCGCGATGCGCATGGTGGTGGTCTTGCCGGCGCCGTTGCTGCCGACGAAGCCGAACAGCTCACCCGGCCGCACGTCGAACGTCACGCCGTCGAGGGCGACCTTGCGGCCGTAGCGCTTGGAGATCGCGTCGATCTCGAGTGCTCCTCCGGGCACAACCGCCCCCTCTTCGAACACCTGTGTGGACAGTGGTGAGTCCCGTGCCGCCAACTCTAGCGAACGGCGCGGGTCCTTTCCCGCTGTTCAGGACAGCCCGGCCAGGGCCTTCTCCACGAGCTCCGCCACGCGGGCGCGCGCGGCGTCGGCTTCAGCGGGGACGAGCGACAGGCGGGTGCGGCGTTCGAGCACGTCTTCGATGTCCAAAGCGCCCTCGTGGCGGACGGCCCAGACGACCTCCGCCGCGGTGATCTGCGTGCCGTCGAACAGCGGCGCGGCGAACGTCCGGTCGACCTCGCCGAGGGCGGCGACACGAGGGGCCTCTGTGCCGTACTTGGCGACCAGGCGGGCCGGAGCGTCCACAAGGGACAGCCGAGCGCGTGGGGCGGCGCCCAGCAACGGCAGCCGCGCGGTGCGCGACGGGCCGGCGTGCAGGCCCGAGTGCACCAGGGCCGCGTCGACGGCGTCCTCGGCCATGCGGCGGTAGGTGGTGAGCTTGCCGCCGACCACGGTGAGCACGCCATCGGTGCCGGTGACCACGGCGTGCTTGCGGGAGAGATCGGCGCTGCGGCCCGCCGAACCGGCGACCAGGGGGCGGAGGCCGGCGTAGGAGCCGATCACGTCGGCGCGGGTCAGTGGCCGGGCGAGCACCGAGGACGCCACGGACAGCAGGAAGTCCACATCGGACTCCGGCACCTCGGGCACCGGCGGGATCTCACCGTCGATGGGCTCGTCGGTGAGTCCCAAGTAGACGCGGCCGTCGACCTGCGGCAGCAGGAAGACGAACCGGTTGCTCTCCCCGGGCACGGCGACGTTCACCGACGTCCCGCCCACCGCGGCGGCCCCTGGCGCGAGAACCAGGTGCGAGCCGCGCGACGGCCGCAGCCGCACGGCGTCGGTGAGGGTGCCCGCCCAGACGCCGGTCGCGTTGACGACCTGGCGCGCGTGCAGCTCGTACTCCGTGGAGCCTTCGCGCACACGGACGCCGGTGCCCGTGAGCGACACGGCCTCCAGGTGCGTGAGGATCCGGGCGCCGAGCATCGCGGCCGTGCGGGCGAGGTTCACGACCAGGCGCGCGTCGTCGACCAGGGCGCCGTCGTAGGCGAGCAGGGCGCCGCGCAGGCCGGCGGGCGCGAGGCCCGGGGCCAGCGCGACGGCCTCGGCCACCGGGATCTGCCGGGGCCGCGGCAGTACCGACGACGGCGTGCGCGCGGCCCGGCGCAGCGCGTCACCCGCGCGCAGGCCGGTGGCGATCACGGCCTGCTGCGCGCGGGAAGTGCTGGGGTACAAGGGGAACAGCTGCGGCATCGCGCGCGTGAGGTGCGGCGCCGTGCGGGTCATCAGGATCCCGCGCTCGACGGCGCTCTCGTGCGCGAGCCCGAACTCGCCCTTCGCGAGGTAGCGCAGGCCGCCGTGCACGAGCTTGCTCGACCAGCGGGACGTGCCGAACGCCAGGTCGTGGGCCTCGACCAGCGCGACCGACAGCCCGCGGGCCGCCGCATCGAGGGCGATGCCCGCGCCGGTGACCCCGCCGCCGACCACTATGACGTCGACTCGCTCACCGTTCGTGAGCCGGTCGAGCTCACGTTCGCGCCGCCGTGCGTTCAGGGAACCGGTGCTCATGCCGCCTCCGCGGGAGGGAGTGCGTCGGCGGTACTCATGGCTTGAGCGCTGCGTCGACGAGGTACCGGAACTCGTCGAGCAACGCCTGCTCGTCGAGGTCCGCGGTGGCGGGCCGCAGCGAGAACGCGAACGACTGCACGACCAGCAGGATCGAGCGCGCCTGCGCGGTGACCTCGGCCTTGCGCACGGAACCGTCGCGGTGCCCGGCTTCCAGCAGCGACCGCAGCACCTGCTCGGCGAAGATCTGCGTGGCCCCGAGCCGCTCCACGATGTAGGGCAGCACGAGCTCCGGGTCGACGTCGAGCAGGGTGCGGAACAGCGGGTCGGCCGCCAGCGCGCTGACGCCGGCCGCCGCGATGAGCACGAGGCGCTCGCGGGTGTTGGCCGCGTCGTCGCCCGCGTGGCTGGCGGTCTTGAGCAGGCCGCTGAACTCGCGGGTCATGAGCGCGGCGAGCACACTGCGCACGTCGGGGAACCGGCGGTACACGGTCATGCGGCTCACGCGCGCGGTGCGCGCGATCTCGGCGAGCGTGGTGCGCCGGACACCGACCGCGAGCACGCACTCGCGCGCGGCGTCAAGCAGCACGTCGTCGGCAACGCGCGCTGAGGTCTGGCGGCTGCGGGCCCCCGCCAGGGCCGAGGGAGTCTCTCCCGGCGGGGAGTGACGTTTGACGTCCATATGTCACACTGTAGTCGTGAGTGATCTCATAAACCACCGCCTCCGGCAGTCGTGGACCGGCGACGGCGCTGGCGCCGCCTCGCTGCCCGATCGGGCGGTCCGGTGGCTCGGCCAGCGTATCGGCCCGGTGGGTGCTGATCGAGGGCGAAATCAGGATTCCGTCCCGAACCTGACCGGTTCCGCTCTTCCCGGCCAGGCCCGCGAGGACCTTTCGGCCGTGGTCGGCGCGGAGAACGTGCTGGTCGACGCCGAATCGCGGCTTGAACGCGCCGGTGGTCTGTCCTATCTGGACCTGCTGCACCGCCGGCTCGGCGACTCGGTGCCGACACCGACGCCGTGGTGCTGCCCGCTTCGCCCGAGCAGGTGCAGGCCGTGCTCGAGGTCTGTGTGCGCCACGACGTGGGGGTCGTGCCGTTCGGCGGGGGCACGTCAGTGGTCGGCGGCGTGGCGGCGCTGCGCGGCGGCAAGGCGGCGGTGATCGCGCTCGACCTGGTGCGCCTCGACGCGCTGGTGTCGGTGGACGAGCAGTCGCACCTCGCCGTGCTGCAGGCCGGCGTGCGGGGGCCCGAGGCCGAACGGCTGCTGGGTGAGCACGGGTTCACGCTCGGCCACGTGCCGCAGTCGTTCGAGCGGGCGACCATCGGCGGCTTCGCGGCCACGCGCTCGGCCGGGCAGGCGTCGGCGGGTTACGGCCGCTTCGAGGACATGGTGGCCGGCGTCCGCGTCGCGACGCCGCAGGGCGAGTGGCGCTTGGGTGTCGCGCCCGCGTCGGCGGCGGGGCCGGATCTGCGGCATCTCGCGGTGGGCAGCGAGGGCACGCTCGGCGTGATCACCGAGGTCGCGCTGCGCGTACGGCCGGTGCCGGTCGAGCGCCGCTACGAGGGCTGGGTGATCGACGGCTGGGATTCTGGTTCCGAGGCCATGCGCGCCCTCGCCCAGAACCACGCGACGGCCGACGTCACGCGTCTGTCCGATGTGGACGAGACAGCGGTGTCGTTCGCGCTGAACGCCGGCCTGAAGACCTCCGCGCTGCGGGCGTATCTCGCTGCGCGCGGCGTCAAGCACCCGTGCCTGCTGATCGTCGGCTGGGAGCGCGACGCCCGGGCCCGCCGCCACCGCACGACGCGATTCCTGCGGCGCGCGGGCGCGCTGCGCATCGGCACCGCCCTCGGCGAGTCGTGGCGGCACGGCCGGTTCTCGGGCCCGCGCCAGCGCGACGCGTTGATGGACCTGGGGGTGTGCGTCGAGACTCTGGAGACCGCCGCGTACTGGTCTCGGCTGGATGATCTGCACGACGCCGTCCGCGCGGCTCTCGTGGCCTCGCTCGGCCGCGCGATCGTGATGTGCCACGTTTCGCACGTCTACGAGACAGGCGCTTCGCTGTACTTCACCGTACTGACCTCCCGCGACGACACCAACCCGGTCGGCCAGTGGCAGCGCGCCAAGCACGCCGCGTCGGAGGCTATCGTCGGCCTCGGCACGATCACCCACCACCACGCCGTGGGCGTCGACCACGCGCCTTACCTGGAGCCGGAGATCGGCTCGCTGGGGTTGTCCGTGCTGCGCGCCGCGAAGTCCGCGGTCGACCCGACGGGGATCCTGAACCCCGGAAAACTGCTTGGTTGAGCTGGGAGATACGCCGCTTAGCTCACGGCCTGCGTGACCGGCGTCGACCTGAGCCCCGCATGGTCTCGCTGAGCCGCGCGCCGTGCTGACCGGGTCGTTCCGCGTGCGCGGCCTCGGCGTGCTCCTGCACTGGCTGCCCGCGGCGTCGATGGGCTCCGCGACGGGCCGGGCTCCACCAGCTACTCGATCAGGAAGCCCACCTCGGTTGGTCAAGCGGCTGCGCGTGGCCGTCATGACCACTCGTCCGGGTTGTGGACAACTGCCCTCAGTGGGTTTGCAGCACCGGCTTCTGTCAGGGGTGGCGGATAGACTTGGCATGGGCGCGCCCCCCTAGGGAGGGCGGGGGTTTGTCCCGGCCGGCCCAGGGCCCACAACCTGCGAAAGCTGGAGTCGAGCGGGCATCGAAAGCCTGGTCCGCGGGTTGGCTTTCTGCCACGGCGAACACCAGGCCTGGCGGGGGCACCGAGGGTATGAACGCGCGAATCCTCAACGGTTCTGGCTCTCCCCGCTGCAGGACACGTGCGCCGAGCTGCGGGAGGCGGGGTTCCTCATCGAGCGGCTGCTCGAGCCTCGACCGCAGGCCGCCGCGACCGACGTGGCCGACGTGGATCCCGGGCGGTACTAGCGGCATTACCGACAGCCGACCGGGTTCCTGGCCATCCGGGCGATTCCGGACCCGCGCGTCAGGTGAAGATCTGCTCCGGTTCCACGACCGTGCACTCCAGGCCGTGCTCACCCGCCGGCTCGCCGAGGAGCAAGGCGGCCTCGGCCTGGGGGACGTCGGTGACGCGGACCGGGTGGCCGTCGACGAGGAGCGGGTAGCGGACGGCCGATGCCCCGACGTAGGCGTGGACACCCTCGACACGCGTGCCATGGGAGGTCTTGACGGTGTAGTTGTCCAGGTGGGCCAGGTGGTAGCGGGTGCCGCGGCCTTCGCAGACGTCGAGGATCGCGCGCTGCTCCGGCGTGACGAACCAGAGGAAGTGGTGCTCGACGCCCGGCAGCGAGGTGAGGGTGGCGGGGCGTTGGTCGTCGACCTTGCGCAGGCCCGAGGCCCACACCGCGGCCAGCCCGGTGCAGCGCGCGCGGGCGGCCACGACGGGACCGGTCAGGCCGAGCTCGTCACGCAGCCAGGTGATCTTCGACGGGCACGCGTTGGACCCGTACGCCAAGACGGGCAGCCGGTCGCGCCAGCCGGGTGGGGCGGTGTCCAGGGAGTGGCCGGCGCCGTCGAAGTGGACGAACGACGTACCCGGCCGCGCCCCGGGGTAGGGGACGGCCGGGTAGTCGGCGTCGGTGAAGAGCCTCAGAACTCGACCACGCTGCGCAGGACGTCGCCGTGGTGCATGCGCTCGAAGGCCTGCTCCACGTCGCCGACGCCGATGCGCTCGGTCACGAACTTGTCCAGCGGCAGCCGGCCCTGCAGGTAGAGGTCGACGAGCATGGGGAAGTCGCGCGAGGGCAGGCAGTCGCCGTACCAGGACGACTTCAGCGAGCCGCCGCGGCCGAAGAAGTCGATGAGCGGCAGGTCGTTCAGCCGCATGTCCGGCGTCGGCACGCCGACCAGCACGACGGTGCCCGCGAGGTCACGGCCGTAGAACGCCTGCTTCCACGTCTCGGGCCGGCCGACGGCGTCGATGACCACGTCGGGGCCGAACGAGTGCGTGGCGTCCTGCATGGCCGCCACCACCGCGTCCTGGCTGAGGCCCTTGCTGTTCACGGTGTGGGTGGCGCCGAAGCCCTTGGCCCACTCGAGCTTCCGGTCGTCGGTGTCGATGGCGATGATCGTGGTCGCGCCGGCCAGCTGCGCGCCCGCGATGGCCGCGTCGCCCACGCCGCCGCAACCGATCACGGCCACGGAGTCACCGCGCGTCACGGCGCCGGTGTTGATGGCCGCGCCGAGGCCCGCCATCACGCCGCAGCCGAGCAGGCCCGCCACCGCGGGTTCGGCCCGCTCGTCCACCTTCGTGCACTGTCCACTGTGGACCAGTGTCTTCTCGAGGAACGCCCCGATGCCCAGCGCGGGCGACAGCTTCGTGCCATCGGTGAGCGTCATCGGCTGCTCGGCGTTGAAGGTGGAGAAGCAGTACCACGGCTTCCCCCGCTTGCACGCCCGGCACGTGCCGCAGACCGCGCGCCAGTTGAGGATCACGTAGTCGCCGGGCGCGATGTCCGTGACCCCGGCGCCGACCTTGTCGACCCGGCCCGCGGCCTCGTGGCCGAGCAGGAACGGGAAGTCGTCGTTGATCCCGCCCTCGCGGTAGTGCAGGTCGGTGTGGCAGACCCCGCAGGCCTGCACCGACACGACCGCCTCGCCCGGACCCGGGTCCGGCACCACCACGGTCTCGAGCGCCACCGGCTCGCCCTTCGCGCGGGACACGATCCCCTGGACCTCGTACGGCATGCGCTCACCCTTTCCTGCACCGAAAGCTTGCCGGGGCAGCTAATCACGGAACATGCACACGTGGCCATACCACGATGCGTGGGTGTCGCGTCTCGAAAAGATCGCGGCTCAGGCCGGCGTCACGATGTACACCACGCCGCCGGGCCCGCTCGCCACGCTGCCGTCGGCCGTGTAGCGCTTCGTGCGCTGCCAGATCTTCTCGAACTGGTCGCGCTTGTACACGTTGCGGACGCGGGCGTCGGTGCTGGAGGCCGGGTCGTTGACGATCACGTCGCCGGCCTGGGTGAAGCCGACGACGACCATGATGTGGCCGGACGTGCCGTAGCCGGCGCCGTCGAGCTCGTCGGAGAGGAACGACTGCGAGGTGATCACCGGGATGCCGCGGGCGATGTAGCCCTCGAGCTCGTTGAGGTCGTGCAGGCGCGTGATGTGGCCGCGCAGGCCGAGGGAGGCTGCGTACGCGGTGTTGAACGGCCAGTTACCGGTGCCGTCGTAGGCGTAGTCGTAGGTGTTGCGCGCGGCGTAGACGACGGACGGGTCGACGTAGTCCGACGGGATCCAGCTCATCTGCTGCGCGGTCGGTTTCTTGCCCCAGTACTCGGCGACCATCTCGGTGGACGTCGGGCTGCACCAGGCCTCACCACCGCCACCGTACTGCGGGAACTGTCCTTTGTGGATGTTCTGCGCGTACGCCGGCACCTTCAGCTCGATGCCCCGCGCGCGGCCCGGCTTGGTGGTCGGCACGTCGAAGCGGTCCGGAACGTTCGAGGTCACGGCGCCGAGCGTCGACACCGTCGGCGTCACCCGCGTGCCCGCGTCGCGGTAGAGGCTCACGCGCAGCTGATACGAGCGCAGCGTGACACCCGTCTTCGTGGCCAGCGTGTCGACGTCCACCGACGCGTTGTCGTCACTCTGGCCGTCGACGCTCGTGCGCTGGATGTCGGCGTCGCCGCTGGCCCAGCGGCCCATCACGTACCAGGTGGTCTCGACGCCCGCCGACGTACGGCCCTTCGCCTCGACCTCCAGCCACGTCTTCGCCGGCGTCTGCGCGTTCCACGAGGCGATGAGCTGCGTCGCGTCGAACCCCTGCCGGAACACCGGCGACGTCCACGAGCCGTACTCGTAGGTCTTCGTCGTCCCCAGCCCCGGCTCGCTGTGCTCGACGGTCCCCTCGGGCCGCGTGATGCGCAGCCCGTCGCGACCCAGCGCCAGCCCGTCGAGGCGGCCAGCGTAGAACGTCCCGCCGGACCACTCGTGGTAGTTGATCGCCTCGTCGTTCGCCGGATGCGCCGGCGCCGCGTCGGCGACCTGCGTCGCTCCTGCCGTCACCATGGCGATCGACAATAGCGTGATCAAGCTCCGCACCCGCATGCCGTGCTCCGTCCCCGAGACCCCAGTGATAGCGAGAGATTTTCGCCGGTTGGGGCGGGTTCGTAAAGGGCCGACCAGGGCAAGACTGCGAAATCGCTGGCGGCCGCTGGAACGATGAGGACGTGCTGAATTCGTTCACCGAGCTGTGGTCACCCGCGCCGGCCGCTGCCGTCGACTGGCTGCGCGAGCTGTCCGGCGAAGACGGCCTGACCGGATTCATGCCGCCGGCGATGCCGGACGCCGCGTGGGTGCTCAATGCCATCTATGAGCACGAGGGAGGCCCCGCGGGCATCACCTATCACGAACACCACCAGGCGCAGATCGCCGAAGGCGTCGTCGAACCGCACGTCATCGGCGACCTCGACCTCGACGCCGTCTCGGTGACCACGGGCGGCGGGCTGGGCCGTGCGGAGCATCCGGGACCCGGCTGGAGGCGGCTGCGCTGGGCGGAACTCGCCGAACGCGTCGGCGATCCGATCGTGCCGGAAGGGCTGTTGCCCTGTTTCCGGTGTTTCCCCTCGGCCAAGAAAGATCACAGCTGGCCCCTCGGCATCATTCCGCCCACCGAGGGCAGCCTGGACCGCGAGACCTGGACCAGGCTGATCGGCCTCCTCGCCGAACACAGCGGTCCCGACACCCCGTGTGTTGCCTTCTTCGGCCCGGCGACTCGCGGGTTCGAGGACTACGAAACCGTCCGGGTACTCACCGGACGCCTCGGCGACGCCGCGATCCTCTACAACGACCCCGAGACCCACTTCACCCCGTCCAACCTCTGGGCCGAGGACCGCTCGTGGTGCTTCTGCACCGGCTACGACCTCTGGGGTACCAAAGTCGCCGGTTCGCCAGAGCTGATCGGAGCACTGCTCGACGACACCCAGATCGAAGCCATCCGCCTCTCCTGGGCCGCTTAGAGCACTGCCTGCGTCTGGGTCACCTTCGCGACCAGCTTCCCCTCGTCGTCGTGGATTTCCGTCTCGACGACGATCACTCGGCGGCCTGCGTGCAACGGCCGGGACGACGCGACCGCGTGCCCAGAACGGACGGCGCGCAGGAAGTTGGTCTTCGACTCCAGGGTGGTGGTGCCCGAAGCGCCCGAAGGGAGGTTGAGGAAAGCGCAGACGGCACCCGCCGCGTCCGCCAGCGACATCAAAACGCCGCCGTGCAGGGCGCCGCCGAGGGTGCACAGCGAGGGGTCCCACGCGAGGCGGGCGCGGACGAGATCCGGGGCGTGCGAAAGTGCCTCGATGCCCAGCCGCTCGGCGAACGGCATGGTCTGGAACGGCTCGGTCATGCCGGAAAGTCAACCGCGGCCAGGTGCGCGGCGTCGATTACCCGCGAGGTAATCAACCGAGCGGGTTGGTGAGCAGCAGCTCCGTGTTGTGGTCGCCGTCCGAGCCGACGCGGCCCAGGTCCACGTGGATGTCGTTGTACGACAGCTCGCGGTACAGCGAGGCCAGTGCCTCGGGGGTGCGCGCGGAGTAGTCCACGGCGTACGGCGCGGAAGCCTCGATGAGCGTGGTGAAAACCGACAGGGTGCCGTCGCCGTTGTCGGCCAGCTCCAGGATGCGCGCGTGCTGCGGGAAGTCGACGTGGGAGGCGGTGTTGATCTCCCAGAAGCTCTGCGCGGGCGTCTTGCCGACGTGCGGGGTGATCTTGTTGAGGTGCGTGTGGCCGTTGACCCACGCCACCACGTTCGGGAAGCGGTTGAGCAGCCCCACGAACGTGTCGCCGTTCAGGCGCGGCTCCAGCAGGTGGCGCGAGTCGGGCAGGAGGTTGCCCATGGTGTCGCTCGTGTGGTGGCTGAACAGCACGAACAGCTCGTCGGTCACCGACTGCTTCACCTTGCGCCCGAAGAAGTCGTAGTACGTCGAGGAGTTGCGCTTGAGCGTCGACTCCACCCAGTTGAACTGGCCGAGCCCGATCGAGCCGTCGGCGAAACCGCCCAGCGTCGTGGTGTCAAGGCTGATGCCGGTGACGCCGGGCGCGATGCGGAACGTGTAGTAGACGTTGCGGCCGTCGGCGTTGTTCGCCGAGAAGCCGTGGCCGACCGGGCCGGGGCCGGTGTTGCCGGCTTCCAGGTGCGCGGTCACGAACTCCGCCGTGGTGAACGGGCGCCGGCGCGCGTCGGGCGTGACCTCGCGGATCGTGCCGGTGCCGCCGAACAGCTCGACCAGCGGCACGCTCTTGCCGCTGTTGATGGCCGCGCCGAGCTTCTTCGCCGTGCTCTCGTCCTTGCCGATCACCTTGTACCGGCTCGTGTACCAGTTCTCGATGCCCGGGATGCCTTCCGGCAGCGTGCCGACCACGCTGTCGTCGTGGTTGCCGAACGTGCAGAACCACGGCACGTCCAGCCCCGGCGCGGTGAACGGCGCGATGCCCGCTTCGAGCAGGCCCGGCAGCTGCGGGAACCCCTTCTTCGAGTAGTCGTCGGCGAGCGGGGTCGACGGGTTCCAGAACACGTCGTTGCCCGACGCCTGCACGCCCTCGTACCGGCTGGGGTCACCGGAGTTCGGGGTGATCGCGCCGCCGTTGAGGCTGGTCAGGAACCAGTCGAGCTCCAACAGCTCGTGGTTGTCGGTGTTGTCGCCGGTGGTCACGAGGAAGTCGAACGGCCGGCCGGTGAACGGTCCCTTCGCGACGCTGTTCACCCGCTGCACCAGCGCGCTCGTCGCGGCCGTGCCGAGGGCTTCCTGCGGCCGGTGCGCCGAGCTGACGTACGGGTGCAGGTACTCGAACCGCGCCGGCGACTCGGTGTCGGTGCTGTGCAGGTCGGTGAACTGCACGAACGCGCCCAGCGCCGCGCGGCGGTCGTCGCGGCCGTCCTTCGGGCGGTGAGGTCGCCGCGGACGACGAGCGGCCAGCCGGGGCCGCCGGTGAGCCGGGAGTAGGTGGCCGTGCCGGGGGAGACGGCGGTGGCGACCTGTTCCAGCGTCGTGCCGGTGGTGCTGACGGTGCGCGAGGCCGTGCGCTTGAGTGCCCGGTCCAGCGCGTTGGCGGTCGGGGTGCACAGCAGCAACCCCACGCCAGCGGCACCTGCCGCGGTGAACGTCCGCCTGGTCAGCTGGGCCACCTTCGCTCCCCGGTGTCGGCTGCCCAGCACGCTGCCGGACGGCGGTGGACCCCCGGTGAACGCAACATGAATCTCGCTCACATTCACCGTGACAGTGCGGCTGACTCTGTCACAGGCACCGCGGTTCGGCTACCCGACGAAGGTGGGTTCAGCAGCGGAACTTCAGCAGTAGAACGCGCACGACGTGCTCGTCGCCGCGATCGCCACGAAGAACAGCACCAGGAAGATCACCGCCGGGATCGCGGCGATGATCCCGCACACGAGCCCGGCGATCCCCATGCCCTGACCCGTGTACCCGGGCTTCTGCGCCTGCACCATGCCAGCCCACGACAGGCCGATCGCCGTGAACGCCGCGATGACGTCCCAGAACGGCACCCAGAACGTGATCAGCGCGAGGATCCCGATGATCATCCCCGCGATCGCCATACCGCTCGTCCGCAGCGGCACGTAGCCGGGGAACGGCCCGTACGGCATGGGCTGCGATCCCGAATACGGCGTCGGGTACGGCCCCGAATACGGCGCGGAATACGGCACGGGCAGCGGCGCCGAGGGCTGCTGCGGGGGCTGCTGGGGTGCCGGATAACCGTCGGCGCCGTAGTACTGACCCTCTTGGCGGGGCTGCTGCTGGTACGGATCAGTCATCGGGCGCTCCAGTTTTCGGACGTCGGGTACAAAGAGCTTATGGGGGAGGCGGTGGTCGTCGGGGGCGGAATCGGCGGATTGACCACCGCGATCGGGTTGCACCGGATCGGGTGGCGCGTCACGGTGCTCGACCGCGCGACCCGCCGGAGCGACGACGGAGCGGGGATCTCGAGTTCGGGTGCATGCGGCTGGTCGGCGGGCGCGTCGCTCCAGCACGACCCGGCCACTGCGTCGAGCCGCTACGACGAGGCTCGCCTTCCGCGCACCCACGCGATCGCGAAGGCCGCGCGCCAGGCCGCCCGGATGTCACTGCAGCTACGGGCGCTGCGCGACGCGCCCTGCCACGGCTCAGCCCTTCAGCCCCGACTCCGTGACCCCGCGCACGAGGTAGCGCTGCAGGAACGCGAACAGCAGCACGATCGGCAGGATCGACACCGCCGCGGCGAGGAAGAGCAGGTTCAGCTGCGGGTTCTGCGAGGTCAGCAGCCCGGACAGCGCTACCTGAACCGTCCACGAGTCCGGTGACTGCGCGATGATCAGCGGCCACAGAAACGCGTTCCAGCTGCCGATCACCGAGATCACGGCGATCGCGGCGAAGAAGCCACGCGAGTTCGGCACCACGATGCGCCTGAACACACCCCAGCGCGTGAGCCCGTCGACGCGGCCGGCTTCCTCCAGCTCACGCGGGAAGTCCAGGAAGTACTGGCGGAACAGGAACACGCTGAACGCGCTGAACAGCCCCGGGATCACCAGGCCGCGCAGGTCCGAGAGCCAGCCCAGCGTGGACACCACGACGAAGCTCGGCACGAACGTGACCGACGTCGGGATCATCAGTGTCGCGAGCACCGCGTAGAAGACGGTTTTCGAGTGGCGGTAAGGGATCCGTGCGAACCCGTAGCCGGCGAGCGAACAGATCACCAGCAGTCCCAGCGTCTGCAGCGTCGCCACGACCGCCGAGTTCAGCAGGCTGCGCGCGAACGGCACGTCCTCCAGCGAGAACAACCGCGAGAAGTTCTCCCAGTGCACCTGCCGCGGCCACAGCGTCCAATCGGGAGCGGTGATCTCCGCGCGCGAGGCGAGCCCGTTGCGCAGCAGCAGGTAGAACGGCAGCAGGAACAGCACCGCGGCCACGATCAGCGCCGTCCAGCGCAGCGCGGCCTTCACGACAGCGCTGTTCATGAGAGGGCACCACGGTCGAAGCGGAAGAGCCGGCCCTGCGCCAATGTCACGAGCGCGATGAGCAACGCCAGCAGCACCGCGCCCGCGCTGCCGCGGCCGAGGTCCTGGCCGCCCGAGCCCAGCGACGTGTAGTAGAGGTACACCAGCGGCGGTCGCGCGAACGGCGGATAACCGCGGGAGTCGCCCATGATGTTGTAGAACTCGTCGAACGCCTGGTAGGCGTTGATCAGGTTCAGCAGCAGCACAGCCACGGACGTCGCCCGCAGCTGCGGCAGCGTGATGTGGCGGAAGACCTGCCAGGCCGGCTTCGCGCCGTCGAGCCACGCGGCTTCGTAGAGCCGGCCCGGGATCCGTTGCAGCGCGGCGAGGAACAGGATCATGTAGAAGCCCAGCTGCAGCCACAGCCGCGCGGTCACCAGCACGATCCAGTACAGCGGCGGGTCGACCGTGCCCGTCCACGCCACCGGGTCGGCGCCGAACAGGCCCAGCACGGTGTTCGCCAGGCCGTAGCGGACGCCGGAGAACAGCGACGTCTTCCAGATGAGCGAAGCCACCACGTACGAGCAAGCGAACGGCAGGAAGAACACCGAGCGGAAGAACGCGCGCGCGAACCTCAGCTGGTGCACGCCCGCCGCGAGCGCGAGCGACAGCACGAACGTGAGTGGCACGATCGCCAGCGCGAACACGCTGAACGTGCCGAGACTCGCCAGGAACGGCCCGTCGGTGAGCATGTGCGCGTAGTTGTCCAGCCCCACGAACACACTCGGCGTCACGGTGTTGCGCGCGTCGAAGAACGACAGGTACACACTCCAGCCGATCGGCAGGTACGCGAACACGGCGAGCCCGATCAGGAACGGGCCGACGAACCCCCAGAACGCCAGCGTCTCCCGGGTCTTCCGGGACAGCTTCATCCGAACAGGCGCTTCAGCTCGGACTGCGCGACCGTCACCGCCGCCTTGGTCTGAGCCACCGGGTCGGCGCCCTCCTTGGCGATCTTCGCGACGGCGTCGGACAGCGCGGTGTTCGCCTGCTGGGTCCACACGGGACCGCCGACGAGGTGGCTGTTCTCCTTCACGAACCGCGCGACGTCGGCGGCCGGGCCCGAGCGCAGCGTGTCGGCCTTGTCGATGAGGCTCTGGCGCGCGGGCAAGTGGAAGCCGAAGCGCGTGGCGAACTCCAGCTGGTCGGTCGTCTGGTCGATCCACAGCCACTTCACGAACGCCTTGGCCTCGGCCACGTGCTTGCTCTTCGCGTTCACCATCGCGCCGTACGCGCCCACCGGCACCGAAGGCGCGCCGCTGTTGTCGAGCTTGGGGAAAGGGAGCACGGCGAAGTCATCGTTGAACGCGTCGCGGATCTTCGGCATGTTCCACAGCCCGGTCCACTGCATCGCGCACAGGCCGTCGATGAACGCGCCCGCGTCGGACCAGTCGGTGGGCGCGCCGAGCAGCAAGGAACTGTTCGCGTTCAACGTGCGCAGCTTGCCCAGCGCGGTGGCCGCACGCGGGTCGTCGAAGCCGACCTCGCGGCCGCCGGGCTTGAGGTAGTCGAGCCCGGCTGACCACAGCAGCGGGCCGGTCAGCGTGGCGACGCCGCCGTCGTTGCCCGCGAACAGGCCCTTCACGCCGTCGCGCGAGAGCTTGCCGGCGGCGTCGATGAGCTCGTCGACGGTCTGCGGCGGCTGCACGCCGGCGGCCTGCAGCAGGCTCGGGCGGTAGAAGAGCACCTGCGTGTCGGTGGCCTGCGGGATGCCGTAGACCTTGCCCTCCACGGTCTGCGCGGCCAGCACGGCGGGGCTGAAGTCGTTCTTCACCGGGCCGATGAGGTCATCGAGCGCCACGACCTGGTTCTGGCGCACCCAGTCGATCTTCACCTGCGCCTCGAACACGTCGGGCACGGCGCTGTTCTGCAGCGCGGTCACGATCTTCGAGTCGTAGTCACCCGGGTTCCACTGCACCTTCACGGTCGCGCCCGGGTACGAGGCCGCGTAGCCGCGCACGGCGTCCTGCACGCCGTCCTCGCCGTACGCGTGGTACCACTGCTGCAGCGGCACCTTCGCGGCCGGTTTCGACGGCGGCGGCCCCGCCGACATCGCCGTGGACGGCGGCGGGTCGCCCAGGCGCCCGGTGTTCGAACCGCACGCGGCCGCGACCGCGCCCACTGCCGCCGTTCCCGCGAGGGTGAGGAACGACCTCCTGCTGCGTGACTGCATCCCCGTACTTCCTCCGACGCGCTCCGACGCCTGCCTTGAGAGCGTCAGACTCCCTCAAGACAGGCGCCGGATGATTCACGACTCGCCGGAGAATTACCCGTTAGAGCTGTGAGATGTCGAGCTTTCCCTCCGAGTAGGACGCGCGGATCCGCTTCTTGTCGAACTTGCCGACGCTGGTCTTGGGCACTTCCTCCACGAAGGTCCAGTTCTCCGGCAGCTGCCATTTCGCGACCTTGTCGGTCAGGTAGTCGCGCAGCTCTTCGGCCGTCACGCTCTGGCCTTCCTTCACCACGACGGCCACCAGCGG
This sequence comes from Amycolatopsis sp. 2-15, assembly GCF_030285625.1. NCBI lineage: Bacteria > Bacillati > Actinomycetota > Actinomycetes > Pseudonocardiales > Pseudonocardiaceae > Amycolatopsis > Amycolatopsis carbonis. Next base: position 2,648,603 of record NZ_CP127294.1, read on the forward strand.
GCGCTCGTCCCACTTCTCGTCGGGGATGCCGACCACGGCGGCCTCGGCGACGGCCGGGTGGCCCATCACCTGGTTTTCCAGGTCGACCGAGGAGATCCACTCGCCGCCGGACTTGATCACGTCCTTGGCTCGGTCGGTGAGGGTGAGGAAGCCGTCGGGGCTGATCTTGCCGACGTCACCCGTGCGCAGCCAGCCGTTGTGGAACTTGTCCGGGTCGATGGCGTCGCCGCCGTAGTAGGCGCCGGCGATCCACGGGCCCTGCACCTCGAGCTCGCCCACGGCTTCGTTGTCCCACGGCAGTTCCTCGCCGTTGTCACCGATCAGTCGCGCGGCCACCGACGCCGGGAACCGGCCCTGCGTGTAGCGGTAGGCCCAGCGCTCCTCGCCGGTCGCGCTGCCCGGCGGGCGCGCGACGCTGCCCAGCGGCGACGTCTCGGTCATGCCCCACGCGTGCAGGATCGGCACGTCGTAGCGCTCCTCGAACGCGTGCATCAGCGAAGGCGGCGCGGCCGACCCGCCGACCACGACCTCGCGCACGTGGGAGATGTCCTGCGGGTTCGCGTCGAGGTGGGCGAGCAGGCCCTGCCAGATCGTGGGCACGGCTGCCGCGAAGGTCGGCTTCTCGGCCGCCAGCATCGCCGAGATCGGGGCCGGCTGCAGGAAGCGGTCGGGCATGAGCAGCGACGCGCCGACCATCATCGCGGCGTATGGCAGGCCCCACGACATCGCGTGGAACATCGGCACGATCGCCAGCGCGGTGTCTTCCTGGGCCAGGCCCATGCTGTCGGTCATGCAGACCTGCATCGAGTGCAGCCAGATCGAGCGGTGCGAGTAGACGACACCCTTCGGGTCGCCTGTGGTGCCGGACGTGTAGCACATCGCGGCGGCCGAACGCTCGTCGATCTCGGGCCAGTCGAACTCGCTCGGCTGGGCCGCGAGCAGCTCGTCGTAGGCGTGCACGGTGATGCCCTCGGGCGCCTCCAGTGCCGAGACGTCGCCGTTGGCCACGATCACGTGCTTGACCGTGGTGAGCTGCGGCAGCTGCTTGGCCAGCAGCGGCACCAGCGTGCCGTCGACGATCACCACGTGGTCCTCGGCGTGGTTCGCGACGAAGGTGAGCTGCTCGGGGAACAGGCGGATGTTCAGGGTGTGCAGCACCGCGCCCATGGCCGGCACGGCGAGGTAGGCGGCCAGGTGCTCCGCGTTGTTCCACATGAACGTGCCGACGCGCTGGTCGCCCGTCACGCCGAGGCTACGCAGCGCATTGGCCAGGCGGGCGGCGTGCTGCCCGAGCTCGGCGTAGGTCTCCCGGCGGGCTTCTGAACCGGTCCAGGTGATGACTTCGCTGCGCGCGTGAACCTTCGTGCCGTGGCGCAGCAGCTTCGCCAGCGAAAGCTGCCCGTCCTGCATCGTGCTCAACATGGGTGACTCCCGTGGTGCTCGTTCGCCGGTGAACTGGGGTGCCGCCGACTCTAACGGCGGACGGGGCGCCGGGGCATGGTCAACTCGGGCAACCGTTCGGTCACGGCCATCCCCGTATCGGGTGGCGGCCTCCTGTGTCCATGATCAACTTAATACCGGACTTTTCCTTGCGGGACAACAAAAAATGGCGTCGTAACCGTCTCGAGATAGAGCCTCATTCGGGTGAGGTAATGGTGTCGAAAACGAGGGACGTCTGACGTTTCCGCAGGCCGCGAGGGGTCATCTCGTGACTTGCCCACCGGGTGGTCGGAGGGTGATAAGTGCGTGTCGGTTGCGCGCTCTTCGGGGGTGTGGCGTTTACTGGGGCCGTGGTAAGAGACGGCTGGCCAGCGCTTGCGCTTGCAAGCATCGGAGAAAAGCCGTCGGCCGCGTAAGCGGAGACCTGAGAGGAAAGGACACTACGTTGGCTCTGCCCACGTTGACTCCGGAGCAGCGCGCCGACGCCCTCGCCAAGGCGGCAGAGGCGCGTAAGGCGCGTTCGGAGCTGCTCGCGTCGATCAAGTCCGGCACCACGAGCATCGAGAAGGTGCTCAAGCAGGCCAAGGAGAACAAGACCATCGGGAAGACGAAGGTCACCCAGCTGCTCAAGGCCGTCCCCGGCCTGGGCGCGGTCAAGGTCGCCGCGCTGCTCGAGCAGGCGGGGATCGACCCCGACCGCCGGGCCGCAGGCCTCGGCGAGCGCCAGCGCGAAGCTCTCATCGACGCGCTGAAGTAAGGACCCCGGTCTCCCGCGGGGAAAGTGCGCCGAAGGTGTTCTTCTGGCAACACTTTCCCCGCGGAGCTCCCGGATCCTGGGACGCTGGAGCGGTGACGACCAGTACCGCACCGGCGACCCCGGTCGAGACAACCGTCCGCTACCAGCGCGGCGACTTCCTGTTCGCGACGGCCCGGCGAGCACTTCTCGCCCAGGGTTCGGTCGCTGCCGTGACCGACACCGATCCACGGCGGCTGGCCCGGACCGTGGCCGAAGAGCTGACCGGCTCGGGCGTGCCGCTCGCGGTCGGGACGCTGCCGTTCGACACCGGCCCGGACACGACCACGCCGGGTCACCTCGTCCTGCCGCGCACCGTGCACCGGGCGCAGGCGGAGGCCTCGACCGGCGCCGCGCCGGCTGCCGAAGACCTGCCCGCCCCGACGCTCACCCGTGAGGTGCCGTCCGAGGAGGGCCACAAGGCCAACGTGCGGGCCGCCGTGGCGGCCCTGCGTGACCGTGGCCTGCGCAAAGCCGTGCTCGCCCGGGCTCTGGAGCTCGAGTTCTCGTCGTCGGTGCCGGTCGAGAAGATCGTGCGCAACCTGGCCCGCGGCAACCCGCGCCACTTCACGTACGCCGCTGAGCTGCCCGGCGGGCGCACGCTTGTGGGCGCCACGCCCGAGCTGCTGCTCTCCCGCGCCGGCGACTCCGTGTTCACGACCCCGCACGCCGGGTCCATGCCGCGCTCGGCGGATCCCGTCGCGGACCGCGCCAACGGCGAGGCCCTCCTGGCGTCCGCGAAGGACCAGGAAGAGCACGCCGTGGTGATCGACTACGTCGTGGAGGCCCTGCGGCCGTTCTGCCGCAAGCTCGACGTGCCGCCGGCCCCGGAGCTCGTGTCGACGCCCGCCATCTGGCACCTGCGCACCGCCATCACCGGCGAGCTCGTCGACCGTTCCGTCACCGCCCTCGACCTCGCCGCGGCCCTGCACCCGACGCCCGCCATCTGCGGCACCCCGACCGCCGCCGCGCGCGACCTGGTCCAGGAGCTGGAGCCCTTCGACCGCGGCTACTACGCCGGCAGCGTCGGCTGGGTCGACGCGGCCGGCGACGGCGAGTGGGCCGTGGCGATCCGCTGCGCGGAGGTGGCGGACACGTCGATGCGGCTGTACGCGGGCGGCGGGATTGTGCCGGCGTCGGACCCGCAGGCGGAGTTCGACGAGACGATCGCGAAGTTCCGCACGCTGCTCGGCGCGATGGGCCTGGTCTAGCCGAACGCCCTCCTGCTTCGCCGTCTCGCGCCGGCTCCGCCTGACCCGGACTGCGGGAAGCACCCCAATGCGGCATTGGTTGCGTTGAACGCACCGAACGCCACATTGGGTGCGTTGAACGCACCGAACGCCACATTGGGGTGCTCGGGGCCGTCAGGGGAGCCAGTGCTCCTCGGTGACCTCCAGCGCCTCCGTGGTGAGGGCCGCGACAGCCGCGCGGTGGCCCTCGGTCGCTTTGAGGTCGGCGAGGCGGGTGCGGGCCGGGTCCAGCGCCGGGTCGCCTGAGGAGACCAGCTCGGCGGGGGCGTCGTAGGGCGAGAACGTGATGCTTTGCAGCGGGATCTTCAGGCCCTTGCCGGTGGCCTTCATGACGGCCTCCTTGCGGGTCCAGTAGACGAAGAAGGCGGCGGACCGCGAGGCCTCGGGCAACCCCGCCACGGCCTGCTGCTCGGCCGGGCTCAGCGCGTACTCGATGAGCGACCGGTCGGCCCGGCGCGAAGAGGTCTCGACGTCCAGCCCCACCGGCACGCCGTCGGTGGCCGCGACCCCGATGAGCTGGCCCGAGTGCGAAATGGACAGCGTGAGGTCCGAGCCGGGCACGCGGGGCCGGCCGTGGGGCTTGCCGCAGTCCTCGCAGGTGGCGTCGAAGACCACGGACTCCACGGACACGCCCAGGCGCGCCGCAGTCAGCGTCTTCGCCAGCACGCGGCCGGTCAGGAAACGGCGCTTGTCCAGCTCCAGTCGGTAGGCCTCGAAGCGGCCGCGCTCGAGCTCGTCGAGCAACCGCAGGAAGCGGTCTTCCACCGCCAGCGGTTCCGACCACCGGACCACGATTTGCGTCACCTGGCACCCTCCTCGTCCACCCTCGATCTTCCCGGCGCCGAGGCGTGTTGTCACGGTAACCGGCCGGGTGCTGGGGGGACCCCAAGACGACGCGGTACCCTCGGCTAAGCAAGCGCTTAGCCGGACGGCTTGGAAAGGGACGACCCGATGGATTTCACCCTGAGCACCGAAGAACGCGAAGTGCGCGACTGGGTGCGCACGTTCGTCCAGCGCGAGCTCGTGCCGCGTGAGCAGGAGGTGCTCCGCCGCGAACGCGCCGGCCAGCCGGGGGTCACGGCCGACGAGCTGAAGGAACTCCAGCTCAAGGCCAAGGAATCCGGGTTCTGGGGCGTGCTCACGCCGGAGGAGTACGGCGGCATGGGGCTGTCGGCCGTGATGGCCGCGCTGCTGGAGGCCGAGCTCGGCCGCACCTTCGTGCCGTTCCGCTTCGGCGGCGCCGCGGACAACATTCTGTTCCACGCCAACGAGGAGCAGAAGCAGACCTACCTGCTGCCGACGATCTCCGGCGAGCGCAAGTCGTGCTTCGCCATCACCGAACCCGGCGCCGGCTCCGACGCGAAGGCTATCCGCACCACCGCGCGCAAGGACGGCTCCGACTGGATCATCAACGGTGAGAAGACCTTCATCACCGGCGGCAACGAGGCCGACTTCGTGATGGTCTTCGCCATCACCGACCCGGAGAAGGGTGCGAACGGCGGCGTCACCTGCTTCCTCGTCGACCGCGAGATGGGCTGGAAGTCCGAGTACATCGACACGATGGGCGAGTGGGGCCCGGCGGCGCTGGTGTTCCAGGACGTGCGCGTACCCGAGTCGCAGATCCTCGGCGAAGAGGGCCGCGGCTTCGAGCTCGCGATGCAGTGGATCGGCCAGGGCCGCTACCTGCTGCCCGCCCGCGCGATCGGTTCGTGCGAGCGCCTGATCACCATGGCCATCGAGCACGCCAACACGCGTGAGACGTTCGGGCAGAAGATCGCCGAACGCCAGGCGATCCAGTGGATGATCGCCGACTCCGGCGTGGAGCTCGAAGCGTTGCGCTGGCTCGTGCTGCACGCCGCGTGGCAGGTGGACCAGAAGATGGACTCGCGCCACGCGCAGTCGATGGCGAAGCTCTACGGCGGCCAGAAGGCCAACGAGATCGTGGACCGCGTGCTGCAGATCCACGGCGGCATGGGCTACACGCGCGAGCTGCCGGTGGAGCGCTGGTACCGCGAGCTGCGGCTGCTGCGCATCTACGAGGGCACCGACGAGATCCAGCGCCGCACCATCGCGCGCAACCTCCTCAAGGGCCACGTGAAGGTCGGCGGCGCACTCGGCTGAGGCGGGTACAAGCCTTGTGAAAACGGCATGAAAACCGTGAAGGCCTCGTGGCGGGACGCGCGGTCCGGCCACGAGGCCGTCAATGGGTAAACGGTGTTCTCAGCTAATCACTTGCTGCTGTTGCGGAGGGCGATGGGGACGCCGGCCAGGTCCTCTTCGTTGCAGAGCACCTTGACGTCGTAGTAGGGCGACCCCTGGCGGTCGTCGTAGTCGAGGTGAATCGCCAGGACGTCGAGCGGTTCACCGAGCCACTCCTGAGCTTGACGCAACCACACGGCACAGCGCTCTAGTGCGGTCGGCAGATCGTCGTCGCGGAACTCGACCGGGCGGTAAGGCACATCCTGCACCTGGTCGCGGGGATTTGCTGGAGCGGGCAGGCTAGGTGCGAGACCCGAGTCGTCCAATTCCAGGTGGATCGTTTGCTCAGTCACCCTTCGAGCGTCCCCCACGTTCGCCCAATCAGCAAGGCGTAGGCCGCTAAAACCCCGGCTGAACAGGCATGTCCCACACCTGGGCGACCACTTCCAGGCACTGTCGCAGATCGGGAACGGCCACGGCGACGGGGTGGCCGAGGGCGCCCAGCGCCAGCTCCGCGTAGTGCGTGGCCAGGTCTTCGAGCGGCAACGGGCCCAGCGGCGAGTGCCAGCGCGCCACCCCGCTGCACATCTCCAGCAGTGCCAGGCGCGTCACAGCCGGGTGCGCGGTCTGGAACACGCCCGCGGCGACGCCGTCGGAGATCGCCTGCGCCCACAGGCTCTCGTATTCGTCCCGCAGAGCGACGACTCGCGTACGCGCGGCATCCGAAAGCGCGTCGACTTCGTTGTCCACCACGCGGGTTTCGGCGGGCCGCGCGGCGTGGGCGAGCACGTGCAGCGCGACGAGCGAACGCAGGCGCGCCACGGGATCGACCGCGCCCGCGGTGGCCTTGCCCGCCGCGTCGAGCAGGCGCCGCAACGCGGTGGTCATGATCTCGACGAGCAGGTCCTCCTTGGTACCCATGTAGTGGTACAGGCTCGCCGACGACAGCTCGGCCTCGCTCGCGAGGTCGCGGATGCCCGTGCCGTGGAAACCCTTGGCGGCGAACAGTTTCACGGCCGCCGCGCGTACGCGTTCCCCGCTGCTCACAGCCATGCCCCCGTGGTCCGGTCCCATGCGCCCGCGCGCAGATCCGCCACCTTCCGCAGCTCGCCCTTCGCGACGCGTTCGGACGGGGTGAGCGGCAGCTCGTCGGCGAACGTCCAGAAGCGCGGCACCTTGAAGTACGCGAGCTTCTCCGCGCAGAATTCGGCGAGCTCTTTGGGCGTCACCTCGCCGTCGCGGACGATGTAGGCCTTCACCTCTTCTCCGCGCAGCTCATCGGGCACCGCGAGCACGGCCGCCAGGCGCACGGCGGGATGCAGCAGCAGCGCGCGTTCCACTTCGTCGGCCGAGACGTTCTCGCCGCTGCGCCGGATCATGTCCTTGGTGCGGCCCACGAAGAACACGCGGCCCTCGGCGTCCATGCTCGCGAGGTCGCCCGTGTGGAACCAGCCGCCGGCGAACGCGCGCTCGGTGGCTTCCGGATCGTCGTGGTAGCCGTGCATCAGGCCGATGCCGCGGATGAGCAGCTCGCCGATTTTCCCGCGCGGCAGGGGTTTCCCGTGCTCGTCGGCGATCATCACCTCGCGGTCGCGGCTGGGCCGGCCGATGCAGCCGGTGCCCACGGCGACGTCGTGGTCCGCCTCCGGCACGCGGATGTCGCCGCCGGTCTCGGTCATGCCGAACGCCTCGTACCACGGCGCGCCCCACCGCTGTTCCAGCTCGGCGTGCAGCTCGCGCGGGATGGCCGACGCGCAGATCGCGCGTACGCGGTGGTTGCGGTCGTCTTCGTGCGGCGGCTGGCGGAGCAGGAGCGTCGGCATCAGACCGACGCAGTAGAACCACGTGACGCCGTGCTCGCGCACCTTGGCCCAGAACGTGGAGGGGTGGAAGCGGTCGAGCACCACGAGCGTCGCGCCGCCCGCCAGTCCCAACGCGACGTTCCACTGTGGATCGATGTAGTGGAACGGCTGGGCGGTCAGGAGGACGTCTTCTTCGCCCACGGAAGGGAAGTCCGTGGTGAGGCTGATCGCCAGCGTGGTCCAGTACCGGTGCGGCAGTACGCAGCCCTTCGGCGCACCGGTGGTGCCGGAGGTGTACTGGATGTTCACGGGCTGCTCGGCGACCACGTCCGTGGCCGGCCGGGGTTCGGCAGCGCGCAGGTCCGCCGGCGTCAGCACCCGCTCCACGGCGGTGTCCGGCGCGATCTTCTCCAGCAGCGCTACGAACTCCTCAGCCGCGACGGCAAACCGCGCGCCGGAGTGGCGTAGCACGTGGGCGCCGTCGAACTCGCGGTAGTTCGTGTTCACCGGCACCAGCACCGCGCCGAGCTTCGCCAGCGCGAGCCACAGCAGCGGGAACTCCGGCTGGTTGCGCAGCATCACGGCCACGCGGTCGCCAGGCCGCACGCCCAGCTCGTGCAACGCGGCGGCGAACCGGCCACTGCGCTCGTCGACGTCGGCGAAGGTGAACCGCTCGCCCGTCGCGTCGAAGACCCACGACGTGCGCTGCGGCCACAGCTGCGTGGCCCGGTCGAGCAGCGCCACAAGGGTGTCGGCCTGCTGCAGAGGCTTCACGCACGGCTCCGGAACGCCTCGGTGGACTCGCGCACGGCGGCCGAGTGCTCGGTGATCAGCGCGTGGCTGACCTCCAGCTCCAGGGCCGATTCCAGGGCGTGGTCGAGGCCGGAGTCGAGCGCCCGCTTGGCCATCGTGGCGGCCTCGGCGGGATGGTGCGCGATCTTCTCGGCCCAGCCCAGCGCCAGTGTCATGAGCTCGGCGGCCGGCACGGCGGCGTTGACCAGGCCCAGGTCGTGGGCGCGCAGGCCGTCGAAGCGCTCGCCGAGCAGCAGCAGCTCCTTGGCCCTCATCGGCCCGACGAGCAACGGCAGCAGGCGCGAGGCCGCGCCCGTCACGCTCAGCCCGAGCGAGACCTCGGGGAAGCCGAACACGGCGTCGTCGGCGGCCAGTACCAGGTCGCAGCCGAGTGCGAACTCCGCGCCGGCGCCGAGCGCGTAGCCGTGCACGGCGGCGATCACCGGCTGTGGCAGTGCGCGCAGCTTCCGCGTCACGTCCTGCAGCCGGTCCAGCCGCGCCCGAGAGTCGCCTTCCGGGGTCGGCTCCTTGAGGTCGTGGCCGGCGCAGAAGGCGCGGCCGTTGCCGGACAGCACGACCACGCGGGCAGTGCTGCGCGAGACGCCGTCCAGCGCGGTCAGGAAATCGTCCACCAGCACGGGCGCCACGGCGTTGAGCCGCTCGGGGCGGTTCAGCCGGATGTGGGCGATGCCGCCCTCGATGGCGAGGTCCACGGTGCTCATGGCAGCGAGCCTAGACGTTCGATCGATCGATCGATAGGGTCTCGTTCATGCGGGTCGACGCGGTGTACGAGAACGCCCGGCTGCTCACCGGGGAAGGCGCGCTCGCCGTGCTGCACGGCCGGGTGGTGGCGCTGGGTGAAGACGCCGAGGCGCTCTCCGCGCGCCGGCGGATCGACCTCGGCGGTGCGTACGTGGTGCCGGGCTTCCACGACGCCCACAACCACATGGCGTGGTTCGGCATGGGCCTCGACGACGTGCCGCTGAGCGGCTGCCGCAGCGTCGAAGAGGTCTACGACGCCGTGGCGCGCAGGGCCGCCGAGCTGCCCGTCGGCAGCTGGGTCATCGGCAGCGGTTACGACCAGAACAAGCTGGCCGGCGGCGCGCACCCGGATCGCCACGGCCTCGACCGCGCCGCGCCCGGGATGCTCGTGCGGCTCAAGCACACGTCCGGGCACATGACCGTGGTCAACTCCGCCGTGCTGCATCAGCTCGACCTCGCGCACGTGCCGGTGGGCGGCGACGTGGTGCTCGACGCCGCCGGGTCGCCGACCGGGCTGTTGCGCGAGCAGGCCCAGCTGCTGCTGCGGCCGCTGACCTACCCGGCGCCGGTGGAGTCCGTGGTCCGCGGCCTCGACCGCGCGAGCGAGCAGTTCTTGTCCGAGGGCATCACGAGCGTGCAGGAGGCCGGGATCGGCGGAGGGCTCGTGGGCGAGACGCCGGCCGAGCTCGCGGCCTACCAGCTGGCGCGCGAACGCGGGGTGCTGCGCGTGCGGAGCACCGTGATGGTGGCCGCGAGCGTGCTCCACGACCTGCCCGACGGCGCCGGGTTCGGCCTCGACCTGGGCCTGCGCACGGGCTTCGGCGACGAGTGGCTGCGCGTCGGCCCGATGAAGCTGTTCGCAGACGGTTCCCTGGTCGGGCGCACCTGCGCGATGCACGAGCCGTTCGCCGGCGAGCCGGACAACCGCGGCTACTTCCAGGTACCTGAGGAAGAGCTGGCGCGCACGATCCGTCTCGCGCACGACGCCGGCTGGCAGATCGCGACGCACGCGATCGGCGACCGCGCCATCACCGTGGTGCTCGACGCGTACGAGGCCGCGTTGGCCGCTTCGCCGCGCGAGGACCACCGGCACCGCATCGAGCACTGCGCGGTGCTGCAGCCGGCGGAGCTGGCTCGGCTGGCCCGGCTGGGGCTCATCGCGTCGCCGCAGGGGCGGTTCGTGAACGAGCTGGGTGACGGCATGCGCGCGGCGCTCGGCGAGGCTCGGGTGCCGTGGTGCTACCGCCTGCGCAGCGTCCTCGACGCCGGCTGCGTGCTGGCCGCCAGCTCCGACCGTCCGGTCGTCGACGGCGCGCCGTTGCTCGGCCTGGCCGACATGGTGCACCGGCGCACGTCGTCGGGGGCGCCGTTCTCGCCCGAGGAAGCGCTCACCCCGCAGGAGGCGCTGCGCGCGTACACCTACGGCTCGGCGTACGCGACCTTCGCCGAACACGACCTCGGCACGCTGGAGCCGGGCAAGCTGGCCGACTTCGTGGTCCTCTCGGGTGATCCACTGTCCACTATGGATGATCTCCGTGTGCTCGCCACCGCCGTAGGCGGCGAGCTGCGCTACGAGGCATCGTGACCTATCGCTTGCCCCGCTTGTCTTGCTTGCCGACGAACGCACACGCTTCGCGCGCCAGCGCGGGCCAGCCGAGCGACGAGCCCTCGTCGAGCGTGAACCACTCCTTCATCGGCGTGCCCTTGTTCGCGTCGAACCGCACGCCATGGCCTTCGGCCACCAGCGCGTCGACGCGCGGTTTCGGCAGCTTCACCACGAGGTGTCCGCGCACGAGCATGGCGAAGATGCGGTTGTCCACGCGCAGGGCACTCGACCCGAACCCGCTCCCGGGCCGCGGCGGCTCGACGTCCTCGGCGTCTTCGCCGCCCAGCAGCTCGTCGATCAGGTCCTCGAACCGGTCTTCGGGGCTCATGTCCGCACCGTAACCGCCACCACCGACAAGAACCGACAAGATTGGGGCTCCTCGCATGCCCGTCCGCGACGCCGTCTTCGAAGACGCCGAAGAGATCTGCGCGCTCATCGAAGAGCACGCCCTGTACGAGGACAAGCACGACCTGAAGCTCGACCGCGCCGAGATGAGCGGGTATCTGTTCGGGCCCGAGCCCAAGGCGTGGGTCGTCCTCGCGACGCCGCCGGGCCGCCCGGACGTGGTCGCGGGCTTCGCGTTCTGCAGCTGGAACTTCTCGACCTGGGAAGCGCGGCCGGGGATCTGGCTCGACGACCTGTTCATCCGCCCCGAACACCGCCGCCACGGGCTGGGCCGCGAGCTGCTCGACGAGCTGCGGTCACGCACCACCGGCCGAGTCGAGTGGGACATGCAGGCGGGCAACGAGAAGGCCGAGGCGTTCTACGAACAGCTGGGCGCGGAGCCCGTGCCGGGCTGGATCCGGTACCGCTGGCGGCCGTGAGTGCCGCTGTCGGGACCACGCTGGGCCTGACAGAGTCGTTCAGCGTTGAACCACATTCGGGCGCCCCACGGCGTCCGGACGGTGAGGGGTGAACCCGTATCGTATGCGGTATGGAAGATGGTTCCGTCCGGAGGTCGTCGTCGGTCGAGGACTATGTGCGCGTGATCTACGGGCTCGTCGAGCGCGGTGAGGCGGTGACCAACGCGACGCTGGCGGGACGGCTCGAGGTGAGCCCTTCGTCGGCGTCGGGCATGGTCACGAAGCTTTCGCAGCTCGGGCTGGTGGCCCACGTGCCCTACCGGGGCATCGAGCTGACCGCGGAGGGGCGGCTGCTGGCGCGCTCGGTGCTGCGCCGGCACCGGCTGATCGAGACCTACCTCGTCTCCGAGCTGGGCTACACCTGGGACGAGGTCCACTCGGAGGCCGACGCGCTGGAGCACGCGGTGTCCGACCGGCTGGTCGAGCGCATCGCCGCGAAGCTCGGCAACCCCCTGCGCGACCCGCACGGCGACCCCATCCCGGCCCCCGACGGCAGCATCGAGGAGGTGCCGATGCGCATCCTCGACGACCTGCCGCCCGGCGCCGTCGGCGAGATCGTGCGCGTGTGGGACACGGACCCGGAGCTGCTGCGCTACCTCACCGAGCACGCCATCGGCCTGGGTGAGCGCATCGAGGTGGTGGAGCGCCAGCCGTTCGGCGGGCCGATGGTCGTGAAGGTGGGCCAGCCGCCGGACGCGGCGACGCACGCGATCGGCAAGGAGATCGCGCAAGCGCTGTCTGTCGCGGTGCGCTGAGCTGTTCTGGTTCGGGGCTGAGCTGTCAGCGCCGAGCTGCTCTGGGCTGAGCGGTGCTCGGCTGGGGGCAGGGCCCACCCTGACAGGGGGCCGCCCAAGATCCATTCTACCGGCGCGCACCGACAAAACCCGGTGCTCACCGGAGTTGTCCACAGGCAACCGAGATCGCCGATTCCGCGCTGAGCGAACCTGCGCCGACGGGCGTACGCGCCGGTGTCGCTCCTCGGCGGATGTGGGCTACCCCCGCCGGAGCTGACGATGGTCGCCATGACCACCAAACCGTTCCGCTTCGGGATCGTCGCCGGGTACGCCCCCGACCTCAAGGCCTGGACCGACCAGGCCCGCCGGGTCGAGGAGCTCGGCCTCGACACCCTGCTCGCCACCGACCCCGTCGGCGACGCCGACCCGCTCACGCTCGTGCCCGCGGCCGCCGCCGTCACCAGTCGCCTCACGCTGGGCACCTTCGTGCTCGCCGACCCGTTCCGCGACGGCCGCCAGCTCGGCTGGCAGGTGTCCACGTTGCACCGCGTGACGGGCGGCCGATTCGAGCTGGGCCTGGGCGTCGGCCGGCCCGGCGCCGGTGGGTTCGCCCGCGGCCTGGGCCGCGAGTTCGCGGCGCCGGGTGAGCGCATCGCGCGCCTGGCCGACACCATCGCGTTCCTGAAGGAGACACCCGAGCGGCCGCGGCTGCTGCTCGCCGGCGGCGGGCCGAAGATGCTCGCGCTCGCCGCGCGCGAGGCCGATGTGATCACTCTGTCGTGGGCACCCCAGACCACGGAATCCGAAGCCGACTCTATTGTGGACAACCTTCGTGAAATGGCGGGCACGCGATTCGCCGACATCGAACTTTCGGTCAACTTGATAGCCGTCGGAAATGCGCCGGCACCGCAGATCGCGAAGTACACCGGAGTGGACGTTCCCGAGCTCGCCGCCGGCGGCGCCGTCACGGTTCTTCCGGAAAACCGGGCTGCAGCAAAGGAAACTCTTCTCCGGTGGCGCGAACGGTGGGGGATTTCCTACGTCACCGTCAATTCCGGCTACGCAGAAACCCTTGCGGAGATCGCTCGTTCTCTCACCGCAGGCGGGTGAGTGCCCTTCCGATCATGCTGACTCCGGCCTACGCTCCGAGGTTTCGGGAAGCGACATGGTTCGGAGCGTGTGCGATGACCGGTCAGCGAACGTCGACGATGGACAGGGCGGAAACGGCGGAACGGGATCTCGGGCGGCTGCTCGAGGCCGGTCCGTTCGCGGACGCCCTGCGTGCGGCAATCAGAGCGAGGGGGTTAGGACTGGACAGGATCAGGTATCGCTTGCGTGGCAGGGGAACTTCCCTGAGTCTCGCGACATTGAGCCACTGGCAGTCGGGCCGGTGCCGGCCGGAGCGGCCGGAATCGTTGCAGGCCCTAAGGAATCTCGAGGACATCCTCGGGGTACCGCCGAATTCCCTGCGCCGCCTGCTCGGGCCCCCGCGCTCACGCGCGCAGTTGCACAGATGATTCTGTGTTCTCTGCCTCGGCTCCGCCGAGGCGTGCGAGATCGCCTTTGAGCCGGCTTGTCGATCGAGCGGCCGGATCGGCCTGGCGGCCGATCGCGCCGCCCAATCCAGAAACCGGCGCGATCTCGCTCCGGGGCTGGGTTTGAGGGCTGGGGCAGGGCGATGCTGCTCGGCCTGCTCGGATTGTGGGCACGGCGGGGCGGCGGGAGTGCGCGGTCTGGCCGGGTTGAGGGGCAAGCCGAAAGTGCGTGAGTGCGCGGCCTGCTCGGGTTGAGTGGCTTGGTCGGGGTGGTGCGAGGCCTGGCCGGGTTGAGGGGCAGGACGGAAGCGCGTGAGTGCGCGGTCTGGCCGGGTTGAGAGTGGCTCGGACGGGCCGGCGGTGCGCGGTCTCCGGGTTGAGGGGCTTGGGCGGGGCGTGAGTGCGTGGCCTGGCCAGGTTGAGCGGCTCAGGCGGGGCGGCGGTGCGCGGTCTGCTCGGGTTGCCGGGCAAGTTGGGAATGCGCGAGTGCGTGACCTGGCCAGGTTGAGTGGCCTGGGCACGGCGCGAGTGTGCGGCTTGGCCAGGTTGCGGGGGCTTGAGCAGTGCGGGAGCGCGTGGCCTGGCCGGGTTGAGTGGCCTGGGCGGGGCGGCGGTGCGCGGCCTGGCCAGGTTGAGGGCGAACCCGAAGTGCGCGGGGCCACGGATAGCCGATCTCTACGATCGGTTCCATGCGTGCCGTCGTGATTCAGGAGTTCGGGGTGCTGCCCCAGGTGGTCGAGGTGCCGGATCCGGTGGCGCCGCCCGGTGGGGTGGTGATCGCGGTGGAGGCCACGGGGGTGTGCCGCAGTGATTGGCACACGTGGCAGGGCCACGACGAGGCCGTGAAGCTGCCGCACGTCGCCGGGCACGAGTTGGCGGGGCGGATCGCGGCGGTCGGTGCGGGCGTGCGCGGCTGGGAGGTCGGCGCGCGGGTGACGGTGCCGTTCGTGTGCGCGTGCGGTGGCTGTGCGCAGTGTGCGCGCGGTGACCAGCAGATCTGCGACGACGAGTTCCAGCCGGGCGCCACCCATTGGGGGTCGTTCGCGGAGCTCGTGGCGATCGAGCACGCGCAGGCCAACCTCGTCGCGCTGCCGGACGCGATGTCGGCGGCGGAGGCGGCTGCGCTCGGCTGTCGCTTCGGCACGGCGTTCCGCGCGGTGCTGCGGCAGGGCGGAGTGCGCGCCGGCCAGTGGGTGTCCGTGTACGGCTGCGGCGGCGTCGGGATCTCCGCCGTGCTGCTGGCCGCTGCGGCGGGCGCGAAGGTCGTGGCGGTGGACGTCTCGCCGGCCGCGCGGGCGCTCGCCGAGCGTTCGGGTGCGGTGCTGAGCGTGGACGCGGGCGCGTTCGACGGGCCGGAAGCGCTTGCCGAGCACGTCCGGTCGCTGACCGGCGGTGGCACCCACGTGTCGCTCGACTGCCTGGGCTCGCCGGCCACGTGCGCCGCGTCGGTCGGCAGCCTGCGCAAACGCGGCCGCCACGTGCAGGCGGGCCTGATGCCGCCCGCGCAGGGCGTCGCGCCGATCCCGATGCATCGGGTTATCGGCGGCGAGCTGGAGATCGTGGGCATCCACGGCCTGCAGGCGCACGAGTACCCGGAGTTGCTGAGCGTGGTCGAGCGGTCGGGCATCGACCTCGCGGGCCTGATCGGCACCCGGATCGGCCTCGACGACGTGCCGGCCGCGCTGGCCGCGATGAACGACCCCGTGCCCGCGCGGGCAGGCGTGACCGTGGTCGAGTTCAGGTGACGCAGTGTGATCTCACCTGGTCAGCGTGTCACGTGTCCATCTTGTAGCTGATCGACACCTGGCCTGTGACACCCGAGTGTGGGAGTGTCAGGGCGGCGGTTGCGGCGAGGGGTGCCGCCGCAGGAGCACCCGGCTGGACCCTTCGGGTAGCTCCTGCGGTCTGCCGCTCCTCGCTCTGCCGCAACCCCGGGTGGCAACCTTTGCGAGAATGCTCCGCGATGGAACTGTTGCCGCGGCCCCGGTCCGAACTCGCGCCTGGCGCGGTCCACGTCCCCGACTGGCTCGACCTCGACGAACAGCGGTCGCTCGTCGAATCGTGCCGCGGCTGGCGCGGCTACCGCCAGACCCGCCTGCCCAGCGGCGGCGTGATGTCGGTGCGCATGGTCTGCCTCGGCTGGCACTGGCTCCCGTACCGCTACTCCCGTATCCGCGAGGACGGCTCGCCGGTCGACCCGTTCCCCTCCTGGCTCGGCGACCTCGGCCGGCGCGCGGTGGCCACGGCGTACGGCGACGGGACCGGCTACGACCCCGACGTCGCCCTCGTGAACTACTACGACGCCACGGCCAAAATGGGCCAGCACCAGGACAAGGACGAGCGCTCCCTGGAGCCGGTCGTGTCCCTGAGCCTCGGCGACACGTGCGTGTTCCGCTTCGGCAACACCGAAAACCGCAACCGCCCCTACACCGACCTCGAACTGCGCTCCGGCGACCTGTTCGTCTTCGGCGGCCCCTCGCGCCTGGCGTACCACGGCGTGCCGCGCACCCTGCCCGGCACATCGGACCCGGCACTGGGCTTGACCGGGCGGCTCAACCTGACGTTGCGGGTGTCGGGCTTGTGACGTCCAGCGCGAAGCGCACGCGCTGACCGGGCCGCAGTTGCGCGGCCACGTCGAGGTCGGGTTCGCACACGACGGCGGGCACGGGATAACCGCCGGTCACGGGGTGGTCGGCGAGGAACAGGATCGGCACGCCCGACGGCGGCACCTGCAGCGCGCCCGGCACGGCGGCTTCCGGAGGGAGTTCCCCGGAGCGCGCGCAGTCGAGCGACGGCCCGTCGAGCCGGACGCCGACGCGGTCGAGGTCGGCGGTCACCGTGTAAACCGCGGTGACCAAAGTGGACAGTGTCGTCCGCGTGAACCAGTCGAGGCGCGGCCCGGGGGTGACGCGCAGCACCGGCTCTTCCGGAAGCCGGGCCAGCGGAGCCAGGTCGACGACCGGTTGCCCGGCGACGACATCACCCACTGGGAGCGTCATCCCCGGCGCGAGCGGCGGCGGCCCGAGCCCACCCATGGTGTCGGTGGCCCGCGCGCCGAGTACCGGCCGCACGTCGAACCCGCCCCGGATGGCGACGTAGCACCGCAGGCCCCGCGTGGCCGTGCCCAGCACGAGCTCCTCGCCGGCCCGCAGCACGAGGGGTCCGTTCGGTCCGGCCGCCCGCCGGCCGGCTCGCACCTCGACCTCGGCCCCGGTCACGGCGACCAACGCGGCTTCGGAGACCCGCAGCCGCAACCCACCGAGCGTCACTTCCAACGCCGCATGCGTCTCGGGGTTGCCGACCAGCCGGTTCGCCAGCCGCAACGACGAACGGTCCGCCGCCCCGGATCGCCCGACACCCACCGCGGCGAGCCCGGGCCGGCCCAGATCCTGAACGGTCGCGAAAGGGCCGGTCGCGAGCACTTCCACCTTCCCGGTCATCACGCCGCCTCGAACCGCACGCGCGTGCCCGGTGTGAGCCGGTTGGGCGGGTCGCGCTCCACATCCCAGACCGACACCGACGTAGTCCCCACCAGGTGCCAGCCGCCGGGGGAAGCCCGCGGATAAACCGCCGAGTACTCGCCCGCGATGGCAACCGAACCGGCGGGCACCCGGGTGCGCGGCACGGAACGGCGCGGCAGGTGCAGCGCGGGATCCAGCCCCGTCAGGTAAGCGAAACCCGGTGCGAAGCCACAGAACGACACCACGTACGAAGCCGAGCTGTGCAAGGACACGACCTCCCGCACCGACAACCCCGAAGCCTCCGCGACGTCCACGAGATCCGCCCCGTCGTACCGCACCGGCACGGTGACCGCCTCCGAAGCGCCGGTAACAACATCCACAGTGGACACCGAGGACAACAACCGGGTCAATGAAGCCACCTCCACCACCGCGGGATCGAACCGCACCAACAGCGTGCGCGCCGCCGGCACCAGCTCGACCACCCCGACCGGCGGATCCGCCGCCAACGCCGCCTGCAACCCGAGCACGTCCTGAGACTCCACGAGAACCGCGGACCCGCCGTACGGCAACACGGCCCTCACACGAACGACTCCACCGTGACCCCCGCGTCCGTCAGCGAAGCCCGGATCCGCCGCGCGATGTCCACAGCCCCCGGCGTATCACCGTGCACGCACAGGGAAACCGCACGCAGTTCGAGCTTCCCGCCGTCCACATCGATGACCGAACCCGTCGTCGCCATGGCCGTGGCGCGCGCGGCGACCTCGTCGGCGTCGTGCAGCACCGCGCCCGGCAGCTTGCGCGACACGAGCCGGCCCTCCGGCGTGTAAGCCCGATCGGCGAAGGCCTCCGCGTACCCCGTGACCCCGGCCGCCGAAGCCGCGCGCAGCATCTCCGAGTCCGGCGGGCACAACAGCCCCAACCCGGTGCCGAACTGCCGTACACCCTCCACGAGCGCCGCCGCCTGCGCCGGATCCACCGCCGCCGTGTTGTAGAGCGCCCCGTGCGCCTTCACGTACTTCACCGAAGACCCCGCCGCGCGCGCGAACGCGTCCAGAGCGCCGATTTGGTACAGCACGTCGTCCGTGAGGTCCGCCGGCGAGATGTCCAGCGCCCGCCGGCCGAAACCGGCGAGGTCGCGGTAGCCCACGTGCGCCCCGATCGTCACGCCGCGCTCGGCCGCGCGGGCGCACACCCGCCGCATCACGCCGGGGTCGCCCGCGTGGAAGCCGCACGCGATGTTCGCGCTGGTCACGATGTCGAGCATCGCCTCGTCGTCGCCCATCCGCCACGCGCCGAAGCCTTCGCCGAGGTCGCTGTTCAGATCCATGTCACTCCCGTCTCGCGTTGGTCCGTCAAGAACATGTACCCCGGCGCGTGCGTGATGGCGAACGGTGGCCGCGAAGCCATCACGGCCGCCTGCGGCGTGACACCGCAGGCCCAGAACACCGGCACGTCACCGGGTTCCAGGTCCACGGCGTCGCCGAAGTCGGGCCGCGCCAGGTCCGCGATGCCCAGCGCCGCCGGGTCGCCGACGTGCAAGGGGGCGCCCGGCAGCGAGGGCGACGCCGACGTGATCCGCACGGCGTGGTCGAGCAGCTCGGCCGGGGCCGGTCGCATCGTCACCACCAGCGGCCCGTGCAGCCGGCCGGCCGGCGTGCACGGCCGGTCCGTCATCGCCACGCCGCGCCCCTGCGTCAGGTTCCGCAGGGGCACCCCGCCCGCGACCAGCGGCGCTTCGAACGAGTAGGTGCAGCCGATCGAGAACGCCACCATGTCGCTGCGCCACAGGCCCGTCGCGTCGCCGACCTCGCCGGTCAGCACCCCGTGGTGCCACACGCGGTAGCGCGGCAGATCGGTGCGCAGGTCGGCGCCCGGCGCGAGCCGCGAGCCCGGGTCGCCGGGCGGGCTGACGTCGAGCACCGGGCACGCGCGCGGGTTGCGCGCGCAGAACAGCAGCACGTCGTCGGCCCAGTCGTGCGGCACGGCGATCAGGTTGGCCTGAGCGTAGCCCCGCGCCCAGCCCTCGGTCGGCCGCTCGGTGCCCGCGCGGAAGAGCGCGCGGGCCTCGGCGGGCGTCAGAGTGGCGGGGTCGCGGAACGTGGTCATGACCCGATCCCGGTCAGTTCCCGTCCGCGGGTTTCGGGCAGGCCCAGCAATGCGAGCGCGGCGATGGCGTACCCGACGGCGCCGAGCGCGATCGCGCCGCCCGCGCCCATGAACCCGACTACCGCGGGGAACGCGGCACCCACCGCGCGCCCGAAGTTGTACGTGAAGCCCTGGCCTGTCGCCCGCACCTCGGTCGGGTACAGCTCCGCGAGGTACGCGCCGAAGCCGCTGAAGATCGCCGACGTCGAGAAGCCCAGCGGGAAGCTGATCAGCAGCATGAGGCCGTTGGCGCCGTAGGGCAGCTGCACGAACAGCACGATCAGCACCGCCGACAGCACGGAGAACAACAGGAAGGTTCGCTTGCGCCCCAACAGGTCCGCGAGGTACCCGCCACAGACGTAGCCGATGAACGCGCCGGGGATCAGCAGCGCGAAGTACCCGCCGGTGCCGACCACGGACAGGCCGCGGGCGGTCTTGAGGTACTGGGGCATCCACGTGAACAGCGTGTAGTACCCGCCCTGCACGCCGGTCGCGAGCAGCGCCGCGAACAGCGTGGTGCGCAGCAGGCCGGGGCGGAAGATGCCGGCGAGCGAACCGCGCGCCTTGGTCTTCAGCCGGCGTTCGGTCACGTGCTCGGCGTCGGACACCCGGCGGCGCACCCACAGCACGAGCAGCGCCGGCAGCACGCCGACCCAGAACAGCACGCGCCACGCGACGGCGTCGTCGAGCACGCTGAACAGCACCGTGTAGACGATCACCAGCAGGCCCCAGCCCACGGCCCACGCGCTCTGCACGAACGCGACGGTCCGGCCGCGGTAGCGTGCCGAGCAGTACTCGGCGACCAGCGCGGCGCCGACGGCCCACTCGCCGCCGAAGCCGAGGCCCTGCAAGCCGCGGAACACCAGCAGCGTCTCGAAGTTCGGCGCGAAACCGCAGAGCACCGTGAAGACCGTGTACAGCGCGATGGTCAGCTGCAGCGTGCGGACGCGGCCGATGCGGTCGGCCAGCACGCCGGCGCCGATGCCGCCGATCGCGGAGACGACCAGCGTGGTCGTGCTGAGCAGCCCGGCCTCGCCGGAGGAGATGCCGAAGTAGGCCGTGATGGCCGCCAGGCCGAACGGCAGGGTCTGGTAGTCGAAGGAATCGAGCCCGTAACCGCCGAAGGCAGCGAAGAAGGCGCGTTTGCCCTTGGGGCCGAGGGAGCGGAACCACTCGAACGGCCGGGCCGCACTCGTGGTGCCTGCTGTCACGTTCGTGTTCATGGGTACCTCGCAGGGAGAGTTCTCATAGTGGCACGAGTCACATGGCAATCACCGTACGGATCGTTCAACAATTCCACAAGTCTCTCATTTTATTGTTCTCAACCCTGCGGCTACGCTGGGCGACGTGGTCACCGACGAGAGCCCGCTGGGCCTGGAAGCCGACCGCGGCCTGCTGAGTCGCACGAGCACCGCGGAGCGGGTCGCCGGAGTGCTGCGCACGCGCATCTCCGAGGGCTTCTTCCTGCCCGGCAGCCGGCTGTCGGAGCAGGACATCGGCACCGCGCTGGGCGTCTCGCGCAATACGCTGCGCGAGTCGTTCCGCCTGCTCACGCACGAGCGGCTGCTCACCCACGAGCTCAACCGCGGCGTCTTCGTGCGGGTGCCGACGGTCGACGACGTGCGCGACATCTACCGCGTCCGCAAGCTCGTCGAGTGCGCCGCGGTCCGCGGGATCACCGAGCGGCCGGCGTCCTACGACAAGATCGCGGCCACGGTCGCCGAGGGTGACGAAGCGGCCGAAACCGGCCGTTGGCAGGACCTCGGCACGGCGAACATCCGCTTCCACAGCGAGCTCGTCGCGTTGACCGGCAGCGAGCGCGTGGTCGAGCTGATGCAGGGGCTCACGGCCGAGCTGCGGCTGGTGTTCCACGTGATGGCCGACCCGCGGCGGTTCCACGAGCGATACCTGCCGCGCAACCGCGAACTGCTCGGGCCGCTCGGAGAAGGCGACGGCCGGCGCGCGGAAGAGCTGCTCGCGGCTTACCTCTCCGACGCGGAAGCGCAGCTCGTCGAGGCGTACTCGGAGCGTTCGGTGGACGGCGTGATTTCGTAGCTGACGGTAGTGGTCCAAACCGGAGTGCCCGCGGGTCCGCGCCGGGGCGGGATCCGTGTCAGGGACCCGAAAATCGCCGTTGCCGACGGGAAAGTGTGTGCTGCGCCATGGAAAACGTTTGTCACGAGTTGCGTGTCCGCGACTCAGGAACAGCACTACTTCCGTCGTAAAAGGGATGAAGCACTTGCTTACATAGCGTGCTTCCGCGCGGATGGACATCCGATTGTGGCCGTTCGGGCCGTCCGTAGTCTGGGTGGTGTCAAGATCGCGGACACCTGATTAACGTCTTCAGCAGGTCGCGTGAAGCGAATGGCATCCCAGGCCCCGGAACCCCCAGACGGGGCGTGGGCGCCATCGCGAAGATCGAATCGGGATGGTCGCCCCCAGTGCCCGATCCGGCGTGCGTGGCCAGGAGATGGTGGAGATGGTGGAGCAGCGGCGAACCGTGGTCCCCGGGGGGGAGATCACGGTTCGCCGTTGCACCATTTCCGGGTCAGTCCACTTCGGATCCTCAGCCGGCGTAGCGGGCGAACACCTTGGTGTAGTCCCACGGCTGCTGCGAGACCTTCGAGCAACTGTCGTCCGGACCACCCGTGCACGGCCGGTCGCGGTTGGCCGACCAGAACGTCAGCCGCGCCAGGTGGTGCTGGTTCGCGTAACCCAGGATGGTGGTGAAGTCTGCCACCGTCACGGTCTCGTTCTGGTCGGTAATGCCGTTCATGGACGAGATGCCCATGTGCCGGTAGGCGTTGTCGTCGGTGTAGCCGAAGGCGTTCTTGACGACGTTCTTCAGGCCCTCGGCCGCACGCGTGGTGAGCGTGCCCATGTTCTGCCCGGCGCCGCCGAAGTCGAACGGCATGATGACCCAGCCGTCGGCCGCGAAGCCGGACTGCGCGGCGCGGTTGACCAGGCTCGAGTCCGGACCGCTGGTGCCGGTGCCGAACGTGAGGTAGATCTTGATGCCCGGGTTGTCGACCCGCACGGTCTTCAGCGCGTCGACGGTGCGCTGCTGCACCGTCGGGTCGCTGTATGCGCCGGCCTCGATGTCGATGTCGATCGCCTTGAGGCCGTAGGCGTTGATCACCTTCTGGTACGCCGACGCGAGCTCACCCGCGGTGGCGCACGAGGACTCCAGCTTGTTGCCGCTGTAGCCGCCGAACGACGGGATCACGTCGCCGCCCGCGCCGCGCACGGTGTTGATCGTGCCCTGGTCCACACCGCCGGTGAGCGCACGCGCGCCGTCCCACTGCGGGTTGCAGTACCCGTTGGACAGCACGAACGCCAGCGTGAACCACTTCACGCCCGTCGCGTTCACGATCGTCGTCGGGTTCGGCGGCGCGCCCCAGCCGTTGTAGAGGTACGGGGCCACGGCCATCGCGCCGGCCGCGGGCGGCGGGGTCGTGTCGCCGCCGCCGGAAGGCGCGGTCCACTTCTGGTTGGCGGTGCCGGTGCACGTCCAGATCTGCAGCCGGGTGCCGTCGGCCGAGCTCTGGCCGGTGGCGTCGAGGCACTTGTCGGCCGCGGTGTTCACGATGTCGTGGGCGGCGCTGACCGTCCACTGCTGCGCGCCGCTGCCGTTGCAGTCGTACAGCTGGACCTTGGCCCCGTCGGTGGTGGCCGCCGACGCCACGTCGAGGCACTTGCCGAGGGCCCGGATCGTGCCGTCGGAGCCGACGTTCCACTGCTGTGCCGTGGTTCCGTTGCAGCCATGGAGCTGCACGGCCGAGCCGTTGGCGCTGTTCGCGCCGGCGACGTCGACGCACTTGCCGCCGAGGCCGGTGATCTGCCCGGTCGCCGCTTGCGCGTTGGCCGGGATGAGGGTGACGGCGGACGCGGCGAGCAGGCCACCGAGCGCCGCGAAGACTCTTCTTCTCATCGGGGACTCCTGGGGAGGGTCACGGTGCGGTCCACTTCTGGTTGGCGGTGCCGGTGCACGTCCAGATCTGTGTGCGGGTGCCGTTGGCCGAGGTGTTGCCGGTGACGTCGAGGCACTTGTTGGCGGCGGTGTTCACGATGTCGCGGGACGAGTTCGCCGTCCATTGCTGCGCGCCGGTGCCGTTGCAGTCGTACAACTGGACTTTCGAACCGTCCGTTGTGGACGCCGCGTTGACGTCGAGGCACTTGCCCAGCGCGCGGATCGTGCCGTCGGACCCGACGGTCCACTGCTGTGCACCCGTGCCGTTGCAGTCGTAGAGGTCGACCGCGGTGCCGTTGGCGCTGTTGGCGCACGCGACGTCGAGGCACTTGCCGCCCAGCCCAGTGATCTGGCCGGTGCGGCCGGTCGGCGGCGTGGTGGTGCCCCCGCCCGCCTGGGTGCCGGCCCACGTGAACGTGGCCGAGGTGTGGCTCGGCAGCGTGTAGGTGAACGACTGCCCACCCCAGTTCACGCGCACGCTCTGGTTGCCCGCGGTGGAGTTGTACGCGATGAGCGCCTTGGAACCGTCGGGGTTCTTCCAGGCGACGTTGCGCACGGCCGAGGTGTCGTTCGAGTCGATCCGCACCGCGCCCGGCTTCACGAACTTGGTGAGGTGGCCCATCGTGTAGTACTCGACGGTGAAGTCGACCTGGCCGTTGCGGCCGTCGCCATTGTGGACGGTGATGAGACCGGTGCAGGTGTCACAGCCGCCGTTGTGCGGGTTGTGCGCCTGGTCGATCGCGAGACTCCACTTCACGACCGAGCGGCTCCAGTTGCGCGTGTAGTCCACGATGTTGTTCATGTCCTCGGCCTGCTGGTTGCCGATCCAGGTGCCGCCGGAGTGCTCGGTCGAGTAGGCGTTGACGTTCGGGTACTTGGCGTGCACCGTCGATTGCGTCGAGACGTCGCCCTCGTAGCCGTGCCAGGCGATGCCGCCGAAGTTCGGGTCGTTGCGCACGGCCGCGTCGTCCACCGTCGGCGCCGCGATCTCGTCGTACTTGTCGGGGTTCCAGTCCAGTGCCAGGACCTTGCTGGACAGCCCCGCCGAGTGCAGGGCGGGCAGCAGGTTGTTCTTGGTGAAGACCGCCAGCCCCGAGCCGTTCCACTGCGTCGACGGGTAGCCGGGGCAGCAGGTCGGCTCGTTCTGCACCGACAGGTAGTCGATCGGCACGCCGGCGTTCTGGTAGGCCTGCACGTACTTCACGAAATACTGGGCATAGGCGTTGTAGTACTGGGATTCCAGCCAGCCCTGGCTGTAGGAGTCGTTGTCCTTCATCCACGGCGGCGGGCTCCACGGCGAAGCCATCACCTTCAGCTGCGGGTTGAGCTGCTTGGCCTGCTTCGTCAGCGGCAACACGTCGACCTGGTCGTGGGCGATGGAGAAGTGCTGCAGGTTCGGATCGGTCTGCCCGGCGGGCATGTCGTCGTAGGTGTAGCTGTTGCGCGCCAGGTCCGACGCGCCCATGGGGTTGCGCAGGAAGTCGATGCCGATGCCCGCGTTCGGGTCGAACAGCTTCTGCATGACCTGGCTACGGGTGCTCGCCGACAGCAGGTTGCTGGAGTTCATGAGGTAGGCCGCGCTGTCGGTGAAGGACGCGCCCCGCCCTCGAACTGCTGGTAGGTGGTGTTCTCGTTGACGTTGATCGTTTGCTGGCCGCTGCCGGTGCCGGCCGAGAACGTGATGGGCGTCTGCGGCTCCAGGCCGCGTGTGACATTCACACCCTTGGCGTCGTCGGTGGTGGTGAGCCAGATGTTCACGGTCTCGTTCGCCGCCTGCGCGGCCGGGACGGCCATTGTGGACAGTGCCAGGGCCGCCGCGCCGAGCAGTGGGATCAGATGGTGTTTGCGCATGCCTACGACACCGTCCACTGCTGGTTGGCGGTGGCCGCGCAGGTCCAGATCTGCAAACGGGTGCCGTTGGCGGAGCTGTTGTCCGTCGCGTCAAGGCACTTGCCGGAAGCGGCGTTCACGAGGTTGCCGGTCGAGTTCCTTGTCCAGCGCTGCACCGCGCCGCCGGTGCAGTCCCAGATCTGGGCCTTGGTGCCGTTGGCGGTGCCGGCGGCGTCGAGGCACTTGCCGAGCGCGCGGATCGTGCCGTCCGAGCCGACGGTCCACTGCTGCGCGGTGGTGCCGTTGCAGTCGTACAGCTGCACGGCGGTGCCGTTGGCGCTGTTGGCCGACGCGACGTCCACGCACTTGCCGCCGAGGCCGGTGATCTGGCCGACGCCACCCGTCGGCGGGTCGGTCTGGCCGCCGCCGACCCAGCTGCTCGCCGACGACTCGCCGACGCTCACCGCGGTGTCGTGGTTCTCGATCGGGTTCACGTGCGTGTTCGGGAACACGACGTAGGTGACCGGGCCCTCGGTGCCGCCGGTGCTCGGGTCGGGGTCGATGCCGAGGCTCACGGCCGTGGCGTAGGAGGCCTCGCCGATGATGCTCGTCGGGCCGGTGTCACCCACGACCGCGTAGGTGACCTTGTTGTTGTAGATGACGGCGACCACCGAGCCACCGTCGATCCCGTACTGGCGATAGTCCCAAGTGGACGTTGGCTGCGGCAGCACGATGTAGGGCAGCTGCGCCGCGTTCAACGGCTGGTCGGTGGACGTGTGGAACGCCGTGTCCGGGTAGAAGCAGCAGTCGGTGCTCTCGTTGCACTGCGTCGTGCGCTGGCCGTCGCAGTCGATGTCCATGTCGGCCTTGAAGAACACGGCGCCACTGGACTGGCAGACGGGCACGGTGGCCGCGCCGCCTTCGTCGTAGCTGTACTTGCCGTTGGAGATCTGCTGGCACGAGTTGGTCTTCGCGAGCAGCTGGGCCGCGGTGGGCGCGGCGGCGGGTGCCGCGGCGGCGGGTGCCGCGGGGGCGGCCGTGGCTGAGGTTCCGGACAGGAAGGAAAGCGTCAGCAGGAAACAGCCTGCCAACGCGACGAGGAATCGCCGCACGGTGGGGTTCTCCTTGGGGGAAGGGAGATTTCGGTTGTCCACAGGCGAGGCGAGTTGTGGATAAGGTGACCCTCTGTGGCCATTTGGCCACTTCTTGTCAGACCTCGCCGGTAGAATGGGATGGGGACGCCCCCCTTGGGAGGGCGGGGGCTGTGTGTCGGGCAGTTGCTGTCTGTGGGGCGGTGGCTGTGTGTCGGGCGGTTGGGGAGATGCTCGGTGGGGGCCAGGCCGGTGGGGAGGGGAGAGCCCGGTGGGGAACGGGGGATCCCGGTGGGGAGGGGAGCCCGGTGGGGAACGGGCGGATCGAGCGCGTTCGTGGACGCCCCGGCGGGTGCCTCGCGGGTGGAGGCGGGCCGGTGGGGATCCGGGGCGCCGGGTGGTGCGATCCGATCGGGATCACGCTGCCCGGGCGAACGGGGAACCGGTGGGGACCGGAGTGGAACACCGCGCGGGGCTGCCGGAGGAGGGAGAGGAGGCGAGCAGCCCCGCGCGGCGGCTTTCGGAGCACCGAGAACTCGTTGTGGCGCAACGCGTATCGCCGGTGCCGGTCAGTGGATCAGGGTGCGGTCCACTTCTGGTTGGCCGTGCCGGTGCAGGTCCAGATCTGCAAGCGGGTGCCGTTGGCCGAGCTGTTGCCGGTGGCGTCGAGGCACTTGTTCGCGGCCGGGTTCACGATGTCGTGCGCCGCGGTGACCACCCACTGCTGGGCGCCGGAGCCGTTGCAGTCGTAGAGCTGCACGGGGGCGCCGTCGTTGGTGGCGGCTGAGGCGACGTCCATGCACTTGCCCAGCGCCCGCAGGGTGCCGTCGCTGCCGACGGTCCAGTTCTGCGCCGCGTTGCCGTTGCAGTCGGTGAACTGGACGGGCGTGCCGTTGGCGCTGTTGGCGCCCGCGACGTCCACGCACTTGCCGCCGATGCCGGTGATGCGCCCGGTGCTCCCGCTCGGCGGTGTGGTGCCGCCGCCGGTGCTCGTGGTCACGTGCACGTAGTCGACGACCAGCTGCTGCGGGAACTGCGTGCTGTCATTGGGATCGCCGGGCCAGTAGCCGCCCACGGCGAGGTTCATGATGATGAAGAAGTTGTGGTCGTAGACCCAGCGGTTGCCGTTGAGGTCGGCCGGCGTGCGGGTCTGGTAGACGTTGCCGTCGACCGTCCAGACGATCTTGTTGGGCGACCAGTCCACGGCGTAGGTGTGGAAGTCGTCGGAGAAGTTCGGGCCGTTGTAGCCGGCGCCGATGCCGCCCGAGCCCGAGTAGCCGGGGCCGTGGATGGTGCCATGCACGGTGTTGGGCTCGAAGCCGACGTTCTCCATCACGTCGATCTCGCCGTCGGTCGGCCAGTTGCCGCCGCCGAGCATCCAGAACGCGGGCCACATGCCCTGGCCGCGCGGGAGCTTCATGCGGGTCTCGAAGTGGCCGTAGGCCTGGCTGAACTTGCCGGAGGTGTTCAGGCGCGCGGATGTGTACTCGCAGCGGCCGTACCAGCAGTTGTAGTTGCCTGGGTTCTCGCGCTTGGCCGTGATCACCAAGTGGCCCTGGCCGTCGAGCGACGCGTTGTTCGTGCCGGACGTGTAGTACTGGCGTTCGTGGTTGTTGACGTTGTCGCCGGTTTCGTAGTTCCACTTCGAACCGTCGGCCGGGCTGCCTGCGGGCCCGTTGAAGTCGTCGGTGAAGCTGGCCGCCGCCGCGGCTTCCGTGGGCGCGAAGACGGCGGGCGTCGCCTGCACACCGACGGCCAGCAGCGAAGCGGCCGCGAAGAGCCCGGCCCAGCGGGAACGTCTCAGAGAACGTGAGATGGACATCGTTGTCACCTCTTCTTGCGGAGGGGACCGCGCTTTCACGCGCAGCACGAAAAACGCGGTGGGGCGGAGGAGAGCACGGCGGGGGACCGTGCGGTTCTCGGCCGAGCGCTTCGTGTCCACTCCGGAGGTGGACCGCAGGCGGGCGGCAGGCGTCGGACTAATCGGACTACTTTGTTGTGCCTGGCAACAAAGTAAAAGCAGTATGCATGGTCCGTACCACTGCGGCAATGGCGAATGTGAGAATTTTTTCAACCCGAATTAAGGGCCGACGGTTGCCGCCCAGGTGATCGACGAGGGCGCGGACGATCATCACCGGCCGGTCACCTGGGGTTCTCGGAAGTGTTCGCTGGGTGACAGCGGGGTCCTAGGCCGCGCCGGCGCCCGAACGGATCGCGGGGGCCGGCTTGGCCAGCAGGCGGGGATCGGCGCCCTGTTCCAGCAGGTCGGCGACGGGCAGGGTGGCGGCACCCGTCGCGACGGCGTCGAGGCCCAGGTAACCGAGCTGGATCGTGGTCTCGCCGAACGGGTGGCTCAGCGCGTGGGCCGACGCAGTGGAACGGATCAGCGGCAGCAGGCGCTCGCCGAGGGCGAGGCCGGCCCACCCGCCGACGACGATGCGCTCGGGGTTGAACAGGTTGATCAGGTTCGCGATCCCGGCGCCGAGGTAGCCGGCCGTCTCCTCGAGGACCTTCTGGGCCGACTTCGAACGGTCGGCCGACGCGAGAAGCGCGGCGAACTGGTCCTGCTCGGTCTCGCCGGGCACGGGCTTGCCCCGGGCGCGCCGGTAGCGCGCGAGCACGGCCTCGGCGCCGATGTAGGCCTCGAGACAGCCGTGCGAACCGCAGCGGCAGGCCTGCCCGCCGTAGACGATCGTGGTGTGGCCCCACTCGCCGGCGCTGCTCGTGGAGCCGCGGTAGGTGGCGCCGTCGGCGATCACGGCCGCGCCGACGCCCGAGCCGATGAGCACGATCACCGCGTGGCGCGCGCCGCGCCCGGCGCCGAACCACATCTCGGCCTGGCCCTGGGTTTTGGCGCCGTTGTCGACGAACACGGGCAGCTCGATGCCGGCCACGCGCAGGTCGTCGGCCAGCGCGACGGAATCCCAGCCGATGGTCGGCGCGTGCACCAGCACGCGTTCGCCCTGCTCGACCGTGCCGGGCACGCCGACACCCACGCCGATCACGGCCGACTCCTCGGCCCCTGCGGACGCGATCACCTCGCGCAACCCGGAGACGACGGCCGCGACGACCGTGGCCGGCTCGGTGCGCGCCGGTGACAGCTCGTGTTCGACCGTGGCCAGCCGTTGCATCGCGAGGTCGAACAGCTCCACGCGCACGCCCGTCTCGCCGATGTCGACGCCCGCCACGTAGCCGTACGCCGGGTCCACGCGCAGCAGAACGCGCGGCCGTCCGCCGTCGGATTCGACCAGGCCGGCCTCGGTGATGAGCCGTTCCTCGCTGAGCTCGGCGGTCACGTTGCTGACCGTCGCCGCCGAAAGGCCGGTGAGCTGGCTCAGTTCGTGCCGCGACAAGGGGCCGTCGAAGTACAGTTTCGACAGCAGCAGGGAACGGTTGTGCCGCCGCAGATCTCGGACGGTCGTGCGCTTGGTCGCCATGTGACACCCATCTGGCCTCGAACTCTCCCGGCACCAGGATGCCTGATCACCGTAAGTTGTGGCCATGTATTAACTAGTGAACTAAGTCCCGAACATATGGTCGTCTGGCAGAATCCCCCAGGTGACGAGGGTGCTCCGGCAGACAACCCGCGACCTGAGGCGGCACAACCGAGCGGCGCTCCTGTCGTCGCTCTACCTGCGAGGGCCGGTCAGCCGGCTCGAACTCGTCGCCGAATCCGGGCTCAGTCCCGCGACCGTGACGAACGTGGTCGCGGAGCTCATCGGCGACGGTGTGGTGGCCGAGGCCGGTTCCGTCGAGTCCGATGGTGGCAGGCCGCGCACGCTGCTGCGCGTCCGGCCCGAGTACGGGCAGGTCGTGGGCGTCGACGTCGGCGAGACCCACGTGCGCGCCGGGCTCTTCGACTGCGCGCTCGGGACGCTCGCGACCGTGCAGCACCCGCTCGCGGGCAGCAACCCCGACCCGGCGGAAGTCGTCGAGCTCGCGCGGGCCGGCGTCGCCTCGGTGCTGTCTTCGGGCGGGGCTTCCCGCGTGCTCGGCGTCGGCGTCGGCGTGCCGGGCGCGGTGCGCGAAGGCGGCATCGTGCACGCCCCCACGCTCGGCTGGGCCGGCGTCGCGTTCGCCGACCTGCTGCGCGCCCACCCGCAGTTCGCCGACGCACCCCTGCACCTCGACAACCGCGCCCGCACGCTCGGCCAGGCCGAGATGTGGCTCGGCGCCGGCCGCGGAGCCGACCGCGCCGTGATCGCCCTGCTCGGGGTGGGCGTCGGCGCCGCCTTCGTCACGGACGGTGGGTCTTTTCCCGGCATCACGACCAGCGAGTGGGGCCACACCGTGGTGCAGGCCGCGGGCGCCGCCTGCCGCTGCGGTTCGCGCGGGTGCCTGGAGGCGTATGTCGGTACCGAGGCCGTGGTGCGGCGGTATGGCGAGACTCCCGGTGCGCAGCCGCTGCCCGGCGCGGACAGCGAGAGCCGGCTCGCGGAGCTCGTCGCCCTGGCCGAAGCCGAAACCGAGACGAGCCCGGCCGAAAGGTCTGGTCCAGCCGCCGAAACACTCGCCGCGACGGGTGAATACCTGGGCATCGGCATCGCCAATCTGATCAACCTCCTGGCGCCCGACCGGGTCGTGCTGGCAGGCTCGGCGGGGGCGATCATGGGCCCGGCGATCCTGCCGTACGTCCGTGACGCCGCCGCCCGGCACGCGCTCGGTTACCTCGCCGAGGCGACAGTGGTCGAGCTCGGAGAGCTGGGCCCGGAGGCTGTCGCGCTGGGGGCGGCGACGTTGCCGATCGCGGCGCTGCTGGCGTCGGGTGGGCGTTCAGCCGGCTGAATGTCCTTGTCCCGCAAGGAGATCGACGGTCGGGTACCGAGCGTGAGCCTTTCTTTCAGTACTTAAACTTAGGCACAAAATGTTACCGCCGTGTTATTGACGTGACCCGAGTCACCCGGGTTGACTCCTCCTGTCGCGCGGCCGGACCGAGCTCTCCGAGCGCGGGCGGAATCCGTAGCACCAGGACCTAGGAGGACGAATGCGAGTGAAGCGCTCCGTCGTCGCAGCGCTCGTCGCCGTGGTGGCAGCCGCGGTGCTCGCCGCTTGCGGCGGCGGCTCGAGCAGCGCGGGTGGCGGCGGCAACGCCGCGGCCGTGCTGAACGTCGGCATGCCGAACGGGCCGCAGCCCGAGAACAACAACCCGTTCCTGGAGACTTCGGCGGCGGCGTCGCTCGGGTACCGCTACGTGATCTACGAGCCCCTCGTGATGCTCAACCGCGTGAAGCCGCAGGAAGCCGGCAAGCCGTGGCTGGCCACGAAGTGGAACTGGTCGGACAACTACAAGAAGCTGGTCCTGACCATCCGCGACGGAGTCAAGTTCTCCGACGGCACGCCGATGACCGGCGACGACGTGGCCTACACGTTCCAGCTGCTGCGCGACAACAAGGCCCTGAACATCGACTCGGTGCCGTACAAGGACATCACCGCGAGCGGGAACCAGGTCACCCTGGGCTTCGACACCTCGCAGTTCGTGAACCAGGTCAAGATCCTGCAGACGATCGTGGTACCCAAGCACATCTGGTCGCAGATCAAGGACCCGTCCACCGACACCGTGAAGAACCCGGTCGGCACCGGACCGTTCACGCTGAAGTCCTTCACCCCGCAGACGATCACCGTCACGCAGCGCACCGGCTACTGGCAGCAGGCGCCGGCGGTCAAGGAGATCCGCTACACCTCCTACAACGACAACAACGCGCAGGTCGCCGCGCTCACCAGTGGTGCGGCCGAGTGGAGCTTCGTCT
The DNA here is from genome assembly GCF_030285625.1 of Amycolatopsis sp. 2-15. NCBI lineage: Bacteria > Bacillati > Actinomycetota > Actinomycetes > Pseudonocardiales > Pseudonocardiaceae > Amycolatopsis > Amycolatopsis carbonis. Next base: position 2,680,623 of record NZ_CP127294.1, read on the forward strand.
TCATCCCGAACTACAAGACCGTCTACGTGAACAAGGACCCGCAGCACTACAAGCTGTGGTTCCCGGCCCAGCTCGCCGTGCACGGCCTGTGGTTCAACACGGAGAAGGCGCCGTGGGACAACCCGAAGCTGCGCCAGGCGGTCAACAAGGTCATCAACCGCGACGACATCTTCAACCAGGGTGAGGCCGGCTACTTCTACCCGAAGAACGACCAGGTCACCGGCATCCCGACGCCGGCGGGCGACTCGTTCATTGCGGCGCAGTACAAGGGCCAGACCGTGAAGGTCGACGTGCCGGGCGCCAAGTCGCTGCTCACCGGCGCGGGCTTCAAGTACAACGGCAACCAGCTCGTGGACCCGAGCGGCAAGCCGGTGAACCTCAAGCTCACGGTGCCCTCGGGCTGGTCGGACTACATCACCGACCTCGAGATCATCAAGGACAACCTGTCGCAGATCGGCATCACCGCCACCGTCGACAAGATGAACCAGGACGCGTGGACGAAGTCCGTCGACACCGGTGACTTCGAGGGTCTGCTGCATTGGACCAACGACGGTGCCACGCCGTACGACCTGTACCGCGACGTGATGGACGGCAACCGCTACAAGCCGACCGGCCAGGGTGGCATCAACGGCAACTACGGCCGCTACAAGAACGACCAGGCGACGCAGGCGCTCGAGACCTACGCCAACGCCGCCGACGACGCGAGCCGCGCCACGGCGATGAACACGTTGCAGCAGATCATGATCGACCAGCAGCCGATGGTCCCGCTCATGGCCGCCAACTCCGGCGGCGAGTACAGCACGAAGAACTGGACGGGCTGGCCCGACGAGACCAACCCGTACGGCCCCGCGCAGCCGACTCTGCGCAACGCGCTGGACATCGTCATGCACCTGAAGCCCGCGGCCTGATCTATGGCCGAGGACAACGCAGTGGCCACCCGGGAAGCCACCTCCGCCTCTCCTGAGGCGGGGGTGGCCTCCCCGGCCGGCGAGATCGAAACCGGGGCCTCGGACACGATCGTGCTCGAGGCCTCCGGGCTGACCAAGCACTTCCCCGTGCGCAAGCGCGGGCGCGAGGTGCTCACGAAGGGGCGCCGCAGCGTCCAGGCCGTCGACGACGTCGACCTGGTGCTGCGGCGCGGCCGCGTGACCGCGCTGGTGGGCGAGTCCGGCTCGGGCAAGTCGACCGTGGCACGGCTGCTCGCCCAGCTCTACCCGCGCACGGGTGGCGACATCCGCCTGCACGGCAAGTCCACGACCGTGAAGGGCGGCAAGGCGTTCCGCGCCTACTGCCGCAAGGTCCAGATGATCTTCCAGGACCCGTTCGCGTCGCTGAACCCCGTGCACACCGTGCGCTACCACCTCACGCGGGCGTTGAAAATCCACGACCGCGCGGGCCGCGGCGCTCAGGACCTGGAGCAGGCGCTGCACGAGCTGCTCACGCGGGTGCAGCTGACCCCGCCGGAGCGCTACGTCGACAAGTTCCCCCACGAGCTCTCCGGCGGCCAGCGCCAACGTGTCGCGATCGCGCGGGCGCTCGGTGCCGATCCCGAGGCGCTGCTGGCCGACGAACCGGTGTCCATGTTGGACGTCTCCATCCGCCTCGGCGTGCTGAACCTGTTGCGGGACCTGAAGGAACGCCTGCACCTCGCGATCCTCTACATCACCCACGACATTGCGTCGGCACGCTACTTCGCCGACGAGACGCTGGTGATGTACGCCGGGCGCATGGTCGAGGGCGGCGACTCCGAGACCGTGACGCAGCAGCCCGCGCACCCGTACACGCGGCTGCTGATCGAATCGGCACCGGACCCCGACCGGCTCGACCCGGGCGCGGACGCGGCACCTGGTGAGGCGCCCAAGGAGAAGGGTTCCGGCGAGCCGCCGAGCCTGATCGCGCCGCCGTCGGGCTGCCGGTTCCACCCGCGGTGTCCCGTGGCGATGGAACGCTGCAAAACCGACCTGCCGCCGCGGTTCGAGGTGGACGACGCCCCCGGCCACTGGGCCGCGTGCTGGCTGTACGACTCGGCGGTGCGCCCGTGAGGTACCTGCTCCAACGGCTCGGCTTCTACGTGTTCACCGCGTGGGCCGCCGTCACCATCAACTTCTTCATCCCGCGGCTGATCCCCGGGGACCCGGTGCAGTCGCTCATCACGAAGAACCAGGGCTCGCTGTCCGCGGACGCGATCCAGTCGCTGTACGTCCTCTTCGGACTGGACAAGAACGAAAGCCTGGTCGCCCAGTACTTCCACTACTGGGCGCAGCTCTTCCGCGGCGACCTCGGGCTGTCGTTCACCTTCTTCCCCTCGCCTGTGTCCGAGGTGATCGGCGACAGTCTGCCGTGGACGATCATCCTCGTCGGGTTCACCACGGTGGTGGGCTTCCTGATCGGCACCGGCCTCGGCGTCGTCGCCGGGTGGCGGCGCGGGTCCTGGGTGGACGGTCTGCTTCCGGTGACCACGTTCCTGTCGTCCATTCCGTACTTCTGGCTCGGCCTGATCGCGATCACGCTGCTGGCCGGCCCGGGCAGCTTCTTCCCGGCGTCGGGCGGTTACGACCCGGGCGTGGTGCCCGGGTGGGGCGGCGACTTCATCGGCAGCGCGATCCAGCACAGCCTGCTGCCGGCGATCACGATCCTGATCAGCTCGATGGGCAGCTGGATCCTCGGCATGCGCAACATGATGGTCACCGTCGCGTCGGAGGACTACATCACCGTCGCACACGCCAAGGGCCTCAAGGAACGCCGCGTGATGGTGAGCTACGCGGCCCGCAACGCGCTGCTGCCGAGCGTGTCCGGTTTCGCGCTGGCGCTGGGCTTCATCGTGGGCGGCACGCTGCTGGTGGAGATCGTGTTCTCCTACCCCGGCGTCGGCTACGAGCTGTTCCAGGCCGTCGGTTCGCAGGACTACCCGCTGATGCAGGGCATCTTCCTCATCATCACGCTCTCGGTGCTGGTGGCGAATCTGCTCGCCGACGTCGCCTACCTCGTGCTCGACCCCCGCACCCGGAAGGAGGGCTGAGCCGTGGCACTTCCCGCAGCCGATCTCAAGGCCGTCGCGCCGGTCGGCGCCGGAGCCATCGCCGGGCCCGCCGCGAAACGCCGGCGCTTCCGGTTCCTGACCGGTGGCAAGACGATCACCGGGCTCCTGGTGCTGGCCTTCTTCGTGGTCATCGCGATCATCGGCCCGTGGATCGCGCCGTTCGACCCGTCCGCGCGCAGCAACGACCTGCTGGAATCGCCTTCGGGCAAGCACTGGTTCGGCACCACGCACCTCGGCCAGGACATCTTCAGCCAGGTGATCGTGGGCACGCGCAGCGTGATGCTCGTGGGGCTCACCGCCGGCATCGTGGCGACGATCCTCGCCGTGGTCGTCGGCGTCACGTCCGGGTACCTCGGCGGGACGCCGGGCGAAGGACTATCCGCACTGTCCAATGTGTTCCTCGTGATCCCGGCGCTGCCGCTGATCATCATCATCGGCTCGGCGCTGCCCAGCGGTGGCGACTACCTGGTGGCCGTGATCATCGGGTTCACGTCGTGGGCCTGGGGCGCGCGGATCCTGCGCGCGCAGACACTTTCGTTGCGCCGCCGGGAATATGTCGAGGCTTCGCGCGCGAGCGGTGAGTCGACGTGGCGGATCATCTTCTTCGAGATCCTGCCGAACCTCACGGCGGTGATCGCGTCGAGCTTCGTGGGCACGGTGGTGTTCGCGGTGATGTCGGAGATCACGCTGGCGTTCGTCGGCGTCTCCAGCTTCTCGGAGTGGAACTGGGGCACGATCCTGTTCTGGGCGCAGAGCCAGCAGGCGCTGGCGCAGGGCGCGTGGTGGTGGTTTGTGCCGGCGGGGCTCGCGATCGCCATCCTCGGCACCGCGTTGTCGCTGCTCAACTTCGGCATCGACGAGTTCGTGAGCCCGCGGCTGCGCTCGAGCGGCAAGACCAAGGCGAAGAACGCCGAGGGCAAGACGGTGCGCCTGCGCGTCGGCTTCACGCCCGTGCTCGGCCGGGAGAAGGAATGAACGAACCCGTACTCGAGATCAAGGGCCTGGACGTCGACTACGGCCTCGGCGCCGAGGCCGTGCACGCCGTGCAGGACGTGCACCTGACGCTGCACCGCGGCGAGGTGCTCGGCCTGGCCGGCGAAAGCGGCAGTGGCAAGTCCACTTTGGCCTACGGGCTGACCCGCCTGCTCCCGCCGCCGGGCGTGATCCGCGGTGGCAGCGTGGTCTACCACCCCGGCGACGGCGAGCCGTACGACGTGCTGAAGCTGACTCCCAAGCAGCTGCGGGACTTCCGCTGGGCCGAAACTTCCATTGTGTTCCAGGGCGCGATGAACTCGCTCAACCCGGTGCACAAGGTGTCGGTGCAGCTGATGGACGTGATCAAGGCCCACGATCCCCGCAGCACCAAGACGGCCCGGCTCGCCCGCGCGCGCGAGCTGCTGCGCCTGGTGGGCATCGCGGCCGACCGGCTCGACGCGTATCCGCACCAGCTTTCCGGCGGCATGCGCCAGCGCGTGATGATCGCGATGGCGCTGGCGCTGGAGCCGCGCGTGGTGATCATGGACGAGCCCACCACGGCGCTCGACGTGGTGATGCAGCGCCAGATCCTGGCGCAGCTCGTGGAACTGCGCGAGCGGCTGGGCTTCTCGGTCCTGTTCATCACCCACGACCTGTCGCTGCTGGTGGAGTTCTCCGACCGCATCGCGATCATGTACGGCGGCCGGATCGTGGAGCAGGCCCGCGGTGTGGACCTGTACCGCGATTCACTGCACCCGTACAGCGACGGTCTGCTGCACTCGTTCCCCGCGCTGCGCGGGCCGCGGCGCGAGCTCACCGGCATTCCCGGTTCGCCGCCCGACCCGCGGTCGCTGCCGGTCGGGTGCGCGTTCTCGCCGCGGTGCCCGCACGCGTTCGATCGCTGCACCACCGAGGTGCCGGTGCTCGGCGTGCCCGCTGACCGTGATGATCCCGCGCGCACCGTGGCGTGCTGGCTGCACCCGGCCGACCCCGTCGCCGCCGTCAAGTCGTAGATAAGGAGACCCCTTGACCGAGACCACCGACGCTGCGACCCGCGAGCAGCAGGCGCTGATCGACTCGCTGCCGCCGGACTTCCGGTGGGGCGTGGCGACGGCCGCGTACCAGATCGAGGGCGCGGTGGCCGAAGACGGGCGCACACCGTCCATCTGGGACACCTTCTGCCAGGTCCCGTGGGCGATCGACAACAACGACAACGGCGACGTCGCCTGCGACCACTACCACCGCATGCCCCAGGATGTGGGGCTCGTCAAGGAGCTCGGCGCCGACACCTACCGCTTCTCCGTCGCGTGGCCGCGTGTGCAACCGCACGGCAAGGGCCCGGTGAACGAAGCCGGGATCGGGTTCTACGACCGGCTCGTGGACGAGCTGCTGGCCAAGGACCTCGCGCCGTGGCTCACGCTCTACCACTGGGATCTGCCGCAGGAGCTCGAAGACGCGGGCGGGTGGCCGGCGCGTGACACCGCCTACCGCTTCGCCGACTACTCGATGCTGGTTCTCGACCGGCTTTCCGACCGCGTGCGCCACTGGACGACGCTGAACGAGCCGTGGTGCTCCGCGATGCACGGCTACGTGCACGGCGTGATGGCTCCCGGCCGGCGCGACTTCGCGGCAGGCATGAAGGCCATCCACCACCTGCTGCTCGGCCACGGCCTGGCCACACAGCGCATGCGCGAGGCCGCGCCAGAGGGCACGCAGTTCGGCATCACCCTCAACATGGGCACCTCCGACGCCGCGTCCGACAGCGAGCTCGACCGCGAGGCCGCGCGCAACGCCGACGGCATGGGCGTGCGCGTTTACCTCGACCCGCTGGTGCGGGGCTCCTACCCCGAGGACGTGGTGTCGGATCTCGCCGTCCGCGGTGCTTCACTGCCCATTGAGGACGGTGACCTGGAGATCATCTCGACCCCGCTGGACTTCCTGGGCGTGAACTACTACTTCGGCCAGCAGTACTCCGGCGTCGACGAGCAGGGCCGCACCGTCGGCGAGGACGGCTTCCCGATCCAGCGCGCCGTGCCGTTCGGCGAGCCGACCACCGCCATGGGCTGGGAGATCCTGCCGGGCAAGTTCACCGAGCTGCTCACCCGCCTCGGCCGCGACTACCCCGGTTTGCCCATGTACATCACCGAAAACGGCTCCGCCTTCGACGACGCGCCCGACGCCGACGGCTTCGTCCACGATGAGGGCCGCACGGCTTACCTGGCTTCGCACCTGGCCGCGGTGGCCGCCGCGAGGTTGGCCGGCGTGGACATCCGGGGCTACTTCGCGTGGTCCCTGCTGGACAACTTCGAGTGGGCGTACGGCTACGCCAAGCGCTTCGGCCTCGTGCGCGTCGACTACGAAACGCAAGTGCGCACGATCAAGCAGAGCGGCCTGTTCTACCGCGACACGGTGCGGCGGGTCCGCGGTTCCTGAGTCACCCCGGGTGAACAGAAGGGCGTCCGCCTCAGCGCGGGCGCCCTTCGGCTTTCCGCGGGCGTCGGCTCGCCGGCTGCAGCGGACCCACCGTCGCCTCGACGACCTTGGTGTGTTCGAGGACCCAGTCGGTCATTCGACCCCAGTGCAGGGTGAGTCACTGGGTGGCCTTGTCGCGGTAGCTGCCGCGGTCGGCCAGGTCACCCTCGACCACCAGCTGCACGGCCACCCCGCGTCCGCGTTGCCGTGCGCGGCAAGGCAAGCCCGAAGATCACCCGGCCGAGGGTAAGGCTGTCCCCACCCCGCCGACGCCAGCGCACACCATGGCCGCGCCACCCCCGCCGGACCTACGTTCGGAGAGCATCAGGCGACGAGCGAGGGAGAGTGGCCATGACGGCGGGGACGGATCTGCGACCACCGCGGGTGCCGGCGCAGCAGCCGCGCACGGCGAAGAAGCGCCGCCCGTGGATCGGGGTGCTGGGGCTGGTCGTGGTGGCCTTCCTGGCGTACTCGCTGCCGCCATATCTCGCGCTCGACCCGGCGCGGTCGCGTGTGCCGGCGCCGGCCGGCTTCGGCGCGCACTACTGGTTCCTCGTGGGCCACGTGGTGTTCGGCTCGATCGCGATGATCTGCGCGGTCGTGCAGATCTGGCCATGGGTCCGTCGCCGCTTCCCGGTGGTGCACCGCTACGCCGGCCGCGCCTACGTCTTCGGCGGCGTGCTGCCTTCCGGCGTGATGGCCCTGACGATCGGCGCCGCCAGCCCCTTCGGCCCCGCCACGCGAGCCAGCGACGTTTTGCTCGCGGTCATGTGGATCGGCTGCACCTGGGCCGGCTACCGTGCCGCCCGCGATCGCCGCTTCGGCGACCACCGGCGCTGGATGATCCGCAGCTTCGCGCTGACCATGTCGATCATCCTCAACCGGCTGATCTCACCGATCGCGATTTTCATTCTGGAACCCCAGATGGCCACCACGTTCGGCGGCAGCGAGGTCGCGTTCATGCAGTCCGTCGCGGCCACCGCCGCGTGGCTGAGCTGGACGGTCGCGCTGGTCGGCGCCCAGCTGTGGCTGGAGCGCAAGCCGAAGAAGGCCGTCGCCGCCTAGTCTCGGCCCATGCGTCTCGGTCTGCTCTACCCGACCAGGAACGCGGGCGAGGACGACTTCCTCGACCTCGCCGGCCGGCTCCATCCCCCGCTCGACCTGGCCGTCCACTACTTCGCGTGGCCGTCCGATGTGGACGATGTGGGCGCGCTGGACCTCGCCGAAGTCACCGACGCCGTCCGCTGCCTCGGCTCGGACGCGCACCTGGAAACGGCCCTGTGCGACCTCGAGCCGTTCGACGCGGTCGCCTTCGCCGTCACCAGCTCCAGCTTCCTGACCGACACCCGGCACCAGCTCGAGACCCTCCGCCGTCTCGCCGGCGCCCCGGCCACCAGCACCACCGCCGCGTTCCAGGACGCGATCCGCTTCCTCGGCTTCGACACGGTCTCGCTGGCCTCGGTCTACCACCCGAGCCTGTCCGACCAGTTCATCGCGCGCCTCGACGCCGATGTCATCCACCGCGTCGACGCCTCCGCCGGCTCCGACCGCGAGCTCGCCGCGTGGCCGGCCGAGCGGATCGTCGACCTCGTCGCGCGGGCCGCGCACCCGGCGGCGCAGGCCGTGCTCCTGCCGGAGACCGCCCTGCACGCCAACCGCCTCACGGCCGACCTCGAACGGGCCGCCGGCTGCCCCGTGCTCACCGCCACCCAGGTCACGCTGTGGGCCGCCGCCAGGCTCGTCGGAGCACAGCCCACCGCCGAAGGCGCCGGACCGCTTTTCCGTGTCTAGCGCGGCAGGTTCTCCGCGTACAACGCGGCCAGTGCGGCCCAGTGGCGCTCCGCCGCCGCGCTGTCGTACGTGTCGTTGTCCGGCACCGCGAACCCGTGCTTGGCGGGATACGTCTCCAGCGTGTGCCGCACTCCGCCGGCGACGAACGCCTCACGTAGCCGCTCGAACTGCTCGGCCGGGAACGCGCTGTCGCTCTCCGCCGCCGCGACCAGCACGGACGCGCGCATCCGGTCGGCCAGCAGGTGCGGGCTGTCGGGATCGTCGGCGGCGAGGTTGCCGCCGTGGAACGAGGCGGCGGCCGCCACCCGCGACGGATACTGAGCGGCGGCCCACAGCGAAAACCGGCCACCCATGCAGTACCCGGTCGTCCCCACCAGCGAGCCCGCGACCTCGCTCCGGTCGGCCAGGAAATCGAGGTACGCGCCCGTGTCGCGCACCGCCATCTCCGCTGTCACGCTCCGCGCGAGCCGCGTCAGCCGCTCGCGTTCCTCGGGCACGGTGAACACCGTGGTGACGTCGAACGGCGCGTACGGCGTGCGGTAGTAGCCCTCCGGCAGGAGGACGACGTAGCCGAGCGCGCAGAGCCGGTCCGCCATCTCGGCGAACGTCCCGCGGACGCCGGCCGCGTCGGCGTACAGGATCACCGCGGGGCCGGCGCTCAGCGGCGTGTGCAACGTGGCCGTGCAGAGGCCGTCCGGCGTGGTGATGGTGACCGCGATCCTCGACATGTCGCCGAAACTACCGTCCGGCCGGACGTTGCGGAGCCAGTATCGCGCTGAGCGGAAACTTCAGGAACGCAGCGACCGCGCGATGATCGTCCGCTGGATCTCCGACGCGCCCTCGTAGATCCGCGGCGCGCGGACCTCGCGGTACAGGTGCTCCAGCAGGTGCCCGCGCCGCAACGCCCGAGCGCCGTGCAGCTGCACCGCCGAGTCGACGACGTACTGCGCCGACTCCGTCGCGAACAGCTTCGCCATCGCCGCGCGGCCGGCCAGGCCGGTCTCGCCCGCGTCGTACGCGGAAGCTGCGGCGTAGACCAACAGCCGCGCCGCTTCCGTCCGCGTCGCCATCTCCGCCAATGTGTGCGCCACGGTCTGCTGCTTCGCCAGCGGCCCACCGAACGCGACGCGCCGGCCGGTGTACTCCACGGTCGCGTCGAGAGCGGCCTGCGCCATCCCCACCGCGAACGCCCCGACGCTCGGCCGGAACAAGTCGAGCGTCCGCATCGCGACGGCGAAACCGCGGTTCTCCTCGCCCAGCAGTTCGTCGCGGTGCACGCGCACCCCGTCGAACTCCAGCGTGCCGATCGGGTGCGGGCTGACCAGGTCGAGGTGCTCGCCGGTAAGGCCCGCGCGGTCGCCCGGCACGACGAACGCGCTCACGCCCCGCGAGCCGGCATCCGGCGTCGTGCGGGCGAAGACGGTGTAGAAGTCGGCCTCGGGAGCGTTGGAGATCCACATCTTCTGTCCGGTGAGCCGCCAGCCGTCGCCGTCGGCCTCGGCGGCCAGCTGCAGCGCGGCCGCGTCGGAACCGGCGTCGGGCTCGGTCAGCGCGAACGCCGCCACCGCGTCACCCGCCGCCACGGCCGGCAGCCAGCGCGCGACCTGTTCGTCCTTTCCGGACTGCAGCACCGGGTAACTTCCCAAGCCCTGCAACGCGAGCGCCGTCTCGGCCTCGGTGTTCACGGACGCCAGCGCTTCGCGCAGCAGGCACAGGTCGAACGCCGCGGCCTGGCGCGTCGGGTTGCCCGCGGAGACACCGGGGAACAGCCGCGCCAGCAGTCCGTGCGAGCCCATCGCCTTGAGCAGCGGCCGGTTCACCGCGCCTTCCTCGCCGGCCTCGGCGAGCGGTTGCAGCTGCTCCGCGGCAATGGTGCGGACGGAAGCAGTGAAGGCCTGCTGTTCGGGCGTCAGTGCGAAGGCGTTCATCGGTCCCTTTCCGGTCGCCAGCGGGCGTGCGCGGTCTGGTGCCCACCGGTGCGTACGAGTTCCAGCCGCGGCTCGGGCCCGTCGGTGCGGCCCGTCTGCGGCCGGCGCTTCCCGGCCGCCCACGGCTTCGGCCACGGCATCACGTAGTCCTGCTCCGCCGCCGCGTGCAACGTCCACTGTGGATCGTAGAGGTGCGTCCGCCCCAGCGCGCAGAGGTCGGCGCGACCGGCGAGGATGAGCGCGTTCATGTCGTCGTAGGAGGAGATCGCGCCGACGGCGATCACGGCGATGCCGTACTTGCGCCCCACCTCGTTGCGGATCCGGTCGGCGTACGGCGTCTGGTAGCTGCGCCCGAACTTCGGCTTCTCCTCGCTCACGACCTGCCCGGTCGACACGTCGACCGCGGCGGCCCCGTGCTCGGCGAACGCGGCCGCGATGGCGACGGCGTCGTCGGCCTCGATCCCGCCGTCGTACCAGTCGTCGGCCGAGATGCGGACCGTCATCGGCCGCTCGGCCGGCCACGCCTCACGCACCGCGTCGAACACTTCCAGCGGGAACCGCAGCCGGTTCTCCAGCGAGCCGCCGTACTCGTCCGTCCGCTGGTTCGTGAGCGGCGAGATGAACGACGACAACAGATACCCGTGCGCACAGTGCAGCTCCAGCAGGTCGAACCCGGCGCGCGCCGCCGAGCGCGCCGAAGCCACGAACTGCTCGCGGATCTCCGCCAGCTCCTCGACGCTCAGCTCACGCGGCGTCTGGCTGTCGGCCCGGTACGGCAACGGCGACGGCCCGCAGACCTCCCAGTTGCCCTCCGGCAACGGGTCGTCCATGCCTTCCCACATGAGTTTCGTCGAGCCCTTGCGCCCGGAATGGCCCAGCTGCAGGCCGATCTTCGCCGGCGTGCTGCCGTGCACGAAGTCGACGATGCGTTTCCAGGCCTGCTCCTGCTCGTCGTTGTAGAGCCCGGGGCAGCCCGGCGTGATCCGCGCCTCGGGCGACACGCAGATCATCTCCGTCATCACCAGGCCGGCGCCGCCGAGCGCTTTGCCGCCCAGATGCACGAGATGGAACTCGCCGGGCACGCCGTCGACGGCCACGTACATGTCCATCGGCGACACGATCACGCGGTTGGGCAGCTCCAGCTCACCGATCTTCACGGGCTGGAACATCGGCGGCGCGGGTGTCGTGCCCAGCGAGCGCGCGAACCACGCGTCGAGCTCCGTGGCGAACTCCGGGTCGCGCAGCTTGAGGTTGTCGTAGGTGACGCGGCGGCTGCGCGTGAGCAGGTTGAACGCGAACTGCTCCGGCTCCTGGTGCGTGTACTGCGCGAGGTTCTCGAACCACTCCAGGCTCGCCTGCGCCGCGCGCTGCGTCGATTCGACGACCGGCTTGCGCTCGGCCTCGTACGCCGCCAGCGCCTCGGGCACGGTGTCCTGCTCGTGCAGGCACGCGACCAGCGCCAGCGCGTCCTCCATCGCCAGCTTCGTGCCGGAGCCGATGGAGAAGTGGGCGGTGTGGGCGGCGTCGCCGAGCAGCACCACGTTGTCGTGCACCCAGCTTTCGCAGCGGACGGTGCCGAAGGTGTTCCACTTCGAGTTGTTGGCCAGCACGTGGTGGTCGCCGAGGACGTCGGCGCACAGCTCGCGGATCAGCTCGATGGACTTCTCGTCGTTCTCGCCCGGCCCGAGGTCGGTGGCGGCGATCGGCGCGAACGCCTGCTGCCACACGTCCTCGTGCAGCTCGAGGATGAACGTGCTGCCGTCGCGGCCGTAGGGGTAGCCGTGGATCTGCATGATCCCGTGGGGCGTCTCGAGCACGTGGAACTTGAAGGCGTCGAAGACGAGGTCGGTGCCGAGCCAGATGTAGCGGCAGCGGCGCGTCTCGACCGTCGGGCGGAACGAGCCGGCGAAGCGCCGGCGCACACCCGAGTTGACGCCGTCGGAGGCGATCACGAGGTCGTAGTCGCGCGAGAGCTGCTCCGGGTCGGGGGCCTCGGTGCGGAAGCGCAGGTCCACGCCCAGCTCGCGGCAGCGTTCCTGCAGGATCGCGAGCAGGCGCTTGCGGCTCATCGCGGCGAACCCGTGGCCGCCGGACGTGTGGACCTCGCCGCGGTAGTGCACGTCGATGTCGTCCCAGCGCGCGAACTCGCGGCTCATGGCCTCGTGGACCTGCGCGTCGGCGTGCTCGATGCCGCCGAGCGTCTCGTCGGAGAACACCACGCCGAACCCGAAGGTGTCGTCCGGCGCGTTGCGTTCCCACACCGTGATCTCGTGGCCGGGCCCGAGTTGCTTCGCGAGGGCGGCGAAGTACAGGCCCGCCGGGCCGCCGCCGAGAACCGATATCCGCACGAGAGCAAGGATATGTCGTCTGGCATACGATCGTCAAGAATGCGATACATGAGCTAGGCTTCCGCGACATGGAGCGCATCAACCCGCCCGAGCTGGGCCGCCCGTCCGGTTTCTCTCACGCCGTGTCCGCAACCGGACAGCTGGTGTTCCTCGCCGGACAGACCGCTCTCGACGCCGAGGGCAAGATCGTCGGCGACGGCGTGGTCGAGCAGTTCTCCCAGGCACTCGGCAACCTGCTCACGGCACTGCGCGCGGCCGGCGGCGAGCCCGCGGACCTGTGCAGCGTGACGATCTACATCGTCGACATGGACGACTACAAGGCTCACGCGCGCGAGATCGGCAAGGTCTGGAAGAGCCTCGCCGGCACCGAGTACCCGGCGATGGCGGGCATCGGCGTGAGCCGGCTGTGGGACGTCGAGGCGCTGGTGGAGGTGCAGGGGTTCGCGGTGCTCAGCCGCTGAGGACCTGCAGCAGGTACTCGCGGGCCGGGGCTTCGAGGCGCTCGTGGAGCGCGAAGAACACCTCGGCCGCACGGACGCCCGACCAGTTCGCGGGCAGCAGCTCGGCGGGCAGTCCCGGGTCGAGGTACGGCATGCGCCGCCACCCGGTGAGCACGCGCACGTAGTCGGCGAAGGCCTCGTTGCCGGGCACGCTGCGGCGGCGCTTCCAGCGGTCGAGCACGGGAGCGTGCTCGTCGAGGAACGCCGTGTACAGCTCGTCGAGCTGATCGAGATCCCACCACTCGCGCACCTTGTCCTGTGCGTTTCCGAACGCCAGGTGTTCGGCTCGGAACAGGTCGGCGTAACTCGCGAGGCCCAGCCGGGTCAGCGCCTCGGCCGTCACCTGGTGCAGGTGTGCCGGCGCGATCCACACGCCCGACGACGCCGTGCCGAACCCGAGCCGCGCCAGCTGCGTGCGCAGGACGTGGCGCTTGTGGCGCTCGGTCTCGGGCACGGAGAACACCGCGAGCAGCCAGCCGTCGGCCAGTGTCGCGCGGTCGCGGCGGAAGATGCGGTCGTCACCTTCGCGCAGGATCGCCAGCGCGGTGTCCGACAGCTCGTAGCCGGCGGTCCCGTCGCGCCGCACGGCGTCGAGGATGCTCCGGCGCTTGAGGCGCGAGATCGACGAGCGCACCGCCGGCTCGTCGACGCCGAGCGCCGCGAGCAGGTCGATGAGCGACGCCACGGACAGCCAGCCACCCTCGATGCGGTGGTAGAAGCCGTATACGGACACGATCAGCTGCCGAGGCTGGGCGGCACGCCCGGCGTCGAGCTCGGTTGACTCCGGTACGGCCGTCACCCGGTCACCATAACAACCGCGGGCCGTGACTGCGGGTACCATTTGGCCCGCGATGGTGAACCTGGGTGAAGCACCGCTGTTCGGCCGGTTGACCCGCCGAGGCCGGCTCATGGCGAAACGCACCTGCGACCGCAGGGGCCACGCGTTCGCCCTCGGCCGGTTCCTCTTCCGCACCCCCACCGCCTGGGAATACGCCGCCGCGGTCGCGTCCGGCAGCGATCCGGCCGCCCAGCGGTGGCTCGGCTGGCTCGCGGACTCGGTCATCGCCGAGCCGCTGCGCTCCGAAGCCCTCCGCGTGACGCCCGGCACCGGCCCGGCCTGGACCTACCCGGATCCGCAGTCCGTCGACATCGTTGCCATCGATCTGCGCGAGAACCGCTGCGCCGGCCTGGTCAGCGTGCACGCCGGCGAGAACGGCGCCCCGGAGACCGGCGGGTACCTCGCGCCGGCGTACCGGGGCCGCGGCCTGGGCCGGGACCTGTTCACCGCCGGCCTCGTGCTGGCGCATGCGCACCTCGGGCTGCCGCGCGTCCGGGCGGGGGCCGAGGTGGGCAACGTGGCGAGCGGACGCTCCCTGGAGGCGGCGGGCATGCGCCGGGCCGCGGGGCCGCCCCGGTACACCCTGCCGAACGGCCGGGTGAGCGAGGCTTGGTGGTACCAGCACGACGTGCCGCGGCCGCATCGGTGTGAGGGGCCGCAGGCGGAGTGGCTGTCGTTTTGAGGTGACGCTTCGGCCCGCGCCGACGTTTCCCGGTCCTACCGTCTCCGATATGGATTCCCGCGAACTTCTCACCGATGCCCCCGTGCCGCCCGTCGCCGTGGATGTGGGCTGGTTGCGGGCGATGGTGGCCAGGTTCAGCAGCGGCGAGGACCACGCCACGCGGCGAAAGCTGGTCATCGAGGAACTCGCCAACGTGGAGCCACGAGCGCTCAGGGAAGCGGCCGCAGCGAGACCCCACCAAGGACCCGTCGCAACGCTCGCCGAGGTGCTCGGGTTCGAGGTCGACCCCGCGGATGTCGCCAAAGTGGCAAAGGCTTACCAGCCCCACTTCTCCCAAAGCACTGAAGCCGATGAAGCTTGCCAGCGGCTGGTCGAAGCATTGGGCCAACCCGACGAGCGAACCGCCGCCAAAGTCGGTCTGCTGGTCCAGGCCGCGGCCACCGAGAGCCTGATCAAGAACACCCCAGGCCCGCCAGTCCCCAGCACTCGCCGCTGGGTCGACGGCGCCGAAGTCGCCGTCGATCTCACGGACTTCCCGTTCGGCACCGGCCCCCACGCCTGCCCGGGAGAGGCCCACGCCGAAGCGCTCGCCGAGGGAGCCCTCAGCAGCACCCATCCATGAACTGCTGCGAACGATCGTGCGGCGGCGGTCGGCGGGGTCTGCGGCCCGGGCGAGCACGCCCCGGAAGCAAACAAAGTAAGTTTGGTCGCAAACCAAACTGGAGGGACACCACCCCATGTCGGACTGGAACCAGCAGATCATCGACGAGTTCCGCGCCAACGAGGGCAAGGTCGGCGGGATGTTCGAGGGCGCGAACATGGTCCTGCTCACCCACACCGGCGCGAAGACCGGCACGCAGCGCATCGCGCCCCTGGTCTACACCACCGACGGCGACCGTTACGTCATCACCGCGTCCAAGGGCGGCGCGGACACCAACCCGGACTGGTACCACAACCTCGTGGCCAACCCGAAGGTCACGCTGGAGATCGGCACCGAGAAGTTCGACGCCACCGCCAAGCTGGTCGAGGACCGCGCCGAGCGGGACCGCCTCTACGCCGGCATGGTCAAGCACATGCCCGGGTTCGCCGACTACGAGAAGAAGACCACGCGCCTGATCCCGGTCTTCGTGCTCGAGCGCTGAGCACGAAGAAACCGCTCAAACGCCGGCCGGCACCGGCGTCGCGTCGGCAGGAACCGCGGCCCGTGCGGCTTTGCGGGCCTGCCGGCGCGTGAGCAGCCGTTTGCCGGTCGCGATCATCGGCTGCTCGACCCAGCGGTGGATCAGGTCGGCGATCGCGAGGTCGACCAGGAACACCGTCACGGCCGTGATCAGCCGGTTGTGCCCCAGTGCCGGCACGGCCTGCACCACCACGAAGTGCACCGGGCCCTGCAGCAGGTACAGCGAATACGACCGCTCGCCGACGAACCGCATCGGCGCCGTCGAGAGCAGCCAGCGCGCGGGGCCCGGTGACAGCAGCACGATCAGCAGCAGCATGGTGAGCACCGCGTACGCGAGCAGCACCAGCAGGTTCTGCCGCGTCGCGACCCAGAGCGGGTCGAGGTTCGCGTGCAGCACGAGGAACCCGGCCACGATCGGGATCGCGGCCAGCGGATGCGTGAACGGCCGCAGCACGGCGAAGCCACGCCGGTAGTGCAGCAGGATCGCGAGCAGGCAGCCGCCGAGCAGGATGGCGTAGTGGATGCTCGAGCGGTAGACGGCCGTCGGCGAGAAGTCGAGCAGCCAGCCGCCCGTGGTCAGCGGCACGAGCGCCAGCAGCACGGCCATCGCGGCGAGCGCTAGGGCGAGCTTGCGCCGCGCGGCGCCGATGCCGATCGCGACCAGCAGGAACGGCCACACCAGGTAGAACTTCTCCTCGATGCCCAGCGTCCACGAGCCGGAGAAGAAGTTGTCGGAGCCGTTGCCGTGGGAGCCGGGGAAGAACTCGTTGAGGAACGTCAGGTAGTACTTCAGCGCGTGCGGGAAGTCGCGCGCGAGGAACTCGCCGCGCAGCAGCACGAACGCGATGATCCCGCCGAGGATCACCAGGTACGGCGGCAGGATCCGGAACACGCGCCGCACGTAGAAGCCGCTCAGCGAGATGCGCCCGGTGCGGTCCTGCTCACGCAGCAGCAGCGTCGTGATCAGGAACCCCGACAGCACGAAGAAGATGTAGACACCCACCCAGCCCGACGGCCACACGAACTTCGGCCCGGCGAAGTGGAAGAACACGACGATCGTCGCGGCGATGGCGCGCAGGCCGTCGAGGCCGGGGAACCTGCGCATGCCGAGGTACTCGTCATGGCTCATCGTTCGCAAGAAATCGACCCCAATCGCCTGGCTGCTGTGGGAGTATAGGTGGACGATCACGGGCACCCGCGCGGTGGGCCCACGCCCGTGACCTGCGATTACGTTGGGTGGTGGGGGCTGTGACTCTACTGGTGATCCTCGTCGGGGCGGTGCTCGTGGTGATCAGCGTCGCCGCCGCCCTCGACCTCCGGGCCCGCCGGCGCGGCCGTCGCGCCGCCGAAGACGGCTGGGACACGCTCAGGGAGACGCGCCGCGATTTCCACGCCGCCGAGCTCGCGCGCTACCAGAGCAGCGACTTCTCCTGGCTCGACCGCGTCCGCCGGAACAAGCGCTGACGGAACAAGCGCTGACGAAAGCGGCCGGCGGACCCGAGCGGGATCCACCGGCCGCCTGTGTGAACGTCGGAACTAGCGGCCCTCGCCGATCCGGCCGGCGTAGCGCTGCTTCCACGTCGGGTCGCCCTCGACCGTGATGACCACGTCGTAGTAGCCGTTCTCGGTCGGCCAGTTCACGATCGCCGGCAGCAGGCCCAGCACCGTGACGGTCTTGGTCCCACCGCTGAAGTCGTTCGCGGTCAGCTTGTAGTGCATCGGCTTGAGCAGGTTGTCGTTGTGAAGCGTGAAGCGCACGTGCTGCTCACGCACCAGCAGGGTCGGCTGCAGCAGGTCGGCGTCCACGCGCGGGTCGTGCCCGGACGAGGTGACCTTGCCTGCGAAGGAGCGCACGAAGCCGTCGTTGGAGTAGATCGAGAACGCATACTCGCCGCCGGTGGCGGAGGTGTCCCAGGTGTAGGACTGCGACTTGCGCTCGGTGACCGTGAACGGCGTGCTGGTGAACGGCTTGAGCTTGTCCGGGAAGACCTGGAAGCTCACGGCCTTGCCCTTGTCGCCGCCGGCCAGCGTCATCTTCGCCGTGACCTTGCCCTTGTGGTCCTGCGTGACCGTGGCGTGCGGGTGGAAGTTCAGCGGCCGCGGCTTCATGTGGCCGGCCGCGACCTTCACCGGCTGCTCGGCCGTCGGGTCCGCGAACGTCGCCGGCCCGGTCTGCGGGTGGGCGAAGTCGAGCGCGCTCGTCAGGTCACCGGCGATCGCGCGGCGCCAGTCGCTGATGTTGGGGCAGGTGAACGGCTTGCCGAGGTGCGCTGCCCACTTTTCCAGGAACTTGATCGTCGACGTGTGGTCGAAGACCTCCGAAGCGACGTAACCACCGCGCGACCACGGCGAGACGAGCACCATCGGCACGCGCGGGCCGAAGCCGAGCGGGTACGAGCCGGTGTACTCGCCCGCGGTGCCGGCCTCGGGCCACGGCGGGAGCACGTGGTCGAACTTCCCGTCGTTCTCGTCGTAGTTGAGGATGAAGAGCGTGTGGTTCCAGATGTCCGGGTTGCCCTGCAGGATGTCGAGCACCTCTTTGACGTAGCGCTCGCCGTGCAGCGTGTCGGCGTCCGGGTGCTCGGACCAGCCGTAGGGCGCGACGATCCACGAGACGGCCGGCAGCGGGTGCTCGGCACCAGGCTGGCACGCGTCGCGGAAGTCCTTGAGGACGGCCTGCAGGTTGGCGTCGGAGTCGTCGTTCGGCGTGGTCTTGCCGGCGTAGTAGGTGGCGTTGCCGCGCCAGATCAGGCCGGTGCCGGGCTGCAGCTTCGGGTCCAGCGGGCTCAGGCCGTTGGGTTCGAAGCCCTTGAAGTACTTGAGCTCGTTGTCGCCGTAGTCGCCGATCCACGAGCTCAGGTAGCCCTGGCGGCCGTTGCCGCTGTTGTCGGAGTAGAGACGCCAGTCGATGCCGGCCTGCTGCAGCTGCTCGGGCACGGTGATCCACGGGCGGCTGTAGTTCGACTCGTCCGTGTTGCCGGTCTCGGTGTTCGACGTGCCGCTCCACAGGTACTTGCGGTTCGGGTCGGTCGGGCCGAACTCGGAGCAGAAGTTCTGGTCGGCGATCGTGTACTGGGCCGCCACCGAGTGGTAGAAGCTCATGTAGCCGTCGCTGTGGTAGTTCATGCAGCTGGCGCCGTTGTGCTGCACCCACTGGTCCCAGCTGCGGTGCGCGACGTCGCCCCAAGCGCCGTGGTCGTTGCCCCACATGCCGTCGTCGACCTTCGGCGTCACGATGGCGCCGGTCTTGTCCTTCTGCTGGAAGACGCTGGTGCCGTCCTGGAACTTCAGCGCCTGCTTGTCGTTGAAGCCGCGCACGCCGGGGAACGTGCCGAAGTAGTGGTCGAGCGAACGGTTTTCCTGCATCAGGATCACGACGTGTTTCAGGTCGGCCATGTCGCCTCTGAACCCTCTGGGCAAGCCGTTCTTGCCCAGAGTCGTGGCGCTCGCGGAGCCGGCGTCGGCGATCCCGCCGAACATCAGGGCTCCGGCGGCGACGCCCGCGCCCTGCAGGAACCGGCGGCGGGTGGGGCCGGCTTCGGGCTCGGGGGTGGGGGTGGTGGGGTCGGCGGACAAGGTGGAACTCCTCACGCGGGGGTGGTGTCGACCCTTGATCCAATCCAGTCGACACCAACGCCACGTGAACACCCGCGGAGCGAGTTCTGGCCGGATCCCGACGGTTGTGAGCAGATGCTTCAAGAGCTCAGGCCAGCGGCTGGCCGTAGACGAAACTGCGTAACCGGCCGGTCGCGGTGAGTGGGTCGAAGAGCTTTCCGTGCGCCGCGCGCACGGGGTCCGGCCCGGATTCGTCCAAAACGGACAGAGCGCGGATCGTGTAGCGCGACTGTGCCGTGAAATCCGGGGCCGTCGACCGGGCGTAGGCGCCGCCGAGAAGGTCGACGATCAGCACCGTCGGCAGGGGCGCGCCGGGACCGGCGTGCTCCAGGATCGCGTCGATCGTGGTGTCGGGCAGCTGCGCGACCACGCGGTTGTCGCCGAGGTACGCGTGTGGATGCGGCGGCTCCGCGGCGATGGAGCCGGAGTCGGTGAACGGCATGGTCTCCAGCGTGTCCACGAGCGGTCCCAGCGTGTGCAGGGGAGCGACGAGCCGCGGGCCGTCGTCGCCGAGGTGGGCGACGGACGTGGGCGATGTGCTTGCCGCGCAACGGTTCCGGCACCATCGGCAGGTCCGGGTAGGGGATCAGGGCGAGTGACGTGGTGAGCGTGTCGGGCAGGTCGGCGGTCCAGTCGCGCCAGGTGCGCAGGACGTCCGCGAGCTTCGGGGTGTCGAAGTAGAGGCCGCCGCCGTACAGGCTGGTCACGGGGACGAGGCCGAACTCCAGTGCGGTGATCACGCCGTCGCCGAGGTCGGTGGTGCGTTCGAGGGTGCCGTCGGCGGACACGACGTCGGCGGAGCGCACGTGGTCGGCGGCGAGGCCGTAGCGGCGCCCGAGCAGGCTGAAGCCGCCGCCGAGCGTGTAGCCGACCACGCCGACGCCGGGCGCCGAACCGCTGAGCGGCGCGAGCCCGTGCTCGGCCGCGGCTTCGAGCACCTTGCCCCAGGTGGTGCCGGCCCCGACCCGGGCGACGGCGTCGACCGGATCGATCTCGACGTCGGTCATACGCCGCGTCGAGATCAGCACCCCGTCGACCGGGGCTCGCAGGCCGTGGCCGGTCGCCTGGACCGCCACGGGCAGGTCACGGGCCGCGGCGTGGCGCACGGCCTCAGCGACGTCGTCGGCCGTGGTGGCGGCGACGACCAGCTTCGGCGTCGACTCGATGCCGGTCTGGAAACCGGCGATTTCCTCGCGGTAGCCGTCCTGGCCAGGGGTGAAGGTTCGCATGACCCCAGCGTGGCTCGCGGCTTTCGAGAAGTCCAAGAGATAGTGGTTCCCCTGACTAGAATCAGTGGTTATGGAACTGCACCAGCTCGAGTACTTCGTGGCCGTGGCCGAAGAAGCCAACTTCACGCGCGCCGCGGCCCGGATGCACGTCGCCCAGCCTGGTGTCAGCGCGCAGATCCGGCGCCTGGAACGCGAGCTGGGCCAGCCGTTGTTCGACCGGTCGGGGCGCGCGGTGCGGCTCACCGACGTCGGCGCCGCCGCGTTGCCCCACGCCCGCGCCGCGCTCGCCGCGGTGGCCGCCGTACGCGAGACGGTGGCCGAGCACGAGGGCCTCGTCCGCGGGCAGGTGGCGATGGGGATCGTGACGTCGGCGGGACCGGTCGCGCTGCCCGATTTCCTGGCCGCCTTCGCCGAGCGTTACCCGGGCGTCGAGATCACCCTGGGCGAAGCGAACTCGGACGTGATGGTCGAAGCGCTTCGCGAAGGCCGCCTCGACGTCGCCGTGATCGGCCTCGCCGACGGCGTGCCCGCGGGACTCGCCGCGCAGGTCGTGCTCGACGAAGCCGTCGTCGCCGTCACCGCGCCCGGTGATCCGCTGGCCTCGCGCGCCGAAGTCGCTTTGGCCGACCTGGCCGGCCGCGGCCTGATCTGCCTGCCGAAGGGCACGGGCGTGCGCGGCGTGCTCGACCGCGCCTTCGCGACGGCGGGCGTCCACCCGCGCGTGACGATCGAGGCCAGCGACCCGAACGTGCTGGCGCAGCTGGCGATGCGCGGTCTCGGCGTGGCGATCGTGCCGGAGTCCCTTGCGCGGTACTACGCCACCGAGCTGCACACGCTGCAGTTGCGGCCGCGGCTGCGCGGTCAGCTCGTGTTGGCGTGGCGGGCCGACGGCCCGAGCGGTCCCGCCGCGCGCACGTTGATCGAGTTCGCGCGCTCGGTGCTCTAGTGGGCCGTGAGCTCGCCGGTGAGCCGGCCGTGGATGCGGGCGCTCGGGGAGTTGAGGCCGACGATCTCGACGGTTTTGCCGCGTGCGGCGTACTTCGTGGTGACGGCGTCGAGCGCGGCGACGGTGGACGCGTCCCAGATGTGGGCGTCGGTCAGGTCGAGGACGACGTGGGCGGGGTCGCCGGCGTAGTCGAAGCGGGAGACGAGGTCGTTGCTGGAGGCGAAGAACAGCTCGCCGGTGACGGCGTAGACCACCTGGGTGCCGTCCGGGTCCACGGCGGCGGTCACGTCGAGCAGGTGTGCGACGCGGCGGGCGAAGATGACCATCGCGGTGATCGTGCCCACGACCACGCCGATCGCGAGGTTGCTGGTGGCGACCACGACGGCGACGGTGATCACCATGACCGCGATCTCGCCGGCGGGCATCCGCTTGAGCGTGGCGGGGGCGATGCTGTGCCAGTCGAACGTGCCGAAGGCGACGAGCACCATCACGGCCACGAGCGCGGCCATCGGGATCCGCGAGACGAGCGGGCCGAAGACGATGCACAGGATGATCAGGAACGTGCCGGCCAGGAACGTCGACAGGCGCGTGCGGGAACCGGCGGTCCGGACGTTGATCATGGTCTGGCCGATCATCGCGCAGCCGCCCATGCCGCCGAAGATGCCGGTGACGACGTTGGCGATGCCCTGGCCGATCGCTTCGCGGGTCTTGCTCGACGGGGTGTCGGTGATGTCGTCGACGAGCTGGGCCGTCATCATCGACTCCATCAGCCCGACCAGCGCGAACGCGATCGCGTACGGTGCGAGCAGGGTCAGGGTGTTCATCGTGAACGGCACGTCGGGCACCCCGGGCACCGGCAGCGCGGATGGCAGCGCGCCCTTGTCTCCGACGGTCGGCACGGTGATGCCGGCGCCGATCGTGAGCGCGGTGAGGACGACGATCGAGATCAGCGGCGCCGGCACGACCTTGGTCAGCCGGGGCAGGATGACCATCAGCAGCAGCCCGCCGGCGAAGAGCGGGTAGACCGGCCACGGCACGTCGATCAGCGACGGCAGCTGCGCGAGGAAGATCAGGATGGCCAGCGCGTTGACGAACCCGACCATCACGCTGCGCGGCACGAACCGCATCAGCTTGGCCACGCCGAGCGCGCCGAGCACGATCTGGATCAGACCGCCGAGGATCACGGTCGCGACGAGGTAGCCGAGGCCGTGCTCACGCGCCAGCGGCGCCACGACCAGCGCGATCGCCCCCGTGGCGGCGGAGATCATCGCCGGGCGCCCGCCGACGATCGAGATCACCACGGCCATCGTGAACGACGCGCTCAGCCCCACCCGCGGGTCGACCCCGGCGATGATCGAGAACGAGATCGCCTCGGGGATCAACGCGAGCGCCACGACGAGCCCGCCGAGCACCTCCACCCGCGCCACCTTCGGCGACAACCACGCCGGCCGGGCCATTCGGAACACCTTCGGCACGCAACACGCCCTGACTCGCTCGGACGCGCCGTCGACGCGCCTGGGGGTTCGCCCCCGGCTTCTCCGGCCCGGCGGCCACTGCGGGGGCGCCGCCCAACCCGTCCCCGGGAACGAGCCGCCCTCACTGGCGACTCGGGCCCTCACGCTAGATCAGCGTGAACCGCGTGGTCCCGACCTCCCCGCCCGAGTGCGGCGGAGATCACCCCGGCCGGTCTCCGGTCAAAGGCGCGGAGTCTTCCTTCGCGAGCATCTGCGGCCACGACATCGAGCAAACGTGGCCTGGATGGGGCTTGAGGTGGGCGGGGAGCCTGTGCTCGTGCGGGTAGCGGCTCTTGACTCGGCGTAAACAGTCGCGTTTCCTTGATTCCGACGGGAGGCGCCATGGGTGACGCGCTCAAGAGAGCCATGGTCGGCGTCGGGCTGATGGCCGGCAGCGCCAACGTGATCATGCAGCTCGGGCGGCCCCCGGTGGGGTACGGGGTGATGGAGAGCCGCGTCGAGAGCGGGAACCTGTTTCGGCACCCGGTCAAACGTGCGCGTACCACGGGGACCTACCTGGCGGTGGCGACGTTCGGGACGGACGAGGAGCGCAGGGCTTACCGCGAGGCCGTCGACGGCTCCCACCGGCACGTCCGATCCACAAAGGACAGCCCGGTTGGCTACAACGCCTTCGACCCCGAATTGCAGCTGTGGGTCGCCGCGTGTCTGTACAAGGGGCTGGAGGACGTCCACGCGGCGTTCTTCGGCGGGGCCGCGCCCGAGGAGTTGTACGCCGAGGCCGTGGTGCTCGGCACGACGCTGCAGGTGCGGCCGGAGATGTGGCCCGAGGACCGTGAGGCGTTCGCGAAGTACTGGGCCGACGGGCTCGAACGCGTGACCATCGACGACCGCACCCGGGCGTACCTGACGGACCTCGTCGACCTGCGGTTCCTGCCGCAGCCGTTGCCGCTGGTGTTCGGGCGGTTCCACCGGTTCGTGACGACCGGGTTCCTGCCCGCGTGTTTCCGTGAGCACATGCGGCTGTCCTGGACCGAACATGATCAGCGAACATTCGAACGTCTCACGCGCGGGATCGGACACGTCGTGCGGCGCCTCCCGCGCAGCGTGCAGTGCTTCCCCTACAACGCGTACCTGCGCGACCTCCGCAAGCGTCGCCGCGACGGCCGTCCGCTCGTGTGAAGCGGTTGACCGGCGCCCGCGCGGTGGGCGAAGGTAGGCCGATGAGCAGCGACGACGTACGCGAGGGTGTCAAACTGACCAATCTCGACCAGCCGCTGTTCGCCGACGCCGGCGCGACCAAACGCGACCTGCTCGACTACCTCGACGGCGTCTCGCAGCGGCTGCTGCCGGTGCTGCACGACCGGCCGCTGTCGGTGGTGCGCGTGCTGCGCGGGCAGGACGCGTTCATGCAGAAGAACCTGCCGAAGTACACGCCCGAGTTCGTGCCGCGCGTGAAGCTGTGGGCCGAGAGTTCGAAGCGGGAAGTTTCCTACGCGTTGTGCAACGATCGCCCCACTCTCCTGTGGTTCGGCAACCAACGTGCGATCGAATACCACCCCACGTTGACGCTGGTCGACCACACCCAGGGTCCGACCCACCTGATCATGGACCTCGACCCGCCCGAGGGTGCGCCGTTCGGCGTCGCCGTCGCGGGCGCGCGCCTGGTCCGCCAGGCCCTCGCCGACGCGGGGCTGGCCGGCGCGTTGAAAACCAGCGGCTCCAAGGGGGTCCACGTCTTCGTGCCCCTCAAGCCCGGCCAGGCGCATGAAGACGTCGCCGCCGCGACCCGCGCGGTCGCCGCCCGTGCCGAACGACTGGATCCGGCGCTCGCCACCACCGCGTTCATCCGCGATGACCGCCACGGCAAGGTGTTCCTCGACTCCACCTGCGCCGGCGGCGCCACCGTGGTCGCCGCCTACAGTCCGCGCGTGCGGCCCGGCCTCACCGTGTCGTTCCCGATCCCGTGGTCGGCGGCCGACGACGTGATCCCGCGCGACTTCACCGTCCACACGGCACTCGGCCTCCTCGGCGACACCGACCCATGGGCGACGGAAATGCCCGCACCGCAAGCACTTCCGGACGACCTCGTTGCCGAAGGCCACACCATCCCCATCGCCCGGGTCGCCGCGATGCACGAGGGCAAACGGCGAGCCAAAGCCCGCCGGGAAGCCGACGGCTGAGGCAACACCTAAGGCAGAGCCAGCAAGTCCTCGTGCGCCACGACCACCGACTCGAGCTCCCGCCGATACCCCGACAAGTCCAACGCCGGATTCTCCTCCACCGCCGCGGAAACCCAGCCCGAGAACCACGTCTCCATCAGCGCCGCGTCCCCGGCCCCCAGCCGCCACGGCGTCGCCACCCGGCGCATCGTGAACCCGCGCGCGGCGAATTCCGCCGCCGCGAACGCCACCGCCTCCGGCCCCAGCCGCCC
The DNA here is from genome assembly GCF_030285625.1 of Amycolatopsis sp. 2-15. Lineage (NCBI taxonomy): Bacteria > Bacillati > Actinomycetota > Actinomycetes > Pseudonocardiales > Pseudonocardiaceae > Amycolatopsis > Amycolatopsis carbonis. Next base: position 2,706,073 of record NZ_CP127294.1, read on the forward strand.
TTCCCGGCGCTGGTGCGCGTTGAACGCCGCCCCCACCGCCTCGTCGCGCGGATCCGCCGGCGTCAGCGCGACCCGCCCGACCACCGACAACGTCAGCAGCGCCGGCACCCGCGCCCCCGCACAAGCGTCGACCAGTCGCCGGATCTCCTCGGCCGTGAACAGGTCCAGCAACGCCGACGCCGTCACCAGTGAGGTGCCCGAAAGATCCGCCGCCGTCAGCCGTGTGACATCCCGAACCTCGCCTGTCGCATTCTCAACACCCGCGACAGCCAGCCGCACCAGTCCCGGATCCTGGTCGTGCAGGATCCACCGCTGCGGCCGCGGCAACCGGCCCGTGAGCCAGCGGCTCATGGAACCGGTGCCGCAGCCCAGATCGCGGACCACGACCGGCGTGGCCGGCGCGAGCGAGTCCACAAGGGACGCGGCCCGCGCGACGGAATCCGCGCCTTCCCGCAGCCGCAACCACTCCGGCGCGTAGCCGGACGGATCCACCTCGGTCAAAGCGAACGCTCGTAGCCGGCCGAAGCGACGTGCGACTCGTGCAACGTCACCGAGATCCCCGACAGCCCGTGCGCGCCTTCGCCGAGCTCCCCGGCGTGCACTGCGTCGGCCAGGCGGTCGGCGATCACCTTCGCCAGGTACTCCGTGGACGTGTTGATGCCCTCGAACGCCGGGTCGTCGTCGAGGTTGCGGTAGTTGAGGTCGGCCAGCACGGAGCCCAGCTTCTGCGTGGCGAGGCCGATGTCGACCACGATGTTGTCGGCGTCGAGGTCGGTGCGGCGGAACGTGGCGTCGACGACGAAGGTGGCGCCGTGCAGCTTCTGCGCCGGACCGAAGACCTCACCGCGGAAGCTGTGGGCGATCATGATGTGGTCGCGGACGGTGACGCTGAACAAGGTTTTCTCCTTAGGAATCAAAGAACTCACGGGTAAACGATCCGGTGCGCGAGCCCCGGCAGGTCCCCGCCGGCGAGGCGGGAGATCAGGTCCGGCAGGTCCTCGAAAGCGGTCTCGCCGGTCACGAGCACGTCGAACGCCGGATCGGCCAGCAGCCGCAGTGCCGTGGCCATGCGGTCACCGTAGGTGCGCCGCGCGGAGCGGGCCGGGGAGACCGTGCCCACCTGGCTGCTGCGGATCGTCAGCCGTCGCGAGTGGAAGTTCTCGCCGAGCGGCACACTCACGCGCCGGTCGCCGTACCAGCTCAGGTCCACCACCGTCGCCTCGCGGCCAAGCAGCTCCAGCGACCGCGCGAGCCCCGCGTCGGTCGCGCTGGCGTGCACCACGAGGTCGAGGTCGCCCTCGGCGTCCTGCGGCCGCACGTAGCGGATGCCGAACGCGGCTGCGACCTTCTCCCGAGCCGGATCGGTGTCCACGAGCTGAACGTCGACTCCCGGGAAGCGGGAGAGCAGTCCGGCGACGCTGCTGCCGACCATCCCCGCCCCCACTACCGCGATCCGGTCGCCGACCAGCGGCGCGGCGTCCCACAGCGCGTTCACGGCAGTCTCCACGGTGCCCGCGAGGATGGCCCGCGCGGCCGGCACGTCGTCCGGCACCACGGTGACCGTCGAGGCCGGCACCACGAACTCGGTCTGGTGCGGGAACAGGCTGAACACCGTTCGCGCCACCAGCTCGGCCGGCCCGGCCTCGACCCGCCCGACGTTCAGGTAGCCGTACTTCACCGGGAACGGGAAGTCGCCCTCCTGGAACGGCGCGCGCATCACCTCGCGCTGGCTCTCGGGCACACCGCCGCGCAGCACGAGACTTTCCGTGCCGCGGCTCATGCCGGAAAACAGGGTCCTGACCAGCACTTCGTCCGGTCCGGGCGCGGGAATCTCCGCCGTCCGGATCTCACCGATTCCGGCGGATTTGAACCAGAAGGCCTGTCCCGTACGTGTCATGGTCGTCCTCCTCTGCCGCGAGATCGAGGCGATATGGCTGTCACCACCACTACACGATCACGTTCCACTGTGGGTTCACTCGTTCGGCAGCAGGCCGCGGGTGCCGGAGCCCAGGTGGCCCTGCTGGGTGTGCTCGCCCTGACCGTCGGCCTCGGCGCCGCCGGCTGGGCCGCGGGCCTGGCGTACACCGTGGGCCTGTGGGCCCTGCTCGCGGGCGCCGCGCGTAAAGCCGGAGCCCGGTCCCTCGGCCCTGCCGACCACGTCACGCTCGCCCGCGCCATCCTCATCGGCGGCGTCACGGCGCTGGTCGCGGACCACCTGAACGGGGGAGCACCGCTCGCCGTGCTCGTGCCGCTGGCTTCGGTCGCACTGGCGCTGGACGCCGTCGACGGGCAGGTCGCGCGCCGCACCGGCACGTCCTCGGCGCTCGGCGCGCGGTTCGACATGGAGTCCGACGCGTTCCTCATCCTGGTGCTCAGCGTGCTGGCCGCGCAGACGTTCGGCTACTGGGTCCTCGCCATCGGCCTGATGCGCTACGCGTTCGTGGCGGCGTCCTGGGCCCTGCCGTGGCTCAACGGCGCGCTGCCGCCCAGCCGGGCGCGCAAGGTCGTGGCCGCACTACAGGGTGTGCTGCTGGTGGCCGCGGGCTCGGGCTTGCTGCCGCACTTCGCGGGCCTGGCCGTCACGGTGGCCGCCCTGGTCACGCTCGTGTGGTCCTTCGGCCGCGACGTCTTGTGGCTGCACAGCGCCCACCGCGCCCCCGCTCGGCCTGAAACCCGCGTCAGCCACGCGACGTGCGTCGTCCGGCCTCGCTCGACCCTGCGTCGCCGGCGCCACCTGGCGACGCGCAACCCGTAGCCGAAGAGACAGGGATCACGCGCCCGGCTTGCCCGGTTTTCCCTCGCCGCGGGGCCTTGCGGGTACCCACCTCAGGGGCAGGTCGGCGGCCCCTCCTCGTGTCAGCGTTGATCACGAACGATCTTCGACGGCACACGAGGGGTCTGGCGTGAAATTCGGCATCTGGACGGTCATCAACACCGGCGGCATCACCTACCCGGAGCTCGGCCGGGCGCTGGAGGAGCGGGGCTTCGAGTCGCTGCTCGTCCCCGAGCACACGCACATCCCGGTCACCGCCGGCCCGCGGATCGACGGGAACGGCGACGAGATGGACCCGACGTGGTTCCGCATGCCCGACCCGTTCGTCTCCCTCGGCGCGGTGGCCGCGGTGACCGCGCGGCTCAAGCTCATCCTCGCCGTGACGCTGCTGGTGCAGCGCGAACCGATCGTCTTCGCGAAGGGAGCCGCGACGCTCGACGAGCTGTCCGGCGGCCGGCTGATCGTCGGTGTCGGCGCGGGCAACGTGCTCGACGAACTGCAGAACCACGGGGTCGCCCCGGCCGAGCGCGGCAAGGTCCTCGACGAGCGCATCGACGCCGTGAAGGCGATGTGGACGCAGGAAAAGGCGGAGTACCACGGCGACTACGTCGACTTCGGCCCGATTTACAGCTGGCCCAAGCCCGTGCAGCGGCCGCACCCGCCGATCTACATCGGCGGCTGGAGCAAGGCGGCCGCGCGCCGCACCGTCGAGCGTGGCGACGGCTGGCTCGCGCCGCCACTGCCGGCCGACGCCATGCGCGCCTACACCGAGGACCTGCGCGAACGCGCGGGCCACCCGGTGCCCGTCACCGTCACCTACACCCCGACCGACGCCGGGTTGATCCACGCCTACGAAGACCTCGGCGTCGAGCGCATCGCCCTGATCCTGCCCACGCTCTCGCGCGACGAGTCGCTGGCGGAGCTGGACAAGCTCGCCGCGTTCGTCTCGAAGTACTGAGGGTACGAGCCATGACCACCGTGCAGCTGCGCAAGCAGATGACCGCTGACCCGGCCGTGGTGTGGGAGCGGATCGCGGACTTCCACAACGTCCACACCTGGTTCCCCGCCGCGAAGTTCAGCGAACCGGCGCCGGGACTCATCGACACGCGTCGCGTGACCACCGAAACCGGTGCCGTCGCGTTCGAAGAGCTTGTGGAGTTCTCCGCGGACAAGCGCACGCTGCGCTGGCGCGTGCTCGGCGACAACGGGCCGATCCGCGATTACGTCGGCGCGTTCGTCGTACACGCGGAACCCGGCGGTGGCGCCGTCCTGGAGTACACGGGCACGTTCACCGCACCTGAGGCCGTGGTCCCCTACGTCGAGGCGACTTTCCAGGCGGCACTGGACAACCTCGCGTCACTGCTCGGCTGACGCGAGCTTCGCCGCCATCCGCTCGGCGTCGCCGGTGCGGCCGTGGGCCTGGAACAGCTCGCGCGCCCGGGACCGGACGTCGCGGGCGGCGGCCAGGTCACCGAGCGCGGCGTGGGTGTCGCCGAGGTTGGCGAGGATCACGGGCTCGTCGTAGGCGTCTTCGGTGTCGCGGGCGAGCGCGAGGGCGGCGGTGTAGTGCGCGAGCGCCTCCTCGCGTTCGCCCATCGCGGAGGCGATGTACCCGAGGCTGTCGAGCGTCACGGTCTCCGCGCGGTGGTGGCCGTGCTTGCGGCACAGCACGAGCGCTTGTTCGCAGTGTTCGCGGGCTTCGGCCAGGAACCCGAGCTGCGCGGAGTACCAGCCGAGGGTGTTCAACGCGTCGGCCTGGCGCAGGCCGTTGCCGGTGGCGCGGTAGTGCTTCAGCGCGGCGGCGGTGTGGTGCAGGGCGCCGTCGAAGTCGCCGCTCTGGCCGAGCGCCCAGCCGAGCGCGCGGGCGGCGTCGGCGGCGAGATCCGCTTGCTGCGCAAGGGAAAGTGCTTCGCGCAGGTGCCGGAGGGCTTGGTCGTGGGACCCGGTGCGCGTGTAGGCCGTGCCGAGGTACATCGCCGCGATGGCCTGCGGTTCCGGGTCGTCGAGGGCGCGAGCGGCGGTGAGACCGGCCTGCCAGGCCGTGAGGTCTTCGACGAGCTGGCCGTGGATCACGTGGTACCCGCTGACGCTCCACGCGAGCCGCCAGACGTCCTCGTGCGCACCGCGCCGCACGGCGGAATCCAGCGTCGCGCGCAGGCTGTGCTGTTCGTCGTCGAACCAGCGGGTCGCGGCCCGGCGGTCGGCGAGCGGGGGCGCGGTCGCTTCCGGGAGGTCGATCGACTGGCGTTCCGGCCGCAGCAGGCGGTTCGCGACGCCGGCCGTGTGCAGCAGGAAGTCGGTGAAGCGCCGGAGTGCCTCGGCACGTTCCGGCGGGGTGACGAGCTCGTCGGCGTACAGCCGCAGCAGGTCGTGCATCCGGTAGCGGCCGGGCAGGTGCTCCTGCAGCAGGTGCGCGTCGACGAGCCGGCGCAGCAACGCCCGGGGCCGCTCCAGACCGGCCAGCGCGCTCGCGCCCGCGAGGCTCACGTCCGGTCCCGGCACGGCGCCGAGCAACCGGAACACGCGCCGGGCTCCCGCGTCGAGGGCTTCGTAGGACCACGAGAACACCGCGCGGACGTTCGTGGCCAGGTCTCCCGCATCCAGCGCGTCGAGCCGCGCCGACGTGTCCGCGAGCTCGCGCGCCAACACTTCCAGGCGGAACCGCGGGTTCGCCCCGGCCCGGCTCGCGACCACGCTGATCGCCAGCGGCAGGCCGCCGCACCAGCGCACGAGGTCGTCGACGGCCGCCGGCTCCGCGGCCACACGCCGGTCACCGAGGTGGCGGGTGAGCAGCTCGCGCGCCTCGCGTTCGGCCAGCTCGCCCAGGTCGAGCAGCTGTGCGCCGCGGACGCCGAGGCCGCCGAGCCGGTGGCGGCTGGTGATCATCACCGTGCACGTCTCGCTGCCCGGCAGCAACCGCTCGACTTGCGCCGCGTCGCGTGCGTTGTCCAGCACCACGAGCAGGCGCCGGCCCGCGGCGAGGCTGCGGTACAGCGCGAAGCCGCCTTCGGGGTCGGCGGGCACGGCCGCGGGCGCGACGCCGAACGCGTCGAGGAAGTGGCGCACCACGGCTTCGGGCCGCAGCGGCGCACCGGCCGGGTCGAAGCCGCGGAGGTTCACGTACAGCTGGCCGTCGGGGAACCGGGCGACGTTCCGGTGCGCCCACCGCAGCGCCAGCGACGTCTTGCCGATGCCGCCGGCGCCGCCGATGGCGGAGATCGCGACCGTGCCCGAGCCGCCGGCCATCGCGGCATCGAGCTCGGCCAGCTCGGCGTCGCGCCCGACGAACCACCGCGGCGGCGCGGGCAGCTGCCGCGGCACGGGCGTCTCGCGCGGTGGGCTGAGCTCCGGGTCGGTGGTGAGGATGCGCTGGTGCAGCTCGCGCAGAGCGGGGCCGGGGTCGGCACCGAACTCGTCGGCGAGCCGGCGGCGGATCCGGTCGTACTCCTCGAGCGCGCCCGCCTGCCGCCCGGCGCGGTAGCGGGCGAGCATCAGCTGCCCGGCGATCCGCTCGTCGAGCGGGAAGGCCGCGGCGCGCTGGGCCGCGTCGGCGAGCACGGCGTTGTGCTCACCGAGCTGCAGGGCGAGGTCCGTGCGGTCGAGCTGGGCGGACAGGCGTTCGGCGGCGAGCGTCTCGCGGGCGGCATCGGCCCACGGGGTGTCGAGGCCGGCGAACGCGTCGTCGCGCCACAGGGCGAGGGCCTCGTCGAACAGTTCCGGCCGTCGCCCCGCGCGGGCCTGCGCGACGAGCGCCCGGAACCGCAGCACGTCGACGCTCCCGGGTGGCGTGGTGAGCACGTAGCCGCTCGGCCCGTGCTTGATCTCGACGCCCTCGGCCGCGGCGAGCGTGCGGCGCAGGCGGGAGAGGTAGCTGGCGAGCAGCCGGTGCGCGCGGTACGGCGGCTCGTCCGCCCACACGCGTTCGACGAGCCGCTCGGTGGACACGGGCCGGTTGGCGTCGGCGAGCAGCGCCGCCAGCACCCAGCGCTGCCGCGCGTGCCCGAGGTCGACGGGCTCGCCGGCGACGTGCGCCTCCACGGGGCCGAGCAAGCCGAACCGGACCTTGGTCATGGCCCATGCTTACCGCACGCGCACCTCCCCGGGCGAGCCGAATGATCGCCGCCGGAAGCCCTCTCCGTTGCCCGATCGCCCACCGCCGGTTGCCCGGTTTCGCTTGCCTGGCCCGGCCCGTGCTCCCACTGTCCGAAGTCGACACTTCCGCTGAACTGGGCAAACAAGAAACTTGAAGAATTTCAGAACTCGCGTGAACCGGACAGCGCACCGGCGCCGTGTCATGGGCATCGCCGGCCTGGGAAGGTACCTGGGGGCCGGGTCCGAATTCTTAGGAGCCAGAACATGTTCCGCAAACAAGCTATGTTCCTTGCTGCCTGCGTCGCGGCCGGAGCTGCTCTCCTGTCGGCCTGCAGCGGTGGCGAGACCGCCGGTACCGCGAGCGCCGCCGGCGGCGGCAGCGACCTCGGCGGCATCCAGCTGCTCTCGGGTGCGGCGGCGGCCGCCGCTCCCCAGCCCGCGGCCGGGACCGGCGACTACGCCCCGGCGAGCGCCCCGGCGTCGACCAAGACCCAGTGGGTCAAGCTGTCGGTCGGCTCGGCCGGTGGCCTCAGCCCGATCGTCAAGGACGGCGCCGGGCGCACGCTCTACCGGTTCGACAAGGACTCCCCGAAGCCTCCGACGTCCAACTGCAACGCGGACGACGGCTGCACGACCAAGTGGCCGCCGGTGCTGGTCACGAAGGGCACCAAGGTCATCCTCTCCGGGAACATCCAGGGGTCCGCGATCGGCGTGGTGAAGCGTTCGGACGGCACGCTGCAGCTGACCATCGGCAAATGGCCGGTCTACAAGTTCTCCGGCGACAAGAAGAAGGGCGACATCAACGGCCAGAACGTCGGCGGCACCTGGCACGCGGTGGACCCGAAGGGCGGCAAGGTTCTCGGCGACCCGAACACCGGTTCGCAGAACAACGGCTCGACCGGCAACACTTCCGGCACCGGCACGGGTACTGACACGGGTACCGGCACCGACACCGGTTCGGGATCGGCCGGCAAGCCCGCCACCAGCGCGCTCCTGTTCGACGGCCCCAACCAGGACCAGACCTCGTCCGTCGAGGGCGTCTCGTTCGACCCGGCCAAGGACAAGGCCTGCCAGGATCTCAGCCAGCGCGACTCGGCCTCGTCGATCTCGGTGACCGGCTCGATCAAGCTGTGGACCGGCCCGAACTGCACCGGCCAGTCGATGGTCGTCTCGAAGGACACCGACTTCACCGGGACCGCCTTCGACAACGCCATCGAGTCCGTCAAGTTCAGCGCCTGATTTACTTCGAGCCGGTGCGGCCCTTCGGTCGCACCGGCTTTTTTTCCTTGGAGGAGCAATGACTTCGCGGTTCACGTGGGTGGCGACGCTGGTCGCGGGCGCCGTGCTGCTGGCCGGGTGCACCACGGCCGTCCAGGGCAGCGCGGGTGTCGACCGGCCGGACCCGGCCAAGGTCGCCGGCCTCGCCATCACCGACGGTCCCAGCGGCCCGAAGGCGGGCGTCGCGGACACCGACCTGCCCGTCGCCAACACCGACGGCGGTGCGATCGACAAGCTCGCCGCCAACGCCGTCGCCGACGTGCAGCAGTACTGGACCGAGCAGCTGCCGGAGAACTTCGGCAAGGACTACAAACCCGTCGGGCAGCTCATTTCCTACGACTCGCGCGGCCAGGGCCTGAACCTCTGCGGCTCCAGCACCGCCGGCCTCGTGAACGCGTTCTACTGCCCCTCCGGTGATCTTGTCGCGTGGGACCGCGGCGAGCTCCTGCCCATGCTGAACGACTCCTTCGGCCCGATGTCCGTGGTCGCCGTCCTGGCGCACGAGCTGGGCCACGCCGTGCAGACCCGGCTCGGCTTGAGCCCCAACACCCCGTCGATCGTGAAGGAACAGCAGGCCGACTGCTACGCCGGCACCTTCTTCCGCTGGGTCGCCGAGGGCAATTCGCCGCACTTCCAGGTGTCCACCGGCGCGGGCCTCAACCAGATCATGGCGACGCTCTTCTTCATCCGCGACTCCGCCGGCTCCAGCTTCGACACCGCCGGCGCCCACGGCAGCGCGTTCGACCGCGTGTCCGCCTTCCAGTTCGGCTTCACCGGCGGCCCGAAGCGCTGCGCCGCCATCGACAACGCCGAGGTCGTCAGCCGCACCAGCCAGCTGCCGTTCTCCTCAAAGGACCTCGACACGGGCGACGGCAAGGGCAACCTGGACGTCGTCGACCCGGCGAACCTGCAGGACCTGGAGTCGAGCCTGCGCGCCGCTTTCCCCAAGGGCGCCCCGAAGCTCGTCTCCGACCCCGAGTCCTGCTCGGACGCGCGCGTGACCACCCCCTCCGCGTACTGCCCCTCGACCGACACCGTGTCGGTCGACCTGACCTCGCTGCGCCGCGTCGGCACCCCACCGTCCCGCGGCACCTCCGGCGGCTTCGGCGACTTCGCCGCGTTCGCCGAGGTGGCCTCCCGGTACGCGCTGGCGGTCGAAAAGGCCTACGGCCTGCGCTTGGACACGGCTTCCACGGGCCAGCTCACGGCCTGCCTGACCGGCATGTGGGCGGGCACGTTGACCCCGGACAAGAAGGCCTCGCTGGAGCTTTCGCCGGGTGACCTGGACGAGGCCATCGCGGAACTGTTGTCGCCCAAGAGCGTCATCGCCTCCGACCCTTCCGGGACGACGGTGCCTTCCGGTTTCGCCCGGGTGGAGGCGTTCCGCGACGGGTTCACTTCGCCGACTGTCGCCACGTGCACCAGTAAGTACGGCGACTGAGTTCTTTTCCTGCGGCCCTTCCTCGCCGGTTTGGCGGAGGAAGGGCCGCACGGCTTCCGGGCCGCTGACCGGTTGGGCCGCCGATGCTCGGCGCCCTCCTCTACGCGCCGGCCCGCACCGGCGCCACCGCGAACTTCTCGATCATGAACCGCCAGAACAGCGGCACGGCCTCCGAACTCGGCCGGTAGATCCGATCGTCGAACCCGGTGTACGAACGGTGCTCGATGAACACCCCGCCGGCGCCGACGAAGCCCGACGAAGGCGAACGCACCACGACCACCTCGACCGGGGGCCGGTCGGGCACGGGCGTGGCGTGACGATCAGGTCGTGCATCGAGGTCAGGCCGGCCAGGCGAGAAGCGCCGTCACAGGCGAGGACGCTGTCGGCGATGTCCGCCATGTGCGCGAACGCCGGGTACCGGTCCCCCGTCGCGCGAAACTTCTGGGCGATCCGCATCCACGGGACCTCGCGAAACGGGTAGGCGAAGGCTCGCGAGTTGATGAGCATGTCGCCATTATGTCGGCCCGGTCAGTCTGCCGGCGTTGAAAACCTGGCCCGTACCGACAACACGGTCGGCACCGGAACGCCACCCTCACCGAACCGCTCCAGCCCGAACCCCGCGTCCACGAACGCGTTGAGCAACTCTGGCAACGGCCGGTGCGCCGCCCCACCTTGTCTCGGATTCCTTGGTCCGTCCAGGAATCCTTCGTCCGGTGGCGCTCGCGGTAACCCGGCCGGATCACCGCCGCGGTCGGGTCGCTGCGGTCCGCGAAGCTGCTGCAGAAACACGGGTGCACCCCGACGTGCACGAACACCCCGCCCGGCCGCAGCACGCGCCCACCTTGGGGCAGCACGGCCGGGTAGGCCGGCATATCGGTGTGCACCATCACGGCGACGACCGCGTCCACGCCGCCGTCCCGCACTGGCAACCGCTGCGCATCCGCGCGGGCGACGGGCATCCGCTCGCGCCCGTACCGCAGCATCCCGGCCGACAAGTCGACACCGACGGGCGTCCACTGCAGCTCGCGCACCACGCCCGCGTGGACGCCTGTGCCACGCCCGACCTCGAGGCACACGCCGGTCCCCTCGCCGAGCAGCTCCCGCAGCGCGGCCGAGATCCCGAGCCGATCCGACTGCTGCTCGCTCAGGAACTGCCCCTCGTATCAGTCCACGATCTCGGCGTACGCCGCCTTCACAAGCCCCAGTGGCCCGCTCGCGCCGCCGCGCCCGCCACCGTTTGCGCGCGAAGCGAATTACGATCTTGACCAAGCGTGAGCAACCAGGCCGAGGAGGTCGCCGTGCGCATCCCCACCCGAGTCGTCGCCGCCTTGGCCGCAGCTGTCCTCGCGGCCGGCTGCTCCGCGAGCACGAGCGCCGCCCCGCCCCCGCTCAAGGTCTGCACCACGGGCGACTACCAGCCCCTCACCTACCGCGACCCCGCGACCGGCCACTACACCGGCATCGACATCGACATGGCGCGCGACCTCGCCACCCACCTCGGCCGCGCGGCCACCTTCGTGCCCACGACCTGGGCCACCCTCATGCCGGACCTCGTGAAATGCGACATCGCCATGGGCGGCATCTCCGTCACCCCGGCCCGCCGGCAACAGGCCGACTTCACCGCGCCCTACCTCGCCAACGGCAAAACGCCCCTCACCACCACGGCCCACGCCGCCGAGTTCCAGACCGTCGCCCAGATCAACACCCGCGGCACCCGTGTCCTCGAAGACACCGGCGGCACCAACCTCGCCTTCGCGCAGCAGCGCCTGCCCGACGCCACCCTCGTCGTCTCCTCGGACAACACGAAATGCTTCGCCCAGCTCCTCGCCGGCCACGCCGACGTGATGATCACCGACGCCATCGAGGCCGAATACCAGGCCCGCAAGAACCCCGGCCTCGTCGCCGTGCACCCCGACCAGCCGTTCACGTCGGACCACAAGGCCTACCTGCTCCCGAAGGGCAGTCCCCTCACCGCGCGGGTGAACGAGTGGCTCAACGCCGCTCTGCAGAACGGCACCTTCACCCGGTTCTACCAACAGGCGTTGAGCTGAGAAGTGCGCATGCTCGGTCGACGCCCTGCCGCCTTGTGACCGTTCACCGCGCATACACCAGCGTCGGGCGACTTGAATATGTGGATCGGCGCGCGTGAATATGCGGGAAATAGTCGGAAGCCCAACTAAGTGCCTGGTTGACAACGGGTTATTCCGGGCGCTACCCGCGCGATCAGTGCTGGTGGTGCGTCCGTTTGGTGGAACGTGTCGACGGCTGTGGACAGGTAGGGCCCGGCTCGCGCGGTCGAAAAGCCCAGGTTGACGGGCATCGCGCCGACATTGGGACGTCGCCGGGGGTGGGTGGCGTGGATACACTGCACGGACAAATGCACATGCATCCAACTGTGCATCGGATCCCATTCGTGCTGAGGTGGCTTCGGGTGGGGATTCGGCCGGAGCGTGCTGGGGCGGGGAGGAGATCGAACGGCGCATCGCGGCTGGATCGAAAGACGCGGCCCCCTTTGCACAGGGAGCCGCGTCGGCGCTGCACGACCGACGACCGGTTGAAATCGAAAAGGAGTGCAACACGACCATGCCAGACGTCACCACCAAAGCAAGGCTGCGGAAGAACGCCAACGCCACTCCATCCGGCGGTGAGCCGCGGGCGGCCGGACCGGGCAGCCTGCCCGTGCAGGCGGGAGCCGCGTTTTCCGCCGGTGCGCACCCGTGGCTCGGGCTGCTCGGTGCGGTTCTCGGCAGCTGGCAGTGGACCCTGCGCGCGAGCATCATCGCGGGCGAGGTGCTGTTCGTCGTGCTCGCGGTGTTCGCGCCGGCCGCGCACAGTGTCGGGGGCAACGCGGCCAACGCCGGGATCGCGGGCCTGGCGCTGGCTGCCTTCGCGAGGCGTCGGCGCGGCGGTGGCCGGCACCGGAAGACGACGCGATAGCAAACGCAGGCGGTGCTCGCGGCGTCCCCTCTCGCTCGAGCACCGCCTGCCCGGCGCGGGTGTGCGCGGAGCTGATCGCGTCAACAGCCCTTGCTGCGCAACAACATCCTTGGCCGAACGGGTGAACCTAGATCATTTTTGCCGTCGGCGCGACCCTTTCGCTTGCCATTGGAATATTCCAACGGAATCCTGAGCCGACGGAATATCCGAATAGGCCCAACTGGCTTGACGAGGGGTAGCCATGAGTGCTTACGACCCGAACACTGCCGGATCTTCTCTGGATGACCGCGCCTGGGCGCGCCCGCGACTGTGCGGGCCGAATTCCGGCAACTGTGTTGAGGTCAACCTGGGAAACGCCGACGTCGTGGCGGTGCGGGATGCCAAGCTCGCGACATCGCCGGTCCTCATCTTCGACAACGCGGAATGGGAAGCGTTCATGGCCGCGGCGCGCGCCGGAGAATTCGACCGGTGACTTCGGTGGCGCGGCGAGCGCTGTTGGCGAGTTGATAATCCGTTCGGCCCCTTGACTTCGGAGATCGGGTAATTTCAAGAACCGATATTCGCAGTAAAGTGGGGTGCGAACTGTTTCCGTGTCGTACGATGGGGTATCTCCTTCCCCCGATTGGACGGCGCTGACCGGTGACCTCGCCTACCGTGCAATCCCAGCTGAAAGAACTGGGTTCGCTGCTCAAGCAAGCCCGCAAAACCCGCGGTCTGACGCAGACCGACGTCGGTGCCGCGGTCAAGTACATGCAGCCGGTCATCAGCCGGTTCGAGAAAGGCCTCGCGCGGATCCCGGCCGTGGTGCTCGAAGGGCTGATCGACACGCTCGAGGTGGCTCCGAGCACCGCCGCGACCATGCGCCGCCTCAACGACTTTTCGCAGGTGGACCACCTCGGGACCGACGCGCGGCTGAAGGCGACGCCCCGGTGGTTCCGGGACGTCGTCGCCGCGGAACGCGAGGCCACGGCGGTGCTGAGCTGGACGGGCGAACGGATCAGCGGTCAGCTGCAATGTGAGAGCTACATGCTCGAACAGTTCAACGCGCACGGGCTCGTGGACGTCGACGACGCCGTTTCCGAACGCCTCGATCGGGGAGAACTGCTCACCCGGTACCCGGAGCGCGCCTACGATTTCCTGCTGAGTGAAAGCGCGTTGCTCCGCCTCGTTCGGGCGAGAACAGTCAACCCGTACGTCGCGCTCGACCAGATCAAGCACCTGCTGGGTCTCACCGAGAAGCACCCCTGGATCGGCATCAGGGTCGTGCCTTTCGGCACCGGGCTTTACGTCCCGCCCGACCTCACGATATTCAAGTTCGCCGGCGACCGAGGGAACTTCTCGTACGGGGAAACCTCGAACGGCATACAGCGCTCGAACTGCGCCACCTTTCAAACCGACCTGAGTGCCTGGGAGTCGCTCAGTTCGGTCGCGCTCACCGCGCAAGAATCCCGCGACCTTCTCGACCAGGCGAAACACGGCCTCGCCACCACCCGAATGCCCACCGTGACCGGCACGATCGAACGGCTACGCTAGAACACTCGCGCCACCAACCGAAAAGGAGTAGTCCGTGACCGGGCTCGACGAACCCTTTCCGCCACCGGGAGTCGACCTCAGCCACCCCAACGTGGCCCGCATCTACGACTACTACCTCGGCGGCACCACGAACTGGGAGATCGACCGGCAGTTCGCCGACCAGATCCTCGAGGCGTACCCGATCATCCGGCCCATCGCCCACGCCAACCGCATGTTCCTCCACCGCGTGGTGCGGCACCTGGTGAAAAGCGGGATCCGGCAGTTCGTCGACATCGGGTCCGGGGTGCCCACGATGGGACACGCGCACGAGGTGGCCGAGCACCTCGCGCCCGGCGAGGTGAAAGTCGTGTACGTCGACTACGAGCCCGTCGCGGTCGCGCACTCCCGGCGGGTGTTGAACAAACACGGCGACCCCAGCCGCCACACCGTGATCCACGCCGACATGCGCGATCCCGAACGGCTGTGGTCGCGCGTCGCGGACACCGGGCTCATCGACCTGAGCCAGCCGGTCGCGGTGTTGCTGATCGCTGTACTCCACATCCAGCAGCCGCCGGCGCCGGGCAGCGGCCGCACCGACGATCTCGGTCCCTGCCTCGTCGCCACCTACCGCGACCTGCTCGCCCCCGGCTCGTACCTGGCCCTCTCGCACGTCACCGACGAGGGCGTCCCGCCTGGCTACCCCGAGATGCTCGCGGACCTCAAACGCCTGTACGACACGTCGTCGAGCCCGGTCGTCTTCCGCAACCGCAAGGAGATCGCCGACTTATTCGGCGACTTCACGCTGCTGGAACCTGGTGTCACGTGGACCCCGCTCTGGCACCCGGAGGACGCCAGCGACGGCGACCGGACGGCGCACCTGGCCTCACCCAACGAATCTCTGCTGCTCGCCGGCGTCGCCCGGAAATGACGCCGGTCAGGAGTCCTTCTGGCCGAAGGCGAAGCGGGACTGAAGGATCGGCCCCGGAATCGACGGGTCCGGGCCCCGGCCGTACCGCCTGGTGAAGGTGTCCACCGGGGACGTGGTGAGGGTCCAGCCGAAGGCGCGCAGAGCACCGGGCGTATCGGGGCGGGCGTCAGGGTCGAACAGGCTGCCCAGGTGAGACCCGGTTTCCGAGGTGCTGGTGTCGAAGAGCGTGTGGTCGCGGAGGGAGTCCTGGCCGGGGAGGGTTTCCAGGCCGACGCGGCTGCCGGGGGCCGACAGGGTGTCGAGGGTGTTGATGAGGGAGGTCTCGACCGGTGCGGGGAGGTAGAGGAGCAGGCCTTCGGCGATCCAGGTGGTGGGCGTGGCCGGGTCGAAGCCCGCGGCCAGGAGCACGGAGGACCAATCGTCCGCCAGGTCGGCGGTCAGCAAATGGTGGGGAACGGGGCCCTTGCGCCCAAGGAGTCCAGGACCTTCGTCTTGAAGGTGAGCACGTCGTGGCGGTCGATCTCGAAGCCGGTCACCGAAGGGGGCAGGCCCAGGCGCAGCCCGCGGGTGTCCAGGCCGGCGCCGAGAAAAACGAGTTGCGGGGTGTGCGGGGCGGAGTCCACCAGGAAGTCGTCGAAGGTGCGGGCGCGGACGGCGAAGAAGCGGCCCAGGTGGCCCCAGAAGGGATCCGCGTCGCCGAGTTCGACGTCCTCGATGCGGGTGGGCAGGGCGACGGGGGAGTTGGCCGAGCGGACGAAGTGCTCGGCGTACTCGTCGTGCAGCAGGCTGTGCGGGTGGTGGGTTTCGATGGCGCGCGCGGCCGCGACCATTAGGGCGGTGGAGCTGACGCCCGCCGCGAGATCTGAGTCCGACACCTGCTGAACACCTTTCGGCCGGGAAGTCGGCGCTCACGGTACCGGCAAGCCCGCCCCGAACGGATGCCGCCAACGGGGTGATCAAGCTTCGCGTCCTGCCTGGCCGGACAGAAAAGGACCTCAGCGGCCGTCGACGATGGCGGCGGCGTCGGCCACCTGCTTGCCCACGAAGGCGGGGCGGGCGCCGTACGGGTCCGCGTCTGTCCACAGTGTCGTGGGAACTTCCTTGCGCACCACGGGGATCACCTGGGCGGCGAAGCGCTCCAGCATCTCGAGCTGCTGTTCGTGCGGGAGCATCGGGGGCAGGCTGAACGGCTGGAGGTCGTGGCCGAAGGCGGCGTGGAAGTAGAGGATCTTGTCGATGATCTGCTGCGGGCTGCCGACCAGGACTGGACCTTCGGCGATGGCGTGGTCGATGTCGCGGAAGACCATTTCGTTGCCGGGCGTGTGGTTGCCCGGCTTGTTGAAGAACTCGACCATCTTCTCGTACACCGGGCCGAAGTGCTCGCGAGCGTCCTTTGTGGAATCCGTCAGGTACAGGAAGCTCGCGCCTGCGCCGACGAAGGCGTAGCGGGGGTCGTGGCCGTGGCGGTCGTACTCGGCGCGGTAGTGGTCGATGAGGATCTTGTAGTTGTCGCGGGGCTGGATGGCGTTGGCGCTGAACAGCGGGTCGCCCCATTTCGCGGCCAGTTCGGCGGACGTCAGCGTGGTCGCGGAGCCGTGCCAGATGCGGGGCGCGCCGGCGTAGGGGCAGGGCAGGGTGGTGACCCCGTCGAGCGCGCCGCGGAACTTTCCTTCCCACGTCACGTTTTCCTCGCGCCACAGCCGGCGCAGCAGCTCGTACTTCTCCGCCAGCTGGTCCCACTGCTGCCCGGGCTCGACGCCGAACATCGGCAGCTGCCGGGCCTCGTTGCCCTTGCCGATCACGATCTCGACCCGGCCGCGGGAGAGCTGGTCGATCGTGGCGAAGTCCTCGGCGATGCGCACCGGGTCCAAAATGGACAGCACGGTGACGCCGGTTTGGATCCGGACCCGGCTCGTGGTCGCGGCGATCGCGCCGAGCAGCACGGTCACGCCGGCCCAGAGGAATGGGCCCGCGTGCCGCTCGCCGAGCGCCACCGCGTCGAAGCCGACCTGCTCGGCGCGCTGCGCGGTGTTCAACGCCTGCGCGTATCGGTCGGACGTGCTGACGATTCGGCCCGTGACCGGGTTCTGCAGGTGCGGCAGGATGTCGAGGAGTTGGAATCGCACGGACGTCTGCAAGTGGGCAGTTGAACGTTCAGTCAAACGCTACGCCGCCTGACTTGAACCTTCAAGCAATCTCAAAACCGTGCCGGACGCGGTCCAGTAGCCCGTCGAGGGTGTCCAGGTCGGCCTCGGAGAACGCGGCGAACGCGGCCCGCAGGTTGCGCGCGTGGACCGTCGCGGCCTGGTCAAGCACCTTGCGCCCGGCGTCGGTGATGGCCGCGTACGCCACCCGGCGGTCGGTCGGGCACGGGCGGCGCTCGACGTAGCCGGCCGCCTCGATGCGGTCGATCAGCCGCGTGACGCCGCCTGTGGTGAGCGCCACTTCGCTCGCGAGCGCGCTCATCGTCAACTGCCCGCCCTCCGAGCGGGCGAGCCGGATCAGCACCTCGAACCACGTGTGCTGCAGCCCGGCCTCGGCCTGCATGGCGGGCCCGAGCCGGTGTTCCAGCTGACTGCTGGCCTCGACCAGTCTGCCGAACGTCGTGATCAGGCGGTCGTCGATCGGGTCCATGCCGCAAGTGTACGCGGAGAAGATTGACGCGTCAGCTATTGCACTGGAAGGCATCTTGTGGTTACCGTGTCAGTATCTGAACAGTCAGATACTGAAGGAGCAGGTAATCATGCGGATCGCCACCATCGGAGCCGGCAACGTCGGCTCGGCTCTCAGCAAGGCCGCCGTCGACGCCGGGCACGCGGTGACCCTGACCGCGACGAGCCCGGAGAAGGCCGCCACGGTCGCGGCCGAGACGGGCGCGCGGGCCGCGGCGAGCAACCTCGAGGCGGTGGCCGCCGCCGACGTCGTGGTGCTGGCCGTGCCGGGTAATGCCGTCGGCGCCGTCGCCAAGGAGATCGCGCCCGCCGTGCGCGGCAAGGTCGTGGTCGACGCCACCAACCCGCTCAACGCGACCTTCACCGACCTCGACATCGAAGAGACCGCCGCCGTGCAGACGCTGCAGCGCCTGGTCGCCGACGCCGCCGTGGTCAAGGCGTTCAACACGATCTTCGCCGGCCGCCTCGGCACCCCCACCGAGAGCGGCCACCGGCTCGACGCCTTCTACGCCGGCGACGACACCGACGCCAAGAAGGTCGTCGCGGAGCTGCTCTCCTCGCTGGGTTTCCGTCCGATCGACGCCGGCGGCCTGCGCATGGCCCGCGCACTGGAGGAGATGGCGTTCCTCAACATCGCCCTCAATGCCGGCAACAACTGGCCCTGGCAGTCCGGCTGGGCGCTGCTCGGCCCGACGGTCTGAACGCCGACATTCCGATGAACGAGCCGGTCGTCGAAACCCGTGGTGCCGAGGGGCCGCTGGTCGTGCTGCTGCACGGCCGAGGCTCGCGCGAGACCGAGATCATCGGGATCGCCGACGCGTTGCCCGGCGGGTTCCGTTACGCAGCAGTGCGAGCACCGATCGCGGAAGGCGGCGGCTTCGCCTGGTTCGCCAACCGTGGCATCGGCCGTCCGGCGCCGGAGTCACTCCGGACCACAATGGACTGGTTCCGTGGCTGGCTCGACCGGCAACGCGGGCCCGTGCTGCTGATCGGGTTCAGCGGCGGGGCCGCGTTCGCCGGCGGCCTGGTCCTGGATGATCCGGACCGGTTCGCCGGCGCCGCCATCCTCTATGGCACCTTGCCGTTCGACGCGGGCGTGCCGACAGACCCGGCGCGCCTGGCGGGCCTGCCCGTGTTCCTCGCGCACGGCGAGTACGACCAGGTCATCCCGCGCGACCTGCAGGACCGCACCTGGCGCTACCTCACGGCCGAGTCCGGTGCGCCCACCATCGCGCGGCGCGACCCGGTCGGGCACGCCATCGCGCCCGACGCCCTGGCCTTCCTCGGCGGCTGGCTCCCCGAGCGCGCGGGCTTCCTCGAGCGGCGCCGCGCGCCCGGACCCCAGCCGGCGCGGTGGGACGGGCTCGGAGAGCTCCCGTTGCGAACGGGAAAGCGGCCGGATGTCAGCGTCACCATTCCCCAGCAGCAGCTCACCGGCAACGCCCCGGCCGAGCTGCAGGAAAAGCTGTTCGCCCGCATCACCGCGCTGCCCGGGGTGCGCAGCACGCAGTCGGCCATCTCAGTGCCGGGCGCGCGCGGGTTCACGCTCGCCGACGAGCAGGCGGGGCCGGCCGACGCGTACCTCGTGCCGCGGGCCGGCGAGTTCGCCCACCTGCACCCGCGCACCGACGGATCCCTGCACGTCGCCTTGCCGGTTCCCCTTGCCGCGGAAGCGATCGAACGCGGCTGGGCCGTCGCCCACCCGCTCGCCGGGATCCGGCTGACGCCGGGCATGGTCCTCGTCTACGGGCCCCGCGACGAGACCGAGCTCGACGTCGTCACCGCCATCGTCTCCACCAGCCACGCCTGGGCAACCGGACGCGAACTCCCTTCTGTCAGCTGAAAGCGAGTAATCATGGATCGCCGTACCGCGCTCAAAGGCGGAGCCGCCGCCGCGTTCGGTGCCTTCGCCCTCACCGCCGTCGCCAGTGGGAACGTGGCCGAGGCCGCCGGGCAGCCGCTGCTGCCGGACCCGGCCGCGCCCCCGTGCCCAACCCGCCGTACCCGCGCAATCTGACGCACGACGAGCGCAAGCACCTGGAGACGTTCGACGAGCTCGACTTCGACGTCTTCTCCCACGCCGACTGGAAACGCCTCGATGAGAGTCACGCGCGCAACATCCGCGTGCACTGGCCCGACGGGCACTACACCGACGGCATCGACCAGCACATCGCCGACCTCGCCGCGATGTTCGTCTGGGCACCCGACACCCGCATCCACTCGCATCCCTTGCGGGTGGCCAAAAACGAGCTCACCGCCGTCACCGGAGTGATGCAGGGCACCTTCACCCGCCCGATGCCCGACGGCAAGGGTGGCTTCATCCAGCCGACCGGCCGGAAGTACGCGATCAACATGGCCACCGTCGGCATCTGGAACCGCCACGGCACCATGGACGAGGAATTCCTGTTCTGGGACAACCAGACCTTCAACCAGCAGCTCGGCCTGGCCTGATCGCCGCGACAGCGACCATGTCCACCTCGACGGCGATTCCCTTCGGCAGCGCCTTCACGCCGACGACCGAGCGGGGATGGCGCCCGGCGTCGCCGAAGAGCTCGACCAGCAGGTCGGATGCGCCGTTGAGGACCTGTGCGACGCCGGTGAAGTCGTCGGTGCACGAGACGTAGCCGACGACCTTCGCGATGCCGCGCACCCGGTCGAGGTTGCCGAGCGTCTGCCGCAGCTGAGCCAGCAGGTGCAGCATGCATTCACGCGCGGCCGCGTAGCCGTCTTCGGCCGTGAGGGTCTCGCCCACCCGGCCGAGCCAATCCTCGGAGCCTTGCCCAGCCAGGTGGACGAGGGCGCCTTCCTGGTACGCACCCACGTAGTTGCCGGCGGCCGGCCGCAGCATGGGCAAGGTCAGACCGGTGGCCCGCAACCGTTCTTCCGGCGTCGCACCAGACACATGGGGCTCCTCTCGGGGGACATCCGGAACACGCTGGACATCCTCGGCACGCTAGCGGTCGAAACGGCGGCACACAGCCGGAGCGTCCGGCCTGACCGGACCCGTTCTGACCCGGCGAAATGCAGCGTCCGGTCCAGCCGGACGGAGGTTCGCCGATCTCGCCCGGGGAGGCGTACTTTCCGCAGCGGGGTCGAACGGAGGCACGCCATGGTCGTCGCGTCACCTGTCAGGAAACGCACCTGGCGCAGTTCGTCGACGGCTGGGTCGTGTACCTCGACCGCATCACCGGCCGGGAGTCGCGGCCGATGCGCAACCGCGTCGGCCTGCGCGCGCCCGCGCATCGCACCGGCTGTGGCGAGGCCGCGCTCAGTGTGCTGGAACCCGGGGTGGTGCAGCGGCTCGACAGGGCTGACCTGCGACGCGGAACGGTTGCCCGCGCCCGATTTCACCTCGCCGCCGTGCTGACGGCGGCGAGGTGCGACGGGTTCCTCGTCAGCCACTCGTTCCAGCGCGGCACGACCTCGGTCGCCGCCGCGATCACCGACCTCACCGGCACCCCGGTCGGCGCCGTCTCCATCGCTGGGTTGAGCGAGACGTTCACGCGCAAAGCCGTGCGGAAGCCGCCCGCAACGTCACCGAGGTCAGCCTCGCCATCAGTCACCGCATCGCCGACCGCCTCGGCACCTTCCGGGCGACGGCGACACCCACTCGACCCGTTTCAGGACGTTCTCGTGGAAACCGATCTCGTCGATCTCCGTTTCGAGCACGGAACCTTCGCTGAGCAGCAGCGGAACCTTCTCGTGCCCGGCCGCGACGACGTCACCCGGGTCGAGCCGCAGGTGCTGCGAAAGGCGGTGGACCAACGCGACGAAGTCCAGGTCTCCCGTGTCGGTCTTCTGCACCGGCCGGCCGTCGACGAAGCTGTGCAAGGTCAGCCGGGGCAACAGGCCTCCCGGCAGCTCGTCGGGAGTCACCAGCGCCGGTCCGAGTGACAGCCACCCCACGGTGACCTCGTTCAGGATCGAGAACCCCGCGATGGTGCCGAGCCTCCCGATGACCACCGCCGGCTCGGTTTTCCACGTGGTGGCCACGGATTCGTCCGGCAGCACGATCGCGTCTCGCGGCCCGGCGAGCGACTCCGGCCGGGTCACGTGGAAAGACCGCCGGCCCAGGTCGACCCGTACCACCTTCCCCGGGCGGGTCAGCAAGGGCGCCCGGTCGCAGAACATCGCCTCGTGCACCCGTTGCCCGGCGGCGACTGGCCATTGTGGATCAAGCAGCAGTGCGCCGACGTCCGGGTACGGCAGTTCGACGAGCGTGCCGTCGCCTTCGGCCCGCGCCGCGCGCGTGCCGCCTCTCGTGCGGATCGTGGTCAGTTTCATGCCGAGCCTCCTGGAAGGTTCGAGCGGATGACGTCCGGGTCAGTGGGATACCGGGGTGGCCCGGCGCCATTCGGACGGCGAAGGTATGGATTCGTCGTTCCCGCTTATCAGTCGGCGTTCGGAGGCGTGGAACCTTGACAGTCTATATCCAGATTCGTATCGTTCGACGTCACCGGCCGCTGACCGACGGTGGTCGACACGGTATCGTGCAGGAGGAGAATCCGGATGGCAAGGATCCTGATCGTAGGCGGCGGCTTCGCCGGGGTGTGGAGCGCCGCGAGCGCGGTGAAGCTCCGCCAGGAACGCGGACTGTCCGAAAAGGACCTTCAGGTCACCGTGGTGAACGCCGGTGACGACATGGTGATCCGGCCGCGGCTCTACGAGGCGGATCCCGACCGCATGCGCGTGCCGCTCGACCGGGTGCTCGGCCCGATCGGCGTGCGCCGCGTCGCCGGCACCGTGGTCGGGATCGACACCGGCGCGCGCACGGTCTCCGCGGTCCGCCGCGACGGGACCACCGCCACGCTGGGCTACGACCGCCTCGTGCTCGCCTCGGGCAGCCAGGTCGTCCGGCCCGCGCTGCCCGGCGCCGAGCACCTCTTCGACATCGACACCCTCGCCGGCGCGGCCACGCTCGACTCGCACCTGCGCCGGCTGCCCGACCGCGAGGCCGGGCCCGGCCGGTTCACCGCTGTGGTCGTCGGCGCCGGGTTCACCGGGTTGGAGATCGCGACCGAGCTCGTGGGTCGGCTGAAGGAGCTGGCCGAGGACTTCCGCGTGGTGCTCGTGGAGCGGCTCGACGCCGTCGGGCCGGAGCTGGGCGAGGGCCCGCGGCCGGCGATCGAGAAGGCCCTGGCCGACCTCGGCGTCGAGGTCCGGCTCGGCGTCAGCCTGGAGGAGCTCGCCCACGACCAGGTGCGCCTTTCCGACGGCACGGTGATCCCGACGTCGACGGTCGTGTGGACGGCCGGCATGACGGCCAGCCCGCTCACCTCGTTCATCGCGGCGGAGAAGGACCACCTCGGCCGCCTCGACGTGGACGAGTACCTGCGCGTTCGCGGTGTACCCGACGTCTACGCGGCCGGCGACACGGCCGCCGCACTGTCGCCCGCCGAGGGCCGCGTGGTGATGCAGAGCTGCCAGCACGCCCTGCCCCAGGGCAAGTTCGCGGGGCACAACGTCGCCGCGGACTTGCTGGACGAGGCCCTGGTCCGGTTCGAGCCGGCGCCCTACGTCACCTGCCTCTCGCTGGGGCCGGCGGGCGCGGTCGTCACGTCGGGCTGGGACCGCGAGGTGCAGATGACCGAGCACATCGCGAAGGACCTCAAGCACACGATCAACGAGCAGTGGATCTACCCTCCGGTCGACGACCCGGCAGAATTGCTGGACCAGGCGGGCCCGTACGCGGCCTGGCCGGAGTACGAGCCGGCTGGAACAGTGGAGTCGCTCGCGGTGTGAACCGAGGTGGGTCGGAGGTGAGGTCCGGATGGAGCTGCGGCACCTGCGGTACTTCGTCGCCGTCGCCGAGGAGTGCCACTTCGGCCGCGCCGCCGACCGGCTGCACATCGCCCAGCCGGCCTTGTCGCACCAGATCAAGCAGCTCGAGGCCGAGCTCGGTGTCGAACTGCTGACGCGCACCACGCGCAAGGTGCAGCTCACGCCCGCCGGCGAGCGGTACCTCGACCGGGCGCGCGCCGTGCTCGCCTCGGTGGACGCCGCGGGTGTCGAGGCCGGGCGCGTCTCCCGCGGTGACGTCGGGCGGGTGGCCATCGGCTTCACCGGCTCGGCGACCTACGAGCTGCTGCCCTCGCTCGCGCGAGTGCTGCGCCGCGACTTCCCGGGCATCGAGCTGGACCTCAAGGGCGAGATGCTCACCCCCGACCAGGTGACGGCGCTGGTGGAGGAGACCCTCGACATCGGTTTCCTCCGCCCGCCCGTCCGCGAGCCGGGGCTGGTGGTGCAGGTGCTGCGCCGCGAGCCGCTGATCGCGGTGCTGCCCGCCAGTCACCCGCTCACCGGCCGGGACACCGTGCGGCTCGCGGACCTGCGTGACGAGCCGTTCATCTGCTACCCCTCCCACCACCGTTCGGTGGTCTACGACGCCGTGTTCGACGCGTGCCAGCAGGCCGGTTTCGTGCCGTCCGTGGTGCAGGAAGTCGGCGAGACGTCCACTTTGGTGTCGTTCGTGGCGGGTGGACTGGGCGTCGCTCTGGTGCCCGCGTCCGTGCGGCACCTGCAGATCACCGGCTCGCAGTACCGGCCGCTGGCGGGCACGACCCGTGAGGTCCAGCTGGCCGCCGCGACGCGCGCGGACGACCTCTCGCCCCACGTCGCCAAGGTGCTCTCGCGCGCCCACTCGCTGCTCGGCGGCCCGCGCTGAACCAGCGCGATTGATAAGCCGCATCTATCGATCGTGAAGTTGTAAGTATTTCTCATTTCCGAATCTGTCGGAAACAATCGGGAAGTGCCAGGTATTCCCTGGTCGAGGTTTTCCCGGACTCAAGGAGGAGCCGTGACCCCGTTCATGCTGGCTGTCCAGTCGTTGCTGGACGGGGAGGACGCCCCCGTGCCGGCCACCGAAGCGGCCGCCCCGAGATCGGTGGCCGTGGCCACCGACGAGCAGGTGATCATCCGTTCCCTCGCCGAGCAGCTGGTGTGCGAAGCCAACGCGATCCTCCGCGAGCACGGGCCGGTCTTCAGCCTCGTCGACGACAGCGACAGCGGCGAACTCGCTTTCACCGTGGGCTTTTCCGACCGCAGCGCGCGCATCCGCACCGCGATGTCCGGCCGGGAAGCGACCGTGCAGCTCGTGATCGCCGGTGAACCCGACGACGGTCCGCGGCGCCTGGCCGGCGACGAGGAGCTCCGGGCGCTGCTGCTGAGCCTGCTGCGGCCGGCCCCTCCCCGCCCACCACTGACCTGGAAGAGGACTGATGCAATACGAACTGCGGTATCAGGTCATCGAGCCGAAGAGGCAGACCTACCAGAACGTGATCGACCGGTTCGGCGACCAGCCGGCCAGCCGCTACCTCGAGGCGACCCTCGACGTCGAGCCGCGCGAGAACTTCCACTACCGGCCCACGTGGGACCAGCACCGGGAGCTCTACGACGCGGACTACACCGCGCTGAAGCTCACGGATCCCTACAGCTACACGGATCCGCGCCAGTTCTACTACACGCCGTATGTCACCAACCGCGCGAACCTGCACGACGAGTTCACCAAGCAGATGGCGTACCTCGAAGAGCGCGAGCTGCTGGCGAAGCTGCCCACGGCGTGGCGCACGGTGCTCACCACAGCCATCCTTCCCTTGCGCCACTACGAATCCGGCGCGCAGATGGTGAGCGTCGGCGGTGCGCGATTCGCGTACGGCACCTCGCTGGAGCAGTGCTGCACCTACGCGGCGTTCGACCGCATCGGCAACGCGCAGATGCTCTCCCGCGTCGGCATCGCGCTCGGCTCGGGCACCGGCGACCTGCTGCAGGTCGCCAAGCGCGAATGGCTGGACAGCGAGCACCTGCAGCCGCTGCGCCGCTTCACCGAGGAAGCCATGGTCACGCCCGACTGGGCCGAGGGCCTGGTCGCCGTCGACCTCGTCGACTCGCTGGTCTACCCGGTGCTCTACCGCGAGCTCGACGAGATCGCGCTCACCAGCGGCGCCGGCGCGTACAGCCTGTTCACGCAGTACCTGCACACCTGGTTCAAGGACCAGCGCAAGTGGCTCGACGCGCTGATCAAGGCGTGGGCCGCCGACGAGGAGCACGGCGCGGAGAACCGCGAGCACCTGTCCCGCATCGTCGCGACGTGGAACCCGCTCGCGCACGAAGCGGCCACGGAGCTGGCCCGCGTCGTCGACCACCAGCTGCCCGACGCCGGCACGGTCGCCGCGCTCGCGCGGACCACGGCCGCCGCCGAGCAGCGCTGGGCCCAGGTCACCGGAGGTGCGGCGTGAGCGACACCCTGCGCCAGGTCGGCATCGACATCCAGGAGTCCGAAGAGAACCGCGGCCTCGTCGCCGCCATCCGGGCCGACAATCCGGAGCTGACCGTCCGGCACCTCCCGGGGCTGGTCAAGATCCAGGCCGCGGGCCAGATCGTGATCAACCGGGAGACGGTGGAGCGCGAGCTCGGGCGGGAGTGGGAGACCGGCGAGTTCCAGCTGGCCATCGTCTCGTTCGCCGGAAACCTCTCCGAGTGGGACGACGACCAGATCATCGTGAAGTGGGAGCACTAGGACATGACTCAGACCGCACCGCGCCGCAAGCTCCCGCTCAAGGAGCGCTACGCGCTGCTCACCCGTGACCTGGACTGGGACCCGAGCTACGTCACCAAGGAGCAGCTCTTCCCCTACACCAGCTACGAGGGCATCAAGGTCCACGACTGGGACGGCTGGGAAGACCCGTTCCGCCTCACCGTGGACGCGTACTACAAGTACCAGGCCGAAAAGGACAAGCGGCTTTACGCCGTGCTCGACGGGTTCGCGCAGAGCCAGGGCCACCTCGGGCTCGCGGACGCCAGCTACCTCAACGCCATCAAGCTGTTCATCCAGGGCGTGACGCCGCTGGAGTACGCCGCGCACCGGCACTTCGCCTACCTCGCGCGCTACCTCGAAGGCCCGGCGCCGCGGTTCGCGGCGCTGTGCCAGAGCGTGGACGAGCTGCGCCACTGCCAGACGCAGATCCACACGATCAGCAACTACAACAAGTACTACGGCGGGTTCCACAGCTGGTCGAAGATGCACGACCGCGTGTGGTACCTGTCCGTGCCGAAGTCGCTGTTCGACGACGCCATGACGGCCGGCCCGTTCGAGTTCCTGATCTCGATCTCGTTCAGCTTCGAGTACCTGCTCACCAACCTGCTGTTCGTGCCGTTCATGAGTGGCGCGAGCTTCAACGGTGACATGCCGACGATGTCGTTCGGGTTCTCGGCGCAGTCGGACGAAAGCCGGCACATGACGCTCGGCCTGGAGGCCATCAAGTTCCTGCTGGAGCAGGACGAGGGCAACGTGCCGATCATCCAGGACTGGATCGACAAGTGGTTCTGGCGCGCGTACCGGATGTCCGCGCTGGTCGCCGGAATGATGGACTACATGCTGCCGAAGCCGGTGATGAGCTGGAAGGAGGCGTTCGAGCTCTACTTCGAGGACCAGATGCTCGGCGGCCTCTTCCCGGACCTGGAGTTCTACGGCATCCGCCCGCCGCGCCACGTGCAGGACGCGATTGCGGAGAAGGACAAGCTGTCGCACGAGGTCTACAAGGTGCTGCACAACTTCTCCTTCGCGGCTTCGTTCACCACGCAGGCGCCGAACGAGCAGCACATGAAGTGGCTGGCCGAGCAGTACCCGGAGACGTTCGACCAGCACTACCGGCCCGTGTGGGAGAAGCACCACCGCATCGAGGCCAATGGCGGCCGGATGTTCTTCCAGGGCCTCCCGCAGCTGTGCCAGGTCTGCCAGATCCCCATGGTGTTCACGGAAAAGGACGACCCGGGTAAGACGTCTTTCCGCTCCAGCGAATTCCGCGACGAGCAGTTCCACACCTGCAGCGAAGGGTGCCAGTGGATCTTCGAGCGCGAGCCGGAGAAGTTCGTGCAGGCGTGGCTGCCCGTGCACCAGATCTACCAGGGCAACTGCGGTGGCCCGTCGGTGCCGGAAGTCCTGGAGTGGTACGGGATCCAGGAAGGCGACAACGGGGAGTACAAGGGCTCGCTCGACCACAAGTCGTGGATCGGCTGGCACAACGGCGACGTGGAACAGGGAGTGTGACATGGCGGTGAAAGCTCTTTACGACTACGACTTCCCGTCGGCCGACCGCGCCGAGCTCTTCGGCGACGACCAGCTCGTGTACGTGCATTGGGAAGGCAACCCCTTGTTCTGCTCGGCCGCGTGCTTCCGCGTGCCGAAGGCATTGGGCTTCGGCGAGTTCGTGGAGACGGTCGTCGGCCCCTGGGCCGCGTCCGACCCGGACTTCGACCCGACGGCGGTGCGCGACTGGCGGGTGAACGGCCGGCCACTCGACGGCTCCGCCGAAGCCCCGCTCACCGAACTCGGCATCGGCCACAAGGCGCTGCTGCAGTTCACCGCCTGAACGGAGATTTCGTCTTGACGACGCACACCATCCGCGTGGAACCGATCGGCGCCGAAATCCAGTGCCGGGAGGACCAGACCGTGCTCGACGCGTGCCTGCGTGAGGGCATCTGGCTGCCGCACGCGTGTACCCACGGCACGTGCGGCACCTGCAAGGCCCAGATCCTCGACGGTGAGGTCGACCTGGGCGACGCGTCGCCGTACGCGTTGCTGGAAAGCGAGCGCGACGAGGGTGCCGCGTTGATCTGCGTGGCCCAGCCGCGCGGTGACGTGGTGCTCGAAGGTGAAGTCGACATGGACGAGGGCGTCGGTGTCCACCCGGTGCGCGACTTCCGCGCCCGGGTGGACAGCCTCGAGGAGATCGCGCCCGACGTCCGCCGGCTGGTGCTCGCCCTCGACGAACCGATGCGGTTCAACCCCGGGCAGTACGTGCTGCTCGACGTGCCGGGCGGGCAGCAGCGACCGTACTCGATCGCCAGCACGCCGTCGAACGGGTCGCTGATCGAGCTGCACCTGAAGCGCTCGGAAAACGGGATCGCCACCG
The DNA here is from genome assembly GCF_030285625.1 of Amycolatopsis sp. 2-15. Taxonomy (NCBI): domain Bacteria; kingdom Bacillati; phylum Actinomycetota; class Actinomycetes; order Pseudonocardiales; family Pseudonocardiaceae; genus Amycolatopsis; species Amycolatopsis carbonis. Next base: position 2,734,616 of record NZ_CP127294.1, read on the forward strand.
ACGGCTGGGTGTTCTCCAGCCTGAAGGCCGGCGACGAGGTGACGTTGTCCGGTCCGTACGGCCGGTTCTCGTTCCGTCCACTTCGGACGCAGCCGATCCTGCTGCTGGGCTCGGGCACCGGGCTGGCGCCGCTGAAGGCGATGATCCGCCACATCGACGAGGACGGCGGCGAGTACCAAGTCACGCTCTACCACGGCGTGGCCACCAAGGACGATCTCTACGACCGGGAGTACTTCGAGGAGCTCGAAGCGCGCACGGACTGGTTCACCTACCGGCCGGCGCTCTCGCGCGACGACTGGAACGGCCGGTCGGGGCGGGTTCCGGCGCTGCTGGCCGAGGACTACCCCCGGGCGGGCGGGAACGTCGCCTATATCTGCGGCAGCCCGGACATGGTCTCGGACACCATGAAGGCGCTGATGAAGGCGCGTTTGTTCCCCGGGACATCTACCGCGAGGACTTCTTCGACTCCGCCGACCGCGCCGCGGGCACCCACGTGGTGCGCAGTCCGCTGATCAGGCGCTGATCCGGCCCCTGTGAAAGGACCGCGATGAAAGTCACCGAAATCGAGGCGATCCCGTTCGCCATCCCGTACCGCAAACCCCTGCGGTTCGCGAGTGGCGAGGTGGACACGGCCGCGCACATCCTCGTGCGGGTGCACACCGACGAGGGCCTGGTGGGGATCGCCGAAGCCCCGCCCCGGCCGTTCACCTACGGGGAGACCCAGGGCTCGATCAAGGCCGTCATCGACTCGGTTTTCGCACCCCAGCTGCTCGGGATGTCGCCACTGGCCCGCGAGGCCGTGCACGCCAAACTCGACCGCACGGTGGGGAATCCGGCCGCGAAGAGCGCGATCGACATGGCGCTGTGGGACCTCATCGGACAGAGCCTCGGCGTGTCCGTGACCGAGCTGCTCGGCGGCTACACCGACCGCATGCGCGTGTGCCACATGGTCGGGTTCGCGCAGCCGGGCGAGATGGTGGACGAGGCCGAGCGCGTGCGCGACCTCTACGGCATCACGACGTTCAAGGTGAAGGTGGGCCGCAAGCCGATCCGCCTCGACGTGGACGTCTGCCGCGCGCTGCGGGCCGGGCTCGGCGAAGACGTCGAGCTCTACATCGACGGCAACCGCGGCTGGACGGCCTCGGAGTCGGCCGCCGCGCTGCGGGCGCTCGAGGACGTCGACCTGCTGTTCGCCGAGGAGCTGTGCCCGGCCGACGACGTGCTCGGCCGCCGGTGGCTCGCCACGCAGAGCCGGATTCCGCTCTACGCCGACGAAAGCGCCACGCGGCCGGGCGAGGTCACGCGCGAGCTGCTGGCCGGCGCGGCCCACGGCGTGAGCATCAAGACCGCGCGCACGGGCTTCACGTACTCGCAGCGGGTGCTCAGCCAGTGTTCCGGGCTCGGAGTGGAGGTCGTGCTCGGCAACCAGATCGACGGGCAGATCGGTTCGCTGTGCGCGGCGACGTTCGGGGCCGCGTTCGAGCTCACCTCCCGGCGGGCGGGTGAGCTGTCGAACTTCCTCGACATGACCGACGACCTGCTCGCCGAACCCCTGCGCATCGAGCACGGCGAGCTGCGCGTGCCGCAAGGCCACGGCCTCGGCATCCAGCTCGACGAGGACAAGCTCGCGCGCTACCGCCAGGACTGATTCCCACCACGAAGAGAGGTATTTGCCATGACTGAAGTCGTTTCGCCCACAGCCGCAGCTTCGGGTGCGTCGGCGACCGAGCGTTTCCAGGAGCGCGCCAAGAGTTCTGCCGCGTCGGACGCCGCCCGCCTGGACGCCATCGCGACGGACGCGCTGGCCGCGCTGCACGAGGTCATCCGCAAGCACCAGCTGACCTACGACGAGTACAACGCCTTCAAGGCGTGGCTGATCCGGGTCGGCGAAGACGGCGAGTGGCCGCTGTTCCTCGACGTGTTCATCGAGCACGAGGTGGAGAAGGTCGCCAACGCCAGCCGCGAGGGGACCGCCGGGAGCATCGAAGGTCCGTACTATGTGGAGGGTGCGCCGGAGTTCGGCGCGGAAGGCACCCTGCCGATGCGGGACGGCGAGGGCGGGCAGCCGCTGCGCTTCTTCGGCCAGGCGCGCTCGGTGTCGGGCGAACCGCTCGCGGGCGCTGTCGTGGACTTCTGGCAGGCCGACGACGACGGTCTGTACTCGCAGTTCGCGCCCGGCATTCCGGAGTGGAACCTGCGCGGCCGCTTCACCACGGACGCCGAGGGCAACTTCTCGATCCACACGATCCACCCGGCGCCGTACCAGATTCCGACCGACGGCGCGACGGGCGCGTTGATCGCCGCCGCCGGCTGGCACGCGTGGCGTCCGGCGCACCTGCACATCAAGGTGTCCGCGCCAGGCCACCAGCTGATCACGACGCAGCTGTACTTCGACGGTGGCGAGCACGTCGGCGACGACATCGCCACGGCGGTCAAGGACGCCCTGATCCTCGCGCCGACAGCGGCTTCCTCGGGTGCGGGCGAAGAGGTCCGGTACGACTTCGTGCTCGACCCCGCCTGAGGCCGGCATGTTGTTCGCGGTGCGGATGGACGTCGTTCTGCCGCTGGACCTCGACCCCGGGCTCCGGGATGAGCTGCTGGCGACGGAGAAGGCGTACAGCCAGAAGCTGCAACGGGAGGGGAAGTGGCTCCACCTGTGGCGGGTCGTGGGTGAGTACTCGAACCTGAGCGTGTTCGACGTCTCGGACAACGGCGAGCTGCACGACCTGCTGTGGAACCTGCCGTTGTTCAAGTACATGAGTGTCAGTGTGACGCCGTTGGCGCAGCATCCGTCTGCGCTGGCGGGCTGAGATCTCACGGGCGCGCGGGCCGGTCGTTCGGCTCGCGCGCCCGTCTTGACACGGTTAATCGGGATGATTAGTGTCCTGGTTATGAGGAGCTGTGGGCTGGCTTGTCGTAATCACGTGTCGTGAATCTGGATATAAAGTGTCTAGATTTAGCGCTGTCCTGTGTGGCCGGACGAGCGAGGTAAACATCGGGCACGCGGTGGCGGTGGACCGGGATCAGGACTCTCGCGGAGAAAGGCTGACGCATGGACGGGGATCCGACCAGAGCCGTGACGGTGACGCCGGAGCCGGAGGGGGTGCGGCGGGTGAACGGCCACGCCGTGGTGAAGGACCCGCCACTGGTGGTGCGGATCGATCGGGTGCTCGCCGTGATCGTCGCCGTGCACTGTGCCGGCGTGGTGGCCCGCGCGGTGGTGCACCCGAGCGTGGCGTCCGTCGGCGTGGCCGCGGGGATCGTGGCGCTGTCGGTGGTCGGGGTCTGGCGGCACTTCCGCACGCGTGGGCGCCTGGGCGCGGTGTTGCTGGGCGTCACGATGGCCGGGTCGTTCGTGTGCGGAGCGTGGTTGCCGGCGGGGGTTGTCACAAATGGGGTGCTGTCCGTCGTCGAAGTGTTGGGCGCCGTGTTCGCGGTGGCCGTCCTGCGTAGGCGAGTGAGGATCACATGAGCTCACTGACCAGTCCGACCAAGTCCGACCCGGGCGCGCTCAAGGCCGCCGGCACGGCCGCGAAGGCGGTCGACGACCGCTACCACGTGGCCAAGGGCCTGCGGCACCAGATGAACAAGGTGTTCCCGACACACTGGTCGTTCCTGCTCGGCGAGATCGGCCTGTACGCGTTCATCGTGCTGCTGCTCAGCGGCGTCTACCTGACCCTGTTCTTCGACCCGTCCATGGAGACGGTCACCTACCACGGCAGCTTCACCAACATGCAGGGCCTGGAGATGTCGCGGGCGTTCGCCAGCACCCTCGACATCTCGATGGAAGTCCGCGGTGGGCTGTTCGTGCGGCAGGTGCACCACTGGGCCGCACTGATCTTCATCGCCGCGATGACCGTGCACATGTGCCGCGTGTTCTTCACGGGCGCGTTTCGCCGGCCGCGCGAAGCGACGTGGCTGATCGGCGCGACGCTGCTCATCCTCGGCATGTTCGAAGGCTTCTTCGGCTACTCGCTGCCCGACGACCTGTTGTCCGGCACCGGCATCCGCGCGACGCTGTCCGGCATCATCCTGTCGATCCCCGTGATCGGCACGTGGATCCACTGGGCCGTGTTCGGCAGCGAGTTCCCGGGCAACCAGATCATCCCGCGGCTCTACACGGTCCACATCCTGATCATCCCGGGCATCATGCTGGCGTTGATCGCCGCACACCTCGCGATCGTCTGGTACCAGAAACACACACAGTTTCCCGGGGTGAAGCGTAAGGAAACGAACGTCGTCGGCATTCGCATCTTCCCGGCGTTCGCGCTGAAAGCGGGGGCGTTCTTCACGATCGTCACCGGCGTGATCGCGCTGCTGGCCGGGTTGTTCCAGATCAACGCCATCTGGAACATCGGCCCGTACAACCCGTCGCAAGTCTCCGCCGGCTCGCAACCCGACTGGTACCTCGCCTGGGCCGACGGCCTCCTGCGCATCTGGCCCGCCTGGGAAGTCTACCTCGGGAACTACACGATCCCGGCAGTGTTCTTCCCCGGCGCGATCGGGATGCCGCTGCTGTTCACGCTGCTGCTTTCCTACCCGTGGATCGAACGCCGGCTGTCGAAGGACACGGCGCATCACAACATCCTGCAACGCCCGCGCGACGCGCCCGTGCGCACGTCACTCGGCATGATGGCGCTGGGCTTTTTCCTCGTGATCGAGCTGTCCGGCTTCAACGACATCATCGCCGACCAGTTCGACATCTCCCTCAACGCCACCACCTGGGCCGGCCGCATCGGCGTGCTGATCGTGCCGCCGCTGGCGTACTTCATCACCTACCGCATCTGCCTGGGCCTGCAACGCGCCGACCGCGAAGTTCTCGAACACGGCATCGAGACGGGCATCATCACGCGCGCACCCTCGGGCGGCTACCTGGAGATCCACCAGCCCCTCGGCCCCGTGGACGGCCACGGCCACCCCACCCCCCTCACCTACCAGGGCGCGACGGTCCCCAAGAAGATGAACAAACTCGGCGCCGCCGGCCACGGCGTCCCCGGCTCGCTCCTGACGCCGGACCCGCCGGAGGAAACCACCGCGGTCGCCCACGTACGTGCGGGCAAGCACAACCACTGATCGCAGTCGCGCAACCCGGTGTGAAGTATCGATCACCGAAAGTTCGCCGGGTTTCCCTGCCGACAAGGGAAACCCGGCGGTGAGCTCGGCCCGCAGTTCCTCGTCGGCCAAGCCATTCAGCCTGTTCAGCCGATGGTTTCAACGCGGTGCAAAACCACGCCCGGTCGCGATGTCGAGTACCTCGACCAGGTGATCCGAGCGCTGCACCGCGAGCCACAGCAGGGTAGTGGCGCACTACCGGCCCGGCGAACTCGACGACCGTGCGCACGTCCCGCGGCGACCGCGCCCGGACGGTGGCGCCCTCGCGCGTCAGCATCGCCGGCTGGTCGCCGAACGTGGTGTGGCCCGCGCCGTCGGTTTGATGTGAAAGGGCTGCGAATCGGGTTGGTGCTCCACGGAGTTCGACCGGTCGAGCGTGTTCCAGCCGGGAAAACGGGGAACCGCAGCCGTGTGCCGCTGACCCCGGCAACCGCCGGCTGTCCTCCTCGGACGGCGCCGCCACCTCGACCACCGCCCCGTTCACCGCGACCCGCACGACCCCGCCTTCGCCCCGGCCAGGACGGACACGCTCGCTCTCACCGGCTTCCCCCGCACATCGCCCGGGGACGATCCCCCGAAACTCCCCACCCTCGCGGCGCGCCAACCCAACCTCGTCGCCCCACGCTCGCCCACGCACCATCCAATGTGGACTCCACCACCCCAACGACGATACTCGCCACTTGGACACACAGTCCCCAGTAGACAGTCGCCTATAAACCCAAGCTCCCCACCAGCCACACCCACCACTGCAACCCAACCACCCTGGGGGTCCGGGGGCTCGCCCCCGGCGGGGGTCTGGGGGCTCGGCCCCCAGAACTAAGACACACGATCCCAGCCCGCGCTCTCCGCGGGCACAGACCGCCCGATCGTGTGTGCCCCCGGCAGGATTCGAACCTGCGACACCCGCTTTTGTGGATCATGCTTGGCGATGTTGGGTGTTGGTGATCGATATGAGTCACTGCCAGGGATGTTCGCAAAAGCAATCGAACGTCATCGAGTGGAATCGGCGGTCATTGGCCGTCGTTTGGCGAGGGTAAAGCGTGGGCAGGTGCACCGAGCTACGACCGGGGCCCGTTGGACAGGGACACGACGTGTGCGGCAACGACGACTGATAGGGGTGCCGTGAAACGATGGCGTGCGTTGGCACATCTGAGGGCCTTGGAGGGCGACACGCATGACCGATCGACTGAGCAGGGGGCTGAGGCTCGTTCGTCTAGCATTGTTCGCTTTGCTGGCGGCATGCGGGGTCTTCTTGACGGTCGGCCCTCTGCGTGCGAGGGCCTGGTCGTGGGTTACACGGCCTCGAACCGCGGACTGGTGGGGAGCTGCAGGTCAATGGGCGGGTGCCGTGGGCACGATCGCCGCGGTAATTGTAGCACTGTGGATCGCTATTGGAGACAATAGACGACTCCAAGAAGACCGGCGCGAGAAAGCGATAAAAGACCGTCAGGAGCAAGCATCGAGAGTTACGACTTGGATTGAATCGGCTAAAGAGTCTGACAAATTCCTGGATGGCTCTCCCGTAAGTCTCTACATGGTATTATCGAATGCAAATTCCGAGGCAATAAGTAGTGTTATCGTCTCTTTCGATATATTCAAAGTTTTACCCACATTGACGCCTTACATTTATCGAGGCGAAGATATTGGGCGAGACGAATTTCTGTATGCGATACTACCTCCCGGAAAGTGGCGCATGCCCGTACATGAAGGCTGGCAAGGGATGAGTGCGCAACCGGGAGTGATGGTCGCATTTAGTGATTCACGAAACTGCCACTGGATTCGAATGACCGACGGCACGCTAACTGAATACTCCGAAAATGTGATCCAGCGTCGAAAAATTTACTTTCCGCAAGGCATAAGCACGCCAGTTCCATATTGAGTTGATGCCTCGAATAGTTCCAATCCGCACATTTGGAAGGTCCCCTAAAAACCGTTTTTCTGACCGGTCGCCCGCTGCTCTTTTTCCCTGCGGTCCACATTCGGGTCAGCATGCGGCAATTTCTGCGTGTCTTTACCCCTACAAGTGGGTGGCCTCTTCGCCATCTCGTCGACCTGGCGCAGCCCGATCACGTCGGGTCAAGGGGGCACCTCCCGGCGGTCCGCAGCATGCCGGCCGAACTGCCCCCTTGACGCGGCGTGATAGCCCTCCGGGAGGTCGGCGGGATGGCGGCAGGTCACTCACCGACGCAACGTGCGCGCGGTCCTGGCCATCTCGGAGACCTGCCCGTCCGGCGAGGACATTCTCTTCTTCTTGGACGCGGCCTCAGGTGCAGCCGCCGGGCCGGGTGCGTGGGTGCCGGAGGCGGGGCCCCGCGCGCCCGGCCCGACAGCGGCGCGGCCCCGCAGGGGCCGCCTTGAACAAGAAAAGAAGCTTTGAACACGCGGTCCGCGCCGTCACCGGGCTCAGGACGTTTCGATGAGCCAGTCGGTATAGCCAGCGTTGACGAGCCGTTCGTAGGCTGTGGTCACCTGGTCCGGCACGTCTTGCTCGACTGCACATCAGGCTTGGGCGTAGACCGTGATCCGCTGGGTGTCGCCGACGAGCCGCTTTAGGAGAGCGCAGCCACTGGACGACCGCAGGGCGGGCTGACCAGCGGGAACGTCGCGTTCGGGGCGTCCTCGGCTGCCATTTCGGGGCGTCCTCGGGGTGGCCACGCCGGAGATAGGGCGGTCCAGACCGACATTTGCGACCTTCGCGCAGCGAGCGGCGCCACCGACGGGCATCCTTTCGCCGTGATCGACTTGCCGCCGGACGGACCTCGTCTGCACGGCACGACAGGAGCCGTGATGACCTATCAGCCGCCTCCAGCCGGCCCCGTGCCCGCCATACGCGACATCCCAGCCCGGCGGATCTGGAGAGGTCAGGACGCAAGTGCGCAGCCCGCGGCAGCGGGTGGCCGGATGGGTGGCTGCGGTGGTGCTCATGGCCGGCACGGCGTTCGTGCTGGCCTGGGCGCTCACGTGGGTCGTGGGGATCGTGCACGACTGGTGGCCTACCGTCCCGACCATGCCCTACGGCGTCGCCGCACAGATCTGCCTGGCCGTCCTCGTCGGCGTGGTCATGTCGTCATTCCTGGCCTCGGTCGCGAAGTGGGCGCTCAGCAAGTCCCGCAAGACGTTCCTCACCCGAGGGCGGCCGGCGGCTACGCACGGACTTATCAGCTGCTTGACCCACGAGTAGGTAGAACCTGATCGACCTGGCCACCCTGCTCATCTGGCTTTAAGGACAGGACCTAGGAGTGGGGGTCGTCGACCTTGAGCTGGGCTCCGGGGTCGGCGACGAAGGCGACCAGGAGCTTAGCCGGTTCCGTGGAGCTGGTGTTCTCCGTGAGGACGTGGTGGGCGCCGGGCTGCTCGATCCAGTTCTGGCCTTGGTGGAAGGTGGTGACGGGTTGGCCTTCGAGTTGGCTGCGAACGGTGCCGTCGAGAACGTAGGCGTAGACGAACGCGTCGCCGTGCCGGTGCGACGCCGCACGTGCGCCGGGTGGGAAAGTGACGATCACCGAGGTGAAGGTCTTGCCTTGCACATTCGGAAGGGCCTGCTGCAGCAGCGGGGTCAGGGTTTCCGTGGGTGGCTGCGACGCCGTGGCGGGCGTCGGAGCCGTGGCAGCGGGCTGGGTGGTGGCGGGGGCGGGCTGGTCCGAGGCGGCGCAGGCCGTGGCCACAGCCAGCGTGGCGACGGCCAGCACGCCGCCGGCGATCCTCATTCCGATCATGAGAGGTCTCCTGTTCAGCTTTCAGTGACGCGGATGATCGTCTTGCCGGGGGTGCGCTTGCCGGGGGCGAGCGCGGCGGGTGCTTCGGCGAGTGGCCGTACGGCGCCGATAACCGGCTTGAGCCGTCCGTCGCTCAGCCGCGTGGCGAGATCGGCGAGCCGGGCGCGGTCGGGTTCGACGACGAAGAAGACGGCTCGTCCGTCCGCGGGCCGGACGGTGGGCGGCATGGCGATGGTGACGAGCGTGCCACCGGCGCGCACCAGGGCGGCCGAGCGGTCGAGGATGTCTCCACCGATCACGTCGAACACGACGTCGACCTCGCCGACGTCCTCCAGCTTCTCGGTCTCGAGGTCGACAAAGGTTTCGACGCCGAGCGCGACCGCCCGGTCCCGGTCGGAGCCCCGGCCGGTACCGATAACGCGGGCGCCGACTTCGCGGGCGAGCTGTACCGCGATCGACCCCACGCCGCCCGCAGCGCCGTGGACCAAGACGGTCTCGCCGGTGGCCAGGCGGCCGTGATCGAACAGGCCCTGCCAGGCGGTCAGTCCGGAGATCGGCAGCGCGGCCGCCACGGTGTGGTCAACGTCCGCAGGCAGCGGTGCGAGATTGCGGGCCTCCACCGCGGTGTATTCCGCGAGCGAGCCGTCGCGGAACCAGTCGGCCATGCCGAACACCCGTTGGCCGACACTCAGGCCGGTGGTGCCGAAGCCCAGTTCGACGACGACACCCGACAGCTCGTGGCCGGGCACGCTCGGCGTCCTGTCGCGGCCCGCGCGATCGGCCCACGTGGCCGACCAGTCGAGTTCCCCGCGGGTGAAACCCGCGGCGTGCACCCGGACGAGAACGTCGTTCTGAACCGCTTGGGGAACGGGCAGGTCCGTCAGTGACAGCCCTGCGATACCGGCGTCTCGGTCTCGAACAGTGATGGCTTGCATGACAGTCCTAACTGGGAGGGGATCGATCGAGCGCACCTGCCCGCGAGCATTCCCTCATCGCCGCGTTGTGCGTTCTCCGTCAGGGAGACGAGGTAGCCCCGCCGGGGGTGACAGCCCGACGTGAATGAGTTTGTCCGGGTCGAAAACCCTGTGGTGCGCGGTGTGTTCCGTCCGTCTGAGCTCTGCACCGTGTCGACCGACTATACGCGGCCCTGGCGAGGGAACACGAGAGCGAGCTCTCCGCCGACCTCGACCAAGCCGAGGTGGTCGGACGCCCGCACAGAGCTGATCGACCCGACCGCGCGGTGCGGCGTGGGCGGGGGTCCGCAACCGCTCCGCCAGGCAACACCGGCCGCCGGTCGCCACACGGCACCGACGTCGATGGCGCCAAATGGTCGTTCACGCTGAAGCAAGGAGGTCGCGGGCCGGACGACTCCTGTGAAACGCTGAACCCATGTTGCCGCAAGCTCCCACCGCCGGTGCCGCCCTGGGCGTGGCCACCCGATTCTTCTCGCCCACGCTGCTCAACCACTCCATCCGCTGCTACCTGTGGGGCGCGATGTACGGTGCGGCGCACGAGATCGCCTTCGACGACGAGCTGTTCTACGTTTCGGCGCTGCTGCACGACATCGGGCTGACGGAGGCGTTCGACAACCACTGGCGGCCGTTCGAGGAGGCCGGCGGAAACTTGGCCTGGGTCTTCGGCGTGGCCGCCGGCTGGCCGGCCGAGCAGGCCGACCGCGCCGCCGAGATCATCGTGCTGCACATGGGCGACGACGTATCCCGCGACGCCGACCCCGAGGCTCACCTGCTGCAGATCGCCACCAGCTTCGAGGTGACCGGGCGGTGGGCCGAGGAGTTCCCGCCGGACGCGAGGACGGAGGTGCTCGCCCGATATCCCCGACTGGGATTCAGCGCGGAGCTCCTCGCCGAGTTCGAGGACCAGGCGAGGCGCAAGCCCAGCAGCGCCTGCGCCACCTCGATCGGCAAGAACCTCGCCGAGCGGATGACCGGCCACCCGCTCGACAACCAGTCTTCGGCCTGAACCCGCACGGTCGCGCGAGGATGCCTGAACGGCAGGTCCTCCCGCTCCACCACCGGCGCCCAATCGACCACATGTTCGATCGTAAAGGTTCGCGACTTGGCTGAAAACACCGGTGACCAGTCCCCGAGGCGAGGTCGACCTAAACGCCCAGTCACGCCGTCACGTCCTGCCGTGAGGCGAGCAACGACGTCACGGTGCGAGGTTCGGCGGTCGTTCGGCCCCGGGATCGTCGACGACGTGTACGGCGGTCGACTCCGGGGCGCACAGCCACGGAACGAATTCAAGGTCCTCCCACAAGCCTGAGCATGCGGGTACCAGGCGCGCCAGCGGCTCAGACTCAGGCAAAGGTCGCAACGACCACGTGTCACTCGTCCCCTGACGCTGGCACACCACCAAGCGGACTGGTCTGCCATTCGCAGATCTGTGGATAACCGGCCTTCCATCCCGCTGGCCAGCCTCGATGCCACCCACCCCGACCATCACTGCCGTGACGCTCGCTCGCGAGGCCGGCCAGACCCCTAGGATCGAGAGCTATGGCTGACGACGAACGGGCCCAGCAGGTCACTGCCGACGACTTGGTGTCGTCCGCGGCGCTTCTTGCCGAACGAATGGTCGCTCCACTCGGTCAGCGTTGGAGTCACGTGCAGGCCGTTGCCAAACGAGCCGAGAACCTTGCCCGGGCGGTTGCTGCGGAAGATCGCCAGACCTTGGTGGCTTCGGGGTGGTTGTACGATATCGGGTATTCGCACGAGATCAAACACACTGGGTTCCACCCATTGGATGGCGCCCGTTTCTTGCGGCAGATGGGGTGGCCAGACGACATCGTGAACCTGGTGGCACACCACTCCGGAGCCAGGTTCGAAGCAGAACAGCGCGGTCTGACTGAAGACCTGAAAGAGTTCCCTTTTGCGGACAGCGACCTTCTTGACGCCTTGGTTGCGGCTGACTTGACAACGGGACCGCAGGGACAGTCGTTGACGTACGACGAGCGTATTGAAGAAATTCTACAACGATATCCCGAAGATGACCCCGTGCATAAAACTTGGAAGTTTGCTGCGCCAATTCTTGAAGAGTCGATCCTTCGCGTGCAATCCAGGCTAGCCGAGGTAGGGTGATGTTCGACTCTCATCCAGCGCGTGGTCTATGCGCAAGCGCATGGATGGGTGAATGTTGAGGCTGTCGAGTTCGCTGGGTTCCACCCATCGAACTTCTTTTGTTTCCGTACCGTCTTCATGGGGAATTCCGCCGACCCAGCGCCCCTCGAAGCAAAGCGAGAACTGCTGACGCCTTCACCGTCGTCGTAGGCGATCACGTGTCGCGGGTCAGTGTACGTGCCAATAAGGCGGACGACCTCCACGTCTAGCCCGGTCTCCTCGTGCACCTCCCTCACGGCCGTGTTCGCAATCCGCTCGCCTGCGTCGTGTCCGCCACCTGGGAGCGCCCAGAGATTGTTGTCAATCTTATGAATCAGGAGAAGGCGCCTGTCCTGGTCTCGAATCGCCACCGTTACCGACGGTACAACACTGTTTGCCTGAGGGGCTGTAGGGTCGTCGAAATAGTCAATGCGCGACACTGATGCACTATCCTTACGCGTCGGTTTCCGGGTTTGCGTTCTTCCAGACTAGCTCGAACGAATTCATGTAGTGCCCCCACATTTGTCCGTCAGGGGTCCTTCGAAGATGCAAGACGGGGCTCTGTCCCGCGAGTGCGCCGTGGGCATGGCCGTTGGCAAGTAATTCGTCATCGAAACGATAGATCGAGTTGTACAAAATCGTTGAGTGCGTTCGCACTTCCACGCCCGGGAGACCGACAATGTCGGCAAGATAGCGGCGCATCAGTTGGATCCGCCCCTCAAGTCCACCTGGCGTTCCTTCGTCAATCGCGCGCTGCTTGACAGTTTCAGATGTCTCATCGCCCACCAGAATCCGGAACACGACGCCTTCCTCCGCCTTCTTGCGAATGAGGGGGATCAGGTCGTACTGCTCTACGAGGAAAGCGCCCGAGAAGACCAGCACGTCCATGCTCCGGCTAACTCCGGTCAGCAGCGTTTCCGGTGGCCGCGTTCCCGGCCTGGCTGCGCGAGTTCACCGAGGCTGTCGCCCACACGATCCAGGCGCCGATCGACCTGGCCGGAAGCCTCGCGCTGGCCACGTTGTCCACCGCGGCCGGCGGGCGGGTAATGGTGCGAGTGCGCCCGTCCTGGTCTGAGCAGACCACGATCTACACCGTGGTGATCATGGAGCCGTCGGCACGCAAGTCGCCGGTCTTCACGGCCATGACCGAACCGATCCGCGCTCTGGAGGCGGCTCTGCGAGAGGAGGCCAAGCACAGCATCGAGACCGCGCGGATGCAGCAGCAGATGGCCGCCAGCGCCCGGGAGAACGCGCAGAAGAAGGCCGCGACCATGCTCGGGGAAGGCGCGGACACACGAGCGCAGGAGGAGGCGATCGCGGACGCGGTCGATGCCGCGCTGGAAGCGGAGGCGATCGGGATTCCGCACCCGCCGCAGCTGATCGCCGACGACGTCACCCCTCCGAAGGTGGCCACGATGCTCGCGCAGCAGAACGGTCGCCTGTCGGTGCTCTCGGACGAAGGCACGGTGTTCGAGATCGTGGCCGGCCGCTACTCGGGCAACGTCCAGGCCGAGGTGTTCCTCAAGCGCTACAGCGGCACCGAGTTGCGGGTGGACCGCGGGGACCGCTCCGAGTACGTGCCCCGCCCTGCGCTCACCCTCGGGGTGACCATCCAGCCCGCCGTCATCGAGGACTTGCCGAAGAAGCTGCGGGGCAACGGGTTCTTCGCCCGGATCCTGTTCTCCCAACCCGTCCCCATGTCCGGGCACCGCATCATCCGACCCGGCCCGATCCCGCAGGAGGCCGCCGACACCTACCACCGCAACATGCTCACCATCGCCCGCGAGCTGCACGGCTTCGACGACCCGATCACCCTCACGTTCTCGCCAGAGGCCGACGACCTCATGGCCGACATCGAGCGGGAGATCGAACCCAAGCTCGACCCGCTCACCGGCTCCCTCGCCAACATCGCCGACTGGTCCGGGAAACTCGCCGGCCAGACCGCCCGAATCGCCGCGCTGCTGCACCTGGCCGAACACCCGCTCAACGCGTGGAACAACCCGACCATCGAACGCGACACCCTCGCCAACGCCTGGGAAATCGCGAAGTACTACACCACCCACGCTCAGGCCACCCTGGCCAAGATCGGGGCCCCGCCCTCCGTCGCCGTCGCCCAAAGGTGCTGGACAAGATCACCGCCCGCAGCTGGCCACACGGCCACCGATTCCAGGCCCGCCAGATCTACAACGCCGTCCGCAGCGAAGCCGTACCCACCATGAAGGAACTACAACCCGGCCTCGACTTGCTCGAAGACCTCGGACACATCGCCGCCGAACCCGCCCCCGAGCTGGCGCGCCGGGGCCGTCGCCCCAGCCCCTACTACTGGCTCCACCCCTGCCATCGGAACTGAACGAGAACCCCCGGTGCACCGCCATCCGGCAAGGCCGGGCGACGGTGCCCCGCACAATACGCACATTACGCAGAAACCCGTGGGGAGCATCCTTCGCGCAGGTCACCGCCCTGCAACCAGGCCGGGGCCGACCCACGCAGAAATCCCGCACAAAGACCCTCAGCACGCACAAATACCCGAGCACTCCCGCAGCAACGGATTACCTACCGTGACAGTGGGCGCCACGAGTGAACCTCCGAGGGTGCCCGCTAGCCATTTGTGCGGGCAACCGGGATTTCTGCGGGCATTCTGCGTGATCAACACGCCGGGCCTCACCGCCCCGGTGACCAGCAAGAACGCCCGCAAGAACGATTCTGCGTTTTCTGCGCATTGTGCGGGACACCGCCCACCAGCCACCACCGAGACATCACTGAACGTAACCAAGCCCGCAGGTGCCACGGTCTGTCGCCAACGCCATCTGTTCGCCGCGCCACGCCAGTGACCGCGGTCGCTTCGTGGCCCGCCGCCTGGCATCGGCGTCGGGACGCCCTCACTTCTGGAGATCGACTCCGCCATGGCATTTCCCAACGTGCGCCATCAGCTGGCCGCACAGCGATTCAGTCTGCCCACAACCATCCCTGAAACCGGAGGTGCGCTTTGAGTCAGACGATTCAGCCCAAGTGGCACACAGTATCCGAAGTCGCGCTCATGCTCGGTTACGGACTCTCGAAGACCAAGCAGCTCGTTGCCACCGGCCAGATCAGGTCCATTAAGGACGGCGGGAACCGTCGGATTCTGCCTGCCTGGGTTGACGAGTACATCAATCGACTCGTGGAGGAAGCAGCCTGACATGGCGAGCAAAGGACGCGCCAACGGCGAGGGTTCGATTTACCCGTTCCGCAATGGGTTCGCCGCGTATGTGTGGGTCTCCACTCCCGCCGGTGAAAGGAAGCGCAAGTACGTCTATGGCCCGTCGCGCGAAGTGGTCCACGAGAAGTGGCTCAAGCTTCACCAGGCGGCGAAGAACGGCCCAGTGGCAACGTCAGTGCCGCGCTTGCGTGAGTACATGAGCTACTGGCTGACCGAGGTGATCAAACCGAACCGCGCGCCCCTCACATACGTCAACTACGAGCTGTTCACCCGGCTCTACATCGAGCCGGCGTTGGGCAACCTGCGGTTGGACAAGCTCGGTGTGCGCGACGTCCAGAAGTGGATCAACGCCATTCCGGGAATCTGTCAGTGTTGCGCGCAGGGCAAGGACGCGCGGCGAGACGAGAACCGCCGCCGGTGCTGTGCGTTGAGCGCCCGCCTGTGTTGCAAGGACGCGCCGTCATCCCGGACCGTCTCCGACATCCGCGCATGCCTGCGCGCGGCACTGAACCACGCGATACGTGAGGAGTTGATCGGCCGGAACGTCGCGGAGCTGGTGACTCTCCCGACGGTCCGCAAGCGCAAACGAACGGCGTGGACGAGTGAGGAGGCCCGGAAGTTTCTCGAGTCGGCCCGGGACGCCCGGGACGCGATGTACGCGGGCTACGTGCTGGCCGTCGTCCTGGGCCTGCGCAAGGGTGAGATCCTGGGTCTCACGTGGGGTGCGCTCGACTTCGACAACGGCGAGCTGGCCGTCAGCCACCAGCTCCAGCGGGCCAGCGGTGAGCTGCTGCACCGCGAGACGAAGACGGCCGCTTCGGACGACACCATGCCGCTGCCAGCCATCGTCGTTGCGGCCCTGGAGAAGCGCCGGCGAGACCAGCTCACCGATCGGAAGGAGGCTGAGCTGGCCTGGCACCCGAACGATCTGGTGTTCACCACGAAGTACGGGCTGCCGATCGACCCCCGGAACTTCAACCGGTCCTGGGACAACCGGGTCACGCGCTCCGGGGTCCGGAAGATCACCGTTCACGATGGCCGGCGGTCCTGCGGCACGCTGCTGGTCGACCTGGACGTGCACCCCCGGGTGGATCATGCGCATCCTGCGGCACGCACAGTTCTCGATGACGATGGAGATCTACTCACAAGCGTCTTCGAAGAAGACGCGGGACGCGCTCAAGCGTCTTGGCGAAAGCCTCGACGAGTAGCGCCACTGCTGTACTTTGCTGCTATCAGGGCAACGACAAGGGCCGTCCACTCTACTGTGGACGGCCCTTGACCTGCGGTGGAGCTGAGGGGAATCGAACCCCTGACCTTCTCGATGCGAACGAGACGCGCTACCAACTGCGCTACAGCCCCTTGTTCAGTGCTCGTAGAGCGTATCAGCCGCCCCAAGAGCACCGAACGTCGGGGGTCACTCCCCGACTGCCCGACGGTACGGGCTGGTCCCCGGCTCGTCGAGCTCCTCGAAGGCCGGGTCTTCGTCGTCCAGGTCGACCACGACGGCCTGGCGGCGGATGCGCGACATGGGTGACGGTTTGCGTTCCACGATCTCGCGGGGCGACGGGGAGACGACCTCGACGTCGTCGTCCTCCTCCGAAGCAACCGGAGCAACCGGAGCCGCAGCGGCAGGACGCTCGGTGCGGCGCGGCGCCGGAAGCGGCTCCCGAGCTTCTCGAGAGTCCCGGCCTTCCCGCGAATACCGCGCCATGCGGCGCTGCCGGATGTCGTCTTCGATGCGGACCTGGCGGCGCAGGTACGCGAGGTAGCCGACCAGGATCACGTCGACCACGGCGTTGCCCCACCACACCACGGACATCACGAAGCCCGCGAAGGCGGCCGACGCGACGGCGAGGATCAGCAGGATCACGACGATCCGCTGGCGGAACGCGTACTTCGCCCGCGCGGCGATCTCCGCCGCCTCCGGGTCGAAGCCGCCGCGGCCCGGGCGGTAGCCGGACGACCGCGAGCGCGACGGCTCGTCGCGCACGTCGGCGGCCGGCTGGGGCAGCGGCTCGGGTTCCGGTTCTTCCTCTTCGAGGTCGGCGTCGAGCTCCGCCTCTAGTTCGGCGAGGTCGTCCTCCACCGAAGGTTTCGCACTTTCGGACACGGCGAACTCCTCCTGTCCTTCATTGCGAGCTCCCCCGCTGCGCACGACGCGCGCTGCGAGCGCGGACGACGGCGTCCGTGCGACCTGCTGGCGCTTGCGAGCCACCATGGGCACGAGAACGACGAGCCATGCCGCGGCGAGCGCGACGATGATCACCGAGCTGGGCATCTCCCGTCACCTCCCCCGATCCTCTGCTGTAGTCACGCTAGCCACAACAGTCACACACGAGACGCAGACTCGCCGGGTTCGATCACGAAATTGCCTCACCGGATTAGGTGAATCTCACAGTATGTGGTAACGCGTGATCGGAACCGGACCCGTAGTCACCATCAGAGCAGGTCGGCGCGGCCCAGGGCCACGAGCCGGGAGACGAGGCCGTCGCCGATCTCCTCTTTCGTCACGGCGAAGCAGAGGTGGTCGCGCCAGGCGCCGGCGACGTCGAGGTAGCGCTCGAAGAGGCCCTCCTGCCGGTAGCCGGCCTTGGTGAGGACGCGGATGCTCGCGTTGTTCTCCGGACGCACGGTCGCCTCGAGCCGGTGCAGGCCGGACGCTTCGAAGGCGTGATCCGTCACGAGGGCCACGGCCGCGGTGGCGACCCCTCCGCGCACGATGTCCGACGACACCCAGTACCCGATCCAGGCCGATCGCAGCGAGGCGCGGATGACGTTACCCACCGTGATCTGGCCCGCAAACTTTCCGTCGACCGTGATCGTGAACGGCAGGCACTGCCCGCGCCGCGCGAGGCCGCGCAGGGCCGCCCACTGCGAGGGCCACGACCAGAACGCGTTGCGGTCGGGCCACGGACCGATCCCCGTCGGCTCCCACTGCTCGAGGTGGTCGCGGTCGCGCAGGCGGATGCGGCTCCACTCGCCGGCGTCGCGCAGCCGCACCGGCCGCACGCTGACGACCCCGGCCGCCACGCGCAGTCCGCCCAGCTTCGCGGGCCAGCCCGGGTGGCGGCTTTCGACCGGGTACGAGTACGAGCCCACTAGGCCCGCTGCGCGAGGAACGTGACCTTCACCTGCTCGCCCGCGGCCACCTCGGTGAGGTCCTCGTCCACGGTGATCAGGCAGTTCGCCTCCGCCAGCGACGCCAGCAGGTGCGCACCCGACGTGCCGAGCGGCTGCACGAGGTACTCGCCGTTGGCCTCGTCGCGCAGCAGCTGGCCGCGCAGGTAGCCGCGCCGGCCCTTCGTCGACGTGATGGGCGACAGCAGCCGCGCGCCGACGATGCGCCGGTGCGGGTTGCGTGTGCCGCGCGCGGCGCGGATCAGCGGCCGGACCAGGACCTCGAACACCACCAGGGCGCTCATCGGGTTGCCGGGGATGAGGAACGTCGGCACGGAGTCCGGGCCGAGCCGCCCGAAGCCCTGCACCGAGCCCGGGTGCATCCCCACGCGCGTCATGTCGATGTGGCCGAGATCGGACAACGCGGCGTGCACCTCGTCGCCGGAAGCGCCGCCGGCACCGCCCGCGACCACCACGATCTCCGACATCAGCAGCCGGCCCTCGACGATCTCGCGCAGCCGCTTCGGGTCGCTCGGCACGATGCCGACGCGGCTCACCTCGGCTCCGGCGTCACGCGCGGCCGCGGCCAGCGCGTAGGAGTTGACGTCGTAGACCTGTCCAACAGACGGCGTGCGGTCGACGTCCACGAGCTCGTCGCCCACGGACACGATCGACACGCGCGGACGCGGGTAGACCAGCACCTTCGCGCGCCCGACGGCGGCGAGCAGGCCGACCTGCGCGGACCCGATGGTGTCACCCTTGCGCACGGCGACGTCGCCGATCTGCACGTCTTCGCCCGCACGGCGCACGTACGCAGCCGAAGGCACAGACTTGTGCACGGTGAGCTTGGCCTGGTGCCCGTCGGTGTACGCGGTGGGCACGACGGCGTCGGCGAGCGTCGGCAGCGGCGCGCCGGTGTCCACGCGCACCGCCTGCCCGGGCTGCAGCCGCCGCGGCTGGCGGGAGCCGGCCTGGATCTCGCCGACCACCGGCAGCTGCACCGGTTCCTCGCCGGCGGCGCGGACGTCGACGCTGCGCACCGCGTAACCGTCCACGGCGGCCTGGTCGAAGCCGGGCAGGGCGTGCTCGGCGACCACCTCCTCCGCGCACAGCAGGCCCTGCGCCTCGGAAATCGCCACGCGGACCGGCCGCGGCCGGACGGCGGCGTCCAGCGTCAGCGCGATCTGCGCGTCGACAGAGCGCAGCTCCGCCTCCGCGGGTTCGGGGGCCTCTTCGGCCGGGGCAGCGTCGAGAGAGTCCGTCATGGGCGTTCGGTCCCGATCCGTTCGGTCAGCCACGTCCGTAACGATGGCCCGTATTCGGGCGTTTCAAGCGCGAAATCGACGGCGGCGCGCAGGAAACCACCCGGATTCCCCAGGTCGTGTCGTCCGCCGCGGTGCACGACCACGTGAACGGGGTGGCCTTCCTTGATCAGCAGCGCCACGGCGTCGGTCAGCTGGAGCTCGCCGCCGGAGCCCGGCTCGATCCGGCGCAGCGCGTCGAAGATCGCCCGGTCGAGCAGGTAACGCCCGGCCGCCGCGTAGGTCGACGGCGCGTCTTCCGGCCGCGGCTTCTCGACCATGCCGTGAACCTGCTTCACGTCCGGGTCGTCGGTGTCGGAGACGTCGAACACGCCGTAGGGCGAGATCTGCTCCTTGGGGATGTCGAACGCGCAGAGCACGCTGCCGCCGTGCTGAGCGCGCACGGCCGACATGCGGTCGAGCACGCCAGTGGGCAGCACGAGATCGTCGGGCAGCAGCACGGCGACGGCTTCGTCCTCGTCGGTCAGGTTCGGCTCGGCCTGCGCGACGGCGTGGCCCAGCCCCAGGGCCTGCTCCTGGATGGCGACCTCGACCTCGAGCAGCCCCGGCCCGCGGCGCACCTTCTCGAGCAGCTCGGTCTTGCCCTTGGCCTCGAGCGTTTTCTCCAGCTCGGGCTGGGCCTCGAAGTACTTGACCACGGCATCCTTGCCGGGCGAGGTCACGATCACCAGGCGTTTCGCCCCCGCGGCGGCGGCTTCGCTCGCGACGAGTTCGATCCCCGGTGTGTCGACCACGGGCAGCAGCTCTTTCGGCACCGCCTTGGTGGTCGGCAGGAACCGGGTCCCGAGTCCGGCCGCAGGCACGATGGCTGTTCTGAACGTCTGGGAGGTTGAGGCGCCCGTCATGGGCGCAAAGCCTAACGTGGTCGCATGCGGGTACCGGGCAATGAGCACCTGAGCAAGGCGGAGTGGCGTGCACGAGTTCTTCAGGCGCGCGCCTCAGTAAGCCCTGCGGAGCACGCGGCGGAGGCCGAGGCGCTGGCTTCGGCGGCCGTGTCGGTGGCGGCGGAGACCGTGTGCGCGTACGTGCCGTTCGACACCGAGCCCGGGTCCGTTTCGCTGCTCAACGCCCTGGTCAAGGCCGGTTCGCGCGTGTTGCTGCCGGTGATCCCGGACGTCGTCGGGCCGTTGGATTGGGCCGTCTACACCGACGAGTCGACGCTCGTGCCCGGCCGGCTGCGCGGCATCCTCGAGCCCTCGGGGCCGAGGTTGGGGGTCGACGCCGTGTCGGAGGCCGACGTGGTGCTCGTGCCCGCGCTCGCCGTGGACCGCCGCGGGGTGCGGCTCGGACGTGGCGCTGGTCACTATGACCGTTCGCTCACTTCGGGCCGTGCGGACCGGTTCGCGGTGGTCCGGGCCGAGGAGCTGGTGGATTCGCTCCCAGGTGAGGCCCACGACGTCCCGATGAGCGGGGCATTGACCCCCGCCGGTCTGGTCCGGTTGCCGTCTCCCGCAGTGATGTGAGCCAGGGGGAATTGCGCACGGGGAATGCTGTCCAGCACAATTGGGTTGGCACTCTTGTCTCACGAGTGCCAGTTGCATGAAGGAGCTCCAGTGCCCACGTACCAGTACGCCTGCAAGGAATGTGACCACCGCTTCGAGGCGGTGCAGTCCTTTTCCGACGCCAGCCTGACCGTCTGCCCCCAGTGCTCCGGTCCGCTGCGCAAGGTCTTCAGCTCGGTCGGCGTGGTCTTCAAGGGCAGCGGGTTCTACCGCACCGACTCACGCGACGCGTCGAAGTCCTCGACCACAGCCGCCACGCCGGCGAAGTCCGAGACCAAGACGGAGACGAAGAGCGAGTCGAAGTCGGACTCTTCATCGTCCTCCTCCACCACGACGAAAACGGCTTCGACCGCTTCCTGACCCCCAGTTGTCCACAAGGGGGTAGTTGTCCACAGGTCGCGGAAGTTCCTCTTCCCGCTGGTCACCACCGTCCCTAACGTCGGTTTCGTGCGGCATCGCGCCGCACGGGAACCGACGAGGGGACGACCGTGGACACCCTGCTCAGCCGCCTGACCGATCTGCACGTGCTGCGCGGCAGGCGCGCCCGGCTGCTTCGCCGGTTCCTGGCCGCGGCTCTGCTGCTGGCCGGCTTGCTCGTCCTTCTGCACCCCGCCTCGGCGCGTGGTGCACCTTCCACAGCCACCGTGGTGGCCGCGCGGGATCTGCCCGCGGGCTCCGTGCTGCGTGCCGCCGATCTCCGCCTGGCCGACCTTCCCGACGACGTCCGGCCGGCCGGCGCGCTCGGCGACGTCGGCGCGGCCGTGGGCCGGCTGCTGTCCGGTGCCGCCCGAGCGGGTGAGCCACTGACTGACGTCCGCCTGCTGGGAACGACTCTCCCTGCCACGGGAGAATCCGGCACGGTCACGGTCGCCGTCCGGCTCGCCGACGCGGGCGTCGCGGAGCTGCTGCGGCCGGGTCAGCACGTCGGCGTCGTGGCGGCTCCGGATGCCACGCACACCGCCGCTGAGCTGGTGAAGGACGCCACGGTGGTCACCGTCCACCGACCCGACGGCGGGGGTCAGGGGGTGATCGCGCCCGACAAAGGCCCGTTGGTGCTCCTCGCGCTGCCCGTGAACGTTGCCACCGAGGTCGCTGCGACGTCGCTGGAACGACCGGTTACGGTTACTCTCCGCTAACCCGTCCCCGTTCCGATGGGCGACGGCACCCCCGTCTGAACCTCTCGAGGAGTGGCACATGCTGAAGGGCTTCAAAGACTTCCTGATGCGCGGCAACGTCGTGGAGCTCGCGGTCGCGGTCGTGATCGGCGCCGCGTTCACCGCGATCGTCACGGCGTTCACCACCGGCCTGATCAAGCCGCTGATCAACGCGATCGGCGGCAGCGACGCCGCGCAGGGCCTCGGCTTCTACATTTTCGCCGAGAACAAGGGGACGTTCCTGGACTTCGGCTCCGTGATCAACGCGGCGATCAACTTCGTGATCGTGGCCGCGATCGTGTACTTCCTGTTCGTGCTGCCGGTGAAGCACCTGCAGGAGCGCCGCAAGCGCGGTCAGGAGCCGGGTCCGTCGGAGCCCACCGACGTCGAGCTGCTCAAGGAGATCCGTGACCTGCTGCGTGAGCAGGTCACCAAGTCGGACGTCTGAGGGTCAGCGGTCGTGGTGCGGTGGCCGGTTCTCCAGGTACCAGGAGTCCGGAGTGTCCCCGCTCAGACCTCGCTCGTCCGAGGTGGTCTCGGGCAGCACGTCACCGAAGATCTCGTCGACCCGGCGGCGCTCGGCCGCGGTGTCGGAGGGGCGGGGTTCTTCACGTGGCATGACCCCATCGTCCCACCCGCTGTTTGACAACTGCAGAGAGACGCGAATCGCCTGGCCCTCGTGGTGGCGGGCCAGGCGCGGCGGCCGGGGTTCAGACCTCGTCGAGGCCGGAGAGTTCGTCGATCACGTGCGGCACGAGCGACGACAGGGTGGCCATGCCGTCGCGCACCGCGGCGCGCGAGCCGGCGAGGTTGACCACCAGCGTGCTGCCCGAGACGCCGGCCAGGCCCCGGGAGATGCCGGCGTCGACCGCGCCCGCGGCGAGGCCCGACGCGCGCAGCGCCTCGCCGATGCCCGGGATCGGCCGGTCGAGCACGCCGGCCGTGGCGTCGGGCGTGCGGTCACGCGGCGACACACCGGTGCCGCCGACGGTGATCACGAGGTCGGCACCGCCGATCACCGCGGTGTTGAGCGCGTTGCGGATGCCGGCGGTCTCGGCCTCGACCACCACGACTCCGTCGACGATGAAACCGGCCTCTTCGAGCAGCTCGTTGACGAGCGGTCCGGTGGTGTCCTCGTGCTCCCCGTGGGCGACCCGGTCGTCCACGATCACCACGAGTGCCCGGCCCAGCCGCTGTGCGCTCCGTTCCATGCCGACACCGTATCCGGTGACGGCACCCGCCCGCCGCCGTGGGCGGGTGATTCCTGACGATTCGGTGACGTGGTCCGGTTGGGGCGGGCGTGGTCCGGTCCGCGCGCCCTAGCGTCGGCAGGGTGCGAGTACTGATCACCGGCGGAGCCGGGTTCATCGGGTCCCACGTCGCGGACCGATTGGCCGACGCGGGCGACGAGGTCGTGGTGCTGGACACCCTCCTGCCCACCGCCCACGGCACGGCCACGCCGCCGGCCTACACGGGCCGCCACCGGTTCGTGCGCGGCGACGTCACGGACCCGGACGAGGTCGCCGAGCTGCTCCAGGGCATCGACGCGGTGTGTCACCAGGCCGCCGTCGTCGGACACGGGGTCGATCCGTCGGATGCGCCGTCGTACGCCCTGAACAACGACTACGGCACGGCGGTGCTGCTGGCCGGGATGCACGCCGCCGGCGTCCGCAAGCTCGTGCTGGCGTCATCGATGGTGGTCTACGGCGAGGGCCGCTACTCGTGCCCGCGCCACGGGATCGTGCCGCCCTCACCGCGGCGGCAGTCCGATGTGGACGCCGGCCGGTTCGAGCCCACGTGCGGCGACTGCGGCGGGGAGCTGCACTGGCAACTTGTGCCCGAAGGTGCACCACTTCTGCCCAGAAGTACTTACGCAGCAACGAAACTGGCGCAGGAGCACCTCGCCGGCGCGTGGGCGCGGCAGACCGGCGGCACGGTGTGGGCGTTGCGCTACCACAACGTGTACGGCCCGCGGATGCCGCAGAACACGCCGTATGCCGGGGTGGCGTCGTTGTTCCGTTCGTCGCTCGAGCGCGGTGAGGCGCCGACCGTACTGGAGGACGGGCGACAGCAACGGGATTTCGTCCACGTCCACGATGTCGCCCGCATCAACGCCTTGGCGCTGCACGCCGACGGGCCGAGCGGGGACATCACGCCACTCAACGTCTGCTCGGGTGATCCGCACACGGTGGGCGACCTCGCGCGGGAGCTGGCGCGTGCGTACGGCGGGCCGGAGCCGCGGATCGTCGGCGGCGCGCGCCCCGCGGACGTCCGGCACGTGGTCGCCGATCCCGCACTGGCCAGGAAATTTCTGGGGTTCACGGCGGAAACCACGTTCGAGGACGGCATCACCTCGTTCGCCACGGCGGAGTTGCGCGCGCCCGTCAGCGTCTGAGACCTCACTTGAGACGAAGGTCACTTCCCGGAATTATTTCCTGCCACCGTGATCTTGGTCGTGTGCATGCGGTCCATCGAGGTGGGGAACATCGAGATCCATGCGCTGGCCGACGGTCGGATCCGGCTGCCGGCGCCGTTCTTCCCGGGACTCGACGCGGGAAGATTTCCCGGCGCGTTCGCGGAAGACGGCACCGTCCACGTGCCCACGGGTGCGTTCCTCGTGCGCGGCAACGCCCGGACGATCCTCGTCGACGCGGGGCTCGGCCCGCGCGAGATCGAGTTCCCGGAGGGCCTGCGGCCCGACGACGGCGACATGGGCGCGGGCGGCGGCCTGCCCGTCGCGCTCGCCGAGGCCGGGTGCTCCCCGGCCGACATCGACACGGTTCTGTTGACGCACCTGCATTCCGACCACGTCGGCTGGCTGGCGCCGCAGGGGAAGCCGTATTTCCCGAACGCCACGGTGCACTACGGCACGCAGGACTGGGCCGAGCTCGTGGAGCCGGTCGGACGTCACGACTGGACGCGGATCGGGCTGGAAACCGTGCGCGGCCACGGACACCTGCGTGCGCTGAACGGGGCCGTGGAGATCGCGCCGGGTGTCACCGCGCGGCACGCGCCCGGGCACACGCCGGGCCACTACGTCGTGGACATCACCGCGGACGACCGTCGCGTCGTGTTGCTCGGCGACGTGCTGCACACGCCGGCGCAGCTGGTCGACTCGAACATCCGGTTCATCAGCGACAGCGATCCGTCGCTCGCGCTGCTGACGCGCCAGCAGTGGCTGCGGCAGGTCGCGGGAACCGACACGATCGTCGCGCCCGCGCACTTCCCGGGGATGCAGTTCTTCCGCGTGACCGCGGACCGGGTGGCGGAGCCGGTGGAGGCCGTCACCGTCGGCTGACCGCGTCCGTCCACTGTGGCCGGTCGGTCAGATGGTGGCGGCAACCTTGGCCAGCGGCAACCGGACCTCGAACCGGCAGCCGGGGCCGTGGTTGTGCACGCCGATGTGACCGCGGTGGGCTTCCACGAGGCCTTTGGCGATCGCCAGGCCGAGGCCACCGCCGGAGGTCGTGCCGCTGCGGTCGGGGGTGCGGGCCTGGGTGCCGCGGAAGGCGACCTCGAAGACGCGGCCGATCTCGTCGTCCGGGATGCCGCCGCAGGAGTCGTCGACGGCGAGGATGGCCTGGTCGCCGTCGATGCCGAGCTGTACGGCGACCGTGCCGTCGGGCGGGGTGTGGCGGATGGCGTTGGAGACGAGGTTGCGCACGATCCGGGCGAGCTCCGGGTCGCTGCCGGACACGACCGGCCACGCCTCGGCGTTCTCCAGTACGCGCACGCGTTTGCGCTCGGCCACGGGTGACTGCGCGGCGACCGCATCGCTCACGACGTCGCGAAGCGGCACGGCGGACATGGTGAGTTCCAGCGCTCCGGCGGTGATGCGGGAGAGTTCGAACAGGTCGCCCACCATGCCCGAGAGCCGCGTGGTCTCACCGCTGATGCGCTGCGCGTAGTCGGCGACCTCCGCGCGCTCGGAAACCACGCCGTCGGCCAGCGCCTCGGCCATGGCCTGGATGCCGGCGAGCGGGCTGCGCAGGTCGTGGCTGATCCAGGCGACGAGCTCGCGGCGGGACGCCTCGGCGGCGCGTTCGCGTTCACGCGCTTCGCGTTCCCACACGCTGCGGCGCGCGATGACACGGCCGAGCACGATCGCGGCCGGCACCGTCACCAAGGCGACGAGCAGGCAGACCAGCAGCTCCGTCATCAGGGCTTCGGTGAACATGAAGCCGCTGATGCCGATGACGCCGACGAGCAGGGCGATCACAGGGATGAGCACCAGGACTGTCATCGTGGTGGCCAGCGAGCGGTGGCGCAGCTTGTAGAGCACCAGCCCGCCCACCGCGGCCACCGGAAGCGCGAACAGCAGCGCGAACGGCAGGATGTGCAGGACGTGGCTGAGCATGTCCAGGGCGGATTCACCGGTGTTGATCATGACTGCTCCCGGTCGTAGCGGTAGCCGACGCCCCAGACGGTGGCGACCCGCGTCGGCTTGGCCGGGTCGCGTTCGATCTTTTCGCGCAGCCGTCGCACGTGGACGGTCACCGTGGACTGGTCGCCGAAGTCCCAGCCCCACACCTTCTCGAGCAGGTCGGCGCGGGAGAAGGCCACGCCCGGGTGGCCCAGGAAGAACGCGAGCAGGTCGAACTCGCGTGTGGTCAGCGGCAGTTCGGCGCCGCCGAGAGTGGCCTGGCGGGCGGTCATCTGCAGGCGCAGGTCGCCGTCGACGAGCTCGGGTGCCGGCGGCGTAGCGCGCGGCATGCGGGCTCGGCGCAGCACCGAGGCCACGCGCAGCGCCAGCTCCTTGGGGCTGAAGGGTTTGGTGACGTAGTCGTCGGCGCCCAGCTGGAGGCCGGCGATGCGGTTTTCCTCCTCGCCGAGGGCGGTGAGCATCACGATGGGCACGTGACTCACCTGGCGCAGGCGGCGGCACACCTCGAGGCCGTTGATGCCGGGCATCATCACGTCGAGCACCACGAGGTCGGGGTCGCGTTCGGCGAACAGCGCGAGGCCCGCGGCGCCGTCACCCGCGACGTCGACCGTGAAGCCGGCGACCTCGAGGTAGCGGCGGACGACGTCGCGCACCGTCTCGTCGTCGTCGACCACGAGCACGCGCCCGGCCTGGTCCTCCATGCCTCACCTCACCAGCTCGTCAGAAGAAGATGGTTGACCGCCAGCGCGGTCACCGCCTGCCCGGCCAGCCACCAGCGGCGGCCGGGTGCGGGCAGCAGGGCCGTCATCGGCAGCAGCCACGCGCCGAACGGTAGCCAGATGCGTTCCACCTCCGCCTTCGACAGGCCGGACACGTCGGCGAACACGATCGTGACCACGGCGGCGATGCCGAGCAGCAGCACCGGGTCGCGCAGCAGGCCGCGGCGCGACTCGGGCAGGAACGCCCCGGTGACCCCGCGGCGAGCGGCGGCGACCACCGCCGGGCCGGCAGCGACGGCGACGGCGGCCAGGTCGGCCCACACCCAGTACGAGTATGGCCGAAGCATGGCGATGCCCTGGTAGTAGCGCTCGACGACGAGGTGGTAACCATCGAGCCACCAGAAGCCGGCCAGCGCGAAGGCGGCCACCACGGCCAGCGCACCGACCACGGCGAGGGCGGCGGCGCGCCACTGGCGGCCCAGCACGGCGACAGCGAGCGCAACGAGGCCGAGCAGCACGAGGCCGTAGGAAAGGAAGGCGCCGAAGCCGAGGAGCACGCCCGACGCCAGCGCGGTGGGCACGGCGTAGCGGCGCCCGTGCATGAAGCCGGCGGCGGCCAGGGCGAGCAGGGCGATGCCGGTGGCCGTGACACCGGCGAAGAGGCCGTCGGCGGAGACACCCAGCCACACCGCACCCGGGGAGAGCACGGCGAACGGGAGCACGGCACGGGCCGCGCTCTGGCGGCCGAGCAGGGCGACCGTAGCCGGCACGGCGACGGCCACGAGGGCGGCGACCAGGATCACGGCGGCGGCGGCCCAGGCGCCGCCGCGCAGGCCCAGGTGGTCGAGCCAGACGAACACCAGGGTCGCGCCCGGTGGGTGGCCGGAGACGTGCGTGGTCCACGATTTCGGCTGGAAATCGAGGATGCGGGAGCTGAACTCGCGCAGGAAACGCGGGATGTCCGTGATGCCGGGCACCTCGTGGAGGTACTCCTGCGGGGTGGTCAGGCGGCCGGTGAAGCCGCGCGACCAGCCGTCGATCATGGCTAGGGAGAAGATCCAGGCGAGTGACGTCGCGTACCCGGCGGCGAGGGCGCGTCGCCAGGACAGCCGGGCCGCGACCGCGGGGCTCCACAGGACCACGGCGGCCGCGACCAGCACGGCGAACACCGAGCCCGGGCCCACGTGGGGCAGCCAGTGGGCGAAGATCGGCGCGGTGGGCGCATAGATCACCACGCCGGAGTCCGGCCGGTTGTAGTAGAGCCCGACTGCGGCCGCGGCGACGACCAGTGCGAGGGCGGCGCCGACCGCGATCACGTCGCCGCGCGTGCCGGCGCGGCGGGGCTCGGGTGGTGGCGCGGGCGGCTCGGCGAGCCGGGCAGCCGAAGTCGACTCGCTCATCGACCGCACGATAACCCCGGCCGAGGTCTCGCGCGGGCCTGAAAGACGCAGCCGTGAGAACTCGGTAAGAACTGGGTACGCGTCATGATTCGGTAAGCACCACAAGGGTTCTCGACCGTCCTTTACGGACCTACCGTACGCCTGTGAGCGATCTTCAGGTAGACGTCGTGCTCCCGTGCCTCGACGAGGCGGGGGCGCTGCCCGGTGTGCTGGCCGCGCTGCCGGCCGGATTCCGCGCGATCGTGGTGGACAACGGTTCGTCCGACGGCTCGCCCGACGTGGCGGCCGCGCTCGGCGCGAAGGTGGTGGACGAGCCCCGCCGCGGGTACGGCGCGGCCGTGCACGCGGGGCTCGAGGCCGCGACGGCGGACATCGTGTGTTTCGCCGACGCCGACGGTTCCCTCGACCTCGGTGACCTGCCGCGCCTAGTGGCCGCGGTGGAGGGCGGCGCAGACCTCGCCGTGGGGCGCCGGGTGCCGACGCACGCGGGTGTGTGGCCGTGGCACGCGCGGGCGGGCAACGCCGTGCTTTCACTGATGCTGCGAAGCCGCGGGCTGCCGGTGCGGGACATCGCGCCGCTGCGCGCAGCACGGCGGGACGCGTTGCTGAGGCTGGGCGTCACCGATCGCGCGTTCGGTTATCCGCTGGAGCTGCTGATCCGTGCGCAGCGGGCGGGCTGGCGGGTGCGGGAGTTCGACGTGGCCTACGGGGAGCGCGCGAAGGGCACGAAGTCGAAGGTGTCCGGGTCGGTGCGGGGCACGCTGCGCGCGGTCCGCGACTTCGGGCGGGTGCTGGCCCGATGAGTTCCCGGTTCTGCGTGCTCGTGGTCGCGAAGGCGCCAGTGCCCGGATTCGCGAAAACCCGCCTGTGCCCGCCCGCGACGGCGCGCCAGGCCGCGGAGATCGCCGCGGCGGCATTGCTGGACACGCTCGACGCCGTGTGCGCGACGCCGGGTGCGCTGCCCGTGGTCGCGATGACCGGCGACCTCGGCTCGGCCGCGCGCGGGAGCGAGATCGGCCGGTCGCTGCGGCGGGCGACGGTGATCGCCCAGCGGGGCTGGGACTTCGGGGCGCGGCTGGCCAACGCGCACGCCGACACGGCGTCGGTGCACGCCGGGCTGCCGGTGCTGCAGATCGGCATGGACACGCCGCAGGTGACGCCGCAGCTGCTGGGCGCGTCGATCGAGCCCGTGCTGCACGGCGTGCACGACGCGGTGCTGGGGCCGGCCGAAGACGGCGGCTGGTGGGGGCTCGGGCTCAGGGACCCGCACCACGCGCAGGTGCTGGCGGGCGTGCCGATGTCGCAAGAGGACACGGGCGTTCGCACGATTCGGGCGCTGGCTGGGGTCGGCCTGTCGCCTGGACCACTGCCGGAACTGTCTGATGTGGACACGATGGGTGACGCCGTGCGCGTGGCCGCGGAGGCGCCACGCGGGCGGTTCGCGGCGGCCGTGCGCGCGGTCGAAGGACGGGAAGTGGCGTGAGAAAACTGAGTACCGGCACGGAGTTCGACCGCGGGCTGCTGGGGCAGCGCTGCTGGCTGGAGCTCGCCAACGGCGACCGGGTCGACCTGCCCGTCGACCGCTGGACCGAGGGCTGCGACCTGGGCGACACCGTACTGCTCGACGCGTGCGACGGCCCGACGCTCGACATCGGCTGCGGCCCGGGCCGGCTCACGGCGGCGCTGGCGAAGCGCGGCGTGGTGGCGCTGGGAGTGGACACCTCGCCCACGGCCGTGCGGCTGACGCAGGAGCGGGGCGCGGTGGCGCTGCGGCGCGACGTCTTCCAGCCGCTGCCCGGCGAGGGGCGCTGGCACCACGCGTTGCTGGCCGACGGGAACATCGGCATCGGGGGCGACCCGCTCGTGCTGCTGGACCGGATGCGGGAGCTGATCGCGCCGGACGGAGACGTGCTGGTGGAGCTGGAGCCACCGGGCCGGGGCGTGCGGCGGGAGGCGGTGCGGCTGCTGCCGGGTTCGTCGGGTCCGTGGTTCGGCTGGGCGTGGGTCGGGGCCGACGCGATCGCGGAAGTGGCCATGCGCGTGGGGTTCCGCGTGGACTGGACCACGAGCCGGGGCCACCGCTGGTTCGCAAGGCTGGAGCAGGCATGACCGACGAGAAGCCCACCGAGGACACGCCGCCGGACGGCGACTGGGCCGAGAGCTCCGTGGACACCGAAGAGCACGCCGAAGAAGAGCCTTCGGCGCCGCAGGAACACCGGCTCGTCGCGGCGTGGAAGCGCTTCGACGAGCACGTGACCGGGGCGCAGGTGCGGTTCGGCGAGCGGGCCGCGCAGGCGCGGGCGGGTGCCGCGCGCGCGAAAGTGCGGGCGGAGCAAGCGAAAGCGCGCGTGGACGAGCGGATCGAGAAGCTGCCGATTCCGCGTGAGGAGCAGTTCAAGGGCGGGGCGCACGGCGAGCGCGTGACGGCGCGGATCGGCTCGCTGCTGGGGCTGGCGTTCCTCATCTGCTTCGTCACGGGCCTGCTCAGCCACCTGATCCAGCACCCGCCGGAGTGGTTCTTCTGGCCCAGCCGTCCAGTGTGGCTGTACCGGCTGACGCAGGGCGCGCACGTGATCTCGGGTATCGCGGCGATCCCGTTGCTGCTGGCGAAGCTGTGGAGCGTCTTCCCGAAGCTGTTCGAGCGGCCGTTGGTGAAGTCGTTGCCACACGCGCTGGAGCGGGTGTCGATCCTGGTGCTGTCGGGGTCGGCGTTCTTCGAACTGAGCTCGGGGTTGCTGAACGTCGCGCAGAACTACCCGTGGAACTTCTACTTCCCGGAAGTGCACTACGCGGTGGCGTGGGTGGCGATCGGGTCGGTGGTGGTGCACGTAGCGGTGAAGCTGCCGATCGTGCGGCGGGCGCTGACCCGCGAGACGGTGCCGGAAGAACAGCCCGACACGAAGTCTGCGGCTCAGCCGGAGGAACAGCCGGCCAAGAAGGCCGAGAAGAAGCCGGTGTACGGGTTCACCAGACGCGGTTTCCTGCGGACGACGTGGATCGCGACGGGCGTGGCGGTGCTGTCCACGGCGGGCGCGACCGTGCCGTGGCTGAAGGACGTCTCCGGGCTCTCGTGGAAGACCGACAAGGGCCTGCAGAAGCTGCCGGTGAACCGCACCGCCGTCGCGGCGCGCGTGACGCGGACGGCGGTCGACCCGAACTGGCGGCTGTCGGTGGTGACGCGGGGCGGGACGAAGCAGTTCACGCTGGCCGACTTGCGGGTGCTGCCGCAGGTGAGCGCCGACCTGCCGATCGCGTGCGTCGAGGGCTGGAGCCAGATGGCGAGCTGGCGCGGGATCTCGTTCCCCACGCTGTTGCGCGCGGTCGGCGCCGAGCCGGGTGCCCAGGTGCGCGTGTCGTCGCTCGACAAGACCGGCCTGTACGGCGCCAGCACGCTCCCGGGCGAGCACACGGCCGACGACCTGACCCTGCTGGCGCTGGAGCTCAACGGCGAGGTGCTCGACGTCGACCACGGCTACCCGTGCCGCGTGATCGCGCCGAGCCGTCCGGGTGTGCTCCAGACGAAGTGGGTCGAAAAGCTGGAGGTGCTGTGAAAATCATCCGGATCCTGCTCGCGCTGGCAGGCCTGGCGGCGCTCGGCTTCGGCGCGTCGCTGTTCGTCGACTACGCGGCGCCCGTGTGGCCGGAGAGCTTCAAGACCGTGCTGTGGATCGGCGGCGGCCCGATCGTCAACGACGCCGTGTTCGCGCCGGTGGCGGGTGTGCTGGGCCTGCTGCTCGCGCGGGTGCTGCCGGCGGCGTGGCGGGCGCCCGTGCAGGTGGGGGCGGTGCTGACAGCCGTGCTCGGGTTCATCGCGTTCCCGTTGCTGTGGCGCACCTACGGCGTCATCCCCAAGCCGGGCCTGCACGACGGCAACACGTGGGCGGGGCTGCTGCTGACGCTGGCGGTGGTATGGGCCGTCGTGATCCTGACCGGGGTGGCCCGCACCGTGCTGGCGCAGCGGAAACCGCGCCGTCCCGCGGCGAAGGGCGTTGCCGCGCAGTAGGCCGGGAAGACGCCGGAGACCTCTCCGTACCGCCTCCGACTCGGTACGGAGAGGTCTCCGTGCGGGGGGTGAGGTGCCCACAGGTTGCACGGGCTAAACATCGATTCCCCACGAATTTTCCTTACTGGGCAAAAGTTCCTGGTCACAGTCCCGGGAATCACGAAGGAATCTTCCGGACAACGCAGCCGGCCGCGCCCGAAGCGCTGTGAGCCGGGTGCCGCCATGCCGCTCACAGTGACCGACGAGCGTGTGGCCAACGGTTTTCGAGCTGCCGAGCGCATCTGCCTGCGACGACCGGGGAATCAGCTCGGGGAGTTCCGCCGCGAACTGGTCCTGGCAGTAACCGTCAACCGTCGCGAGGCCACCACCGGAGGCCGAGGCTGTCGAATGCGTCGGCAACGCAAACGGCCACGCGCGACCGGCATCAAGTGCCCGGTCGCGCGTGGCCTTCAAGGGTCCGGCCCCTGCCCAGGGGGTCAGGCCGTGGTTGGTCTCGGCCGCGTCCGCGGCCGAGCGATCAGTTCGCCGGCACGGGCTGGCCGCCCAGGGTCACCTGCACGGTGCGGCCGCCGGAGAGGGTGAACGTCGCCTTCTCGTCGGGGGCGCGGGTGCGGATGGCCGCGACGAGCGTGTCTGCGCTGTCGATGGCGCGGTCGTCGATCTTCGTGACGATGTCGCCCGACTTCAGGCCGGCCTTCTCGGCGGGGCTGCCAGGCGTGATGTCGCCAAGCTGTGCGCCGCCCTGCGGAGCGTCGGTGACCTTGGCGCCGATGAACGTCTGCGTGGCGTGGCCGGTGTTGATGATGTCGTTGGCCGTGCGGCGCGCCTGGTCGATCGGGATGGCGAAACCGATGCCGACGTTGCCGCCCTGCGACGCACCGCCCTGGCCACCCTGCCCGTTGTTGGGGCTGTAGATGGCCGAGTTGATGCCGATGACCTGGCCGTTCATGTTCGCGAGCGGGCCACCGGAGTTGCCGGGGTTGATCGCGGCGTCGGTCTGGATGGCGTCCATGACCGTGGTCTGGTCGGTCTCGTCGCCGCCGGCCTGCACCGGCCGGTGCAGGGAGCTGACGATGCCGGAGGTGACCGTGCCGCTGAGCTCGAACGGCGAGCCGATGGCGACCACCGGCTGACCGACGCGCAGGTCGTCGGACCGGCCGAGCTCGACCGGCTTCAGGCCGCTCACGCCGCTGACCTTCACCACCGCGATGTCGGTCGTCGGGTCGCGGCCGACGACGCTCGCGGCGGCCTTCTTGCCGTCCTGGAACACGGCCTGGATCTGGCCGCCGTTGGCGGCGACCTCGACCACGTGGTTGTTGGTGAGGATGTAGCCGTCGGTGCTGAGCACGAACCCGGAACCCTCGCCCGCGGCCGTGCGGCCGGAGACCTGCAGCTCGACGACGCTCGGCGACAGCTTCTGCGCCACGGATTCGATGGAGCCGGACGGCGCGTTGCCCGTCTGCTGCGCGGGCTTCGGCTGGTCGAGGGCGTTGACCGACGGGCCGGACGAGCCGCCCGTGAGGTAGCCGACGGTGCCGCCCGCGACGCCGCCGATGACGAGCGCGATCGCGGCGACGCCCGCCAGCAGCTTGCCCGGGCCGGACTTCTTGGGCGCGGGAGCCGGGGGAACGCTGTACGTGCCCGGGGCGGCGTACTGCTGCTGCGTCGTGCCGCCGGTGGGCGGGTACGGGTTGTTGTAGCCCATCGGACCGGTCTGCGCGCCCTGCGCGGACCACGGGTTCGCCGTGGCGTACCCGGGGTTCTGCTGCGCCTGCTCGCCGTAGGTGGGCTGCTCGCCGGAGGCGGGCGCGGGCGCGGGTGACGCGCCGGGGGCGGTGGGCTGACTCCAGGCCGCCTGACCCTCGGTGCCCGGCTGGGCACCCGGGTTCTGGCGACCCGCCGCGGAGTCGTGCGCGTGGGGGTCGTTCTCGGTCATATCCTCACCTAAGCGGCCGGGCCTGAGAGGTTCCTGAGCCGAACCTGTGTTTCGGAGATGAGTATGCCGCGCCCGGTAACTCAGCCCGCTGCGCGAAGGCGCTCCGCGATCTGCTCGGGCGTCGCGTCGTTGATCCACACGGCCATGCCGGACTCGGACCCCGCGAGGTACTTGAGCTTGTCCTTGGCCCGCAACACGGAGAACAGCTCGAGGTGCAGCCACGCCAGGTCGCGGTCGCGCCGCACGGGTGCCTGGTGCCACGCGGCGATGTAGGGCAACGGGCGGTCGTAGAGCGCGTCGCAGCGGCGCAGCACGTCGAGGTACACGCGGGCGAAGTCGTCGCGCTCGGCGTCGGTGAGCGCGGGGATGTCGGGCACCTGGCGGTGCGGCACGACCTGGATGTGCACGGGCCAGCGCGCGGCCGGGGGCACGAACGCCGTCCAGTGCTCGCCTTCCACGAGCACGCGCGCGCCGGATTTCTGCTCCGCTGCCAGCACGTCGCCCATCACCGGGCGGCCGTGTTCTTCGCGGTACGCGCGCGCGACGTCGAGCATCCGCTCGGTTTTGGGCGTGACGAAGGGGTAGCCGTAGATCTGGCCGTGGGGGTGCGAGAGCGTCACGCCGATCTCTTCGCCGCGGTTTTCGAACGGGTAGACCTGCTCGACGCCCGGGGTCTCACCCAGTGCGAGTGTGCGGTCGGCCCACGCGTCCACGACCAGGCGCACGCGTTCGGGGCTCAGCTGGGAGAACGAGCCGCCGTGGTCGCTGGAGAAGCACACGACCTCGCAACGCGCGCGGCCCGGCGCCGTCGGTACGAGGCCAAGATCGTCCACAGTGGACGGATCGCCGTGCGCGTTCTGGGAGAACGAGGGGAACCGGTTCTCGAACACGACCACGTCGTAGTCCGGTTCCGGAATCTCGGTGGGGCGCCCCGGCGTGGTCGGGTCGAGCGGGCACAGGTCGGCCGGCGGCTTGTACGTGCGCGTCTGCCGGTGCGCGGCCATGGCCACCCACTCGCGGGTCAGCGGGTCGAGGCGGATCTCCGACGCCGCGGCCACCGGCGGGAGGTCGCGGGTGTCCTCGGCGGTGCGCTCGTGCTCGCCGTCGTGGTCGAAGTAGATGATCTCCCGGCCGTCCGCCAGGTGTCGCAAGGTGCGTTTCACGCGTCTTCTGCCTCGAGGTTCTCCGCCGTTTCGGCGATCATCAGTTCTCCGACCCGCTCGGTGAGGGTCTCCCTCGCCGAGTCGGGAAGTCCGTCGTCGGTCACCACCACGTGGGCCTCTTCGAGGTCGGCGATCGTGGAGATGCCGACGATGCCCCACTTCGTGTGGTCGGCGAGCACCACCAGCCGACGGCCGGCCTCCACGAGCGCGCGGTCGGTTTCGCTCTCGGTGAGGTTCGGGGTGGTGAAACCGGCGCCTTCGGCCATGCCGTGCACGCCGAGGAAAACGAGGTCCAGGTGCAGGGAGCGCAGGCTGTGCACGGCGACCGGGCCGACGAGCGCGTCGGACGGCGTGCGCACGCCGCCGGTGAGCACGACCGTGCGGTCGGGTTGCGTGGAGGCGCGCAGTACGTCGGCGACCTGGATGGAGTTGGTGACGATGGTCAGCCCCGGAATGGGGTCGAGCGCGCGGGCCAGCGTCCACGTGGTGGTGCCGGCGGACAGGCCGATCGCGGTGCCGGGCTTCACCAGGCCGGCGGCGAGCTCGGCGATGGCCTCCTTCTGCGCGCGCTGGCGCACGGACTTCGCCTCGAAGCCGGGCTCGTCGGTGCTCTTGCCGACCACCGACGTCGCGCCGCCGTAGACCTTCTCGACCAGGCCGCGGCCGGCGAGCACGTCGAGGTCGCGGCGCACCGTCATGTCGGACACGCCGAGCCGCGCGACGAGGTCACTGACCCGGACCGCACCGGTCCGGCGTGCCTCCTCGAGGATCACCGCCTGTCGCTGACGTGCGAGCACCGCCACTCCTCAAGCACGAACCATCAACCACACAAAATCCTACACGATCAAACATGCGGTGTGCGGGACGTGCCACCCGGGGCATCCCCCGGACGGGCGAGGAGTCAGCCGGGGGCGCCCGGCAGCCGGATCGTGAGGAGCGCACCACCTTCCGGGGCGTGCATGGCGTAGACCGCGCCGCCGTGGCGTTCGGCGGCCTGCTTCACGATCGACAGGCCGAGGCCGGAACCCGGCAGCGTACGGGCTTCCGAGGAGCGGTAGAAGCGGTCGAACACCTTGGGCAGGTCCTCCTCGGCGATGCCCGGGCCGGAGTCGGCCACCTCGACCACGGCCGTGCCGTCGCCGAGCGGCCGCAGCGTCACCCGCACGCGCGAACCGGACGGCGAGAACTTGACGGCGTTGTCCAGCAGGTTGAGCACGGCCCGTTCGAGCGAGCTGTTGTCCCCGGTCAGGACCCACGGCTGCAGGTCCACTTCGAACTCGATGTCCCCGGCGCGGCGACGGGCGCGGTCGAGGGCGCGCTCGACGACGTCGACCAGCTCGACGCGCTCGGTCTGCTCACGCGGCTCGTCCTGGCGGGCGAGCTCCACGAGGTCGCCGATGAGCTGGGTGAGCTCGTCGAGCTGCCCGCGGATGTCGGCCTCGATGTCGGCGCGGTCCTCCTCCGGCAGCGAGCGGGCGCCCGGCCGGCTGGCCGAGAGCAGCAGCTCCAGGTTGGTGCGCAAGGAAGTCAGCGG
This sequence comes from Amycolatopsis sp. 2-15, assembly GCF_030285625.1. Lineage (NCBI taxonomy): Bacteria > Bacillati > Actinomycetota > Actinomycetes > Pseudonocardiales > Pseudonocardiaceae > Amycolatopsis > Amycolatopsis carbonis. The sequence goes on from NZ_CP127294.1 coordinate 2,771,990, forward strand.
GGTGCGCAGCTCGTGACCGGCGTCGGCGACGAGCTGGCGTTGCCGTTCCTGGGAGTCGGCGACCGTGCCGAGCATCGTGTTGAAGCTTTGCGTGAGGCGGGCGAGCTCGTCGTCACCGCTCACGGGAATCGGCCGCAGGTCGCCGGTGGCGGCGACGCGCTCGGCGGCCGACGTCAGCCGGTCGACCGGCCGCAGCCCGGTGCGCGCGACGGCCGTGCCGGCCCCCGCGGCGACCACGATCCCGGCGCCGCCCACGAGGAAGAGGACAACGGCCAGCTCGTTGAGCGTGCGTTTCGTGGGCTCCATCGACTGCGCGAGCACCATGGCCTCGCCGTGCCCCGACGGCAGAGCGACCACCCGCGTATCGGTGGCGACGTCGGTGCGCAGCGACCTCGGCGACTGTCCCGTGGCCACGTCCAGCTCGAGCGGCCCGTATGGCGGCGGCGAGCCGGCCTGCGGGTAGATGAGCTTGTTGCTGTAGGCGTTGAGCTGCCCGATCTGCAGGTCGGCGCTCGCGAGGAACGCACCGGGCACCTGCTCGAGCTGCGTCTGCACCGGCGGCGAGTTCACCGCCGCCTGGGCGCGCGCGAGCAGGTTGTTGTCGAGCTGCTGGTAGAGGTTGCTCGACACGATCATGTACGCGCCCAGCGACACGAGCGCCACGGCGCCGGCCACGCAGGCGGCGGCCAGCAGCGTCACGCGGCCGCGCAGCGAGAAGCGGCGGGTGCCCCAACGGTCGCCGCGCGGGTCGGTGACGTCGACGGTCGGCACAGCGGTGCTCGCGGGGGCGTCGGTCACGGCGGAGTTTCGCGCAGGACGTAGCCCACTCCCCGCACCGTGTGGATCAGCCTCGGTTCGTTGCCCGCTTCCGTCTTGCGACGCAAATAGCCGACGTAGACCTCCAGCGCGTTGCCCGACGTCGGGAAGTCGTAACCCCATACTTCCTCCAGAATCCTTCCGCGGGTCAGCACGTGCTTGGGGTACGAGAGGAACAACTCGAGCAGCGCGAACTCGGTACGGGTGAGGCTGATCTCGCGGCCACTCCGGCGGACTTCGCGAGTGCCGGGGTCCAGCGTGAGGTCGGCGAACGACAGCACCTCGCTCGTCTCGCCCTGCTGGTTGTCCGGCACGGCGCGGCGCAGCAGCGCGCGCAGGCGGGCGAGCAGTTCTTCCAGGGCGAACGGTTTGGGCAGGTAGTCGTCGGCGCCGGCGTCGAGACCGGAGACCCGGTCGGAGACGGTGTCGCGGGCGGTCAGCACGAGGATGGGCAGATCGTCGCCGGTGCTGCGCAGGCGGCGGGCCACCTCGAGCCCGTCGAGGCGCGGCATCATCACGTCCAGCACCATCGCGTCCGGCCGGTTCGCGATGATCGTCTCCAGGGCCTGCGCACCGTCGCTGGCGAGCTCGACGGTGTACCCGTTGAACTCCAGGGACCGCCTGAGCGACTCACGGACGGCTCGATCGTCGTCCACCACAAGGATGCGCATGACGCCAGTCTTACGCAGAGTGCTGAGACCCGCCTAAGAACACACGCAGAACTCACAAAGAGTCGGTATCACCAGGCCGGGCCACGGGCGCGTTCCAGTGCCGCCACAGAGCCACCAGCCGAATCGTTACCACCACCGCCGCCGCGACAACCGTCACCGCACCCGACGGCAGTGGCAGAGCGTGACCGATCGCGACGAGCACCGCCCCGGCGAGCGCGGCGACGGCGTAGATCTCCTTGCGCAGGACGAGCGGGATCTCGCGCAGCAGCAGGTCACGCAGTGCGCCGCCGCCGATGCCGCTCGTCATGCCGATCAAGCACGCGGCGTAGGCAGTGGCGCCGGCGTTGAGCGCGATCGTCGTGCCGGCCGTCGCGAACACGCCCAGGCCCAGCGCGTCGGCGAGCAGCACCGCGCGCCTCAGCCGCGCGACCTGGGGGTGAAACGCGAACACGATCAGCGCCGTCGCCGCGCAGACGGCGAGGTACGGCCAGTTCCGCAACGTCGTCGGCGGGTGGATGCCGAGGAGGACGTCGCGGATGATGCCGCCGCCCAGCGCCGTGGTGAGACCGACGACGATCACGCCGAACACGTCGAGGCGCGCCCGGACGGCGGCCAGCGCCCCGGACGCCGCGAACGCCACCAGCCCGAGCAGCTCGAGCGCGGTGAGCACCATCCGCTACTGGTCGAGCAGCCCGCCGCGGTAGGCCAGCAGCGCGGCCTGCACGCGGTTGGCGGCGCCGATCTTGGAGAGCACCGCGGACACGTATCCCTTCACCGTGGCCTCCGACAGGTGCAGCCGCCCGCCGATCTCCGCGTTCGACAACCCCTGTCCGATCAGCGCGACCACCTCGCGCTCCCGTTCCGAGAGCGAGGCGAGGAGCTTGCGCGCCGGCTGCGCGGCCCGCTGCTCGTCGCGATGGGACTGGACCATGCGCGCCGCCACGCCCGGGTCCAGCACGGCGCCGCCTTTGGCCAGGTCACGGATGGCGCGCAGGAGAGCCGAGGGGTCAATGTCCTTCAGCAGGAAGCCGTTGGCGCCGAGCCGCAGCGCGAGGCTCACGTACTCGTCGATGTCGAACGTCGTCAGCATCGCGACCATGGGCGGGTCCGGCAGCGCGAGGATGGCCCGCAGCGCGCGAATCCCGTCGTCGGGCGCGCGCATCTTGATGTCGAGCAGCGCCACGTCGGGGTGATAGCGCCGCGCCACCTCCACCGCGGATCTGCCGTCGCTCGCCTCACCCACGATCTCGATGTCCGCGGCCCCGGACATCATGGCGCGCAGGCCCGAACGAACCAGTTCCTCGTCGTCCGCGAACATGAGCTTGATCAACGAAGCCCTCCGGCAGCCGGTGGTCGAAGCGGCTCCCCGCTTCCCGTTTAGGAAGATTACCTACTGTTGTTCAAGGTTTCGAAACAAGACACGACCAGGTGATGCCACTGGTCCGGCCGGTCCGTGATCGTGCTGGTCCCCGCCTACCTGGGTCCCCCACACGGGCGGGTCCGGTCGTCGGTTGACCCACAGCCGTGAGCTTCACAGGTGGGTGTCCAGACCGGACGGATGCGGCGGAAGAGCAAGTACTCCTCCCGCCCCTTCCAACCTATAGCGCACCCCCGCACTTGTGGCAAGACCCCGGTCGTCGTTCACAATCGTCCGCCTCGGCCGGAATTCTCCGGCCATGGAAAACGGGGGACGAAGAGTGGGCGTAACCGAGCTCGTGCTGGATTTCGGAGAGATCGACCGGAGCCAGGTCGACCTCGCCGGAGGCAAGGGTGCGCACCTGGGGGAGCTATCGCGGATCGAGGGCGTGCTGGTGCCGCCCGGGTATTGCGTGACGACACGTGCTTTTCGGCAGGTGCTGGCGGAGGTGCCGGCGTTCGAGAGCGCGCTGGACCGCCTGGCCCGGCTGGATCCCGACGACCGGGACCCGATCGCGGAGCTGAGCGCGCAGATCCGTGCGGTCGTTTCCGCGGCAGCCGTTCCGGACGACGTGGCGGCCGCGCTGATCGCGCCGGTGGAGCCGGGAGCCGCCTACGCCGTGCGCTCCAGCGCGACGGCTGAAGACCTGCCGACGGCCTCGTTCGCCGGCCAGCAGGACACGTACCTGAACGTCGTCGGGCCGGCGGCGGTCCGCGAGCACATCCGGCTCTGCTGGGCCTCGCTGTTCACCGACCGGGCCGTGACCTACCGTCTGCGCAACGGTTTCGACCACCGCCGGGTCCACATGGCCGTGGTGGTGCAGCGGATGGTGCTGTCGGAGGCGTCCGGGATCCTGTTCACGGCCGACCCGATCACGTCGAACCGGAAGGTCACGACCGTCGACGCCGGGTTCGGCCTCGGCGAAGCGCTCGTCTCCGGGCTGGTGAACGCCGACAGCTACCGGGTGCGCGAAGGGGAAATCGTCGAGAAGACGGTGTCGGCCAAGCAGCTCGCCATCCACGCGGTGCCCGGCGGCGGCACCCGGGAGGACACGATCGCGCCGGAGGAGCAGGAGCGCCCGGCGCTGACCGACGAGCAGGTGCTGGAGCTGGAACGGCTGGGCCGCCGCATCGAAGCGCAGTTCGGCCGGCCCCAGGACATCGAGTGGTGCCTGGCCGACGGCGAGTTCCAGGTCGTGCAGAGCCGGCCGATCACCACGCTGTTCCCGATCCCGCCTGCCGCCGACGAGGGCAACCACGTCTACCTCTCGGTCGGGCACCAGCAGATGATGACCGACGCGATGCGGCCGCTCGGCCTGTCCGTGTGGCAGCTGACCACGCCGCGGCCCATGGCGGAGGCGGGCAGCCGGCTGTTCGTCGACGCCACCCCCGGCTTGGCGACGAAGGCCGGGCGCGCCGGGTACCTGGAGATGATGGGGGCGTCCGATCCGCTGATGCGCGACGCGCTGCAGACCGTGCTCGACCGCGGTTTCCTGCCGGAGCCGACCGAAGGCGGCGCCGCTCCCCTGCCGTTCGGCGTCGCACCCGAGCCGATCGAGACGAACCCCGCGATCGTCCACGGGCTGATCGCGGAGAGCAAAGCGTCGCTGGCCGCGCTCGAGCGTGATATCCGGGAGAAACGCGGTGCGGAGTTGTTCGACTTCATCCTCGCGGATCTGCAGGAACTGCGGCGGCTGTTGTTCAACCCGCACAGTCACCAGGCGATCATGGCCGGAATGGACGCGACGACGTGGCTGAACGAACACCTGCACGAATGGCTGGGCGAGGAGAACGCCGCCGACACGCTCTCGCAGTCCGCGCCCGACAACGTCTCGTCGGAAATGGGCCTCGCCCTGCTGGATGTCGCCGATGTCCTCCGCCCGCACGCAAAGGTGGTGGCGTTTCTCCGGACCGTGCGGAACGAGGGCTTCCTGGACGAACTTCCCGAGTTGCCGGGCGGAAGTGAAGCACGGGACGCGATCCTGGCGTATCTCGACACTTATGGCATGCGGTGCGTCGGCGAAATCGACATCACACGGCCGCGGTGGAGCGAACGTCCCAGCACGCTGCTGCCCGTGTTGCTCGGCAACGTCGACAACTTCGAACCCGGGGCGGCCCGGCGGCGTTTCGACCAAGGGCTGCGGGAAGCCGGGCAGAAAGAACAGGAACTGCTGGAGCGTTTGCGGATTCTGCCCGACGGCGCGCGAAAAGCCGAAGAGACCAAGGCGATGATCGACCGGCTGCGCACCTTTGTCGGCTACCGTGAATACCCCAAGTACGGGATGATCAGCCGCTATTTCCAGTACAAGAAGGCGCTGCTGGCCGAGGCCGAACGGCTCGTCGAGGCCGGTGTGCTCGAGGCGCCGGAGGACAGCTTTTCGCTGCGGTTCCAGGAACTGCACGAGGTCGCCCGCACCGGAGTCGCCGACGCGGACCTCATCCGCCGGCGCAAGGAACAGTTCGAGGCCGACCAGGCGCTCACCCCGCAGCGGGTGCTCACCTCCGAGGGCGAAACCGTCTCCGGGAGCTACCGGCGTTCGGACGCACCGGCCGGGGCGCTGCCCGGCCTGCCGGTGTCCACCGGCACGGTCGAGGGCCGCGCCCGCGTCGTCCTGGACCTCGCCGAAGCCGACCTGGACGCGGACGACATCCTCGTGACCGCCTACACCGACCCCAGCTGGTCACCGGTGTTCGTGACGATCGCCGGCCTGGTCACGGAGGTCGGCGGCCTGATGACCCACGGCGCGGTCGTCGCCCGCGAATACGGCCTGCCCGCCGTCGTCGGCGTCAACCAGGCCACCCGGCTGATCCGCGACGGGCAGCGGATCCGCGTGAACGGCACCAACGGCTACGTCGAGCTCCTCGACTGACGCCCGGCCGTCGGGGATCACCCGATCCCCGACGGCCCTACGGCTTGGTCAGCGGTTCTGCACGTTGTCGCTGAACTGCTGCCGGCAGCTCTGGATCTGCGAGCTGTCGGTGCCGGCCTTGTTCAGGCAGTCCTGCAGGTCGCTGAGCTGGCTGCCGTACGACGCGAAGATCGAGCCGATCGCGATGAGGATCACCGCACCGATGACCAGGCCGATGCTGCCGGTGACGATGCCGGCGATCGAGGCACCCTTGTTCGTCGCCTGGCCGCGGTTGGCGCGCTTGACGCCGAGGATGCCGAAGATCAGCGCGAGGACGCCCAGGATGATGCCGCCCCACACCGTCCAGCACAGGACGAGGGCGATGATGCCCAGCACGAGGGCCGTAACGCCGAACCCGTTGCGCGGCGCGCCGCCCACGGGCTGCTGCTGCCCGTAACCGGCGCCGACCGGCGGAGCCGCGAAGGGGGCGCTCTGGCCGGCCGGGTACTGCTGGTACTGCTCAGGGTTGTCGGGCGTGCTCACGTACTTCACCTTTCCACGGATGGGAACCGGAACTTTACGGCCCGGCGCACGCCTTATCGGGTGGAATGCCTGATCGTTACCAATCATGCCGAGGTGGGTTGAAATGATCTTCAAAACGCCGCGCACCGGCGTCCCCGCGCGGGTGACGCCGCCGGTCGAGCAGGTAGGTGCTTGTCAGGGTGTGCGGGACCGGTAAGCTACTGGCTGGCTACACATGCCCTCGTAGCTCAGGGGATAGAGCACCGCTCTCCTAAAGCGGGTGTCGCAGGTTCGAATCCTGCCGGGGGCACCAATCCCCTGGTCGCAGAGTATGGCCAGGGGATTGGTTTGCCGGGAGCCCACGCTTAACCCTCGTGTTTGGGAAGTTCAATCTTCGGGCGAGCCGCCAGCGCTGGGCCGACGTCCTCGCCGACAACCCCGCGCTCCATGTAGTCCTCCTGGGTCGTGCTGATGCGCTCGTGCCCGAGGTAGTCGGCAATCTCGCGCGCCGTCAACCCTGCATCGTCGAGGACGCCGGCGACGTAGTGCCGGAAGTCGTGCGGGTGCAACCCTTTGAACGGCGTCTGGGCGACCACCCTGCGGATCCGCGCGCGAGTGTTGTCCGGATCTCTGAGCGTCTCCGCAGCCGAAGGAAACACCCACGCGGACGTGGCGTCGGCGTGGCGCCTCTTCAGGATGTCCATGACCCAAGCCGGGGGCCGTACGGTGCGCATCCCGGCACGGCTCTTGGTGTGGTCCTGGACGAACAGTCCTTGTCCGGTAACCCGGATCACGGTGCCGTGAAACCGCACCGTCCCAGCGTCGAAGTTGATCGACGTGTCCCAATCGAGTGCGAGAAGCTCACCGATGCGACAGCCAAGCCCAGACAGCACGTCGGCCATGTCGACGAGGTCCCACCGCTTCGCATCCTCGGACGCATGGAACACGCCCAGCACCCGACTAATGCTTGCGGAATTGACCATGCGCTCCTTTTTCCGCTTCCGGGTACCGAGGCTCTCGATCTCCCTCACCGGGTTCTTGTCGAGAGCGTCATGCCGAACAACGAGGCTGAAGATCCCGGACAGCACGACCTTCGGGTGTGATGCCGCCCCACGGCCGTGGCGATCGCGCGTCTCGATGATCACCCGGTTCACTGTTGAGACGCGCACGTCACCGACACGCCGCTCACCCAGCGGACCCGCGAGGTAGCGATTCCACGTGTCGCGATACTCCCGCTTGGTCCGAGCGGCCTTGCTCGATTCGTCCACCTCTTTGAGCCACATTGACGCTGCAACGGACACCTTCGTGTCGGGCTTGATCTCGCCGTCGCTGCTGCGCCGCGCACGATCGCGAAGCGCTTCAAGCAAGTTGTTGACGGCCTGGGTCTTCGTAGCCCCGACACGCTCCACCGGACGCGTAACACCGTCGTAGTCCTTGTAGTTCGCTACGGCGCGGTGTCCGCCTGTCAGCGCGTACGTCCTGATCTTGCCCCAGGTACCGAGGGGCAGCGGTGGACGCGCCATCAGGCCGTTCCCTGGCCGTCGATCCAGGCATCGACCTCGTCGGCCCGGAACCGGACGTACTTGCCAATCTTGTAGCCCTTGGGGCCCTTGCCAGTCTTGCGCCACTGGTAGACGGTGTTGACCGGCACGTCGAGGTAGCCGGCGAGGTCATCCACGCTGAGCAGTTTCTTGTCCATGGTCGTTTTCCTTGCTGTATTTGAGTTTGCGGTCGTCTCGGATGCGTTCGGCGATGCCGGCGGCGAGTTCGCGTTCGGCGTCGTCGCGGTAGCCGGCGCCGTCGAAGTCCCACGCGTTGATCACGGCGATGGAGTCGGCCCGGTCGGCCAGGCCGAGGCGCTCGAGGGTTTCCTCGAGCCGGTAACGGCGGCGGTCGCCGCGAATGTCCTTGAAGGTGGTGGAGTAGGCGCGGGACTTGGTGAGGAAGTGGCCTCGGAACCCGAGCATGTGGGCCCAGCGGCGCAGATTGAGGTCCTCGTAGGCGGACAGGTCTCCGAGGTTCCATGCGGTTTGGATCATGCGGCGGTGGTGCTCGCTCACCTTCAGAAAGTCGATGTCGAGTTGCGAGCGGATGGGGCGGTCGGCGGCTTCGCTTTTGCCGGTGCCCTTGGTGGCGTACTTGGCGATGTAGGCGGCGAGGCGGCCCTCGCTGATCCGGCCAGCGTCGTCCTCCAGCTCTGCCGCACCGATCGGTTCGATGCGGCGGACGTCGACCTGTTCGCCCCACACGACGGTGAACGGGGTCCCGTCGGGGTAGTGGGCGCTTACGTAGGCGGCTCCAGCGGCGGCGTAGACGGCGTCGTCGAGCAGGTCCGGGTGCGCCCATGCGGGGGCCGGGCTGGTGGCGCCTTCGGGGCCGTCGAGGCGGACCACGGCATGGAAGTGCACAAGGCCGCGCCGCTGGTACTCCGCCACCTTGGAGTAGGAGAGGCGGGCCTGTTCGGTGAACTCGCGGACCTTGAGCCCGGCGCGTTTGGCGATCTCGCGGCGCAGGCGGGTGGTGAAGCGCTGCCACAGGGCGCCGGCGTGGGCCTGCCAGAGCACCGAGCCGGTGTAGTCGTAGGTCTCGGGGTCGAGCGGGGTGCCGACGCGGGTGTCGGCGTCGTGGTGGAACTCCCCGCAGCCGCAGGGGATGCGCTTGCCCCGGGCGCTGGTGCGGGCGTGGTGCACGTGCCCGAACGAGGGGGCGGTGAGGGTGACGAAGGCGCGGGGGCGGTCGGTGACGGTCTCGGGGACGCCCTTGTGCCCGCCGATGAGGCCGGCGCGGATGAGGTGGAACGCGTCGGCGGCGTAGCGGTCCGAGCAGGATGGGCACACCGATTCGCGGCGGTTGCCGCACGGGGCGAAGATGTCGCCGCCGTGGTGGTGCAGCACCTGTCCGGTGGTCGCGTCCTGGAGCTGGTGGGCTCCGGAGAGCCGGATGGGGCGGGCGCAGCCATTGACGGCGTGGACCTTGGCGCGCCAGGTGTCGTAGTCGAGGGCCTGGACGCGGGCGGCGAGGCGGTCTTCGAGCGTGTGCATCGACGAGGGCCCTTTCGTTGGCAGACATGGAAAAGGGCGCAGGATCCGGGCCGTGGTGGGCAGCCGACTCCCGCGCCCCGGCTCGTGGTGCGCGGGTGGTGCGGATCAGGCGGTGACGGGGTGTCCGTTGTGGCCGGTCAGGTCCGCGAGAACACGGGCGGCCATCGGCTCCGGGAGGCGGGACACCCGGCGGATGTCGTCGGTGGTGAGGTCGCGGCCCTCGTCGCGTGCGGCGGTGGCGGCGGCGTCGATGCGGGCGGCGATGTCCAGCGGGAGCTTGAACGACGGGGCCCGGCCCGGTGCCGACGCGGGTTCCGGTGCCGAGGTGCTCGGAGCCGAGGCGGCGGGCGCGGGTGCGGGGGTGTCCGGGACGGTGGCGAGGGCTTGTTCGCGAACGCGGGTGCAGGTCTGTTGGATGATCGGCATGACCTCGGCGAGCAGGAACACCACCAGCGGGATGACGAGGTGGAAGAAGACCATGCCCTTGGAGACACCGCCGTGGGCGGGGGCGAGTCCGGCCCACACGTTGGCCACGAGCGTCGCGCCTAGCAGCAGCCGCTTGAGGTAGCGCACGGGTGTGGCGTCGGTGGCGATGCTGTGGGAGAGCATGGCGGCTTCCCAGCGCAGCAGCGTCACGAGGATGCCGGCGAGCGCGGGTTCGGCCAGCCAGGCGCCCCACCACAGCGGGTCGGTGACAGGGCGGTCACCGGCAAGGAAGTCATGCACGCCGGTGGTGGTGAACCCGAGTCCGACCGCGAGGAAGACCCACATGGTGCGGGTGACCGAGACGCGGAACCGGTCGGCGGTGACCGCCTCGAGCAGCGGGTTGGTGGACAGCCGGTGCACGGCGCGGGCCTCGTCGAGCTGCTCAGCCAGGACGCGGACCCGGCGCGAGGGGGCCGGGCCTTCCCCTGCGGTGGACTTGGGTTTGCCGAACACGGTGTTCCCTCCCTTCAGGAATGTCCACATCGGACGATCAGGTGTGGAGCGGGGCGAGGTTGGACCAGCGTTGGAGCATCGAGCGGCCCCGTGGAGTGAGCTTCAGCGGCGTGACCGGGCGGCGGACCGCGCCGTGGTAGGCGGTGACGGTGTCGCGCGCGGGTCCCCGACGGATGTAGTCAATGGACAGCAGGTGCAACACGATGTCCTCATCCAGCGCGACCCGGACCCAGTTGGTGTCCTCGAACACCACGACCCGGTCGGTGTCGTCGAGCAGAGCGAAGCGTCCCTCCTGCACTTCGGCAAGCACGTCCTTGGCCACCAGCGGGTTCCCGACGTGCCCGCCCCGCGGCTTGCGGGATTTCGCCGGCGGGCACTGCCGGCCGGATGCCGGGGGCGGTGCCGAGGCGACGCCGCCGAAGAGCCCGAACTGTCCCGGGTCCTCCTCCGGACGCTTCATCGGACACGCTCCCGACCGACCGGGCCGAACTCCCGGTTGCGGAAGTCGGCCAGCGCGATGCCGACCCCGAGGCCGATGCAGCCGAACACCACCAGCGCGCTCCAGAACAGCCCGGAGGCGCCCTGAGCGAGGTAGATCAGACCCAGCACAAGCAGGGCCGGGAAGGCGAGCTTGGCCCACAGCCAGGTTCGCCACACGTAGAAACCGATACGCCACATGGTCAGTTCTCCTTGTCCGGGGCGTGATGGGGGCAGAACACGAGCTGTTCGGAGGTGCAGGACCAGCCCGGTGAAGCGGCGATGCACTGGGCGAGGCCGGGCCAGTCGGGGTAGATGAAGTTCTCGCCGTCCGGGAACTCACCGCACACGAGGCAGCGGGCGTAGAACGCGAGCTCGTATTCCACGACGCGGGCGCCAACCTCACCGGGAAGCACCGCGTGGCGGTCCATCGCCCATTGGGCGTCTTCCCGACTCAGGTAGAGCCGCTGGTTGGTCTGCTCGGGAAACCCGCGCCGGTCACACACAAGCACCTCGTAGTGCGGCGCGTGCACGACGGCCGGGAACGTCGCGGCCACTAGGCCACCACCGTCAGCGCCGGGGAACCAGCCAGGCCACGCGCAATGAAGGCGACCATGTCGTCGATCTCGCGATCGGCGACGTAGGCCGAGCGGACCCGCTGCGGGACCCGGGAGCGCGGGCGAATGACGAACCCGATGCCGGCGGTTTCCTCGCCCTCGGGGATCTCGTCAGCGAGCGCGCCACGCAGGCGGGCGCCTTCCCCGAGAACCATGTCCACGTGGGACTGCGTGGTCACCCGCAGGCAGATGCGGATGGGGAACAGGTCCCGCACCGGAACGGTGTCCTTGGTCGGTTCCTGAACCAGTGCCATGGTGGCGTGCCCGGTGGCGCGACCCTGGGACACGGCCACCGCGAGATCCTTACGGATCGTGCGGGCGATCGAGCCGTCGCCGTAGGCCATCAGAGCCCCGATCTCGTCGATGATCAGCAGGTTGAGCGGGGTCTCCCGGGACATGGTGATCTTGCGTTGCCCGGTGGCGGCGAAGTCACGCTGTACCCGGCGGATGTCCTCGATGAAGTCGTGGATCAGCTCCGCGCAGGTGCCTTCCTCGTCGGCATAGCGGTGCGCGATGCCGGCCAGCTTGCGGAACTCCATCTGCTTCGGGTCGCAGATCCACAGCCGCACGAGCCCGTCCCGGATCAGCGGAGCCAGGCCACGCAGCAGGGACAGCGGGATCGAGTTCTTGCCCGACCCGGTGGCCCCGGCGATGAAGATGTGCTTGCCGAGGATGGACTGGCGCCACTCGGTGCCGTACTCGGTTTCGCCGATGTAGACGTCGCCCGGGTCCACGGCGCCGGACTCGTCGGGCATGTCCGGGGCCGGAATGGTGTCGGTGAACGGTTCGTGGCGTTCGATGACCAGCGCGACCCGGCCGGGCTTGACCCGTTCAAGGGCGATGCGCTCCACGCGCAGGGCGTCGGCGAGGATTTCGAGTCGGTCCTCGAAGGCGCGGCGGCCCATGCCGGGCGGGATCTCCATGGTGACCGTGTCCACCGACGGGGAGTGCGAGCGCACCTTGACCACCCGGGGGAAGCGGATCTCGTCGGTGCGGCGGTCGACCACGTAGAGGTCACACGCCCGCAGCGCCCGGTTGAACCGGGGGCCGAAGTAGGTGGACCAGCGCCGCCGCCAGGCCCGCATCCGGGGTGCGGCGTAGTGGTCGAAGGTGTCCGGGTGTGCCCGGTACCAGGCGCACAGCCCCAGCGTGGTGCCACCGATGACGCCGCCGGTGGCGCTCCAGCCCAGCTCAATCCCGGAGGCGACGAGGCCGGCCGGGGCGAGCACGGCGCCCGGGTGACGGGCAGTCCACTTGAGACCCTTGAACTCGGACCCGACCTTGCGGTTGGACTTGGGGTGTTTCATCAGGTCTTTCCTTCCGGTACGACAAGACCGGCCCCGCAGCGCTCCGGTGTGGAGGGCGGGGCCGGCCTCGTGTCAGGTGGTGGGGTGTGGTGGATGTTCAGGGATGCAGGGCAGGGCGCGCGTCGGTCAGCTCGGTGGTGAGCACCCCGCACACGCGGGCGGCTTTGTCGTGCGCAGCCTTGAATGAGTGCTCGTGCACCGGCATCCCCCGCATGGCTTCCTTGAGCTGCCGAAGTGCGGAGTCGAGGTCTTCGATGACCCGGTCGACCTGGTGATGTGCCACGTCAGAGCCTCCAGTTCCGCGAGACGAGTTCCGCCTCATGCTTCTTCCCGAGGGTGCGCAGGTGGTCGAGTTCGTCGAACGCGGCCTTGCGGTGCGCCTTGAGTTCGTCCTGCGTCGCGATGGTCCACGAGCCGCTCATGGCGCCCTCGTCGTAGCTCTCGATGACCCGATCGACACTGCTCAGCACGTCGGCGACCAAGTCCAAGGTGGACACGAACGTCCCGTAGCGCTGCTGTGCTCGTCGGTTGATGAATCCGATTTGCATCGGCATTACCCTTCGCGAGTCGCGGCGGTCAGCGCGGCCGCCGTGGTGAGGTCTGCGGTCAGGAACTTGACCGCGTTACCGACCGCGACGCGGATCTCGCGGTCCGGATGGGACTCGATGAACGTGCGGTAGGCCGTGTTCGCGGCCTCGATGATGGCCAGGATCTCCGGCATTGCTCAGCTCTCCTTCCGGATCACGTGCTGGGCGTGGCGCAGGCCCTCGCAGTAACCGGCCTGCCAAGCCAGGTCGTCGACCGGCTCCCCCAAGGCGTCGGCGCGTTCGCGCTCCAACCGGGCGGCCAACATCCGGATCACCACACCGACACGGACCGGGCGGCTCACCGCTTCCTCCCCGCCAGCAACACCGTGCCCGCCGCCGCGAGGGTCAACCCCGCCATGATCGGCGAGGCCACCGCCAGACAACCCACGATCACCACCCAGAACACAAACGGACTCCACTCAACCACCATCGTTTCCTCCTCAGTCGAAGTAGTTCCACTGCCGCGCACACACGTTGCACGTCGCAATTCCAGCCGTCGAAAGCCAAAAATCAGCCGAGCAGACGTGACCAGCCATCACGCCACCCGCTTCGGGCCGTGCGGGTCGAACGTCGACAACCCGTCCCGGCCAGGCGAAACCGTGCTCATGTCGTACTCCTCTCCGTGCTCGGTTGCTTCTGGTGAAACCCCAGGACTCCCGCACCAAAATCGCGCGGGAATCGAGGCGCGCCACCACAAACAGGCGCGTTTTTGGCATGGATCGGCCCACTCTGTATTTGTCAATGAACGAAAAGTGCCCTCGCCCGACTCGAAAACGGGCAGCCAACCGACTTGGGAAGGGCTCCAGGGTGTTGTGCGCGCTCACGGCCGGGGAGGTAGCCGCAGCGTGACCGGTCACCCGCCGGTCATCAGCCGGAACTAGGCAGCGTCGCGAACCGCGCCTGAGCCGGCGAGCTTGATCCCTTGGGCCTTGAACCACAGGCCCGAACCCGTGATGCGACCCTCGTCGTTCGTCGTCTGGTACGTGTTGAGCACCGGGTCGATCAGCTCCACATAGGTGCCCTCGTCGAACCCCTCCCCCGGGTCCGTCGCCAGCGTCACCTTGATCTCCTCCCCCTTGCCGGCGCGCTGCCCAACCACCGGACGCGGCTTCGCGAACAGCATCACGACGAACGCCGTCTCACCGGTCCGCCGGTCGACCACCGGGGACAGGTCCCCGCTCTTGTCCTCGCGCATCTTCATGGTCGGCGCCTCCGTGACCATGAACTTGAAGCTGCCGCTGTAGAACGGGATGTCCTGCATGTTGACCCTCCTCGGTCGCTGTTAGAACTATCTCTATTGAACCTCAGTCGACGGTGGGTGTCAATAGAGATAGTTCTATCTTCCCGACGAGACGGTACGATGCAGGTAGAGATAGAGTTATCGACCTGCGAAGGGAGGTCGTGTGACCATCGGCTACAGAGACCTGGCCGCCATCCTCCGGGACGCGATCAAGAGCGGCGAGTACGCGCCCGAGACGACGTTGCCTAAGCAAGACGAGCTGGCGAGCCTCCATGGGGTGAACGTCAACACCGTCCGGAAGGCAATCGGCACGCTCGAAGCAGAGGGGCTTGTGACACCGGTGCGACGTAGGGGCACCGTCGTCCGGGCGCGGCCGGCACTACGACGTCTGGGCGCGGAGCGCTACGCCAAGAGCAAATGGAAGTTCGGGCTCGTGGCGTTCGCGGCGGACCGAGAGGCGTCCGGCGCAACGTGGAACCGCTCCGACCAGACCAACCGCGTCGCGAAGGTCGAGGCCGACGACGAGGTCGCGGAAGCGCTGGGCGTTGAGTTGGGTAGCCCGGTTTACGAGCGAGCCCGGTTGGTCAAGCAAGACGGCCACCCCACCCACACGCTCACGAGCTACTACCGGCCGGACGACGTCGAGAACACGCCGATCGTTGACCCGAAGCCAGGCAACGCCTCGCCGGGTGGCGGGTTCGCAGTCCTGACGATGCAGGGTCTCGAGCCCGACAACATGACCGAGACGATCTCAGCGCGGATGCCGACTCCTGAAGAGATCGACGAACTCGAACTTCCCGCCGGCGAACCGGTGATGATCCTTCACCGGACGACACGGACTGCCGACGGCAACCCGGTGGAGTTCGCGCGAGGTGTCCACGCAGCGTCCCGGTTCTCGTGGACGTACACCTTCAAGATCCCCGAGTGAGCGGAGGCCCGCATGTCCGACGCCACCATTCCCGACGAGGTGCGTGCCGACGTTGAAACGCTCTGGAACTACCACCGTGTTGACGACGAACTGGCACCCGTCGACCTCGCCATCGGGCTGGGCAGCCATGATCCGAGCGTTGCCACCTACACAGCAGAGTTGTACGGGCGTGGACTCTTTCCCTGCGTGATCTTCACCGGAGCGAACGCACCGACCACCGTCGAGCGGTTCCCGCGGGGCGAAGCCGTCCACTACCGCGAACTCGCTATCGAGGCTGGCATGCCGGACGAAGCCATCCTCGTGGAGCCCGACGCGACGAACACGGCAGAGAACTTTGAGTTCAGCCGGAAGCTGGTCGAGAGCCACAACCTCGCAGTCGGGACCGCCCTCATTCTCAGTCGCCCATACCAGCAGCGGCGCGCGTACGCGACAGCCAAGAAGCTGTGGCCGAAGGTCGACTTCCTGTGCTCGGCGGTTCAGCAGACCATCGACGACTACGTGAAAAGCATCGGCGACACGGACCGCGTGATCAACATGCTCGTCGGCGACACCCAACGGATCACGGTCTACGCCCAAGCCGGGTATGCAGTCGAGCAAGACGTGCCGGACCAGGTGACCACAGCCTACGAACGGCTCATCAACGCTGGCTATACCGACCGGCTCATCCAAACGTCCTGAGCCCGGCAACGGCGTGGGCCGTGTGTTCAGAGTTTCTTTTCTTGTTCAAGGCGGCCCCTGCGGGGCCGCGCCGCGATCGGCCGGCACGCGCGGGGCCCCGCCTCCGGCACCCCACGCGACCGGCCGGCGGCTGCACGGGAGCCGCAGCTCAAGAAGAAAGAATGTCCTCGCCGGACGGGCAGGTCTCCGAGATGGTCGAGAAGCGCAGGCACGTCGCGTCCGTGAGTGACCTGTCGCCATCTCGCCAACCTCCCGGAGGGCTATCACGCCGCGTCAAGGGGGCAGCTCAGCCGGCACGCTCCGGACCGCTCTAATGTGCCCCCTTGACACGGCGTGATCGGGCTACGCCAGGTCGACGAGATGGCGAAGAGGCCACCCACTTGTAGGTTGGGGATTTTTCAGGGTGTCATGAAGTGCTAATGTGTCGCCATGGATTACTACCCATCTACTCCAGAAGAAGAAGAAAAGCTTCACCGGGCACTTACAAGCGGCGCTCAATACCAGCTGGAAGTAAAAACTACGATAATCGTTCTCGATGAAGACGAACTGGTTCGACAAGCGAGAGAAAAGATTGAATCTGCAAGATTCGAAAACGACAGTAGTCGTGCACATATGCTTGAAGTCGTCGGTTCCGACCCGGCAGAAGCAATCGGCGCCCTTCTCTCGATATATAACATAATCGACACGAATGCGGCGATTTGTCGTTCTTCTTCGCATAAGATTCGATTAATGCCGTAACAGGCCGCTCTCCACGCCGGCCGCGTGCCAGCCCATGCCACATGCATGTCACACAGCACCACCCAAGGCCTACCGGCGACAACCAACGACGATCGAGACTCTGCAGGTCAGGCGGCATCTTTGCCGTAACGCCGGTGGCCCCAGCGGTGCCGGATGAGGTCAAGGGGTCGTCCGGTCAAGACGGAAGCCGGCGCCACATGGCCTGCGCACCTGCCATGTTTTACCCTCGCCAAACAACGGCCAATGACCGCCAAGGTTGCCCGGTAACCCTCGATTGCTTCTGCGAACATGCCTGGTAGTGATCCACATTGATCACCAACACCCAACGTCGCACACCATGATCCACAAAAGCGGGTGTCGCAGGCTCGATCCCTGCCCCGGGGCACCCGTCGTCACCAGTGCGGATCGCCCATCTGCCTGCTTCCGATCCCGCGTTGCTTTCCCCAGCTGGTTGGCTGCCGTACAGCAGCGAAGTACAGCAACCGCACCGACGCTCAGTGTCCGCGATCGACCGGCGACGACCCTCTGACCTCGGCAAAGACCGGCACTGGCTTTCGTGCTGATAGTTCGCATCGAGAAGGTCAGGGGTTCGATTCCCCTCAGCTCCACAGGCAAGGCTCGTACTCGTGAAGGGTACGGGCCTTTTTCTGTTTCGCTTGTTCTCTGGGCGATACGCTGAGCGCTCGCGTCGATGCGAAGGTCAGCTCGCGATGGGGAGGTCGCACGCTGCTATGGCAGAGGAACCAGAACTGGGCTACCTCGGCACGGCGGGCGCGGTTTCGTGTTATCTGGCGCGAACGGAACGTCCGTGGGAAGCCGATATCGATGCCATCGTGATTTCCGTCGGCGGCACGCTCGGCACCCTCGGGCACGCGGTCAGCCGGGAGTTACCCGACGCGGACTGGGAAACGATCGGCTTCGACACGATCACTCCGGAGCTGCCACAAGTTCTCGACATCCGAAACGGCGGGCTCGAGTCCCTGCGTTTCGCATTGCTCGCGACGCCCCATGATGGTGGTTCGTTCCAAGACCCGACGCTGCCGGCGATTGCCGTGGCGACCGAATCCGTGGTGCGCAAGGCCGCAGACGTGGGCGCGGTCGCGTTGGGCTTGCCGCTGCTGGGCTCGGGCAGCCTCGGTTTCGAGCCGGGCGCAGTTGCTGACGAAGCGATTCCTGCGGCGGTGAAGGCGCTTCCAGGCGTCGACGGCGGAAGCCTCCAGCGGCTGGTTTTCCTCTGCCGCGACCGCGCGACGGAAGACGCGATCCTGGCGGCCTGGAACGGCGAGACGAGTGCGGCCGACCTGGCCGGTGGTGTTTCGAGTGATCGGGTCGACCCCACCGTCGGGATTCCGCTCGAGCGCGACCGCCTCGGCGTCGCGCCGTACGTGTCCATGATGGCGACGGTGATCTCCGACCGCAGCACCCCGTTGCCGTTGTCCGTAGGGGTTTTCGGTGAGTGGGGCTCCGGCAAGAGCTACTCATGGGGCTGCTGCGGGAAGAGGTCGGTCGGCTGGCAAGCTCCGGCAACCCCGCCTACGTGCATGAGGTTGTCCAGATCGGCTTCAACGCCTGGCACTACGCCGATGCCAACCTGTGGGCCAGCCTCGGCGACGAGATCTTTCGCCGGCTCGCAGGGCCCGGCCCGAGTGCGCAGGAACGCCGCGTGAAGCTGCGGGAAGAACTCAGCGGGCGACTCGAGCAGGCCAAGGAGCTCGAGGATGCCAAGGACCAGGCGCAGACAACGGTCGCGAAGCTCCAGGCCGACGTCGACAAAGCCGCTTCGAAACGCGAAACCACCGGGAAAGCCCTCGTCCACGCATTGGCGGGCTCCCGGCAGGTGTGGCGGCACCTCGGCGTTCACGACGAGGCCGAGCAAGGCGCGCTGCTGGTCGAGCAGCTGCGCGGCGCGCTGACCGAGGCCGACGCGCTGCGGAGATCGCCCAAGGACCGCTGGGGCAAGGTCGCGCTGGCCGCGGCCGCGGTGATCCTGCTGGTGGGCTTCCTCGTCGCGGTGGTCGCGCCGGCGGCGTGGCAGTGGCTGACGGCGGCGGGCGCCGGGTTCGTCGCCGTGGCCGGCACCGGGATCGCGTTCCTGGCCCGGGCCAGGTCGGGAATCCAGGCGCTGCGCGAACTCGGCGACCAGTTGCGCAGCGGGATGGACCGGGCCTCGCCGGAAGTCACCGGGCTGCTGAACGAGATCCGCAGGACGGAGGCCGACCAGCGGGTCGCCGAGGCTCAGCTGGACGAGGTCGTGGCTCGCGTCGGTGAGCTCGGCCGGCAGTTGACCGAGCTGACGCCGGGTCGAAGTCTCTACACGTTCCTCGCCGAACGCGCGCGCGACGACTCCTACCGAGGCAACCTCGGCCTCGTTTCGACGATCCGGAAGGACTTCGAGCAGCTCGTCGAGCTGATGGCCGACTGGCGAGCGCATCCTGAGCCGGGCGGCAAGGCGATCGACCGGATCGTGCTGTACATCGACGACCTCGACCGGTGCAGCTCGCGGCAGGTGGTTGAGGTGCTCGAGGCGATACACCTGCTTCTCGCGCTGGAGCTGTTCGTAGTGGTGGTCGGGGTCGATCCCCGGTGGCTGGTGCGGTCGCTGAGCAGCCACTACGACGAGATCCTCGCCGAGACGCCGGGCGGCGGGCACGTGACGCCCGAGGACTACCTGGAGAAGATCATCAACCTGCCGCTGGTCCTGCCCGGCATGTCGTCGGGAAGCCTGCGTCAGTTGCTGCGCTCGCTCGTGCCGGAACGGACCACCGAAAACCGATCCGTCGCCGAGCCGCCGGCCCCGCCGCCGGTTGCGCAGGAGGCCGTTCCGGACATCGAAGCCAGGTCCGAAGTGGACAGCCGACGGCGGCCCGGGCGGGCCGTGAAACCGCCGCGCCCGCTCACCGATCGGGAGATCGAGCTGTTGTCCGCCTTGGACCGGCTGGTCGCCACACCGCGCGAGGCAAAACGGCTGTTCAACCTGTACCGGATGCTCCGCTCGACCCGGGATCTGTCCGAGGCGTCGCGGTTCCTCGGTGAGGACGGGGAACCCGGCGAGTACCAGGTGGTCGTCGCGCTGCTCGGCTTGCTGACCGCGCCGGCCCACCTGCTGGGCAAGGCGCTGGACGGCCCGGCCGACGTGAGCCGGTCGATCCGTGGTGGTCTGGCGCGCCGGTCAAGCGAAGCGACGTGGGCCGAGTTCGTCGCCGATTGCGAGCCCCGGCGCGAGGGCGGGCGATGGGGGAACGCGGTCGTCGGTGACCTGAGCGAAGAAGAAGCGCGAGACTGGCTTCGGCTGCACCGAGGACTCACGCAGGTGTCGGCCGCGCTGGAGGTCGACCGCCTGGCCCACTTCCAGAAGTGGGTTCTGGTGATCCGCCGGTTCTCCTACGTGCTCTCGCCGGCGGCCTGAGCTCACGCCGGGACGCGGACCGACTCACCAGGCGTGTCGGCGCCGAAGCGGGTGATGTCCGTGGCCAGGTCCAGGGGGCCGTTGTGGGCGCGGTCGGCGTCGGTGATCTGGGACTGCGGGACCAGCCAGCAGATCTCGAACTCCAGGCCGTCCGGGTCCTTGGCGTAGAGGGCTTTCGTGGTGCCGTGGTCGGTGGAGCCGACGAGGGCGCCGGCGGTCTGCAGGGCGTCGAGGTAGGTCTGGAGGTCCGCGAGGGTGGGGACTTCCCACGCCAAGTGGTACAGGCCGACGGAACCGGAAGGGGCCGCGGTGGCGTCCGGGAGGGTGAAGAGGCCCAGGTCGTGGTCGTTGTGGGAGTCGGGGGCCTGGAGGAAGACGGCGCGGTCCGAGGTGTGCACGGCGCGGAAGCCCAGGACGTCGACGTAGAAGGCACTGCTGCGGGCGGCGTCGCGGACCCAGAGGACGGCGTGGTTCAGACCGCGGATCGGCATGAGCGACTCCTTCACAGCGACGACTTCAAACGGGCAACGTGAACGCGGAACCGCCGTCGTGCCACCACTTCCGGTAGAACCGCGAGTCCTCGACCAAGGCGAGGTACCCGGCGTCGATCTTGGCACACATCTCGTCCACCAGTGAAGCGATCGGGGACTCGGTGCGCCACGCGAGGACCAGTTCACGGTACAGCGGAGTGCCGGTCAGCGACACCGTCGAGATGCCGGTGCGGTCGGTGCCGATGGGGTAGAGCAGGCAGATCGCGCGGCCCTCGGCGGTGAGGGCGAACGCGACGTGCGCCTCGTTCGTCAGGTGGGTGATGCGCTGGTCGAAGCCGGCTGACGCGCAGGTGCGGGCGAAGAACTCGTTCATCCCGCTGTCGTCCGGGTCGGGCATCACCCACTTCTCGTCCGCCAGGTCGGCCAGCGCGACCTCGCCGCGCGCGGCCAAGGCGTGGTGTTCGGCGACACCGATGAAAAACGGTTCCCGAAGCAGCAGCCGGTGCTCGACGCCGTCGGGAGGGATCAGCGGGAAGCCCGGGAACGCGCGCATCACCGCGACGTCGAGCTCACCCGAGCGCAGCAACGCCGTCAACGCGCTGGTTTCGCGGATCGTGCGGCTGGTGACGTCGCGCCGGGGCAGCATGGTCGTCAACGCGTTCACCAGCAGGCTGAACTGCTGCGCCGGAATCCCGCCGACGCGCACGGGCGCGCCCGCTTCGTGTTGCGCATTGCGGCGCGCCGCGCGTTGCAGGGCGTCGAAGCCGTGCAGCACTTTCTGCGCGTCGCGCACCAGCTCCGTGCCGGTGTGGGTGGGCAGCACGCCTTCGGCCGAACGGACGAACAGCGGCCCGCCGAGGAACTGCTCGATCCGTTTGAGCTGCGTGGTCACCGCCGGCTGCGTGAGGTGCAGGCGGCCGCGGCTCTGCGCAGGCTGCCGGCCTCGGCGATCGCGACCACGAGCTCGAGGTGCCGGATTTCCAGGCGCATGGGGAAAACATTATCGCCGGATGCAATAGGGCCGATCCCGTGATGATCATGGCCACACCGCATCGCGCCTGGTTACGGTGCCCGGCGTGACATCTCTGGTCCCCGTTCCGCTCATCGGGAAAGCGACGCTTCCCGTCCTGTTCTCCGACGAAGTGCTGCAGCGGTTCCTCGACGCGGCAGCCATCGAATACGCGTTCATCACGCCCGAGGAACCGAGACCGTGTTTCGCCGTGCTGCTCGGCACCTTCGCCGACGACGCGCTGATCGTCTCGGACCTCGCGTTCGGCCGCAACGCTCGGGTCACCGACCCGAGCGCGCGTGAGGAGTTCGCGACCACGATCGTGCCGAAATTCGGCTCTGCGTATGAGAATTCGGTGCGCGCGTGGTGGCTCGATCCCGCCGATCTGCTGGGCATCACCCGCGAAGCCGACGCGCGTGGTCTGGACGTGCTCGGCTCCGTCCACCTGCACCCGGACTGGCACCGCCTCGGGCCTGAATGCGAACGCGGCCGCCCGCTGAGCGAACGCCCGACGCCGATGGACGCGTACGTCTTCCGCAGCGCGGGTTGGCCGCTCAACGTCGTCTGTTACCTCGAACGGCAGCACGGCGAGTTCTACTACTCGCTGGCCGCGTGGAACGGCGACTGCGAATCGCTGCCACTGCGCGTCGGGATGGTGACGGCGTGAACGAGTCGATCCGAGCCCTCTGGCGCACCATGGCCGACGGCTGGGCGCGCGGCGACGCAACGCAGTTCGCCTCCGTCTTCGCGTCCGATGTCGACTTCGTCAACGTGCGCGGCGAAAGACTCGTCGGCCGCGAAGCCGTGGAGACGGGCCACGCGCAGCTGTTCGCCACGGCCTATCGCGGCACCAAGTTGTCCGCCGAAGTCACGCTGATCCGCCGGCTGTCGCCTGAGCTTTCGCTCGTGCACGCGACGTCGGAGATCGGGCCCGCCGGCGTGGTGACGCACGCGCAAGCCGTGGTCCGCCACGACGGCGAGCCGACGATCGCGGCTTTCCACAATATGATCCCGAAGGGACCCACCGCATGACCCGCCCTCGCCTGCGCCACCTCGCCTTCGTCGTCCAGGACGCGAAGCGCATGGCCGCGTTCTACTGCGAGCAGTTCGGCATGGAGCTGTTCCACACCGACCCCGACGGCAGCCACTTCGTGACCGACGGCTACCTCAACCTGGCGCTGATCCAGCAGCAGCTCGACGGCGACGTCGCCACCGGCTTCAACCACTTCGGTTTCCAGGTCTCGGAAATCCCGCCAATTGCCGAGAAGCTCGCCGAAGCGGGCGTCCCCCGACCGGTGTTGCGCGGCGGCGACCGCCCGTTCGCCGAATACCGGGCAATCGACCCGGAAGGCAACTGGTTCGACCTGTCCGAGCACGGTTTCCTGCCGCCGGGCCTCGCGGAGTAGCTAGCGCAACGCGGCCACGAGGTCGGTCGCGATGCGGTGCTCGACATTTGCGGGCACGGGCTGCACCTCGTCGGCCAGCCCGCCCGCGGCGACGGCGGCGAGACTGCGGGCCTGAAGCGTGAGGCCGAGGTCCATGGCCTGGATGGAGTTCCCGTTGGCGGCCGTGAGGTTGAGCATCCGGCCCTGGTCGAGCAGTACGATCTCGCGGCCGTCGTCGAGGACGTGGCCCGTGCGTCGCGAAGGCGCGCCGTACTCGACGGTGCGGACGGTCTTTTCGGCGAGCGCCGCCTGGTCGATCTCCCACGCGAAGTGCCCGACGCCGGCGAGCACGGCGCCGTCGCGCAACGCCGCGAGCTCGGCCGCGCCCAGCACGCCGGGGTGGCCGGTGGCGGTGAACACCAGCTGCGCGTCGGAGACGACCTCGGTGGCGGAGCCGACGCTGTGACCGTTGAGGATCGCTTCCAGCGCGCGCATCGGCTCGGTGTCGCAGACCGACACGCGCGCGCCGAGCCGGCTCAACGTGTCCGCGACGCCCTTGCCGCACGGCCCGTAACCGAAGACCGCGGCGCGCATCCCCGGCACCATGAGGTTGGTGGCGTTGAGGAAGCCCTGCACCACACTCTGGCCGACGCCGAACTCGTTCTCCACCAGGAGTTTCAGCCGCGAGTCGTTGATCACGACCACGGGCTTGCCGAGCCGCGCTTTCGTTTCACGGAGCCGGATTCCGCCCGTGGTGGTCTCCTCGGTGCCGCCGAGGTAACCCGCCGGGGTGCCGGAGCCGAGGAGCGACACCGTGAGGTCGCCGCCGTTGTCCAGCGTGAGGTCGGGCTCGACCTCGAGCACGCGCTCGATGTTGCGGGCGTGCTCGGCCTCGCCGTCGCTGCGCCTGGTGAACACGGCGACGCCCAGCTCGCTCAGGGTGTCAGCGACGTCGTCGTGGGTGGTGCCGGGCGAGCCGGTGAGCCGCACGTCGACGCCGGAGCGGACGAGCAGCGTCACGAGCGCGGCGGTCTTCGGCTCGACGTGCAGGCACATCGCCAGCCGCTGGCCGGCGAGCACCGGGGTCAGTTCGGCGACCGCCTGCGCGGTGAGCGGCATGTGCTTGAGCGCCCAGGCCGTGGCGGGATGGGTTTCGGGCATGACTGTGTTCCTCTTCGGTTGTGGTGACGTTCGAACGGGGACGGACGGCGTCGTCAGCCGTAGAAGTCACACCGGTAGGAGTGGTCGCCGAAGATCGGCGTCACGAGCTCCTGCCGACGAGTACACACGCCACCACGATAGCCCAGGTCAGAGCGGGTGCTCCAGCCACACGTTCGGCTCCACGTACACGCCCAGGTCCTGCGCTACCGACCCGAGCACGGGCGCGATTCCGCCGGGCACGGTCGTGAGGCCGTCGCCGGGCCGCACGCCGGTCCATTCCTCCCACTGGTCCAGCGTGCCCGTGACGGTCATCGCGAACGGCGCGATCTTCACCAGCCGTGCGCCCAGCCGTTCGTGGTTACGCAGCCAGGGATCCGCCGGCCGGCCCTGCTCGTCCCGCCGGGCGAGGTAGTCCACAATGGACTCGACGGCGTGGTCGGCCTTGCCCGTCGGACGCACCGGCACCACGAGCCGCGACAGCCCCGCGCGCCGCGCCCGGTTCTTCAGCTCCGTGAGCGCCAGCGCCGCGACGCCCTGGCCTCGCGCGCGCTCGGCGACGTTGACCTCCAGGGCCACCAGCGTGGTCGGCTCGCGGTCGTCCATCACGTCCTGCGCGGCCCACAGCAGCGCGCCGTCCCAGCCGTGGTCCGGCAGCTCGGTGCGCTCTTCCGTCGGGTACGCCACGGGGATCGCCGCCGCGCGGGCCACCGGCACGTCGTCTTCCAGCAGCACCAGGAAGAACTCCGGCCAGCGCGCCGCCAGCCGCGCGGACGCCGCGAGGTCGCCGATCACGTCGTGCGCCAGGAACTCCCCGCCGACCACCCCCAGCTCCAGCGCGGGCCGGCGCAAGTCCGGACGCGTCGCGAGGTCCTCGACTCGCACGGCCGGCTCGCCGCTCACGACCGGGCACCGCTTCTCCCGCCGGAAGCCGAGGGCGGCTCCGGACAAGGGACGAGGTGACCGGCGACGTTCATAGCTCGCAGGGTAAACCGCGAATCCTCGGGACAGCCCCAGAATTCGATCATCGCACCGGCAAGGCCTGCCTGCGCCGGGCCAGCGCGGCCGGGTCGAGCGTGGCGCGCGTGCCCGCCTGATGGCCTTCGCGGTACCCCGAACCCGAGAGCCGGCGCGGTGCGGCCGCGCGCAGGTCGCCGTACTCGCGGTCGAACGCACTCTGCACGAGCGTGGTCCGGTCGCGCACCACCAGCTCGGCCGACTGGACGCCCGAGCCCGAGTACTCGCGCGCGGCCGTGTCTTCCGCCCGCACCAGCCGATCGTGCACAGCGCGCGCGAAACCGTGCAGCCACGTGCGGCGGTACGCGGCGAGCGACTCGCGGAACACCCGGTCGTCGGGCCGCACGCGCGTGAGCTGCGTGCTCGCCTGGAGCAGCAGGCTGGTGAACAGCAGCTCCACGCGCCCGAGGTCGGACTTGAAGCCGAACACCGTGACCGCGTCCACGCCCTGGCCCACCCGGTGCAGCAACGTGCGGCAGCGCAACGGGTACGCGATGTTCGTGAGCAGGCTCGCCTTGTCGCGGCTGTACGGGTTTTCGATGGGGATCTTCAGCACGGTGATGTCGTCCGAGCCCTGCCCGGCAGCGGCGAGCATCGCGTTGTCGATGCCGTACCGGGCGATCAGCTCGGCCGCCTTCGTGTTGTACAGCTCGGCTTCTTCCGCGGTCACCGCCGGGTCTTCGGCCTTGGCGAGCAGCTTGCGGATGCGCTCCAGCTGCGTGTCGTGGGCGGGCATGATCCCCCTCTCCTGCTGGGCCGGGCCCGGGCGGGCCGGCGTGGGGTCCAAGGTAGGCGCGGGGTACGACAATATTCGATCAGGTGTTCGGACACGTGGCAGGGTGCCCGCGTGTCGATACGATCCGTGAGTGGATTCGTCCGGGGACACTCGCGCCGCCCCTGATGCCGTGGTCGTCGGCTCCGGCCCCAACGGCCTGGCCGCCGCCGTGCTGCTGGCCCGCGCCGGTCTCGCGGTCGACCTGCACGAAACCGCTCCGGAGCTCGGCGGGGGCGCGCGTTCGGCGCGCCTGTTCGACGCCGAGGTGATCCACGACGTCTGCTCGGCCGTGCACCCGATGGTCGTCGCTTCGCCGTTCTTCCAAGGCTTCGACCTCGCCGCGCACGGCGTCGAGCTTTGCCGGCCTGAAGTCGCGTACGGGCACCCCGTCGACGAGCGCCGCACCGGCCTCGCGAACGCGGACCTCGACCGCACCTGCGCCCGCCTCGGTGCCGACGGCGAGCGCTGGCGCCGCCTGATGGGACCGCTCGTCGAGCACACCGCCGAGATCACCCGACTGCTGCTGGGCGACCTCAGACGTCCACCACGGCCGTCCGACTTGAACGCTGCCGCCCTGCTGGCGCCGCGGATCCTCGCGCTCGGCACCGGCGTCGACGAGGTCCTGTTCCGCGGTCCCGAAGCCCCCGCGTTGCTCGCCGGCGTCGCCGCACACCCGATGGGCCGGCTGCCGTCGCTGGTCGGCGGGGGCACCGCCCTGCTGCTCGGGCACCTCGCGCACGCCGGCGGCTGGCCGGTTCCGCGTGGAGGTACCCAGGTCCTCACCGACGTGCTCGCGGCCGATTTCGTCGCGCACGGCGGCCGCGTCCACACCTCCAGCCGCGTCACGGACCTGCGGGAGTTCGCGAAGACACGCGCCGTGCTGCTCGACGTCAGCCCACGTGGCCTGCTCGATCTCGCGGGTCCCTTCGCGCCACCCGGCTACCGTCGCGCGCTCGAGAACGTGCGCTACGGGCCGGGGGCGGCGAAGGTCGACTTCCTCGTGTCGGAGCCGATCCCGTGGCGGGAGCCGGAGCTGGCCAAGGCCGCGACCGTCCACATCGGAGGGACGGCCGCGCAGGTCCGCGCAGGCGAGAACACCGTGGCCGGCGGGCGGCGCGCCGAGGAACCGTACGTGCTGCTCGCCCAGCCGATGGCCGCCGACCCGTCGCGCGGTCTTCCGCACAAGCAGCCGATCTGGGCCTACGCCCACGTGCCCAACGGCGATCCACTCGACGCCACCGATGTCGTCCGTCGTCGCATCGAACGCTTCGCCCCGGGCTTCGGCGACACGATTCTCGCGTCACGCGGGGTTCCCGCGGCCGAGCTGGAGAACTACAACGCGAACTACGTCGGCGGCGACATCTCCGGCGCCGCCGTGACGCTGCGGCAGCTGCTCGCCCGCCCGGTCGTCCGCTGGAATCCCCACACGACCCCGTTGAGCGGCGTCTACCTCTGTTCCAGCGCGACCCCGCCGGGCCCCGGTGTGCACGGCATGGCCGGCTTGCACGCCGCGAAAACCGCGCTGCGGCGCGAATTCGGCCTCTCGCTACCCGCCGGCTGGTGATCAGTCGCGCGGGCGCACCATGCCCGTCTCATAGGCCACGACCACGCCCTGCTGGGCTTCCAACTCGATCTCGCGTTCGGCCCGCTCGGCGCGTTCGGCGGTGGTGCGCAGCCGGTTCGCGCGGACGTAGACGGAGTGTCCGATCAGGATGGTCGCGGAAGCCGCAGCAGGGCGATCACCGAATCGCCGACCGGGTGCGACGCACCGCCCTCGATCATCGTCGCCTCGTACCCGGCCATCGCGACCGCGGACGGCGGCCACGCCTTGCTCGCCGGGTAGCGCGCCCACACCGTGTACGCGGCGATCAGGATGCCGGGCTGGCCGAGCGTCGCGCGGAAACCGCACAGGTGCAACGCGCCCATCAGCGAGGTGACGGCCATCAGTGAACCGGTCGGGAACCGACGGCGAAACAGCAGTGGCGCGGCGCCGACGGCCGCGCGGACCAGCCCGAACGCCCCGGCCGGTCGCCCAGCTCGCCGCCGCGCACGGCCGCGCCCGCCAGCAGGAAATCGGCGACGGTGGCCTCGAGCAGGCTGTCCGCCAGCACCGGCCGCGCACCACCCCCACCCGGTAAACCGGCGCGCAGGCGAAGCTACCGGCCTGACCGGCGGAAACCCAGCCGGCTACCACCGGCGCGGTAGGCCGGCGTGGCGTGTACCGCCAAGGTTTACCGCCGGATGCGGCCTTGGTGGGATTCGGGCGGGTGGTCCGTCCGGATAGCGTCTGGCGCGAATGGTCACCCATTCGGCATTGCTCGGCGGGGAGCGTCCGAGGCCGGGGAGGAACCCGGAGCTGCTCTCCGTCGAGCGTCAGCCCAGGTACGCGTCGAGCGTCACTGCGAGGGCCGATTCCGGCGACGGGGCGAAGCTGGCGCCCGCCAGGCCGCCCCACAGCCACAGCTGCGCGAGCCCGTGCAGCGCTGCCCAGAGCGAAGCCGCGACGAGTCGCGGGTCGGTGCCGGGCTTGAGCCGGTCGTCGTGCGCTGCCTCGCGGTCGAGGCGCACGAGGTCGGCGAAGTAGTCGAAGACGGCGCTGCTCGCGGCCACGAGCCCGGGTTCGGCCGGGTCGATCAGGTCGCGGCGGAACATCAGCTCGAACATCGCGGGGTTGGCCAGGGCGAAGGCCACGTATGCGTGGCAGGCGGCCGTCACGCGTTCGCGCGGGTTGCCTTCGGGCAGCTTCGCGCCGCGTTCCAGCAGCTGTGCGAAGCCGAGCGTCGCGACGGCCGACAGCAGCTCGGCGCGGCCGGAGAAGTGCCGCAGCGGCGCACCGTGGGAGACGCCGGCGGCCTTCGCGATGCCCCGCAACGTCACCGCGTCCACTCCTTCGTCGGCGAGCAACGTCTCCGCGGTGGTGATCAGCCGCTGGCGGGCGCTCATAGCTGCGCTTCGGAGAACGCGACGGGCAGCAGGTCGGGGCGCTTGGGGAAAAAGCCGTCGCCGGGCGAGCGGCCGATCAGGCGGTTGTGCAGGCGCGTGACGGCGACCGGCACGACCTCCTGCCAGAACCACTGCAGGTCCGCTCGCAGGCTCGGGCGCGCGGGGACGCCGGGGAGCGGCTGGAGCCAGCCGTCGTCGTGGCCGACGTGGAGGCGGTCGAGCACGTGGCCGGCCACGCGCAGGTGGCCCGCCTCGGACAGGTGCAGGCGATCGGGGCCGAAGTAGCGCGAGTCGTGGGCGGCGTGGTCGGGCCACAGGTCCACGAGTTTGGCGCCGTAGCTCACCGACGCTTCGCGGATTGCGTCGTTGAGAGCGGTCACGCGCGGGTGCATGCGGGCGCCGAAGGGCATGCGGTGGGCGATGTCGCTCAAGGTGAAGGTGACCACGGTGGGCGCGATGTGCGTGCACCGGCGGATCGCGGCGTCGACGCGGCGCGCCACGGTGCGGGCGTTCCAGCCTCCGCTCATCACGTCGTTTCCGCCGCCGAACAGGGCGATCAGGTCGGGCTCGTGGCGCTCGGCGGCGGGCAGCTGCTGGACGATGATCTGGTCGAGGCGCCGGCCGCGCACCGCCAGGTTGGCGTAGCGGAAATCGGGCTCGTCCTGGGCGAGGCGGCCCGCGACGAAGTCCGCCCAGCCCCGGTACTGGCTGTGGTCCGGGTACGGATCGTCGAGCCCTTCGGCGCAGCTGTCGCCGACGGCGACGAATTTCTGAAAGCCCATGTCGATCTCCGTAACCCGTGGTTCACCTTGTAGACACTGTCTATCAAACTCTAGTAGACGGTGTCTACGTGAGGTTCACTTCTTCTCGGGTTCTCGGGTTCTCGGGTTCACCCGGAAGGGCTTTGCCGAAATATATCGCCCAGCGATACGTTGGCGGCATGGCGATGTCCGAGCAGGTCTTTTTCATCCTCACCGCGCTGGTCGGCGAGCCGCGGCACGGCTACGGCATCGTCGGCGAAGTCGCGGAACTGTCGGAGGGGCGTGTGAAGCTCAAGGTCGGCACGCTCTACGGCGCGCTCGACCGCCTCACCGCGGAGGGCCTCGTGGAACACGACCGCGAAGAGGTCCTGCAAGGCAGGCTGCGCCGCTACTACCGCCTGACCCGCGCAGGCGCCGACGCGGTCGCCGCCGAGGCCGCCCGCCAACACGCCAACGCCGAGGCGGCAACGGCCCGCCTGCGCGGCTGGCAGGCAAGACACGCGTGAATTTCGTGAGCTGGGGCGGATCGCCGTTGGTTCTGGTGGAAACGCCGTGAGGGCGGGGGAACCGCCGGTGGCGGCCTGGCCGGGTTCGACCGCGTCGGGCCGGGTGATGCGGCGGGTAATGACTTGGCTGCGCGGGATGGGGTGATGGTGGGTCTGGGCCCGGCGTGAGGGTGGGGTGAAGGCCGCTGGACCGTGCCGGGCCCGTCCGCGATGATCTTCGCCCTGAAGATCCTGGTGGTGGGTGGAAGCGGCTTGCTGGGACACCACGTGCTGGAGCAGCTGAGGCTGCGCGGGCACGAGGCGACCACGGTGGCCCGCACGCCTCGCGAAGGCGCCGGGCGCGTGTGGGTGAACAACTACCACGCCTACCCGCGCACGCGGCGTTCGGCGGGTACGAGGCCTCGGGTATCGGCCGCGAGAACCACAAGATGATGCTCGACCACTACCAGCAGACGAAGATCATGCTCGTGTCGTACTCCGACCAGGCGCTGGGATTCTTCTGATGGACGTCTCCCGGGTGGACCTCACCGAGGCCGCTGCCGACCTCCTGCGCAAGCTCGAGGCGACGCACGGCCCGGTGATGTTCCACCAGTCCG
Source organism: Amycolatopsis sp. 2-15 (assembly GCF_030285625.1). Taxonomy (NCBI): domain Bacteria; kingdom Bacillati; phylum Actinomycetota; class Actinomycetes; order Pseudonocardiales; family Pseudonocardiaceae; genus Amycolatopsis; species Amycolatopsis carbonis. Next base: position 2,802,863 of record NZ_CP127294.1, read on the forward strand.
GCGGTTGCTGCGACGGCAGCGCCCCGATGTGTTACCCGCTCGGCGAGTTCAAGGTCGGCGAGCGCGACGTGCACCTGGGTGACCTCGCCGTCGACGGCGTCGACGCCGTGCCGGTCTGGATGTCGGGCCCGAAGTTCGAGTACTGGAAGCACACGCACCTCACCATCGACGTCGTCCCGGGCCGCGGCAGCGGGTTCTCCCTGGAGGCGCCGGAGGGCGTGCGTTTTCTGATCAGGTCCCGCCTCTTCAGGGACGAGGAGTCGGCGGCACTGAACGGCTGAAAACGCCGAGGGGTCGCGTGCGGCCCGGGTCCTGGCCACGACGGCGGGACCCGGGCCGTAAGCGCGCGCTCACGCCGTCAGCCGCCCCGCGACGTCGGCGATCAGGGCGAGGCGGTCGCGCTGGGGCCGGATGAGGGATTCGAGCTGAACGCTCGCCCCGTCCTGGATGTCGGCGTGGCGCGGATCAGAGGTGCCGTCCTCGACCCGACCGATGTGCCACTGCTCGATGTTGTCGATACCCAGCTCGACGCTCAGCTGTTTGCGAAGTTCGGCCAGCTCATCGCGGCTGTAGGTCAGCTCGGCGCCGACGGTGGCCAATTCGCGGGCGTGGAGGTGCTCCCAGTTCTCCACGATGGGCCGCGCGTGGTCGTGGGCGTCGAGCAGGCGCTTGACCGCGACTTCCCAGCCGTGCGGCGGGTCGTCGAGGTCCGACCAGGCCCGGCCGATCCGGGCGAAGGCCTCGGCGACCTCGGGCCAGGCGGACGCGGCGGCGCGCAGCACCGGCGTGGCCTCACGCCGGTAGACCGCCTTGGCCCACAAGGTGCGGGCCACCTCGAACTCGTCGCGGACCAGGCGATGCCGTTCGGTGTCGGTGCCGTCGTGCTCGGGCGCGACCGGCTCCGGCTCGTCGCCGGTGAACTCGGTGAAGTGGAACTTCGCCTGGTCGACGGGCTGCCCGCCGGCGGTCAGCTGCGTGGCCTTGACGAACTTGTCGTGGTGGGGGATCGGGGCATCGTCCCCCGCTTCCGCCAGCACGATCTCCTTCGGCTGCCGCGCTTCCCACGCGGCTTTCTCCGCGCGCACCTTTTCGAGGGCCAGCTCGGCCTCGCGCGCGTGGCGGGCCGCCAGCTCCGCAGCGCTCGGCGGAGCCAGCTCGGCCATCAGCGCGATGATCTCGGCGGGGTGCCCGCTGTGCCGTGTTCCGTCCTCGTGCACGTAAGAGCCGTCGACATCCGGCTCGCAGGCGCTGCGGCGGCCGTGGACGATCGTGCTCTTCAGCGCGGGAGCGTGCTGCTGCCAGGCGGCGTGGCACCGCGTCGCTTCTTCGGGGTCGGCGAAGCAGCAATACGCCACGTCCCACCCCACGTCTCCGCGCTCGACTGCCTCGTTGCGGACGCGTACGGAGGAGTACGGGCCGTAGGGCATCAGCGAAGCGATGTCTTCGCCGGAGCGTCGCGAAGCCCGGGAGGCGCGGTTCCGGCGCCACAGTCTCATCGTCGAAACCGTCCTTTCGGCGTGCGGTTGTCTCCAGGCCACACCTGAACGCCGCCTCGATCAAGATCAAGGGGGTCGTGTCGCCCTCACCCGGCTGAACCCTCCGATCGGAGCAGCCGGCCGGGGTCCGACGGCGGCTCGCCGACGAGGTCCGAAATCGTTGGCCGCAAGCGTTTGCGCAGTGCGCTGACAGCCGTCGCGGGCGGCTTCGGCGGTGGATAAAGGCGCCTGCTCCGCGGTGGGTCGCGTGCTAGCTTCGCGTAGGTGACCACACTCGAACTCGCCGGTGTTTTCATCGGCCGGCCCGCCGTGCTCGGGCGGCGACGGGAGCGCCCGGTGCTCAGCGCGATCGTCAAGGACCGGGTGGCCGCACCCGAGCTGGAACTCACGCGACTGAACCTGGACGGCGACGAGCAGGCCGACCTGAGCGTGCACGGCGGGGTCGACAAAGCGGTTTACGTCTATCCCGCGCAGCACTACGGGGCGTGGGCGGCCGACGGGTTCGACGTCGAGCTCGGCGCGTTCGGGGAGAACCTCGCGGTGAGCGGCGCCGACGAGACGCGTGTGCGGATCGGCGACGTCTGGGAGTGGGGCGACGCGCGGCTGCAGGTGTCGCAGCCACGGCAGCCGTGTTTCAAGCTGGCCATGCGGACCGGGCGCAAGGACGTCGTTCCGGGAATGATCGACTCCGGGCGCTGCGGCTGGTACCTGCGGGTGCTGCGGCCGGGCCGCGTGCCGACGTCGGGTGCCGTGCGCGTGGTCGAGTCCGACGCCCAGGCGCCGACCGTGGCCGAGGTGCACCTGATCGCGTTCGCCAACTTCGCGCAGCTCGAGCCGCGCATCGCGGAAGCGGAAGTCAAACGCGCGGAGAAGATCCTGGCGACACCGACGCTTTCTCCGTCGTACTCCGGTGGCATCCGCTCGTCGGTCGAACGCTGGCGGTTGCGCAACGCGGGCTGAAAAAGGCCCCTCCCCCGAGTAAGCCCAGGGAAGGGGCCCTTCGTCGAAAGAACTACTTCCAGTCCACCTGCGGCGAACGGTAGAAGTCGATCCCCTGCGCCACCCAGCGTGGCGACTGCTTCGCCAGCCGGACGCGGTAGGTGTCCCAGTCGCGTCCGGGCTGCTGCGACCAGCCGATCTCGGCCAGGCCCGGCAGGCGCGGGAACGCCATGTACTCGATGTTGTCGTTCGTGCGGATGGTCTCTGTCCACAGTGGAGCCTCGACGCCGGAAACGGAGCTCTCGCCGACGCCCGGCACGAACGTCGCGGGGTCCCAGTCGTAGGAGTCCTTGACCTCCACGAGGCCGGCCCAGTCCTGGCCCAGCGGCGTGTCCTCGGTGTACTTCATGTCGAGGTACGCGTGGTTCGACGGTGCCATCAGCACCTTGCCGCCGCGTGCGGCGAACGCGGCGAGGTCGGGGTTCGCGCCGCCCTGGTCCCAGTACTCCGGCATCGCTGTGGCCGGCAGGTCCGACTTCGCGATCTCGTGCCAGCCCGTGATGAGCTTGCCGTACTTCGCGACGAGCGGGTTCACCTTGGCGTAGAAGGCTTTGTAGTCCGGGTCGGACGTCGAGTGCGCTTCGTCGCCGCCGATGCCGAGGTACTTGCCGGGTGTGATGGCCGCCAGCTCGCGGATCACGTCCTCCACGAACTTGTACGTCATCGGCGAGTCGATGCACAGCGAGCTGTAGCCGACCTCGGTGTCGGTGCGCGGCGGGACCGCGACGCCGTCGCAGTTGAGCTCCGCGTATACCGACTGGGCCGCGTTCGTGTGCCCCGGCATGTCGATCTCCGGCACGATCGTGATGTGCCGCGACGCCGCGTAGGCGACGATGTCCTGGTACTGCGCCTGCGTGTAGTAGCCGCCGGGGTCGCCGTCCGCGGCGCCCTTGCCGCCCTCGGTCGCCAGGCGCGGCCAGCTTTTGATCTCGATGCGCCAGCCCTGATCGTCGGCCAGGTGCAGGTGCAGCGTGTTGATCTTGTACTGCGCCAGCTGGTCGATGTACGTCTTCACCTGCGTGGGGTTGAAGAAGTGCCGCGCGACGTCGAGCATCGCGCCGCGCGTGCCGAAGCGCGGGTAGTCGAGCACGGTGCCGCCCGCGATCGTCCACTTGCGGAACTGCACACTTTTCGCCTCGATCGCCGACGGCAGCAGCTGCCGCAGCGACTGCACGCCCTCGAACAGGCCGTCGGCGGTATTGGCCTTCAGCGTCACGCCCGATTTCGCCACGGACAGCTGGTAACCCTCGGTGCCCACACGGCTGTCGGCGTGACCCAGGTCGAGCGAAATGGCGGGCAGGCCGGCGTTCACCGGCACGACCGGCAGCGGGTAGCCGGTGGCGGGGCGCAGCAGGCCGCGCAGGTAGTCGGCCACCTGGTTCGTGCCCTTGCCCGCGCGGATCACGGTGAGCGGCGACAGTGTGAAGTTTGCCTTCGGGTCGGCTTTGGCCTGCACGGGCAACGGGACGAGGTCGGTGACGCTGCGTTCGGGCGCGGCGGTCGCGGCCGTCGCCGACGCCGGCAGGCCGAGCGCCGCGAGGCTCAGCACGGTCGCCCCCAGCACGGCTCTGGACAAGCTCTTCCTCACGGACTACCTCCGGTCGGGGAGAAGACAGACCTTAAGAGGTATAGACCACTAGGCAGGCCGCGGACAACAGCCGAAAGGATCGCCCGGGCCCGGTCACGTGCAACCGCGGTCCGGTTCCGGCCACGCGACGTCGTCGATCGCCAGCCACGGCGCCACCGCGACAGCCGCGGGCGTCAGCCCCGAAAACGCGCGCACCTCGTGGTGCAGGTGCGACTGGTCCGCGAACCCGCTCGCCACGGCGACCTCAGCCGGTGGCCGTCCGGCCGCCAGCAAATGCGCGGCATGGTCGAACCGCACCAGGCGGGCCGCGCGCTTCGGCGTGATGCCGAGCTGCGCCCGGAAGCGCGCCCACAGCCGTTTGCGGCTCCACCCGACCTCGTCCGCCAGCCCCTCGACGCGTGTCAGCCCCCGCGCCGCCAACGTCTGCCGCCAGCTCTGGGCCACCTCCGGATCGACGCGGCGGGACCCCAGCCGCCGCCTCAGCAGCTCAGCCGCGAGCGCGAACCGGTCGTCCCACGACGCCGCCGCGCGCAGCCGATCCTCCCAGCGCGGGGCGTCGGGGCCCACGACGTCCTCCAGCGAGACCGCCCCGCTCAGCGTGTCCCCGAGCACCGCCGCGGCCACGGCCGGTTCGAGCCGGATCTGCAGGCATTCCCCGATCCGGCCGGCGGCCCGCAGCTCTCCCGGGCACAGGCCGACGACGACGCTGCCCCGCCCCCGCCGGCCGAAAGCCTCGTAGCCGAGGCCATCGCTGAGATCCACCAGCACCGTGACGGCCGGGTGCGCCACCATCGTGATGTCGACGGGCGCGGGCACCGCCTGCCGGAACCCGGCCATGCGGATGCCCGGCAGCCGTCGCGCCGGGACCGCGATGTCCACGCCCGTCCAGTCGAAGGCCTGCACGTGACCACGCTAGGCGTCGCGGGTCACAGACGGGTAGCCGCGAAAGCCAGCAGCAGCTCGCCGGTCTTCGCAGGCTCCTCGATGAGTGGCACGTGCCCGACGCCCGGCAGGTACTCGACGCGCGCCACGGCGTCGTAATCGTGCGCCGACGACGGGTCCCACCGCGGGTCCGCCGCGCCGAACACCACCAGCGCCGGCACGTCGAGTGCCGCCAGCCGCTCGGGCACGTTCCGCTCGGCGAGGTAGGCGCCGTTGTGGTGCAGCACCTGCCGGAACGCGCGGTAGGTCGTCCCGCGAAGCTCGGTGACCAGGTCGTCCGGGATGGCGACGGGACGGGCCATCGTCGCGCCGATCCCGCGCCGGATCACCGCGTCCGACCGCCTCCGCCACAGCAGCGGCCCGAACGGCGGTGCCAGCAACAGCCGCAGGATCAGCGGCTGCGGCAGGAGCGCGTCGAGCTGCGGGCCGGTGCTGACCAACGCGAGCGAGCCTACCAGGTCAGGCCGCTGTTCGGCCAGCGAAGTGGCGACGTACCCGCCGCTCGAATGCCCGGCCACGACGACGTGGGCCAGGCCCAGCTCGTCGAGCACCTCCGCCACGCGGCTCGCCTGCCGCGGCACGGCGAACGACGGCGGCGGCGTCGACCGCCCGCACCCGGGCAGGTCGACGCGGATGACGTGGTGGCGCTCGGCCAACGCCGGCACCACCTCGCTCCAGGAACCGCTCGTGGCTCCCGAGCCGTGGATGAGCAGCAGCGGCGGCGCGTCGGCCGGGCCGTCGTGGACCACGTGGAGGTAGTCGTTCATACCGGCGACGATGCGCCCGCGCACCGCCGCCCGTCTTGGAGAAATGTCAGCGCTGCAGCACGGCCCGCAGCGCGTCGAGCACCGCCGGGTCCTCGATCGTCGACGGCACCGGCTCCTCCCGCCCGTTGGCGATCCCGCGCATGGTCTTGCGCAGGATCTTCCCCGAACGCGTCTTCGGCAGCGCCTCGACCACGCTCACGTCGCGGAACGCCGCCACCGGTCCGACGTCGCGGCGCACCACGGCCACGAGCTCGTCGCGCAGCTGTCCCTCGTCGACGTCCACGCCCGCCTTCAGCACCACGAACCCGCGTGGCACCTGGCCTTTGAGCTCGTCGGCCACGCCGATCACCGCGCATTCCGCCACGGCCGGGTGCGACGCGAGTGCGGCCTCCATCGACCCCGTCGACAGGCGGTGGCCGGCGACGTTGATCACGTCGTCGGTGCGGCCCATCACGAACAGGTAGCCGTCTTCGTCGAAGTACCCGGAGTCGCCCGTGAGGTAGTAGCCGGGAAAGCGCGACAGGTAGGCCTCGCGGTAGCGCTCGTCGTCGCCCCACAGCGTGGGCAGCGAGCCCGGCGGCAGCGGCAGCTTGATCACGATCGCGCCCTCGCGGCCGGCGGGCAGCTCGTCGCCGCCCTGGTCGAGCACGCGCACGTCCCAGCCCGGCGCGGGTTTCGTCGCCGACCCGGGCTTCACGGGCATCGGCTCGAGGCCGCGCGGGTTGGCGGCGATCGCCCAGCCCGTTTCCGTCTGCCACCAGTGGTCGATCACGGGCGTGCCGAGGATTTCGCTGGCCCAGTGGTAGGTCTCGGGGTCGAGGCGCTCGCCGGCCATGAAGAGCGTGCGGAACTTGGCCAGGTCGTACTTCTTGAGCTCCGCCGCGCCCGGGTCGATCTTCTTCACCGCGCGCAACGCCGTCGGCGCGGTGAACAGCGCCTCGACGCCGTGCTCGGCGATCACACGCCAGAACGCGCCGGCGTCGGGCGTGCCGACGGGCTTGCCTTCGTAGAGGACGGTCGTCGCCCCGACCAGCAGCGGCGCGTAGACGATGTAGGAGTGCCCGACGACCCACCCGACGTCGGACGCCGTCCACCACGTGTCACCCGCGTGGACGTCGTAGAGCGCGCCCATCGACCAGGCCAGCGCGACAGCATGGCCGCCCGCGTCGCGCACCACGCCCTTCGGCTTCCCGGTGGTGCCGGACGTGTAGAGGATGTAGAGCGGGTCCGTGGCCTTCACCGGCACGGGGTCGGCCGGCTGCGCGGTCTCGACGAGGTCCACCCAGTCCAGATCCGTGCCTGACAGCTCGGCGGGCGCCTGGTCGCGCTGGAACACCACGACGTGGCCGGGCTGGTGCTCGGTCAGCTCCAGCGCCGCGTCGATGATCGGCTTGTACTCGACCACCCGCGTCGGCTCGATCCCGCACGACGCGGCCAGCACGAGCTTGGGCTTCGCGTCCTCGATGCGCGCCGCCAGCTCCTTCGGCGCGAAACCGCCGAACACCACCGAGTGCACCGCCCCGATCCGCGCACACGCGAGCATCGCGACGACGGCCTCGGGGATCATCGGCAGGTACAGGATCACGCGGTCACCCTGCGTCACGCCGAGCGCCTTGAGCGCGCCCGCGAACACCGCCACCTCGTCCCGCAGCTCGGCGTAGGTGTAGCGCCGCTTCTGCCCCGTGACCGGCGAGTCCCAGATCAACGCGGGCTGCCCGCCGCGGCCGCCGTCGGCGTGGCGGTCGAGCGCGTTGTACGCGGTGTTCAGCTCACCGTCGGGGAACCAGCGGTAGAAGGGTTCGCGCGAGGCGTCCAGGGCCTTCGTCGGTGGCTTCGTCCAGTCGATCGCCCTCGCCGCGTCCAGCCAGAACCCCTCGGGATCGTCCAGGCTGCGCCGGTAGGTCTCGGAATAAGCGCCCACGGTGTCTCCCTCGACAGCGTCACTCGATCCGGTCGGCCGGACCCGTCCCTCATGATGGCCCTGGCGAGGGTGTCGTGCAGGTCAACTGGGCCAGAGCTTCGTGACTTGTTCGGAGATCTTGACCGTGAGCCCGGCGAACTCCGCCACCCCGCCCAGCAGCTTCTTGACCTTTTCCCCGCGGCTGACGGGGACCGCGGGGTTCGCGCTGCCGGGGTCTTCCGCTGCCTCGGCGAGTTCTTCGAGGTTGTCTTCGATGACCTCTTGTTTGGCGATTTGCAGGGTTCGCACGAGTTCACGCAGCTCCGCGATGAGGTCTCGCAGCTCCGCGCCGGGCGCGGTCTGGTCGGCGGCCCCGACCGTGGCGCCGCTGACGTTGCCGTTGACCGTGCCGCCGAAGATCATCGGCGCGTTGTCGCTGCCCTCGATCGTCACGTTGTTGCTCGCGACCACGTTGATCCGCTGTTCGAACGCGACGCTCGAGAACCCGCCTTCCCGCAGCACTTCGACGACCGCCGGCACCAGCCGGCTGTCGCGCGACGTGGTCGTGCTGGGAATCGCGGTTCTGCTCGGCCTTCTTGGTGCGTTCCTGGGCGGAAGCGCGGGAAGTGTCGCAGTCGTGGTGGTGTCGGCGGTCGTCAGCAGTGCTTTCGTCGCATGGTGGGTGCTGACGTTCTGCCGTCAGCGGTGGTGGGTTCGGGCGCAGCAGGTCAACGCACTTGTTACCCGATCCGGGATCTGACCCGGCAACCCCGCGAGGGCGGCGTGCGTCTTAAGCTGGACTACGGAGTTCGGCCGCGTGGCGGTACCACGGGACCACTGAGAGTGAGGGGAACCAGGCGGTGAGCGGATTCGCGAGCGCGCTGCTCTCGTTCGCCCACACCCTGTTCGGCCCGGGGTTCTGCCCGGGTGACTGGGTCTGGGCGACGACCACAGCCGGTGCGCTCGTCGCGCTGTTCCCCGCGCTGGGGGCGCTGGTGGTGGCCATCGTCCGCAAGGGCACGGGCAACCGCTACGACGCGACGACGCTCACCGTGTTCGGGTTGATCGGCGTGGTCACCGTGCTGGTGCTGCCGTGGCTGCTGTCCAACGGCATCTCCGAGTCGTTCCGCTCGGTCGCCGCGGGCGGGACCGGCGGGCTGGGCGCGGCCGCGCGGTCGACGCTCGACTCGCCGTACTGCTTCGTCGGCGTGCAGTCGAAGTACCTCGGCGGCGGCCCCAACGTCTTCGAGGCGCTCTTCTACAACAAGGGCCTGAAGCTTTCCTACGGTCTGTACCTGCTCGCCTTCATCGTGCTGCCCGCGGGCTCGCTGCTGTTCGTGATGCTGCAGGCGCGCACGGCGTTCCGGCGCGGGCCGAAGTGGCCGTCGCGGTTCTTCTGGGTTCCGTTCGTGGTGATGGCGGTGGCGAGCGTCGGGATGACGGCCAACACGGCCGTGCACTTCTGGCTCGGGTTCCTGCCGTTCAGCGTGCTGGGGCTGATTCCGGTGGGCCTGGTCGGGCCGCCGCCGTGGTCGGTGATCAACCGGCCGGAGCCGCGGCGCGAGCCCTCGCCTTCGCCGGAGCGTCCGCCGGTTTCGCAGGCCGCGCCGCGTCCGCAGCTGCCGCCGCCCCCGCCGCCTCCGGTGAACAAGCCCTACCCGGCCACGGCGATGGCTTCCGCGCCAGAGCCCGGTTTGCTGGCCGCAGCTCCCGGCCCGGTCCCGCCACCGCCCGGCTCGCGCGGTGCCGGCGGGAGCCGTTATCAACGCGTCCGGCGCCTTGGCCACGGTGGTTTCGGCACGGTCTGGGAAGCGGTCGACACCCAGCTCAACCGCACCGTCGCCCTGAAGATCGCGCACGCCCCCGACCGCGACACCGAGGAGCGCATGCAGCGCGAGGCCCGGGCGCTGGCCGCGGTGAACCACCCGAACTGCGTGAAGGTGTACGACCTGGTCGAGGAGCCCGACGGCCTCGCGCTGGTCATGGAGTACCTGGAGGGCCGCCCGCTCGCCGAGGTCGTCGACGGCCAGGGCCCCCTCGACGACGTCGCCGCCGGCCGCCTCTGGTCCACGATGGCCGGTGCCCTCGTCGCGGCCCACGAGAAGGGCGTGCTGCACCGCGACATCAAGCCGTCCAACATCGTCCTCGACCCGGACGGCCTGGCGCACCTCATCGACTTCGGCATCGCCCGCAGCCAGGGCGACTCCAAGATGACCGCCACCGGCATGATGATCGGCACGCCCGACTTCGTCGCCCCGGAACAGGCCATGGGCGCCCAGGCCAGCCCGGCCTCCGACGCCTGGCAGCTGGCGGCGACCATCAGCTATGCGTTGACCGGACAACCTCCGCGGGGGACCCGGGAGACGCCCATGGCGGCTTTGATGGCCGCCGCGCGCGCCGAGCCTGTGTCGCGGCTGCCGGTGCGTTCGGCGCACGCGCGGATCTTGGGCGCTTCGCTGGACCAGGAACCCCGTCGCCGTCCGACGTTGAACGCGGTGCGCCGCGAGGTCGAGGGCTGGCTGTCGCGCGCCGGGAAGTCCCCGGACGGTCCGGTCACGCAGATCGTCCCGCGGCGGCTGCACCGCTGAAATCCGGTGGCGCCGTGCGGGATGATCGGAGCATGACGACTTTTCGAAAGGGCCATGGCGCGTAGACCGCCGGGCAGCGTTCGCGCGAGTCTGCCGGTGCGGCCGCGCCAGGGACGCCCGTTCTCCGTCTTCGCCGGGTTGCCGCGCTGGGTTCTGGCCGACATCCACCGCATCGAGGCGACGCACCTGAGGCCTGGCCGCGTCGCCACAGCGGTCCGTGACCTGCGCGAATACGCTCGCGTGGCCCACCGGACAGGGTCGTCCCTGACGCTCGACTGTCCCTGCTGCGAACCCGACACCCGCTGGACGCTCGAGGAAGCTCTGCGCGCACTGCCACCGCGAAGCCGCAAGGCTCTGCGGGCCATCGTCGAGTCGTTCAACGAGGAGATCCGCCGCAAGACCCTGCCCGACCCGACTGCGCCGGCTGAGTGGCCGTGGTGGCGGCGTCGAATCAGCTACTGACCCGGCTTCACCGCCGAGAACTCCAGCCGCTCCTTCGGCCGGTGCTTCACGTCCACCTCCCCGAACCCCACGGAAGACAGTCGCGAAGGCAGGGTCGAAGCGTCGACCACGTTCATCGTGTCGCCCAGGTGCAGCAGCCGGAAGCGGAAGCTCAGCTGGCTGTCCGTCCCGCAGTACACGCCGCCGGGACGCAGCACGCGAAACGCTTCCGAGAAGATCGAATCCTGCAGGCCAGCGGTAGGCACGTGGTGCAGCATCGTGAAACACACAACGGCCGAGAAGCGCCCAGCGTCGAAGGGCATGTCCGCGCCGCTGCCCTCGACGACGGTGGCGCGCGAGCCGAACTCGGAGCGCAACAGCCCGGCCGAAGCCGGGTCGATCTCCAGCAGCGTCAGCCGAGGCACCGTGTCGAGGAGGACCCGGGTGGTGGCGCCGAAGCCGGGGCCGATTTCGAGGACGTCGTCGCCCAGGTTGTGCTGCGCGAGCCACGGCGGGAGGACCTGGGCGATCATCGCCGCCCACTTCTCGGAGGAGCAGAGGCGGCGGTGGATCAGGTTCATGGGCATGCCTCAAACGGTAGAAACCGCCGTGCGTGACCGATAGACGATAGGCTGCCAAGTCATGTCGTGGGACGGTCACGCCGGGGCGATGCTCCTCGGCGAGCTGCGGTTGCCCGCGGGGGCGTGGTACCCGTGGCACGAGCACCCGGTGCACCAGCTCGTCTGGGCGGCCGAGGGCGTGGTCGCCGTCGGCATCGGCGAGGCGCACTGGGTGCTGCCGCCGACGCGCGCATTGTGGGTGCCCGCCGGCGTGCCGCACCGGACGGGCGCCGTGGCCAACGCGGAGCTGCGGGGCGTCTACGCGGATCCGCAGCGCTGCCCCGTCAGGTGGGCGCAGCCGCGGATCGTCGCGGTGGAGCCGTTGCTGCGGGAGCTGCTGGAGTACCTCACGGGCGACCCCGCGCCCGAGGCCCGCGAACGCGCCGAGGCCGTGGTGTTCGACGTGCTGGAGCCGGTGGACGTCGCGCCGATCGTGGTGCCGTCGCCGGAGGACCCGCGGGCGCGTGACGTCGAGGCGATGGTGCTCGCCGACCCCGCCGACCGCCGCGGGCTGGCCGAGCTGGGCCGCGCCGTCGGGGCGAGCGAGCGGACGCTGGCGCGCGCGTTCGTGCGCGACTGCCGCATGACGTTCGGGACCTGGCGCACGCAGGTGCGGCTGCGGGCGTCGCTGCCGTTGCTCGCCGAAGGACTGCCGATGACGACTGTCGCGCACCGCGTGGGGTACGCGACGGCGAGCGCGTTCGTCGCGGCGTTCCGGCGGGCCGTCGGGGTACCGCCCGGGGCCTACTTCACCACCGCTGTCACCGCCACGAGGGCAACCACATCTCCGCGTTCCATTGCGCGGTCGTGATCGGCACCCCGTTGAGAATCGGCCACAGCCACACGAAGTTGGCCACCACGAGTCCCGTGTAGAGCGCCACGACGAGCAGGCCGGTGCCCCGCCGTTCGAACCCGCGCCGGGCGCCGCCGAGGATCTGCCCCAGCACCAGGACGAGGCCGAGCACCAGGAACGGCGCCATCGGCGTGGCGTAGAAGAAGTACATCTGCCGGTCGATGTTCGTGAACCACGGCAGCAGGCCGGCGAAGTAGGCCGTGAGCACGGCGGCGTAGCGCCAGTCGGCGCGGAAGATCCAGCGCCACAGGCCCCAGCCGAGCATCGGCAGCGCGAGCCACCACATCGCGGGCGTGCCGATCAGCATCGTCGCGCCGACGCAGCGCGACTCGCCGCAGCCGGTGACGGCGCCGTCGTAGTAGTAGAGCATCGGGCGCAGGCCCATGGGCCACGTCCACGGTTTCGACTCCCACGGGTGCGGGTTGTCCTTGGGCGTCAGCAGCGTTTCGTGGAAGTGCAGGACGTTCAGCGTGTAGTCGCCGAGCGAGCGCAACGCGGGCGGCACCCAGGCGAACAGGCCGGGGGCGATGTCCTTGATCTCGGTGTAGTGCCGGTCGGTGGCCGTCTCGCTCGCGAACCACGCCCAGAACGCGGCCAAGTACATCAGCAGCGGGATCGCGACGATCGCCCACAACGCCGGCGCGACGTCCCGCCGGATCGTCCCCACCCACGGCCGCTCGACGCCCGCCGCGCGCCGCGCCGCGACGTCGAAGAACACCGTGAGCAGGCCGAACGCCGCGATGTAGTACAGCGCCGACCACTTCACGCCGAATGTCAGCCCGATCATCAGGCCCGCCGCGAAGCGCCACCAGCGGAACCCGAGCTTCGGCCCCCACACCGACTCGTTGACCCAGCCCTCGCGCACCGCGACGGCCAGCCGCTGCCGCACCTGGTCGCGGTCGCACAGCACACACGCGAACGCGGCCAGCACGAACAGCGCGATGAAGATGTCCAGCATCCCCATTCGCGACTGCAGGTGCAGCACGCCGTCGCTGATCACGAGGACGCCCGCGATGCCGCCCAGCAGCGTCGAGCGCGTGAGCCGCCGCGCGATGCGGATGGTCAGCAGGATGATCAGCGTGCCCGCGAGCGCCGGCATGATGCGCCAGCCCCAGCCGTTGTAGCCGAACAGCCACTCGCCGATCGCGATGAAGTCCTTCGCCAGCGGCGGGTGCACGATCAGCTCGTAGCCGGCGTTGTCCTCGTACCCGCCGTTGCGCAGCATCTGCGCCGCCTGGGGCACGTAGTGCTTCTCGTCGAACACCGGCGTGCCGTGATCGGTGGGCACCCCGAGGTTCTGCAGGCGCACGACGCCGCCGATCACCGTGAGGATCAGCGTGACGAGCCAGCCGCGCAGGCGGTCGGTCGGCATGCCGCGGCCCAGCAGGGTGGCCTCGCGGTCGGTCGGCGGACGCAGCGCGTCGACCGGGTCCGGCCGCACGCTCTCGTCGTCGGGACGGGTCAGCAGCGCGGTCACGGGGCCTGATACTACGACCCCGGGTGTGATGGCCGTGTCGTTAGGCTGGCGGGCATGGGACGTCTCGTGCTCGCCGCCACCCCCCTGGGCGACCCGGGTGACGCTTCGGCGCGCCTGGTCTCCGCCCTGGCCTCGGCGGGTGTCATCGCCGCCGAAGACACCCGCCGCCTGCGCTCACTGGCTTCTTCCTTGGGCGTCACCCCTTCCGGGCGCGTGGTGTCCTTCTACGAGGACGTGGAGGTTTCCCGGCTACCCCGCTTACTGGAGGCCCTGCACTCCGGCGAGACGGTGCTGCTGGTGACGGACGCCGGCATGCCCTCGGTGTCGGATCCGGGCTTCCGCCTGGTTGCGGCTTGCGTCGAGTCCGATATCCCGGTGACCTGCCTGCCGGGCCCGTCCGCGGTGACGACGGCGCTGGCTTTGTCCGGTTTGCCGTGCGACCGGTTTTGCTTCGAGGGCTTCGCGCCGCGGAAGCCGGGGGAGCGTTCCCGGTGGTTCACTTCGTTGGCGTCGGAGCCGCGGACGGTGGTGTTCTTCGAGTCGCCGCACCGGGTGGGGTCTTTGTTGGCGGACGCTGCTGCGGCTTTGGGTGCTTCTCGTCGGGCCGCGGTGTGCCGTGAGCTGACGAAGACGTACGAAGAGGTCAAACGGGGCACTCTGGGTTCGTTGGCCGAGTGGGCTGCGGATGGCGTGCGGGGTGAGATCACGGTGGTGCTTGAGGGGGCTGTGGCTGCGCCTGTGTCGGTTTCGGACCTTGTGGGCGAGGTTTCCGCCCGGGTGGCGGCCGGGGAGCGGCTGAAGGCTGTGGCGGCGGAGGTGGCGGAGGGCGCTGGGGTGTCTAAAAAGGACCTTTATGACGCTGTGGTCGCTTCTCGGAAGTGATGTCAGCCGCCGAGCTGCCTCGGGAGTGGCGGAGGTTCCTGTCGCTCATGGGACGTCGAGCCGGTGGGTTGTCGTTCGAGGACACCGAGCTGCTCTATCCGCAGATTTTCGGTATCAAGAGTGAAGCGCTTGACGAGTGCCCGTCGCTTCGCAGTCGGATCGCGCGTACCGATGACCTCGTCGTGGTGGGGATGTATCTGGGCTGCGAGTTCTCCGTCATGGGCGGTCCGCACGCGGCCGGCTCGGAAGTAGTTCGGTACGTCAAAGGCGAAGAGATGCTGATCGTTCCATCCGTGCCGTGTGGCGCGTGCGCGTGGTGACGGGGGAGACGCGCTGGTGCGTTCGATCGGGGAAGCGGCAGTCGAACGTATCGCCGAGAGCCAGTATCGGTACTCCGAACGGAATCAGACCTCGTAGAACGCGGCTCAGCTGAGCAGCGCGGCCACCGCGGCCCGCGCCTTCTCTGCGTCGGGTTCTTCGCCGGTGATCACGTCCGTGTAGATGAAGGACTCGCCCAGGCGGACGAGGACGTAGGCGACGTCCGGCAGACGCAACGGGGGAGTCAGGCGGCCTGCGGTGATCTCGGATGTCAGCAGCGATGTCAGCTGAGCGATGGTGCGTGACTGGACCACGCTCGCCTTTGTGGTGAGCAACCGCAACGCTCGCTCAGGTTCGCGCTGCAAGAAGGTCCGGAAAGCCAAAGACCCGTTCACTGTCGACACAAACGAGCCGATTGCATCCGCCACGCCAGCAGCGCCCCGGCCGGTGAAGGTGACGTTGTCGAACACTGCCGCCGTTTCCGACCACAGGATTTCCGCCAGCAGGTGGTCGCGGCTGCCGACCCAGCGGTGGAGGGTGGCGCGGCTGACGCCCAGCTCGGCAGCCAGCTCGCGCATGTCCACGCGGCGGCACGCGAGGAACCACGAGCGCGCCAGAGAGAAGGCGCTTGCGGGGTCTGGGCGGGAGGCGAAGGGCTCGTCGATGGGGTGAGACGTTACCACGAAGTGTCGCACCGATGAGACATATGGCAGAATGTCTCACACCCGACGACGAAAGAAGAAGCCATGCGTGCTGTGCAGGTGACCGAGTTCGGTGGGCCCGAGGTGCTCACCCCCGTCGAGGTGGCGGAGCCGACGCCTCAGGCCGGGCAGGTGCTGATCGACGTGGAGCGCGTCGGGGTGAACTACGCGGATACGCATCAGGCGGAGAACTCGTACCTGGCGCCGAGCAAGTTGCCGCTGGTCCCTGGGGGCGAGGTGGTTGGCCGGACGCAGGACGGGCGGCGGGTCGTCGCGCTGCTCAACGGTGGGGGTGGGTACGCGGAGAAGGCCGTCGCCGAGGAGGTGATGGCGTTCGAGGTGCCCGAGGGTGTTGACGATCTCAACGCGTTATCGATGCTGGTCCAGGGCGCGACCGCGTGGATCCTGCTGCGCAAGAACGCCCACCTGCAGGCCGGCGAGTCCGTGGTCGTCCACGCGGCAGCCGGGGGTGTGGGGTCGATCGCGGTACAGCTCGCCAAGGTGTGGGGCGCGGGGCGGGTCATCGCGACGGCCAGCAGCGAGGAGAAGCGAAACCTGGCGCTCGAACTGGGCGCCGATGTCGCGGTCGACTCGAAAGCAGAGAACATGACCGAGACGCTCATGGAAGCCAACGGTGGCAAGCGCGTCGACATCGTCCTCGACATGGTCGGTGGCACGACCACGGACCAGAGCATCGCGGCACTGGCGCCGTTCGGGCGACTTGCGTTCTACGGCATGGCCGGCCGCCAGCAGCCCAAGCCCGTGGAGCTGCGCAACCTGCTCGGCCACAGCACCACGGTCACCGGCATGTGGCTGCCGCACGTCTTCCGCCTGCCCGGCAACGTCTTCGGCACCGCCCTGACCGAGCTGTTCACCCTCATCCAGGACGGCAAGCTCCGCGCCATCGCGGGCGGCGAGTACGCCCTCGCGGACGCCCGCGCGGCCCACGAAGCCCTCCGCTCCCGTGGCACGGTCGGCAAGCTGCTGCTCGACCCGCGCAAGTAGTCAAACCGCAGGTGGAGTGGCCAGGAGAGCCTCCAGGGGCGCAGCCTTGTGGAGACACTCCTGCCATTCCGCCGCACTGTCCGAATCGGCGGTGATGCCGCCGCCGACGCCCAGGGAGATCCGGGAACCGGAGATCTCGAAGGTGCGGATGGCGACGTTCAGCTCCAGCCCGGCCACCGGGGACAACATCCCGACCGCGCCCGTGTAGACGCCGCGCGCGGCCGGTTCCAGCGAGGCGATCTCGTCCAGAGCACGGATCTTCGGGGCGCCGGTCACCGAACCCGGTGGGAAAGTCGCGTCGAGCAAAGCCGAATCCGAGACGTCGTCGGCCAGCACGCCCTCCACAGTGGACGCGAGATGCCACACCCCCGGTGCCGGCTCCACGGTGAGCAGCAAAGGCACGAACACGCTCCCGACCGTGCACGCTCGCCCCAAATCGTTGCGCACCAGGTCGGTGATCATCACGTTCTCGGCGACGTCCTTGACCGACTGTCGCAACAAAAAAGCGTTCCCGTCGTCATGAGGACCCCGCCGGGGCAACGTGCCCTTTATCGGCGTCGAACGCACCCGCCGGCCGTGTCGCGACAGGAACAGCTCCGGCGACAGCGCCACCACCGAACCCCAGGAGCCGGCGACAAAAGCAGCGCGCCGAGGGGACAGGCGAGAAACTCCCTCCGAGAACAACGCGGCGGGAGACCCCGAGAACGTTCCTGTGAACCGCGTGCAGATGTTCGCCTGAAAAAGCTCCCCGGCCTCGATGGAGGCGACGCACGACTTCACCGCCTGCTCGTGCGAAGCAGCAGAAGGTCGCTCCAGAGACGAAGCAGTCCACGACAAAGAAGCAGAAGAGCCCAGAACACGATCCACAGTGGACAAAAGCTCAGAAGGATCATCCGCCAGCGACTCGAACCAGCATGCACCGGCAAGATCCCACCGCAGGACGTGATCCGCCCACCCCCAAGCCGAGGCGGGGACCCCCGAAGACCGCCCAGACGGATCCGCCGAGTCGTACGACAGGTACCCGAACCACCCACCCCCGACGCACTCCGGCGGAGCCGCAATCGAAAAGCCGGCGGGAAACGGCCCCGGCGCGACCGAAACGAACGGCGCCACCACCCCCGAAGACCCGAACCATGACCCACACAACGCCGCCGGCTGCGGGAGCCCATGAGAATCCGCGAAAGCGGACAACAACGCGACGGCGCGCGAAGCTGTCACGTCCGTGGTCAACCGCTGCCGGAAGAAGCGCACCCGCACATCTTGCCAACGAACACCGACAAAAGGCCAAGGCGTGATCAGAGCAGCACGTCAGACAGCGTGAACGGATAGACCACAGCGTCCTGCGCCACCGGTCCCGCCACGCCCGGCAGCGCCGAGAACGCGTGCTGGTGCAGGCCCAGCCGCGTGTGGAACCAGCCGGCCCGGCCGGGAATGCCGTTGTGCCGCACCAGCCACAGCACCACGTCGGGATCGGCCCAGCGGTCGGGGTGCAGGCGGTGGGCCCAGCAGTCGTGCCCGGCGTACACGAGCACGCGCCGGATCCGCGCGGCGTGGCGGACATGCTTGATCCACGCCTTCACGAACCGGTCGTCCACGCTCTGCGCGTCGACTTCCAGCGCGGGCGCGAGGGACCCCGGCGCGAACGCCCCCAGCTTGCTGGCCGTCCGCACGAAGTGGTCGGCCTGGTCGTGCACGGCACCGGGCCGCGCGTAGTGCCGCGCGCCCGTGTGGATGCCCGCGTGCTGGGCCGAAGCGAGCATCCGCTCGGCGCCGGGGTCGCTCCAGTTCACGTTCTCGCTGATCGTCACCGACGCGAAGCGGATGTCGGCGGCACGCACCGCCGCCCAGTCGAGCACCTGCTCTCGATGGGTGAGGGTGAGCCCACGCTCGCTCTCCGGTTCGGTCACTCTGCGCCAGCCCCACGTCCGGTGAAGTGAAAGGCCACCCTACGTCCCGAACCCGGACGCAGCGCGGCCAGGACCCGGCGTGTCCCGGCGTTTGATCAGGCGTTTTCCCGCTGGAACGTGCGTGTGCCCCACCAGATCGCGAGCACGGCCATCACGAGCACCACCACGCTGCCGGTGAACAACGCGTCCATGGAGAAGTCGCCGCGGAAGCTGTTGCGCTCCACGTCCACCACGTGCCGGAACGGGTTGATCTGCGAAATCGTGTACAGCCACTGCGGCGCCAGCCCGGCCGTGATCGGGATGAGGATCCCGGACAGCAGGAGCAATGGCATGAGCACCGCGTTGAGCAGCGCGGGGAACGACTCCTCGCTCTTCAACGTGAGCGCCAGCGCGTATGAGCACGAAGCCAGCGTCAGCGCGAGCAGGAACACGATCAGCAGGCTCAGCAGCACCCCGCCGACCGGCGCGTTCAGGTCGAACACCAGGTATGCCAGCACGATGATCAGCACCGACTGCACGGTCGCCTGCAACGCGTTGGCCAGCACCTTCCCGAGCAGCAGCGCCGCGCGGCTCACCGGCGTGACGCGCAGCCGCTCGACCACGCCGGAGCGGTAGTCGGCCAGCAGCGAGAACCCGACGAACGAGCTGCCGAACAGCGCCAGCTGCGCGATGAGCGCGGGCGTGAGCACCATCCAGCCGTCCACGTCGGACAGGCCTTGCGCGTTGAGCGTCTTCACCAGCAGTGGCCCGAAGAAGAACAGGTAGAGCAGCGGCTGCATGATCCCGATCAGCAGCCACGCGGGATTGCGCAGCGCCGCGGTCATGTCGCGGCGGAAGATCAGCCACGTGTCAAGCAACACCGGACACCTCCGGGGAACTGGGCTGCTCGGCGTCGCGCAGGGTGCGGCCGGTCAGCGTGAGGAACACGTCGTCGAGCGTCGGGCGCGTGACCTGCATGGACTCCATCACGATGCCCTTCGCGTCGAGCGCGCGCAGCAGCTCGGGCATGGCCGTGTCGCCGCGTGGCACGCGGAAGCGGATCAACCCGCCCGCCACGTCGAACTCGTGCGCGCCCGTGAGCTGCCGGGCGACATCCGCCGCATCCGAGACCACCGCCGGGTCGACGCCGATGACCACGCCGTCGCCCGAAACCCGGGACTTCAGCGAGTCGGGCGTGCCCTCGGCGACGATCCGGCCGTCGTCGATCACGATCAGCCGGTCGGCCAGCGCGTCGGCCTCGTCGAGGTAGTGCGTGGTCAGGAAGATCGTCACGCCGTGGTCCGCGCGCAGCCGGCGGATGTGGTCCCACAGGTTCGCGCGGCTCTGCGGGTCGAGCCCGGTCGAGGGCTCGTCGAGGAACACGAGGCCCGGATTGTGCACGAGCCCGAGCACGATGTCGAGCCGGCGCCGCTGACCCCCGGACAGCGTCTTCGTGAGCCGCTGGTCGAGCCCGGCCAGGTCGAGCTGTTCGCTCAGCACCGCGCCGCGCGCGATCGCGTCGGCCTTCGACATGCCGTAGAGCCGGCCCTGCAGCTCGATCTCCTCGGCGACGCGCACCTCCGGCGACGCGCCCCCGCCCTGCGCGACGTAGCCGATGTTGCGCCGGACCCCCAGCGGATCGGCGAGCAGGTCGTGCCCGCCGACGGTCGCCGTCCCGGCCGACGGTTTCAGCAGCGTGGTGAGCATGCGCAGGGTCGTCGTCTTGCCCGCCCCGTTCGGGCCCAGGAACCCCACCAGCTCACCGGCCTCCACATCGAGGTCGACCCCCTTGACGGCGTGGACTTCGTTGCTGGCCCCACCCCGGCCCTTGCGGCGGAACCGCCGCTCGAGACCGCGTGCCGTGATCATGAAGAACTCCTCTCCTCCCAGAGATCAACTAGTCAAAATTGACTAATCGACGAGCACACTGTGCCGGAGCGAGATGCGCTAGTCAAATTTGATTACTGCGGAGGGTTGCGGAACAACGGTTCGGCGTCGTCGGCCATCACGTACTCGCCCTTCTCCAGGCGCTCGATCAGGTTCTCCAGCCACGTGTGGCTCGCCCCGGAGATGCCCGCCCACAGCCGGAACAGCTCCACGACGTGCGCCGGCTGGCCCCAGTCGGCCTGGTCGTCGAGCATCAGCCGCGCCCGCCGTTCCTCGCCTTCGAGGTGCACGAGCCGCTGCCGCAGCAGGCTGATCGCGTGCTGGCGGGGCAGCGCGGGCATGAGGCCGATGCCCGCCGACATCTCCGGATGACCCACCTCGGGGTCGGACAACGCGCGGGTCAGCAGCAGCTGGAACTCCTGCTCGCCGTCGTCGGTCAGCCGGTAGGCGACGCGGTCGGGCCCCGAGTCGCCCGGTTCGACGTCGACCTTCTCCAGCAGGTTCTCGGCCGTCATCTTCTTCAGCGCGTGGTAGATCGAACCCGGCTGGACGTTCGCCCACTTCTCCGCGGACCACGTGAGCAGCTCCCGGCGCACCTGGTAGCCGTGCGCCCGGCCGAACATGCGCACGACCCCGAGCACGAGCAGACGCGTCGCCGACACCGCGTTCTCCCTTCGCGTACCGCCCAACAATGCCTTGGACGGTTTCCGTAGGCTAAACAGGTATGAGCACCTCTGTGTTGACAGCGGTGGCCTGGCCCTACGCCAACGGCCCCCGCCACATCGGCCACGTATCCGGATTCGGCGTCCCGTCCGACGTCTTCTCCCGCTACCAGCGAATGGCCGGCAACCGGGTGCTCATGGTGTCCGGGACCGACGAACACGGCACGCCGATCACCGTCCAGGCCGACAACGAGGGCCTCACCCCGCAGCAGACCGCCGACAAGTACACCCGCCAGATCGACGAGGACCTGCGCGGCCTCGGCCTGTCCTACGACCTGTTCACGCGTACGTCGACCGGCAACCACGCCGAGGTCACGCAGCAGATCTTCCTCGCGCTCAACCGCAACGGCTACGTGGTCCCGAAGACCACGCGCGGCGCGATCAGCCCGTCGACCGGGCGCACGCTGCCCGACCGCTACGTGGAGGGCACCTGCCCGATCTGCGGCTACGAGTTCGCGCGCGGCGACCAGTGCGACAACTGCGGCAACCAGCTCGACGCCGCCGAGCTCATCAACCCGCACTCGCGCATCAACGGCGAGACGCCGAAGTTCGTCGAGACCGAGCACTACTTCCTCGACCTGCCGGCGTTCACCAAGACGCTCGGCGACTGGCTGTCGACGAAAAACGACTGGCGCCCGAACGTCCTCAACTTCACCAAGAACCTCATCGACGACATGCGTCCGCGCCCGATCACGCGCGACCTCGACTGGGGCGTGAAGATCCCGCTGGACGGCTGGCGCGACCAGTCGATGAAGCGCTTCTACGTGTGGTTCGACGCCGTGATCGGCTACTTCTCCGCCAGCGTCGAGTGGGCCCGCCGCACCGGCAACCCTGACGCGTGGCAGGAGTGGTGGAACAACGCCGACGCGCGCTCCTACTACTTCATGGGCAAGGACAACATCACCTTCCACGCCCAGATCTGGCCCGCGTTGCTGCTGGGCCACAACGGCGAGGGCGACCACGGCGGCCAGGCGGGCAAGTACGGCAAGCTGCACCTGCCGGACGAGATCGTGTCCAGCGAGTTCCTCACCATGAGCGGCTCGAAGTTCTCCACCTCGCGCGGCACGGTCATCTACGTGCACGACTTCCTGCGCGAGTTCGGCCCCGACGCGCTGCGCTACTTCATCTCCGTGGCGGGCCCGGAGACGCAGGACACCGACTTCACGTGGGACGAGTTCGTCCGCCGCACCAACTTCGAGCTGGCCAACGAGTGGGGCAACCTCGTGAACCGCTCGATCTCGATGGCGCACAAGAACGTCGGCGCCATCCCGCGGCCCGACGCGCCCACGGCGGCCGACGAGGAGCTGAAGGAGCTGTCGCGCAAGGCGTTCGACGTCGCCGGGGCCCACTTGGGCCGCTCCCGCTTCAAGGCGGCGGCGTCGGAGGCCATGCGCGTGGTCACGGCCGCCAACCGGTACCTGTCGGACCAGGAGCCGTGGAAGCTCAAGGACGACCCCGCGCGCCGCGACAGCGTGCTGCACACGGCGTTGCAGGTGGTCAGCGACGCGAACACGCTGCTCACGCCGTTCCTGCCGCACTCGGCGCAGAAGGTGCACGAGGCGCTCGGCGGCACGGGCGTGTGGGCCGCGCAGCCGGAGCTGCAGGAGGTCGAGGACCTCGACATCCCGGGCCGGATCAACCCGATCCTCACCGGTGACTACGCGGGCGAGCAGGCCAAGTGGGAGTCGCGGCCGATCGAGGTCGGCCGTCCCCTGCAGAAGCCGACGCCGCTGTTCACGAAGCTCGACCCGGGCCTCGGCGAGACCGGCCCCGACTGGGCCCCGATCGTCAAGTAACACTGTCAACGCCGTGGAGGGCGCTCCGAGGACTCCCTCGGGGCGCCCTTTTTCCTGCCCCGTAACTCCGCCTTCCTCACCGCCACCGCCCTCAACGGAGTCGCTTCGCGACGCAGTAAATTCAAGGGCATGGGTGAAGACAAGCGCGAACTGCCGCCGATTCCCGACCGCCTGCCCACCGCGGTCGTGGACGCCCACACCCACCTCGACGCCTGCGGGGCGGTGACCGCCGCCGACGTGACGGCCATGGTCGACCGCGCCGAACGCGCCGGCGTGGCCCGCGTCGTCACGGTCGCCGACGACCTCGCCTCGGCGCGCTGGGCCGTCGACGCGTCCACGTGGGACGAGCGCGTGTTCGCCGCCGTCGCCGTGCATCCCACGCGCACCAAAGAGTTCTCCGACGCGGACAAGTCCGAAGTGGAGCGTCTGGCGTCGGCCGAGCGCGTGGTCGCCGTCGGCGAGACCGGCCTCGACTACTACTGGGACTACTCGCCGCACGACGCCCAGCAGGACGCGTTCCGCTGGCACATCGACCTCGCCAAGCGCCTCGGCAAGACGCTGATGATCCACGACCGCGACGCCCACGAGGACGTGCTGCGCATCCTGGACGAAGAGGGCGCACCGGACACCGTCGTCTTCCACTGCTTCTCCGGCGACGAGCACATCGCGCGCCGCTGCCTCGACAAGGGCTACGTGCTCTCGTTCGCCGGCACCGTCACGTTCAAGAACGCCCGCGGGCTCCACGAGGCCGCGCGGCTCGCGCCGGCGGGCCGGTACCTCGCCGAGACGGACGCGCCGTTCCTGACCCCTCACCCGTTCCGTGGGCGCCCGAACGAGCCCTACTGCACCGCCTACACCGTCCGGCACCTCGCGGCGCTGAGGGGCGAAGCGGTCCACGAGGTCGCCCAAGCGGTCCGGACCACCGCCGAGCGCGTCTACCAATTGCCCAGTGTCACAACGGGTTGAACGGATTGCGACGTTCGGGGAACGCACTAGCCCACACTGACGAGTGACACAGGTCACGACACTCCGGGGGGTGTTTGCGCAACCCGGCGACCTCCGTTACTGTCCCGTGATCGTGCCGGTCGGAACCGCGGACGCGGATCCGGCTGATACGCCCACAGTCACGTCAGTGCACGTCGGGGAAGCGGCACCGAGGTTGGTACAACTCGGGACCGTGACGATGGCGCTGGCTGGGGGTGTCGGACTTGAGAGGCGCGCCGAATGGCGCGTCGCGACGAAGGACAGGTCGTGGTGACACGTCCTGCCCTGGGAAAGGGAACGACCCAGTGACTGGTAGCAGGCAGGGTGCCTCGCGCCATAGCACCGAGAACCATGGTGCTGCGCAGACCCTATTCTCTTCCGCTGGTTCGGTGGCTGTGCTCGACCGCGAGCTCGAAGACACCGCCTATGGAGACCTTGGTTTTTCCGACGAGCTGTACGTGACCGAGCAGGACGTGCTCGCCGCGCTCGGCCCCGACGCCGGCGCGATGATGGCCGAGATCGACGTCGACGTCGACGAGCTGATCCGGCTGATCAACGCCGAGACCACCATGCTCCCGCCGCTCGCCCTCCCGGACGAGCTCGCCGAGGACCGCACCGCCACTCCGGAGGCCAAGAAGGTCGCCGTCGAGGAAGGCCTGCGCGAGGCCACCCGCACCTGGAAGCGCCGCTTCCTCAAGGGTGCTGTGCTCTCCGTCCTGATCGCCGTCGGCGGCGGCGGTGCCGCGGCGCTGGCGATGAACAAGAGCGTGACCGTCGACGTCGACGGTCACGAGGTCACCGTCCACAGCTACGGCGACACCGTCGGCGACGTCCTGGAAGACGCCGGCCTTTCCGTCGGCGCCCACGACTCGCTTTCGCCCTCGCCGCAGGCCGAGGTCGGCGACGGCGGCGTCATCAAGCTCGAGCGCGGCCGTCAGCTGAACCTCGTTGTCGACGGTGTGTCCCGCCCGTCCTGGGTGCGCGCGACCACGCTCGGCGAGGCCATGACCCAGCTCGGCATGGCCGACATGATGGGCAAGGGCGCCTGGACCTCGATGCCGGGCACCGGCGAGCTGCCGCTCGAAGGCTCGACCGTGCAGGTCAAGACCCTCAAGCACATCACGCTCTTCGACGGCACGAACGCGCCGCGCCAGGTCGCCACCAACGCGGTGACCACCAAGGAGTTCCTCTCCGACTTCAAGATGAACCTCGGCCCGGACGACGCGGTCGAGGGCGGGCTGAACGTCTCCCTCAAGGACGGCGCCGAAGTCCACGTCAGCCGCATGGGCGTCTCGATGGTCAACCAGCAGGAGACCATCGACCCCGACGTGCAGAAGGTCGACGACCCGACGCTCGAGCTGGGCAAGACCACCGTTCAGGACCCGGGCACCCCGGGCCAGAAGATGGTGACCTACAAGGTCACCAAGAAGAACGGCGAAGAGATCTCGCGCGAGCAGGTCTCCGAGAAGATCCTGGTCGAGGCCAAGGCGAAGATCCTCAAGGTCGGCAGTAAGAAGCCCGCCGAACCGGCGATCGGCGACGGTTCCGCGTGGGACCGCATCGCGGCGTGCGAAGCCGGTGGCAACTGGTCGATCAACACCGGCAACGGCTACTACGGCGGCCTGCAGTTCGACAAGCGCACCTGGGACGCCTACGGCGGCGACGCGTACGCGTCCTACCCGAACCAGGCTTCGCGCGCCCAGCAGATCGCGATCGCCGAGAAGGTCCGCGACGCTCGCGGCGGCTACAGCGCCTGGCCGGTCTGCGGCAAGCGGGCCTGAGTTCAGCGGTTCCCGAGGCTCGGTAGGCTTCACCGGTGGTTGAACTGCTGGGGCCTGCCGAGATCCGCGGGCTGGCGGACGAGCTCGACGTCCGGCCGACGAAGAAGCTCGGCCAGAACTTCGTGCACGACCCGAACACGGTTCGCCGCATCGTCGAGCTGGCCGGGGTTCGGCCGGGTGATGTCGTCCTCGAGGTCGGCCCCGGACTGGGGTCGCTGACGCTGGGCCTGCTCGACGCCGGTGCCCGCGTGGTGGCCGTCGAGATCGATCCGAAGCTGGCGGCGCGCCTTCCGCGTACTGCCGCCGAACGCGCCGCTTCCGTCGCGGATCAGCTGACCGTGGTCGGCGCCGACGCGTTGCGGATCAGCGCGGCGGATCTCCCGGCCGAGCCCGCGTCGCTGGTGGCGAACCTCCCGTACAACGTCGCGGTCCCCGTCGTGCTGCACCTGCTGGCCGAGCTGCCTTCGCTGCAGCGGGGGATGGTGATGGTCCAGACCGAGGTCGCGGATCGCATGGCCGCCGGTCCCGGCAGCCGCATCTACGGCGTGCCCAGCGTGAAGCTTGCCTGGTACGGGCCGGCGCGCAAGGTCGGCGCTGTGCCGCGGTCGGTGTTCTGGCCGGTGCCGAACGTCGACTCGTCCCTCGTGTCCTTCGAGCGCGGCACGCCGGTGGAGGGCATCGAGCGCCAACGCCTCTTCGACGTTGTGGATGCCGCGTTTTCCCAGCGCCGCAAGACACTGCGCGCGGCCCTCGCCGGCTGGGCCGGTTCGGCCGACCGCGCGGGTGAGCTCCTCGTGGCGGCCGGCATCGACCCGAAGACGCGCGGCGAGCAGCTCGATGTGCACGACTTCGTGCGGCTCGCGGCTCAAGCCTGAAAGAGCCGCCCCAGGTGGTAGTCCAGCGTCGCGAGGACCTCGCCCGGCGTGAAGCGGCCGTGGAGGACGTCGAGGCCGAGGCCGGTGAAGCCTGCGACCAGGAGGTTCGCCTCCTGCCTCGGCTGGACGCCGGGCGGGAGAACCGTGCGGCGCAACAGGCTGGTGAGCAGGTCCTCGATCGGCGTCTCGGCCTGCAGGAAGACCTTCGCCAGCGCCGGGTCGCTGTGGGTGCGGCTGAAGTAGGCGCGGTGGACGCGTAGCGACAGCTCGCGCTCGGAGTCCAGCGGGATCAGCTCGGTGAGCAGCGTTCGGACCACGCCGCGCACGCTCTGGTCGATCTGCGCCGCGATCCGGGCCTGCGTGCGCTGCTCGCCGCGTTCGTGCAGATAACCCAGCGAGAGCACGAGCAGGTTGTGCTTCGTCTCGAAGTAGTACTGCACCAGCCGCAGCGAGACGCCTGCCTCGGCGGCCACCTCGCGCATGCTCACCGAGTCGAGGCCGCGTTCGGCCGCGATCCGCCACACCGCCGTGGCGATCTCGCGCCGGCGCTGTTCGTGGTCCACCCGCTTCGCCACGGTCTTCCTCCGCTGTTGTGGTACGACTGTATCGGATACGCGTGTATCATCACGGTGTGACGGACGTCCGGAAACGGCTCGCGGACGGGAGGGGGAGTCCGGCCGGGGAGACCCGGTGTCTCGCCGTGGCGAGCTACCTCGCCGAACCGTCGTTTACCCACGTGTGGGCTGCCGCGGAATTTTCGTGCCGGAATCGCGGCTCCACCAGGGATCGGCAGCGTCCACAGTGGAATAGCGGGCTGGATTCGCCGCGTGGAAGAAATTCGGTGCCGGAGCTTTCGAGGTCCACGATGTGGCTGCGGGTGTCCCGCTATCCGGGCACCACCACTCGTGTGATCTGCACCAACGCGCTTGCGTTCACCCAATGGGATCGGCTTTACTCAGAACCGTCCATCCCGAGCGACTGAGAGACCTGGCTCGCCGAAGTCGCAGCAACCACTCCCCATGGGGCAGGTGCTACAGCCAGGACCGATGGAGGCTGTTTCCGATGCAGAGGGTAGCCCGCCCGCTCCTGTTGACTCGGCGGCGTGTCGTCGATGAAGGTCGCCGCACGGTATGTGCGTGTCGACGCTCCACAGTCATCGCCTGATCATTTCTTCCACAATTCTGCGCACCGTCCGAAAAGGACGGTAATTCGGTGACGCTGGCGCGCCCGGAAACGGTGCTGCGCCCCATGCCTGGAGCTCTCTTCGTGATCACTGTCGAAAACGTGTCCAAGTCCTTTCCCTTCAACGGAAATCCGGTCGCCGCGCTGCGTGATGTGAGCGTCGACGTGCAGGCCGGTTCCCTCTTCGGCGTGGTGGGCCCCGCCGGCTCCGGCAAGTCCACGCTCGCCCGCTGCATCGCCCTGCAGGAGCGTCCGGACCGCGGTGTCGTGCGGCTCGACGGCCTCAACACTGGTGCGCTCGACGGCCGCCGGCTGCGTGAGGTCCGCCGCCAGCTGGGTGTCGTCGGCACCAAGCCGGAGCTGCTCGCCGAGCGCACCGTCGCCGGCAACATCGCCACGCCGCTGGAGCAGCTCGGCGTCGACGGCCCGCAGCGCAAGACCCGCGTCGGCAACCTGCTCGACCTCGTGGGCCTCACCGCCCGCGCCGCGCAGAAGCCGGCCGACCTCACCCCCGGCCAGCTGCGCCGCGTCGCCGTGGCCAAGGCGCTCGCCGCCGGCCCGGCCGTGCTGCTCGCCGACGACCCCACCGCCGGCATCGCCCCCGAGGAGGCCGGCGCCGTGCTCGCCGTGCTCGACCGGGCGCGCGCCGAGCTGGGCACCACCGTGCTGCTGACGACGCCGGACGCCGGGGTCGTCCGCCGCGTCTGCGACGACGTCGCGGTGCTCGAAGACGGCGCGGTCGTCGAACGCGGTCACGTGCTGGACCTCATCGCCTCGCCGGGCAGCTGGACCGCGCAGGCGGTGCTGCCGGTCATCGAGACCGCCCGCGCTCAGGCCGCGAAGTACGACCGGTCTGCCGACGTCGTGCTGATCGGCTTCGCGTCCGTCGGCGCCCTGCTGCCCGAAGCGGCCGGCCGCTTCGACGTGGAGGTCGCCACCATCGGCGGCGGTCTCACGCGCATCGGTGACACCCCGATCGCCCGGTTCCGCATCGGCGTCCGCGGCGAGCGTGCCGACGCGGCGCTGGCGTGGATCGCCGACCGAGGCGCCCACGTGACGCAGGCCGCCCGCGGCCCGCAGAGCGTCGCCGCCTGACTGCTCGCTTCACCTCCGGCCCACCGCACCCCGATGTGGCGTTGGGTGCGCTCAACGCACCCAACGCCGCATTGGGGTGGCTGGTGGGACGTGGGGCCCGAGAGGGGTGAAGGGGTGTCCGAGAGGTTGGGACAGCCGTCCTGAAAACGGCTGTTTTCTCCTGGTGAGGAGCCCAGGCGCCCGGCCACGTAGGCTTGACGGGTGCTCGCCGTAGTTCCACCACCAGTCACCGTCCGGGTCCCGGCCAAGGTCAATCTGCACCTGGCCATCGGTGACCTGCGCGAGGACGGCTACCACGACTTGGTCACCGTCTTCCAGGCGTTGTCGCTCACGGACGAGGTGACCGTCGCGGTCACCGACGACCCGGGGCTCGAGGTCTTCGGCGAGGGGGAGGGGTCGGTGCCCACCGACGCCACCAACCTCGCCTGGCGCGCGGCCCAGGAGCTCGCCACCTACGCCGGTCGCGCCGAAGGCGACGACCCGAAGGTGCGGATCGTGCTGCGCAAGGGCATCCCGGTCGCGGGCGGCATGGCGGGCGGGAGCGCCGACGCGGCGGCGACGCTCGTCGGCCTGGCCTCGCTGTGGAAGCTCGACGTGACGCGCGACGAGCTGGCCGCGATCGCGGGCAAGCTCGGCAGCGACGTGCCCTTCGCGCTCTACGGCGGCACAGCGCTCGGCACCGGCCGCGGTGAGCAGCTCGTGCCCGTGCTGTCGCGCCACACGTTCCACTGGGTGCTCGCGTTCGACACCCAGGGCCTGTCGACGCCGAAGGTGTTCGGCGAGCTCGACCGCCTTCGCGCCGAGGGCAACCCGCCGCGCATCGGCTCGCACACGCCCGTCGTCGAGGCCCTCGCTTCGGGTGATCCGCGCCAGCTCGCGCTGCTGCTGGGCAACGACCTGCAGGCGGCGGCCGTGTCGCTGCGCCCCGGCCTGCGCCGCACGCTGCGCGCGGGCGTGAACGCGGGCGCGCTGGCCGGCTGCGTGTCCGGCTCGGGGCCCACGTGCGCGTTCCTCTGTGCCGACGCGCAGGCCGCCGTCGAGGTGGCGGCCGAGCTGTCCGGCGCCGGCGTCTGCCGGACGGTGCGCGTCGCCCACGGCCCGGTGCCCGGCGCCCGGCTGGTCGGCGGCGACGACGCACCCCGTGGCGCGCCACCGCGCGTGCACGCCTGAACCTCTAGTCCACTGTGGAAAGGATCGGCTGAATCGGATGGCCAACCTGGTCAACCTGGAGTCGGTGAGCAAGTCGTACGGCGTGAAACCGCTCCTGGACGGCGTTTCGCTCGGCGTCGCCGCGGGACAGCGCATCGGCGTGGTCGGTCTCAACGGGGGCGGCAAGACGACGTTGCTGGAGGTGCTCGCGGGTCTGAGCGAGCCGGATTCCGGGCGGGTGAGCCATGTTCGTGACCTGCGCATGGCCGTCGTCACCCAGCGCACCGAGCTGCCTTCAGGCAGCACGGTCGGCGACGTCGTGCTCGAACGCTATGGCGCGGAACACGAATGGGCGGCCGACGCGCGCGTCCGGTCCATTGTGGACGGCCTCGGCATCACGGCCATCGGCCTCGACACCCCCACCACCAACCTCTCCGGTGGCGAGCGCCGGCGCGTCGCGTTGGCCGCTGCGTTGACGGGCGAGCTCGACCTCGTGGTGCTCGACGAGCCCACCAACCACCTGGACGTGGAAGGTGTCCGCTGGCTGGCCGACCACCTGCTCGCCCGCCGGATCGCCGTGGTGGTCGTGACCCACGACCGGTGGTTCCTCGACACCGTCGCGAGCGTCACGTGGGAGGTCGCGAACGGGCGCGTCGAGCAGTACGAAGGCGGTTACGCCGACTGGATCTTCGCGCGCGCCGAGCGGGCGCGCCTGGCCGCGACGGCCGAGGAGAAGCGGCAGAACCTGGCGCGCAAGGAGCTGGCGTGGCTGCGCCGCGGCCCGCAGGCGCGCTCGTCGAAGCCGCGCTACCGCGTGGAAGCCGCCGAGGCGCTGATCGCCGACGTGCCGCCGCTGCGCGACTCCGTGGAGCTGATGGCGTTCGCCAAGCGCCGCCTCGGCAAAACGGTGCTGGAGCTGGAAGACGCGACGCTGAGCGTCGGCGACCGCACGCTGCTCGACCACGTGACGTGGCGGATCGGGCCGGGGGACCGAGTGGGTCTCGTCGGCGTGAACGGTTCGGGCAAGACCTCGCTGCTCAAGCTGCTGGGCGGCGACGTCGCTCCCGAGACGGGGCGGCGGGTCGAGGGCAAGACGGTCGCGCTCGCGCACCTGCGCCAGGAGCTCGACGACCTGCCGGCCGACCTGCGCGTGTTGCAGGCGATCGAGCAGGTGGCCGGGCGCGTGGTGTTCGGCAAGCAGGAGATGACGGCGTCGCAGCTGGGCGAGAAGCTCGGCTTCCCGGCCGAACGGCAGTGGACGCCCGTCGGCGACCTGTCCGGTGGCGAGCGGCGCCGGCTGCAGCTGTGCCGGCTGCTGATGGCCGAGCCCAACGTGCTGCTGCTCGACGAGCCCACCAACGACCTCGACATCGACACCCTGCAGCAGCTCGAAGACCTGCTCGACGGCTGGCCCGGCACGATGGTCGTGGTCTCGCACGACCGCTACCTCGTGGAGCGCGTCTGCGACACCACCGTGGCCCTGTTCGGCGACGGTCACGTGACGAACCTGCCCGGCGGTATCGAGGAGTACCTCAACCGCCGCACGAAACTGCGGGAGGCGACTCCGCGGCGCGACGGGTCGGCGGCCCCGGAGAAGGCCGAGGCCAAGCGCAGCAACGCGGAGATCCGGGCCGCGCAGAAGGAGCTCGGACGGCTGGAGCGCAAGCTCGACCAGCTGGCCGCGCGCGAGGAGAAGCTGCACGCGGCGCTGCTCGAAGCGGCCACGGACCCGGACAAGCTCATCGCGTTGAACACAGAGCTCAAGGGCGTGCACACCGAGAAGGAAGACGTCGAGGCGAAGTGGCTGGAGACGTCCGAAGCGCTCGAATGACGGTTGGATCGGTGCTGTTCACGCCACCGCAGGCGGGCGTTGACAGCCAGACAGTAATCTGTCGCGCATGAGTCGGTTCGTGGACACGCTCGTCGGGACGGCGACGGGGCGGGGTCAGCAGCGCGGCATGGTCACGGGCGAGCCCAAGGAGCCGGTGCGCCGGACGTGGGCCGAGGTCCACGACCAGGCCAAGAAGATCGCCGGTGGTTTGGTCGCGGGCGGATTGAAGCCCGGAAGCGCGGTGGCCGTGCTGGCCGCGGCGCCGGTGCTCATCGCGCCCACCGTGCAGGCCGTGTGGCTGGCCGGCGGCAGCGTGACGATGCTGCACCAGCCGACGGCACGCACGAACCTCGCCGAATGGGCCGAGGACACGGTCAAGGTGCTGGGCATGATCGGCGCCGGGCTGGTGGTGCTGGGCGAACCGTTCGACCAGCTCGCGCCCGTGCTGGCCGAGAAGGGCATCGAGCACCGCCTGATCACGGAGCTGGCCGAGGCCGAGCCGCTGGCCGAGGTCGTGCCCACCGACGAGGGCGACACCGCGTTGCTCCAGCTCACCAGCGGTTCGACGGCCGAGCCGAAGGCCGTGCGGATCACCTACGGCAACCTCTACACCAACGTGAAGGCCATGGTCGAGCGCGCGGAGTTCGACTTCGACGTCGACGTGATGGTGTCGTGGCTCCCGACGTTCCACGACATGGGCATGGTCGGTTTCCTGACCGTGCCGATGACCTTCGGCGTGGAGCTGGTGAAGATCACGCCCGTCGAGTTCCTGTCCGGCCCGTTGATCTGGCCTGAGCTGATCTCCAAGTACAACGGCACCACGACAGCCGCGCCGAACTTCGCGTACGCCATCGTGGGCCGCCGTATGGCCCGTGTGGAGGACGACAACGCCTACGACCTGTCCAAGCTCCGCATCGCCCTCAACGGGGCCGAGCCCGTCGACGAGGCGGCCGTGCAGACGTTCGTCGACGCGGGCGCCCGCTTCAAGATGCCGGCCGAGTGCGTGTTCCCGGCCTACGGCATGGCCGAGGCGACGCTGGCGGTGTCCTTCGCGCCGCTGTTCACCGGGCTGACCCTGGACGTCGTCGAGGCCGATGCCCTGGAGGCCGACGATCGCGCCGTCCCGGTCCCGGAGGGCGACGCTCGGCGAGGCACGGACGCGGTGCGCTCCTTCGCCGTGCTGGGTCGCCCGCTGGACGGCCTGGAGGCGAGCATCGTCTCCGCCGACGGCTCGCTGCTGGGCGACCGCGAAGTCGGCGAAATCCGCCTCCGCGGTCCCGCCGTCACCCCGGGCTACCTCACCGTCGACGGCCCGCTCGACACGCAGGACGCCGACGGCTGGATGAAAACGGGCGACCTGGGCTACCTCATCGACGGCCAGATCGTCATCTGCGGCCGCCGCAAGGACGTCATCATCATGGGCGGCCGCAACCTGTACCCCACCGACATCGAACGCGCGGCCACCTCGGTCGAGGGCGTGCGCGCCGGCAACGCCGTCGCCGTCCGCCTCGACGCGGGCAGCCGCCGCGAACGCTTCGCCGTCGTCGTGGAATCCAAGCTGGCGGGCGACGCGGACGCCGAACGCGCGCTGTCGAAGCAGGTCGCCGCCCGCGTCCGCGACGCGGTGGACATGCGCCCGTTCGCCGTGGTGGTCCTCCCGGCCGGCAGCCTGCCCAAGACCCCCTCGGGCAAGGTCAAACGAGCTGCGACCGCGGTGCAGTACGCGGACAAGATCGCGCACAACGCCGAACACTGACGAGCTGCTTCATCGACTCCTGCGCAGCCGGGAGCCGTGGCCTCAGCGCAGCCACCAACAACGGAACCGGCCCGCTCAGCGAACTGAGCGGGCCGGTTCCGTGTTTCGGGGCTTTGGGAGTCCGGAGGGCGGGGTTGTTTCAGGAAGAAGAACACAAACGCAGACCGAGAAAGCGCCGCGGGGGAACGACGCGGTCAAGGCCGGAAAGACCTACCGGTCCTGGAAGGACTCGGCGTTCTCCGTCACCTCCGGACGCGGTGCGCGGGAGGCCGTCGCCTCGTGTTCGTCGCGGGCGCCGGGCACGGCGGGAGCGCGGCGGCCGGACAGGTCGGCCAGCTGTTCTTCCACGGTGTCCAGGAACTGGTCGACCTCGCGTTCGTCGTAGCCGCGCTTGCCGATCAGCGGCTTGTTGAACATGACGTGGTGGACTTCGGCCGCGGTCAGGTCGTCCTCTTCGGCGATCGTTTTCGCGATGCGCCGCACGAACTCGTCGACCTCCTGTTTGGCATAACCACGGCGGCCGATCGGGGCGTTACCGAAGGTGACCTCGGTGAGGTCCTCGGCGGTGAACGACATGAAACATTCTCCGATTCAGGGTCGGTGTGCGGACTCCCGCATTCCGTCCTAACCGGTCACCGAGGCAGCGGGAAGCCCGCACGCGTCGGGACGACTCGATCAGGGCCCCATAAGCCGCCCATCGAGTGAGGAAAAACTACGCAGAGCAACTAATGATCACGAACCGCTTTCAATTGCAGAGAGCAACCGGCCGATCAACCTGCGTGGAACTCGTTCTGGGCCGCGGTGAGCCCCTTGGCAACGAGCGCCTCAGCCGCATCTGCGGCCACGGAAACCTCGAACGGGAGCTCCTTGCGCTCCACCGTCGAAAAGTCCTTCAGCACGAAATCGGCAGGGTCCTGGCGGCCCGGGGGACGGCCGATGCCGAAGCGCACGCGGTAGTACTCACGCGTGCCGAGCGACTTGGTGATGGAGCGCAGGCCGTTGTGCCCGTTGTCGCCGCCGCCGAGCTTGAGCTTGAGCGCGCCGAACGGCACGTCGAGCTCGTCGTGCACCACGACGACGCCCGAGGGCTCGACCTTGAAGAACCGGGCGGCGCCGACCACGGGCCCGCCGGAGAGGTTCATGAACGAACGCGGCTTAACCAGCACCACGCGACGGCCCGAAAGCCGCCCTTCCAGCACTTCGGCGCCGCTCTTGTGCGCCTTGAACTTGCCCCCGATGCGGGTGGCCAGCTCGTCGAGCACCATGAAGCCGACGTTGTGGCGGTTGCCGGCGTACTGGGGCCCGGGATTACCGAGGCCGGCGAGCACGATCAGCTCGCCGGCCCCAGGCAGGTCTTCACTCACGGAAGTGAGTTTATTCGGCGTCCCCGGCGGGAGCGTCGGCGCCTTCGGTGGCGCCCTCTTCGTCGCCGGACTCTTCACGCTGCGGCTCGTTCACGGCCACGACCAGCGCCTCGGCGTCGGTCACGAGGACCGCGCCCTGCGGCAGGGTGACCTGCGCGGCGGTGATCTGGGTGCCGATCTCGAGACCCTCGACGGAGACCTCGATCTGCTCCGGGATGTGCAGCGCCTCGACCTCGATCTGGAGGGTGTCGAGGTCCTGGTTCACCAGGCCGCCCGGGCCGGCGGTGCCGGTCACGACCACCGGGATGTCCACGGTGACCTTCTCGCCGCGGCGAACCACGAGCAGGTCGACGTGCTCGATGTAGTTCTTCAGCGGGTGGACCACGATGGTCTTGGTCAGCGCCAGCTCGCTGGAGCCCTCGAGGTCGAGGGTGAGCACGGCGTTGCTGCCGTTCTCGCGGACCACGCGGGCGAACTCGAGGGCCGGCAGCGCGAAGTGCCGCGGGTCCGAGCCGTGCCCGTAGAGGACCGCGGGGATCTTGCCGGCGCGACGGGTGCGCCGCGCGGCTCCCTTGCCGAACTCGGTGCGCGGCTCGACGGTAAGACGTACCTCGGACACGGTGTAGCACTCCTTCAAATCACAAATCGGTGCAGCAGGTGGCGGCGGGGATCGTCGATCTCTGCTCGGGGCGTTGTGCTTCGAAAATCAGCTGCGTACGGCGGCGAGTTTCCAGGCGTGCACATTCCACGGGGCTTCTCGAGCCGCCGCGTCGATCACGCTGGGCACCATAGGGTGCACCCGCCTCGCCGAGACAACTCGAGAAGTGTAAACCCTCGTTCGACAAGGAGGTTGCGGCGGGTGGCCCCGCGCGACTAAACCTTGGTCCTGCCGGTCGGTGACGACCCGATTCCGGTGGTTCAGGCGCGTGCCGCGGGCATGGGATGATTCCCGCGAAAAAGAGGGGCGAGAATGCGGGCTCGATGGATCGCCGCGGCGGTCGTGCTGCTGGGTGGTGTCCTCGCGGGGTGCCAGGTCTCAGTGGCCGGTTCGGCGGGGGTTTCCGCCGCTGACCAGCAGATAGCCAACCGGTTGACGGAGCAGCGAGCTGCCGTGGACGACGCGTTGGACGCGTTGGGCAAGGCGCCCGCGCTGGAGCTCGACACCACGGTGAAGGACGCGTCGGGCAAGCCGATCGGGCTCGGTTTCCGCATCACGCGCGACGGTGACGGCTTCGGCGCGCTGCCGTTCGAAGGTCACGTGGTGCAGGTCACCGAGCTCGGGGACGACCTCTACCTCTCCGCCGACGCCGACTACTGGAAATCGCACGGCCTCGAGGAAAACAGCACGCAGTTCGGTGCCGGTTGGGTGCACACCGTCGGCACGGAGCTGCCGATGGACCCCGGTCCGCATTTCGCCCCGGACAAGCTCGTGGCCGGGCTGGTCAAATCGTTGTCGAGTCTCAATCAGACGACCGACCCGGTGAAGCGCAAGCTCGACGACGGCACGGAGGTCTACCAGCTCGGCGGCAGCCTCGGCGAGCTGCAGGTGACCACCGCGCAGCCCCACCGCGTGGTCTCGTTCGCGCCGGCGCTGCTCGACCCGCTGGGCGGCCCGAAGCTCGGCACCGGCTTTCAGGTGAAGCCGCTGACCGGCGACGCGCTCAAGAAGTTCCACACGGACTTCGACAACGCGGTCGGCGGCCTCGGGCAGCCGTTCGACGGGCTGTCGCAGGCGAGCGTGGTGGTCACCAACGACCGGCTCGACTGCCAGGACTTCGTCGGCTCGTGCACCGCCACCGTCGACGTGACCAACAGCGTCGTCGGCAACGGCCCGGGCGCCAAGCCCGTGGTCCACGTGACGCTCACGATCGACGTCAGCGCCGATTCGCTCGGCTCGAAGACCTGCTCCACACAGGGCGACGCGGCGGCCGACGCGACCATCACCATGTCGTGCACGGTCAAGTTCTCGCTGCCCAACCGCACCGCCAGCTATCAGGTGCTCGCGAAGCCGACTGCCGTCGGCGAGGTGCACGTGCCCTTCGACGCGAACGCGGTGAAGGCGAAGCTCGACAAGTCGTTCGGCACGCTCGGCGGCTGACCTGCACGCCTACCGCGGGGTGCGTTGGTTTCGTTGAAGTAGTGGATCTTCCGTCTCTACCCTCGCCCTTGTTGAGTGTTCAACCAGGAGGAGCGGGGACATGAGCAAGCTGGTGGTGTTCGGCGCGACGGGATACGTCGGTGGCCGGATCACGGACGAGGCGCTGCGGCGCGGGCACGCCGTCGTCGGGGTGGCGCGCAAGGCCGAGGGCCTGCACGCCGACGTCGAGGCCCGCACGGGTTCGCTGCACGACGCCGGGTTCATCGCCGATGCGACCAAGGGCGCCGACGTGATCGTGGTCGCGACCCCGGGCCGGGCCGACGAGCAGGGACGGCGGCTGCTCGACGTGCTGCCGGCGCTCGCCGACGCGGCCCGCGCGGCCGGTGCGCGGCTGTCGTTCGTGGGCGGCGCGGCTTCGCTGCTCGTGGCGCCCGGTGGTCCGCGGCTGCTGGACACACCGGACTTCCCGGACACGTACCGAGCCGAGGCGACTGCGCAAACCGAGGTGCTCGCCGCGCTGCGCGAGCTGCCGGCCGACGTCGAGTGGTTTTACGTGAGCCCGCCCGCGAAGTTCGGTGCGTGGATCGCGGGCGAGCGCACCGGGTCGTACCACGTGGGCGGCGACGTGCTGCTGTCGGACGCGGAGGGCAACTCGCACATCAGCGGTGCCGACTTCGCGATCGCGTTCGTGGACGAGATCGACGAGCCGCGCCACAGCCGGGCGCGGTTCACCGTCGCGTACTGACGCCGGACGGGGCCCCTCGAACCCGAGGGGCCCCGGCTCGGGTCAGCCCGGGGAGCCCACGGTGCAGAAGAACTTCGTGGCGTGGGCCGGGTCGAGGGCGTTCGTGACGAGGTTCCACACGTTGAGGTCGTAGGCCTCGCCGATGTGGCCGACCGGGTCGAACGGACACGTGTCCTGCACGTACTCGTTGACCACACCGGGCTCGCGCACGAACGACGTGTCGGTGGGGGTCACGAGCTCGTCGTAGCGCGAGGTGATCACGGTGTACTTCACGCCGGGCTGCGCGATGGGACCGGTGGTCAGCTTCTTCACGGCGGCGCCGTCGGTGATCAGGTCGTCGCAGGCGGGACAGCCGAGCGTGGACAGGGCCTTGCCGACCGAGTCGCGCTCACCCTGCCCGAGCAGGTACGCGAGCTTGGTGAGGCCGGCGAACGTGGTGCCGTGCGTGGGCGGCGCGATGGACACGACCGAGCCGATCTTGTCCGAGATGCCCTGGGTTTTCGTGACGTAGAGGGACTGGAAGCCGCCCTCGGAGTGGCCCACGATGTCCACTTGCGACGCCCCGGTCTCCGCGAGCACCTGGCCGATGAACTGCTTGATCTCGCCTGCCGAGTCGGCGATCGGGCGCAGGCCGCCGACGACGGGGAAGCCGGGGTAGGCGCCGTAGGTCTGGCTGAAGGTGCAGTAGCCCTTGGCCGCGACGGCCGACTGCAGGAAGTTGAGGTCCTCGTAGTAGGTGGCGCCCAGGCCGTGGAGGAAGACCACGGGCCGGGGGTGCGCCGAGCTCGGGTGGCACGACGGGTCGTTGTTGCCGCCGGCCGCCTGCACTGCCGCCTGCGCGGGCGCGGCGGTGAACGCGGCCGCCACGAGCGCCACGGCGGCCAGCACGGCCGCTTTGGTCCGCAGTTTCCTCATGGAGAAGGGTCCTTCCTCACGGTCACCGGCGGCGTTGCCGGTGGTTCAGGGGGCGGGGTAGAGCGCGTCGACCGGCGCGGCGTGGCGCCGGGCGACGACGTCCCTGCGGATCTTGAGGGTCGGGGTCAGCTCACCGGATTCGACGGAGAACGGCTCGGGCACGAGCGCGAAGTCCCGGATTCGCTCGGGCGGAGAATAGCGCGCGCTCACCGACTCCACGTCACGGGTGATGACCGAGCGGAGTCGTTCGTCGGCGTGCCAGCCGGGAACGTCCGGATTGATCCCGGTTTCCGCGGCGAGCGCGGGGAGATCGTCCGGATCGACGCTCAGCAGCGCCACCGGGTACGGCCGGCTGTCGCCGAGCAGCACGGCGCCGGCGATCCAGCGCGTGCGGCGCAGGTCGTTCTCGATGGCGGCGGGCGAGAGGTTCTTGCCGGCCGAGGTTCCCTGTGCGCAGCCAACCGTCCACAATGGTCTCTCGGGCGGCTCGGGGATTGTTGTGGTAGCCCTTGAAGACACCTTCCGAACGCGCGAGCACCTCGCCGTCTTCGGCAATCTCAAGCTCCACGCCGAGGCCCGCGCACGGCGGCGTGGATCTTCTCGAACATCGCCGGGACCGAGGGCAGGTACGTGGGGGCGACCTCGGCCAGCTCGGCGAGGACGGCGCGGATGTCGCCGCTGGAGTACGCGATGGTGGCGCCCGTTTCGAGGCAGAAGTACTGCAGCATCCGCGTGAGCAGGTGGGCGAGCGGGAGGTAGGCGAACAGGACGTCGCCCGGGCCGGCGTCGGTCAGCTGCCGCAGCGTGGCGACGATCGAGGTGATGTTGCGGTGGGTCAGCACGCAGCCCTTGGGGTCGCCGGTCGTGCCGGAGGTGCAGACGATCGTGACGACGTCGTCCGGGTGTGGGTGTTGTGGTGGCCCGGGATTCGGCTCGGTGTCGGGGATCTCGGTGCCGAGGACGGGGATCGTGGTGATCCGCCCGGGCTCGTCCGCGAACGCCGCGACGGCGCCGGAGTCTTCGAGGATCCAGCTGATCTGCCTCGGCGTGCTGGTGGGGTAGATCGGCACGCAGATCGCGCCGATGCGGGCGATCGCCAGGTCGCAGATCGTCCACTCCGGACTCATGGGGGCGAGCAACGCCACTTTGTCGCCCTCGCCCGCGTGGTCCCGCAACCCGGTCGCCACGCGGTCGACGTCTTCGTGGAGCCGGGCGAACGTGCGCTCGCGCCAGGTGCCGTTGTCGAGGTATCGCTGTGCGCTTGACATCGAATACCTCCCGGTATTGGATACCTGAAGGTATTGAGTTTGCTTCGTGAAAGTCAAGGCCTTGATCAGGAGGATGCACCCCGATGCCCGCACCGGGCCGCACGCGGCCGACGCGCGCCGAAACACGCCGCCGCATCCTCGACGCGGCGTTCAAGGTCTTCGGCGACCAGGGCATCGCGGCCTCCAAGCTGACCGAGGTCGCGGCCGCCGCCGGCCTGACGAAGGGCGCGGTCTACTCCAGCTTCGCGTCGAAGGACGAACTCGTGCTGGCGCTGATGGAGGAGCACGCCGCACACCGGCTCTCCGCCAGCCTCGAAAGCTTCGCCTCCGCCGACACCGGCACGGCCGGCCTCGCGGACGTCGCGGCGGTGCTGATGCACGAAATGCGCACGGACGCGGTGTGGCACCGGCTGTTGGCGGAGTTCTTCGCGTTGGCGCACCACGATGCGGACCGCCGCGCCGCTCTGCGCCGACGCCGCCGCGAGGTGCGCGGAACCATCGCGCGGGCGTTGGAGCGCTTGGCGTCGGGGTTCGGCTTCTCCTTGCCGTTGCCGGCCGAAGAGTTCGCGGTGATCCTGTTGGCGCTGAGCAACGGCCTGGCGGTGGAGGCGGACATCGATGAGGAAGCCGTGCCGGAGGGGTTGCTGGCCCGCGTCCTGACGTTGCTCGCCGGCGACGCGGTGGCTGCGGTGCGTTCCGCGGCGGAAAGCGTGGCCGGCGACTGAACCGTTGCCCGGGACCGCTCCCGAAGCGCGGGGCTACCGTCGCGGTCATGATTGAGGTGCTGGGAAGCCATGCCGCCCATCGCGAACCGCGGTGCTCTCGACGGCGCGAGGTCCGGCTGTGACGCGCCGTGATGACATGGCTCGGCGGCTGCGCGGGATTCTGCGCGGTACCACCGGAGCCGAGCGCGCGCAGCGAGATCTGGGTGAGGAGCTGGCGTCCGAATCCGCGGCCGCGGCCGAGCGGGCAAGGGAAATCGTCGATGAGTCAGCTCGCCGGGACAACGACGAGACCGCGGCGGGTATCACCTCCGGCTACGTTTCAGGCCCAGCCGAGGTTCGGCACCACGGTTCCGGCCGGCCCCCGGCGTCGGCCGGCGGATCCCGCAACGATGACTTCAGCGCGCACGCCGGACAGCTGCTGCGAAAGCGCGTCGTCCTCCTGAACGGCGAGATCGACGACGCGATCGCCAACACGATCTCCGCGCAGCTGTTGCTCCTCGAGGATGAAGACGCGAGGGCCGACATCACCTTCCTCGTCAACTCGTCCGGCGGCTCCGTCACGGCCGGCATGGCCATCCTCGACACGATGAACCTCGTCGAGCCGGACGTCGCCACGTGCGCCACGGGGCTGGCCGCCGGCATGGCGCAGCTGCTCGTGTCGAGTGGCGCCACCGGCAAACGGGCCGCCCTCCCGCAGGCCATGGTGGCGCTGAGCCTCCCCCGGCTCCCGCCGGATCCGTCGCCGGTGCACCTCGCTCTGCTCGACAAGTGGACCAGCGAAGTAGTCGGGTTGATCGCGGCGGGCAGCGGCCGGCCCATCGAGCGGGTTCGCGCGGATGCCCAGCGGCGGCGGCAGTTCACCGCGGCCGAGGCGGTCGAGTACGGCTTGGTCGACTGGGTGACGGAGAAACCCGTGGCGGGCTGACCATGTGTCCTTTGTGGATTACTGCCGTGCTTTCGGCTCACACCATGGGGCTGATCCGCTCCTCGACGTCGAGCAGGGCCTTGCCGTAGATCTCGTACCCGACCACGGAGTTCAGCGCTGCGTGGCGGGCGGCGGTGTTCGCGTCCCGCCAGAACTGCGGCAGGCGGCCGGTTTCCGCGAAGCCCGCGGCGCCGTGCACGTTGATCAGGATGTTGAGCGCTTCGAGCACCTGCTGCGCGGCGTAACCGAAGCGGGCGCGCATTTCCGCGCGGGCCACGTAGTCCGCCGGGGTCGTGGCGTCCAGTTCGTCGGCGATGTCATAGGCGTGCAGCCGCGCGACCGATGCCCAGCAGCGGGCCGAGCAGGGGCAGATTCGCCAACGGCGCGAACGGGATCCGGTACATCGCCTCGTCGGTGGGGATGGACGACACGCCCTCCGCCACAGCACCCATGGAGATCGTCCGGTGGTGTGGCACGAACACGTCGTCGGCGACCCAGGTGTCGCTGCCGGTGCCCCGCATCCCGACGGTCTCCCACGTCTTCTCCAGCTTCTCTTCCGATGCGGGCACCATGCACAGCACCGCATCGACGAAACTGCCGTCCTCATTGGTCACCATCGCCCCGAGCGACGCCCAGGTGGCGTGGTGCGCCGCCGGGGCGCGAGGATGCGGAGCAGCCCGGCGTCG
The DNA here is from genome assembly GCF_030285625.1 of Amycolatopsis sp. 2-15. Taxonomy (NCBI): domain Bacteria; kingdom Bacillati; phylum Actinomycetota; class Actinomycetes; order Pseudonocardiales; family Pseudonocardiaceae; genus Amycolatopsis; species Amycolatopsis carbonis. Next base: position 2,845,110 of record NZ_CP127294.1, read on the forward strand.
GCCAGCGCGGTGCTCACCTCGTCCGACAGGCGGCGGTCGCGCTCGCCGTCCGCCACGTGCTCCCTCAGCAGCGGCTGGAGCGCCACCGCCGCAGGGAGTTCACAATTGTGACCTGCGTTACAGGTCAGTGTCCGCGAAGCCGAGCCACCACCGGGGCGAGGGTTTCCATCATCGAGTCGAACACCGTGATGTACGAGAAGCCCCAGCGTTTCCTGCGTTGCACGAGTTGATCGGCGATCTCGTCGACCGTTCCGAACAGGAGCTGCGCAGCCTCCAGCAGTTCGTCGGCACCGGGCTCCGGATCGGTCAGTGAGCGCCACTCCTCGGCCGCCGCCCGGCGGTCGGTGGTGACGACCACGCGTTGCACCAGCAGGTTGTACTCGACATCCCGATCAGCGGCGAGCGAACGGAAGTACGCGACGCGATCGTCCATCACCGGGGCCGGGTCGAGGACGAACGTGCCCGGTGCTTTACCGCGGGCCTGGCGCAGCCCGGCGAACCCGACGACGTCGGCCTCGGCCGCGGCGAGGGCGAGGACGCCGTCGCTGTTGCCCGCGATGAGCAGGCGCGGCAGGGTGTCGAGCCGGGAGCGCAGTTCGGCCAGGCCGTCGCGCAAGTAGGCGATCCGGTCGGCTGCCTTCAGCCACCGCAGGCGCGCGTCGTCGAATTCGGATTTCATGTGGCCGGAGCCCAGACCGAGTTCGAGGCGGCCGCCGGTCAGCACGTGGGTGCTCTCGACGTCGCGGGCGAACAAAGCCACGTTGTAGAACGGCAGGTTCGACACGAGCGTCCCGACGCTCGGCCGTGAAGTGGCAGCCGCTGCGGCCACCAGCGCGGGAAACGGCGCCGGACGCCCGGCACCCAGGTGGTCGGGCACGCTGATCGCGTCGTACCCCAGCTCCTCGGCCCGGCGGCACAGACCGACGAACGATGAATCGACAGTCCGCAGACTGACTCCGAACTTGAATTTCCCCATGACCAGAGAAGCTAGCCGCACCACACCGCGCAGCACAGACAGTTTCGCCGCCGGCGGACCGAAATCCACCGACGGCGAAACGGCAAAACCCTCAGGCGGCCCCGTCGAACAACGAGGTCACCGAACCATCCTCGAACACCTGCTGAATCGCCTCCGCCAGCATCGGTGCGATCGACAGCACCGTCAGCCCCGGGAACCGCTTCTCCTCCGGGATCGGCAGGGAGTTCGTCACGATGACCTCTCGCGCCTTGCACTGCGAAAGCCGCTCGGTTGCCGGGTCGGACAGAATCCCGTGCGTCGTGGCGATGACGACGTCCGCGGCGCCTTCCTCGATCAGCGCTTCGGTGGCCTTGACGATCGTGCCGCCGGTGTCGATCATGTCGTCGATCAGCACGCAGAGCTTGCCCTGCACCTTGCCGACCACGCGGTTGGCCACGGCCTGGTTGGGCTTGTCCGGGTCGCGCGTCTTGTGGATGAACGCGATCGGCCGGTCACCCAGCTGCTGCGCCCACTTCTCGGCCAGGCGCACGCGGCCCGAGTCGGGCGAAACGACCGTGATGTCCGCGTCGCCGTAGGTGGCCTTGATGTGGTCGGCGAGCACGGACTGCGCCATCAGGTGGTCGACCGGGCCGTCGAAGAAGCCCTGGATCTGCGCGGTGTGCAGGTCGACGGTCATGATCCGGTCGGCGCCCGCGGTCTTGAACAGGTCGGCGATGAGCCGGGCCGAGATCGGCTCGCGGCCCTTGTGCTTCTTGTCCTGCCGCGCGTACGGGTAGAACGGCATGACCACGGTGATCCGCTTGGCGGAAGCGCGCTTCAGCGCGTCCACCATGATCAGCTGCTCCATCACGTACTCGTTGATGGGCGTGGTGTGCGCCTGGATCACGAACGCGTCGGTACCGCGCACCGACTCCTCGAACCGCACGAACAGCTCACCGTTGGCGAACGTGTGCGCGGTCTGCGGGGTGATCGTCACGTCGAGGTGGTTGGCCACCTCTTCCGCGAGCTCCTGGTGCGCACGGCCGGAGAAGAGCATCAGATTCTTCTTCGGCGTACCTGACTTCGGACTCATGCTGGCGACTCCCCGTCGTTTCCTGCTTCCGACACGGACACGGCGGTGTCCTCACTCGCGGCGAGCGCGGCTTCCGCCGCCTCCGCCGCGGGCGTGCCCGGCCTGCGCCGAACCGCCCAGCCCTCGACGTTGCGCTGCGGCCCCGCCGACACCGCTAGTGCACCAGGCGGGACGTCCTCCCGGATGACCGCACCCGCTCCACTGTAAGCGCCGTCACCGATTCGCACCGGCGCGACCAGCGTGTTGTCGGCGCCGAGTCGCACGTAGGAGCCCACGACGGTCTGGTGCTTGTTCACGCCGTCGTAGTTCACGAAGACGCTGGAGCAGCCGATGTTGCTGTGGTCGCCGACGATCGCGTCGCCCACGTAGGTGAGGTGCGGCACCTTCGTGCCGGTGCCGATCTGCGCGTTCTTCGTCTCGACGAACGCGCCCAGCTTGCCCTTCGCGCCCAGCTTGGTGCCGGGGCGCAGGTACGTGTACGGGCCGACGTTCACGCCGTCGCCCAGCTCGGAGTCGTTGGCGTGCACCCGCACCACCGACGCGCCGGCCCCGACCGTCACGTTCACCAGCGTGGTGTCCGGTCCGACGACCGAACCCTCGTCGACGGACGTGGTGCCCTTGAGCTGCGTGTTCGGCTCCAGCAGCACGTCGCGCGAGAGCGTCACATCCGCTTCGATCCACGTGGTGTTCGGGTCGGTCACGGTCACGCCCTCGCGCTGCCAGCGGCGCACGATCCGTCGGTTGTACTCCGCGCCCAGCGTCGCCAGCTGCACGCGGTCGTTCACGCCCTCGGTGACCCACGGGTCGTCGACCACGAGCGCGCCGACGCCCTTGCCGTCGTGGTGGGCGATACCCAGCACGTCGGTGAGGTACAGCTCGCCCTGCGCGTTGTCCGTCGACAGCCGCGAAAGGCCGTCGGCGAGCACGGCGGCGTCGAACGCGTAGACGCCCGAGTTGATCTCGGTGATCTCGTGCTGCGCCGGCGTCGCGTCCTTGTGCTCGACGATCGACTGGACCACGCCCGCGTCGTCGCGCACGATCCGCCCGTAGCCGGCGGGGTTGGCGACCACGGCCGTGAGCACGGTGACCGCGTTGCCCGAGCCGGTGTGCTCGGCCAGCAATGCGGCGAGGGTCTCGGTGTCGAGCAGCGGCACGTCGCCGTAGCTCACGAGCACCGTGCCGGTGAGGCCGGCGGGCAGCTCGTGCAGCGCGCACGACACGGCGTGGCCGGTGCCCTTCTGCTCGGCCTGCACGGCGGTGGTCACCTCGCGGCCCAGCACCTCGCCGACTCGCGCGAGCTCGGCCCCGACGGCTTCGCGGCCGTGGCCGATCACCACCACCAGGTGTTCGGGGTTCAGTCCGGCCGCGGCGCGGACGGCGTGTTCCACCAAGGGGCGCCCGGCGATCGGGTGCAGCACCTTCGGGGTGGACGAACGCATGCGGGTGCCCTCACCCGCGGCGAGGATCAGCGTGCTCAGCGGGCCGCTCAACGAGACTCCCAACAACGATTTACCGGCTCGTTCCGACGGGCAACGATCCTACGTGGGCTCCTCGACGCCCCACGAGGGGTCGGCCGGGATGCTCTCCGCGGGCCAGCTCGCGCCGGCGTCGCCCGCCATCGAATTGGCGGAGGCGACCTGGTTGCCGCCACCGCGTTTTGCTTCGTACATCGCCGCGTCCGCGCGCGCGAGCACCTGCTCGGCCCGCTCCTGCGGCCGCAGCGACACCAGCCCGATGGACAGGGTGACGCCGTGCGAAAGGTGGTGCGGCAGCTCCGCAACGGACTTCACCGCACGCCCCAGCGCCATCTTCGCGGCCGACGCGGGCGCGCCCGGCAGCAGGACGATGAACTCGTCGCCGCCGTAGCGCGCGACAACGTCGTCGCCGCGCAACGCGTCACGTAGCGTGCTCGCGACAACGCGGAGCACGTTGTCTCCCTCGGCGTGCGACTGCTTGTCGTTGACGCCCTTGAACCCGTCGAGGTCCACGAGCCCGACGGCGAGCGGCTGCGCGTCGGCCGACGACGCGAGCGCGCGCAGGCGTTCGTCGAGCGCGCGGCGGTTCGGCAGGCCGGTGAGCGGGTCCTGTAGTGCCTGCTGCGTGATCGCACCGTGTTCGGCCGACAGCCGTTCGTGCTCGCGGCGCGCGTTGAGCGTGGCGATCTGCGATTCGCGCAGCGTCCACATCTCGGACTCGAGAGTGGTTGCGTAGTCGATCAAAGACTTGCTGGCGCCCGACGCGTAGTCCGGCGTGGTGTCGAGCCGCGCGAGCTCGCGGGCGATGTTGAGCCGCATCGACGGCTGGGAGATGTCCTCGGACATCGCCTTGCGCGTCTCGCGCAGCACGTCGAGTGCTTCTTCGCGGCGCCCGGAGCGGTCGAGGCACCGTGCGAGCGCGATGGCGACGATTTCCTGCTCGTGCGGGAAGTGGTGGCCCCGGTGCATCTGCTTGAGCCGGTCCACGTGCTCCGCGGCCGGGTTGTGCAGCGCCAGCGCGGAAGCGAGCACACCCACCTGGTCGACGGCCGAAACGCCGGCCTTGCGCGGGAACAGCGACTCGGCGAACGGGCCTTCGGCCGCCACCGACATCGACGCGGCGGTGCGGAACTTCTCGGCCGCCTCGTCGTACTGCTCGATGCGCTCGAGCCGCAGGCCCCAGCCCAGCAGCATCTTCACGCGGTTCATCAGCTGCAGCGTGATCTCGTGGGGGCTCGCGCTCTCGCGGATCGCCTGGTGGGCGCGGCTGATGACCTCTTCGGCGGCCTCGTACACGCCGAGCTGGTTGAGCACGATCCAGCAGTCGATGAGCGCCATCGACTGCATGCGGTTCCAGTTGCGCACGCCGACCTGGCGGTCGGGGATCGTGGAGTCGTCGAGGATCGCGAGCGCGCGGGCGATCTCGGTGAGCGCGGCGTCCTCCTGCGCGGCCAGTACCAGCCGGCGCCCGCGCAGCGCGTGCGCGTCGGCGCGCAGCAGGGACAGGCCGTGGCGGCGGGTGTGGGCGAGCATCTCGTCGAGCCGCGGCTCCGCTTCGGCGGCCAGCCCGCGCGTGACCAGGCGGGCGAACGCCGAGGCGCGCAGCAGCTGCGCCACCAGCGTGGGCTCGCCGCGGCGCAGGGTTTCCTCGAGCAGCTCGTCCATGATCGCGACGATCTCGAGCTGCTTGTCGAACTCCTGCCGCTGGACGGCCGCGATCAGCTCACGCGCGCGTCCGACCAGCCACGCGTCGGACATCTCGACGAGAGTCGGACGCCGGGGGGTTCCGGGGTCGATCGCTTTATCGCTCAGCCGCCCCACACCCCCATCGCTTCGGCTCGGGTTGGTCACACGTCTGCTCCGCCGCCAGGATTCGAACCTGAACTGTCAGAACCAAAATCTGAAGTGCTGCCGATTACACTACGGCGGATCGATCCTGGTCAGGATAGCGATGATCGGCGACGGTGGTGGCGGGAGGGTGAAACGCCCGCGCCCGGGGTACTCCACACGGTGAACCGCGCCGGAGCGGAATGGACATTTCGGGCCTCCCCAGGGCTCGAAACCTCCTGTACCGTAACTTACGGCATCGTAGGTTAGGTCACCCTTCGCAGGGGCTCGTAGGAAGAAGTGAACTGTATGACGGCCACCCTCGACCGTTCCCAACCAACTGGAGAGCCGCCGGCCCCGAAGGGCCCCAAGCCGATCGTCGAAGGTCAGCGCGGCATCGGCGTGCAGCTTTCCGTGTACTTCGGCGTGCTCGCGCCGCTGGTGGCCCTGCTGGTCGCCGTCCCGTTCGCGTGGGGCTGGGGACTGACGTGGGTCGACGTCGCGCTGTTCGTGGTGTTCTACGGCATCAGCGGCCTGGGCATCACCGTCGCGTACCACCGGTACTTCACGCACGGGTCGTTCAAGGCGAAGAAGTGGCTGCGCGTGGTGATGGCCATCGCCGGCAGCATCGCCCTGCAGGGCCCCGTGATCACCTGGGTGGCCGACCACCGTCGTCACCACGCGTTCTCCGACCGCGACGGCGACCCGCACTCGCCGTGGATGTTCGGCACCTCGCCGGCCGCCATCGCCCGCGGGTTCTGGCACGCGCACATGGGCTGGCTGTTCGAGCGCGACAAGAGCAACCAGGCCCGCTTCGCGCCCGACCTGGTGAAGGACACGGCGATCCGGAAGGTCGACGACCTGTTCTGGCTGTGGTCGCTGCTCTCGCTGGGTCTGCCGGCCCTGCTGGGCGGCCTGATCTCGTGGTCGTTCTGGGGCGCGCTCACCGCGTTCTTCTGGGCCGGCCTCGTGCGCATCTGCGTGCTGCACCACGTGACCTGGTCCGTGAACTCCATCTGCCACATGATCGGCGAGCGCCCCTTCGCGGCGCGTGACCGCTCGGCCAACTTCTGGCCGCTGGCGATCTTCTCCTTCGGCGAGTCCTGGCACAACCTCCACCACGCCGACCCGACCTCGGCCCGCCACGGCGTGAAGCGCGGCCAGATCGACATGTCGGCCCGCCTGATCTGGATGTTCGAGAAGTTCGGCTGGGTGCACGACGTCCGCTGGCCGACTCCGCAGCGGCTGGCTCGGATCGCGTCCGAGGGCTGAGTTCTTCCTGCTTTCTTTGCGGACCACCGGTTTCCGGTGGTCCGCTTTGCATTTCACGGCCGGGTGGCCAGCCGGGCAGCGTTCGCGTAGGCGTGGACCAGCGGCCGGGTGTCGTCCTTGCGCCACGCCAGCGCGAGGCGGCTGGGGGATACGCCGCGCACGGGCAGGGCGACGACGTCGCCGCGGGTGAGCAGGGGCGCGTTGCCTGCGGCGATGAGGCAGACACCGAGGCCGTCGACGAGGGCCTCGTAGGTCTCGTCCGCACTGCCGATCTCCGCGCCGATCACGGGGGAGCGGCCGCCGCGGGCCTCCGGAGCGAGCCAGTAGTCGCGCAGCGGGCCGGCGTCGGCGGGCAGGGCGAGGAACGGTTCGTCGAGCAGGTCGGCGAAGTCCACTGTGGACTCTCCGGCGAGCCGGTGGGCGGCGGACATCGCGACCAGCCGGGGTTCCTCGGCGACCACGATCCAGCGGTAGCGTTCGGCGCCCGGCACCGGGAGCCACACGAAGGCGACGTCGGTGGAGCCGTCGGCGAGCCCCGCGGTGGAGTCGTGCCAGCCGACTTGGCGCAGCGTGACCCGGGCGTGGGGGTGCTCGTCGGTGAACCTCGACCGGATCGCGGGCAGCATGCCGCCGCGGCCGGGGCTGGTGCTCATGCCGACGACAAGCGTCCCGCGTTGCTCGGCTTTCGCCCGTGTGACGGCGTCGTGCGCCGCGTCCCACTCCGCGAGCACCCGGCGGGCGTGCGGCAGTAGGGCCTCGCCCACCGGCGTCAACCGGACTTCGCGGCGGTCGCGGTCGAACAACGGCGCGCCGAGCTGCCGTTCGAGCACTCGGATCTGCTTGCTCAGCGCCGGCTGGGAGACGTAGAGCCGCTCGGCCGCGCGCGTGAAGTGGAGCTCTTCGGCGACCGTGACGAAGTACCGCAGATCGCGGCCGTGCACGTCCATAGCCAATGGTTATCACAGCAGGTCTTGGCCCCGCGAGCGATTTTCGCCCAGAGTCGATGTCAGCGAAAGGGGCTCAGGACATGAACAAGGTTTGGCTGATCACCGGCGCGAACAGCGGCTTCGGCCGCGCCCTTACCGAGGCCGCGGTGGCGGCCGGCGACGTGGTGGTCGCGGCGGCGCGGCGCACCGAAACGCTCGCTGACGTCGTCGCCACGCACCCGGACCAGGTGGAGGCGGTGGCGCTCGACGTCACGGACCTCGCGGCCGTAAACGCCACTGTGTCGTCGGTGATCGCGCGGCACGGCCGGCTCGACGTGCTGGTGAACAACGCCGGGCGCAGCCACGTCGGCGCGTTCGAGGAGACCACCGACGAGGAGCTGCGATCGCTGTTCGACGTACACGTCTTCGGCCCCGCGGCCCTCGTGCGCGCCGCGCTGCCGCACATGCGCGAGCGGCGGTCCGGCGCGATCGTGCAGATGAGCAGCATGGGCGGGCAGCTGTCGTTCGCGGGGTTCTCGGCCTACAGCGGCACGAAGTTCGCGTTGGAGGGGCTTTCCGAAGGGCTCGCCGACGAGGTGGGCCGCCTGGGGATCAAGGTGCTGATCGTGGAGCCGGGCGCGTTCCGCACCGGTCTGTGGGGCAGCACGAGCCGCAGCGGCGAGATCGACGACTACACCGAGTCGGTCGGCCCCACGCGCCGCCTCGTCGTCGATGCCGACGGCACGCAGGCCGGCGACCCCGCCAAGGCCGCCGCCGCCATCCTCACCGCGCTCGACGCGCCGGACGCCCCGCTGCGCCTGGCCCTCGGCGGCGACGCCGTCGACGCCATCGGCGGCCACCTCGACCAGGTGCGGGCCGAGCTGACCGCGTGGGAGGACCACGCGCGCAACACCGCGTTCGCCTGAGCGCGCCGCCACCCGGCTACCCTGCTGCGCATGGCGGGGAGACGAAGGGCGAAGCGCGAAGCAGCGGTAACCGGCGCGCGACCGGCGGCGCCGGTGACGCGCGTCCGCATGACGGGCAGCGAGCGCCGGCAGCAACTGCTCCTCGTCGCGCGCGCGTTGTTCGCCGAGAAGGGTTTCGACGGTACCTCGGTGGAAGAGATCGCCGCCCGCGCGAACGTCTCGAAACCCGTGGTCTACGAACACTTCGGCGGCAAGGAAGGCATCTACGCGGTCGTCGTGGACCGCGAAACGCAGCTCCTGCTCGACCGCATGGTCAACACCCTCCACGGCGGCCACCCGCGCGTCATGCTCGAACAAGCGGCGATCGCCCTGCTCAGCTACGTCGAGGACTCCCACGACGGCTTCCGCATCCTCGTCCGCGACTCCCCGGTGGCCAGCTCCACGGGCACCTTCTCCACTGTCCTGAACGACATCGCGGGCCAGGTCGAACACATCCTCGCCCAGCAATTCGCGGCGCGCGGATACGAGGAGAAACTGTCGGCACTGTACGCGCAGGCCCTGGTGGGCATGGTCGCCTTGACGGGCCAATGGTGGCTGGACGCGCGCAAACCGAAGCGCGACGAGGTGGCAGCGCATCTGGTGAACTTGGCTTGGAACGGGTTGTCGCATTTGGAGCACAAGCCGAGGCTGCTGGGCTGAGCCGGGGACTTGTCCCGGTGCCCGCCGGCACTCCTGAGCGGACCTTTCGGCCTCGAGAACCTACGCGGCCTCCGAACGATTCGGCCGGAGCTTTGTCGACGGGGCGAGGGAATCAATGTGAGGACGTCACCTGCGGGAGGGCTTGGGGTGGCCCTGTGGTTGTCAAGCTGGCGGGGGGCTTTGCGCTTCGAATTCAGCTTTGCGGCGGGCTAGGTAGGTGGGCCAGTCGGCTCGTGCTGCAAGCACGTCGGCGATGGATAGTTTGATCACGGCGCAGCCGCTGAGTGAGCAGGCCCGTGGGTCGCTCGCGTCGATGAGGGAAATCCCGCCGATCTCGTCGCCGTCGTCGATGTAGGTGCAGAGCACAGGGTGGAACGCGCAGTCCTCGTAGATGTCTCCGGGATGAATGTCGCCCGGCTGGTCGTTGATCACGCTGGTGATTCCAGGGTCGCGGTGGCGTCGGGTCATGAGTTTTTGTTGCGGAGCATGGCGTAGAGACGGGTCACCAGCCGAGCATCATGCGGCTGGGCTGAGCCGGGGACTTGTCCCCACGGCGTCGGTGCTTGACGATCATCCGATGAAGACTTTCCGGGAAGCCATCGAAGGCCGGGACATCGAGGCCGCGATCGCGTTGTTCGCCGAGGACGCCGTGTTCCGCAGCCCCGCCGTGCACCGGCCCTACCAGGGGCGCGAGCAGGTCGGGGTGATTCTGCGGGCCGCGTTCGCGGTGTTCGAGGATTTCGCGTATCAGCGCGAACTCAACGACGACCACGGACACGCCCTGGTCTTCACCGCGCGCGTCGGCGACCGCGAGGTGGAAGGCTGCGACTTCCTGCGCACCAACGACTCCGGCGAGATCTCCGAGCTCGTGGTGATGGTGCGCCCGCTGTCGGGCCTCAACGCGCTCGCCGCGGCGATGCAGAAGCAGCTCGGCTAGAGCAGGCCTCGCGCGTGCAGGTCGTCGAATACGAGCTGTGTCGCGGCCGACACCCGGGGGCGGTCCTCGAAACCGAGCCAAGCGAAGGCCGCGATCTCGCTGGAAGCCACCAACGTGCCGGAAAACGAGCCCGTGTAACAGGTCATCCGGACGACCGTCCCCGCCGCGCGCCCGTCCGCCGGCGCCTCCCACACGCCGGCGGGCGCCAAGGACGACGGGTCCAGCGCGACCGACAGCTCCTCCGCGATCTCCCGCACCAAAGCCTCGGAGTCCGACTCGCCCGGCTCCCGCTTGCCGCCCGGCAGGTACCACGTGTCCTTGCCCGTAGACACCGTCGCGAGCACGCGGCCGTCGACCACGTGCAGCCACGCGAGTTTGTCGATCATCCCAGCGCCGCAAGAGTTTCGGCCGTGGTGAGTACCGTGCCGAGCCGCGGGAATATCTTCGTGGTGGATGATTCGTGCGACACGTCGGAAAGGCCCGTCATCGCGTCGGACACGGCGATCACGGCGTACCCGTGGTCCGCGGCGGCACGCAGCGTCGACTCCACACCGAACTCCGTGGCGATGCCGCCGAACACGACGGTGCGCACGCCCGCGTCGCGCAGGTGCGCGTGCAGGTCGGTGTCGTAGAAGCCGCCGATCGTGGCCTTGACCACGAGCTTCTCGCCGTTGCGCGGCTTCAGCTCCGGGATCACGTCGCTGCCCGGGGCGCCTTCGGAGCCCGGGCGCATCGCCTGGATGATCACGATCTGCGCGCCGGCTTCGGAAAACGCGTCGCGCAAGCGTACGGCGTTGGCGGCGGCCTCGGGCCCGGCGAACGGCGTCGTCGGCATCGCGACGATCCGCTCCTGGAAGTCGACTAGCACGAGCGCCGTCGACGCGGGGTCGATCTCAGTCATACGGCAGATCCTAGGCCGATCCCGGTACGGTCGGTGTTCGTCTGCTGGGGAAAGGATGTTCGGGATGAACCGGGAAGTAGTGGTCACCGGCGGTGGCACGGGAATCGGCTACGCCATCGCAGCCGCGTTCGCGCGCGCCGGCGACCGCGTGACGATCACCGGCCGCCGCGAGAGCGTGCTCACCGAGGCCGCGGCGCTGCTCGGCGCGCGGGCAGTCGCGTTCGACGCCGGTGATCACGCGGCCGTCGAGACGGCGTTGCCGGAATTGCCGGAAAGCGTCGACGTATTGGTGAACAACGCCGGCGGCAACACCGATTTCCTCCGCGACGACAACACCGATCTCGCCACCCTGAACACCGCCTGGACGGCCAATTTCCGCGCCAACGTCTTCACCGCCGCTTTGGTCACGGCGGGTTTGCGCGACCGGCTCGCCGACAACGGCCGGATCATCACCATCGGCTCCATCGCGGCACACATCGGCGCCGGTTCGTACGGCTGGGCCAAAGCCGCCGTCGAGGCGTGGAACTCGGATATCGCCCGGGCTCTGGGGTTGCGGGGAATCACCGCGAACGTGGTCGCGCCCGGCTTGATCGTGGACACGGAGTTCTTCCACGGCAAGCTCACCGACGAACGCCGCGGCCGGCTGGTCTCCAACACGATGAACAAACGAGAGGGTCGTCCGGAAGACATCGCCGAAGTCGTGGAGTTCCTCGCCGGCCCCGGCGCGGGCCACGTGACGGGCCAGGTCGTCCACGTGAACGGCGGTGCCTACCTGGGCTCTTGAGTGCCCGGGGTGACGCGGAGCAATTTGTCGTCCGATCCGTTCGAGGTGGTCACGTAAAGCGCGCCGTCCGGCGAGGAACGGACGGCGCGCAACCGCCCGAACCGGTCGTCGAATTCGGGCGGCAGCGTCACCGAAGTGACATTGGCCGCGGTGTCCAGGTGCAGCAGCAACAGTTTCTGGCCCTTCAGCGCCACCACGGCCAACGCGCCTTCATTGACGCCCCACTGAGGACCGGTCAGGAACGCGTCACCGGAAGTCGCCTCGGTGATCTCGCCGGAAGTCCAGAGTGGACGGACCGCGGAGGGGAATCGCGTGAGGTCCGTCATCGGAACGCTCTCGTCGTACGAAGAATCCGTCCCGCCCTTGGAGGGATCCCACCCGTAGTTGGCGCCGGGCCGGATCAGGTTCACCTCGTCGTCGAACGTCGGCCCGTGCTCGGAAGTCAGCACCTGTCCGGTGCCGGGCCGGATCGCGACACCCTGGATGTTGCGGTGCCCGTAGGTGTAGATCCGCCGCTCCCGCGGGTCCGTCGAGGAGTAGAAGGGGTTGTCCGGCAACGCTTCCCCGGTCTTCGCGTTGATCCGCAGCAGCTTCCCGCCCAGGCTGTGGCGATCCTGCGCGAGCGTCGGCCGCGCCGTGTCCCCGGTGCCGACGAGCAACGCGCCATCAGGCGCCAGCGTCGGCCGGCAACCGGAATGCCGGCCGCTGGGGTTCACCGGCAGTCCCGTCAGCAGATCGCGCACCTTCGACGCGCCGGCCCCATCAGGCGCGAGCCGCCACGTGACCAGCCGGACGTCGACCGCCCGGCCATCCTCCTGGTGCGTCTGACACGTCGTGAACTCGCGCGACGAAGCGAAATCCGCGGCGAGCACCATCCCCATCAGCCCGCCCTCACCCTGCACGAGGACGTCGGAGAAGTCGGCGCGCACCTCAGTGGTTCGCCCACCGCGGATCAAGGCGAGCTTGCCCGGACGCTGCGGCACGAGCAGCGACCCGTCGGGCAGGAACCCGATGTCCCACCCGTGCTCCAGCCCGCCCGCCACCTCCTCGACGCGAAACCCGGTGGCAGACGCCGCCGAAGGGGCACTCGTCAACGGGGGCGGCGCGCTCGCCGCCCCCGAACAAGCGGTAGCGAGCACCGCGACGACCGCGAGCAGCACGACTCCGGGCAAGCGCATACGGCCAGCATGCCCGACAAAAGCGACGTTCGCGTCTCAACCGGCTCAATCGCCGGGCCGGGTCAGCCCCGACTCGTACGCGAACACCACCGCGTGCACCCGGTCCCGCAGGCCGAGCTTGGCGAGGACGCGCCCGACGTGAGTCTTCACCGTCGTCTCGCCGATGAACAGCTTGTCCGCGATCTCGCCGTTCGACAGCCCGCGAGCGATCAGTCCGAGCACGTCCTTCTCACGCTCGGTGAGCGAACCCAGCTTCGCCGACTCGACGGGACGCCCGGTCAGGTAGCGGTCGAGCAGCCGCCGCGTGACCGACGGCGACACCATCGCGTCGCCGCGCAGCACCCCGCGAATCGCCACCAGCATCTCGTCCGACGGCGCGTCCTTCACCAGGAACCCGCTCGCGCCGGCGCGCAGGGCCGAATAGGCGTATTCGTCGAGGTCGAACGTCGTGATCACCAGCACCCGCACGTCCGGTAGGTCGGCGCAGATGCGCTCGGTCGCGGCGACGCCGTCGAGCACCGGCATGCGCACGTCCATCAGCACGAGGTCGGGCCGCCGTTCGCGGGCGATCCGCACGGCCTCCGCGCCGTCGCCTGCCTCCGCGACGACGTCGAGGTCCGGCTGGCTGTCGACGATCATCCGCAGCCCGACGCGCACCAGCTCCTGGTCGTCGCAGATCAGCACGGACGTCATCGCGCCGCGCCCGTCTGCAGCGTCGCGAGCACGCGGAAACCGCCGTCGGGCAGCGGGCCTGTCTCGAGCTTGCCGCGGTAGAGCTCCACCCGCTGCGCCATCCCGGCCAGCCCGCGTCCGGACGACGGCAGCCCCGCTGCGACCGGCTCGCGGCCCCCGGTGTTCGTCACCTCGACGAGCACCTCGGCGCGCGTGAACTCCACGCGCACCCGGGCGGACGCGTCGGCGGGAGCGTGTTTGAGCATGTTGGTCAGCGCCTCCTGGACGATCCGGTACGCCTGCAGCGCGGCGCCCGTGGGCAGGTCGGTGTTTTCGCCGGTCACTTCGAGCTCGACCTCGCGCCCGGACTGCTCGACGAGCGTGCGCAGCTGGTCCAGCGTCGGCTGGGGCGTGCGCGCGGGTTCGCCGGCGTGCATCACTTCGAGCAGCCGCCGCAGCTCCGCCAGGGCGCCCCGCCCGGTGCGGCTGATGGTGTCGAGCGTGCGGTCCACGGCGTCCGGGTCCTGGTGCCGCGCGAGCTTCGCGCCTTCGGCGTTGAGCACGATCACGCTCATGCTGTGGGCGAGCACGTCGTGCAGCTCGCGCGCGATCCGCGTGCGTTCCTCCGCGACGGCCGCGCGCGCCTGCGCCTGCCGCTCCGACGCCGCGAGGTCCGCGCGCAGCCGTTCCTCGTCGGTCAGCTGCTCCTTCGCGCGGAAGAACTCGCCCAGCGCCCACGCCGCGATGTGCAGCGGCAGCACGCCGAGGATCGTCAGCGTCGGGTTCTGCGTGGTGACGCCCCACCTGAACCCCCACATCGAGTCGAGGACCAGCACCGCCGCCGCGATCACAGCCGCGAACCGCCGGTCACCCCTCTTGACCAGCGTGAACAGCATCACCGCCATCGCCAGCTCGCTGCGCCCGCGGTCGAACGCCCACACCTCGTTCGTGTAGACGGCCGCCACCCCGGCGATGATCAGCACCGCCGTCGTCCGCGGCCACCGCCGCCGCACGAGCAGCGGCAGCAGGAACGCCAGCGGCACCAGCTGCAGGGACCAGTCGCCGGCGGCGATGTTCGGCCCGAGCAGCACGAAGACGGCATACAGCGGCAAGTCCAGCGTCCAGCGCTGCCTGCGCACCCACATCACCAGTGCTCGCACGTCTCCGAACGTAACGCCCGACGGCCGCTCGCCGCGTCCTTCCGCGGTATGCCTCGCCTCCTCCGATGGGACGACCCACGCGGCCCGATCGGCCGATCCGCGGCCACGGGTGGCGTCCTTAGGTTCGGGTTCATGTCGATCACCACGGAGTTCTTCCGGCACCCCATGCTGACGGGTGCGATTGCGGCCAGTTCCGCGTCTTTGGCCACGGCCATGACCCGCGGCCTGGGTCTCGAGGGCGCTGGTTCTGTTGTCGAGCTGGGCCCGGGGACGGGGGTGTTCACCTCGGCGGTGTTGTCGTTGCTGCCGTCGTCCGCGTCGTTCACGGCTATCGAGATCAACCCTCGGCTGGCTTCTGCGCTGCGTTCGCGGTTCCCCTCCGTCTCGGTGGTGTGCGGCTCGGCTTGCTCGGTGGGTTCCCTGAGTGTGGCGCCGCCTGACGTCGTGATCTCCGGCCTGCCCTGGACGGCCATGCCCTCTTCGCGTCAGCAGGAGATTCTGGACTCGGTCTGCTCGGTCCTGTCTCCGCGCGGCTGCTTCACGACGTTCGCCTACGCCCACACCGCCTGGACCCCGCCGGCCCGCCACTTCGCCCGGCTGTTGCGCAGCCGGTTCTTCGTGGTGGAGCGAACTCCGGTCGTGTGGCGCAACCTGCCCCCGGCGTATGTGTATCGGGCCGCGCTGCCGGTTTCCGCCGGGATTTCCCGTGAACGCGCTGCTGCACCCGCTTCTTGACGCACCCGCGGTGGTCGTCTACGTCGTGTGCGCCTTGGTGATCACGGCGGAAACGGCTCTGCTGCCGGGGATCGTGCTGCCGACACTGTCCACTCTGCTGCTGATGGGCTTTATGGTGCAGCGGGGGACGTTGTCCTGGTGGGTGGCCTTGGTGGTGTGCGTGTTCGCTGCTTTTGCGGGGGACCAGGTGGCGTATTGGGAGGGGCGGGTGCTGGGGCCGCGGTTGCGTTCTTCGCGCCTGGGCCGCCGGGTTGGCTCCGCGCGCTGGGATCGGGCCGAGTCGGTGGTCGTGCGGTTCGGCGTGCCGGCGGTGGTTTTGGGCCGGTGCCTCGCGGGGGTGCGGACGTTGGTGCCGCGAGTGGCCGGGTCGGCGGGGTTGCCGTATCGGCGGTTTGTGGTGGGGAGCGTTTGTGCTGCCGTCATGTGGGCTGGGGTTGAGTTGTTCGCGGGGCAGCTGACGGGGTGGGCTGTGCCGTGAGCAAAGCCGCCGTTTCCGCGTCCGCCGGCAGGAACGTCTCCAGACTCAGCTCCGCGATCGTCACGTCGACCGCCGTGGTGAGGCGGGTGATGGCGGTGATCAGGCGGAGGTCGCCCAGGGAGGTGGACAGCTGCAGGGGCACCGCGAAGCCGAGGTGGTCCGGCGAAGGTGGCGAAGGTGCGGGCAGGTACGAAGTGAGCTCGTCCAGCAACTCGGCCTGACGTGGGTCTGGCAGCCCCTGGCGAGGACGTTCGAGCACGTGCTGCGCCCAGTCGGCGAAGTTGTGGATGCGCGGGGCCATGCCGTCGGGGTGGAGGGCGAGGCGCAGGACGTTCACGGGTGGCGCCAGCAGCTCGCCGGCCACGCCTTCCGTCAGGAGTGTGAAGGCGTCGTTCGCGGACACCAGCGTGCCGTAGCGGTCGACGATCAGCGCCGGGTACGGGCGGTGGCCGTCCAGCAGAGCCGCCAAGGAATCGAGGACGGGGGCCAGCCGGGGGTCGTCGAGCGGGGTCTCGGCGTAGCTCGGCGCGAAGCCGGCCGTCAGGAGCAGGGCGTTGCGTTCGCGCAGCGGCAGGCCGAGGGCCTCGGCCACGCGGACGACCATGCCCCGCCCGGGAGTCGAACGGCCGCGCTCCAGGAAGCTCACGTGCCGCTGCGTGGTGCCGGCGGCCAGGGCCAGGTCGAGCTGGCTGAGGCGGCGGCGGGTGCGGGCGTCGCGCAACGCGGTGGCGAAAGCCGGGTCCATGGGGCCAGGCAAGCAGAGCCGATGTGGTTCTTCAACCGGGTTGCGGCGGCGGGCGTTGCGAGGACCGATCTCGCGACCTCAGGCAAGCAGACCCGCGTCATTCCTTCAAGGGAATTGCCGCCGGACGTGCGGCGGAACAGTCTCGACCCCATGCACTACGGACTCCTCCTGCCCGCCGGACAGGCCCAGCTTCCCGTCACCGCCGTCGTCGAGCTCGCGCGCGAGGCCGAGCGCCTCGGCTTCGACTCCGTCTGGGCGGGCGACTCGCTCGTCCGCGCGCGGGCCGAGCCGCTCACCTTGCTGACCGCCGTGGCGCAGGCCACTCAGCGCGTGACGGTGGGGACCGCCGCGATGTTGCCCGCGTTCCGCCAGCCCGTGCAGGCGGCGTGTGCGATCTCGACCCTCGACCAGCTCTCCGGCGGCCGCCTCGTCCTCGGCCTCGGCGCGGGGTTCCCCGGTTTCAGCGAACCCGAGTTCGACCTGGTCGGCGTGCGGTTCAAGACGCGCTTCTCCCACCTCGACGACGTCGCCCGCCTCTGGCGCGACCTCTGGACCGGCACCCCCCGCTCCTTCCACGGCAAGGTCCTCCACCACGACTGGCTCCCCGACGTCCCCGCGCCCTCCCGCCCCGGCGGCCCACCCCTGTGGCTCGCCGGCACCACGCCGTCCGCGCTCCGCCGCACGGCCGACCTGTACGACGGCTGGCTCCCGTACCCACCCGACCCCGCCGACTACGCCCGCGGCCTCACCACCATCCGCTCGCTCACCGACCGCCCCATCACCCCGGCGCTGTTCGCGACGGCCTTCGTCGCCGACGACCCGGAACGCGGCCGCCAGGCGCTGGACACCTACTGCCAAGCCACGTACGCCCGCCCGCTGTCCGCGATCGGCACCATCCAGACCATGCTCACCGGCCCGATCACAACCGTCGCAGCCGGCTTGCGCGAGTACGAACTCGCTGGTGCAGACCACATTCTGCTGCGCATCGCCGCGCTGGACGCCGACGTGGTGGCCGACCAGTTGCGCCTGCTCGCGGGACTCGTGCAGACCAATTTGCCGCAACACTGAACCCTCCGGGGCCTCCCGTCCGTGTCGTGAATGGATCCCCACCCGGGGATCCGTTGACACGAAAGGAAAGTCATGAAGATCACCGGAGACCCCGACTGGAACCGCGGCACCACCCGGGCAACGTCGTTGCCCGATCGAGTGAACCTCTGAACCAGCGCTCAGGTCCCCGCCGTGTCACCCACGGACTCGATCACCGGGATCCGTTGCCACGGAAAGGAAGTTCAGTCATGACCACTCCTCACGTCTTCCGCGCGGGTGCTCCCGCCAACCTCGCGACGTTGCGGTCGCTGCGGGAGCTTCCGGGCCGGTGGATGGGCAAAGGGTTCAACCTGATCTCGCGCCCGGACAAGCACGACGAACAGCCGTTTTTCCTGCAGCTCAGCGCCACGCAGGAGACGATCGAGTTCGCGCCCATCGGCGCTCCGGTGCCGAACCGCGGGTCGGCCCAGGACGATATCTTCTTCCGCGGTGTGCACTACACGCAGCAGATCGCGGACGCGGCCACGGGCGGCGCGCTGCATTTCGAAACGGGCATGTGGCTGGACGTTCCGGCCACCACCGCGCCGGCCGCGCCCGAGACCGTGACCAGGCTGGCGACCATCCCGCACGGGATGCCTTGCTGGCGCAGGGAGAACCGCTGACCGTGCAAGGCGGCCCGCGCATCGATCCGGTGGACTCGACGCCCATCACCACCAGCACGGGCAAACCGGTCACCGATGAGAAGTACCTCGCGCCGTTCAAGAACACCGCGCTGCCCGTCGGCATCCCGGCCGAAGCGGTGGTGAACCCGAACGTGGTGCTCACCGACGCGATCAAGGGCCAGAAGATCACCGAAACCGTCGTGCTCCCGCTCTCGACCACCGACGCGATCGGCGGCACCGCCGGGGGCATCCAGAACATCCCGTTCGTGGTGGCGAACGCCAACGCCACCAGCATGACGGCCGTGTTCTGGATCGAGAAGGTGGAGGACCCGGTGCTGGGCCACTTCCTCCAGTTGCAGTACACCCAGACGATCATCCTGCGCTTCCTCGGCATCGACTGGCCGCACATCAACGTCGCGACGCTGATCAAGCAGTGAGGCGCGCGGCTTGAGCCGTTTCGTGAACGGGCGAGCCTGCACTCCGGCCCGGCCGGAGTGCGTGCTGATTCACGACACGGTTGCCGCAAGTCTGTCCGGCACCCGCAGCAATCGGGCTTCGGGAAACCTCGAGAAGGGCGCCGGCCTCACCGGCCTCAGGGGCACCACCATCCACACCATCACCGGCGATCATCACAAAATGGCTGGTAGGCGCCGACGCCGGCCGCAGCACCGGCCGCATTCGTCCTTCCCGGCGCGGACCCCCGGCTCCACCGGCAGCCAAGCCGGCAGGGCCACGTCGCGTGGGTGATCGTCGGCCAAGCCGACCCCAGGACCTCCGGACCGCCCTCACCACCTGGCTGGGCCACGCCCATCCTGTCGGTGCCCCGACGTAGTCTGGAAGGCGTGACCGACGCTCCACTGTCCGGACTCCTCCAAGCCATCCTGCCCGACCCCGCCCTGCGCGGGGTCGTCGAGCGCGCGGGCGCCCCGCTGCTCGAGCTGCAGGGCGCCGTGACCGCGCGGCAGCTGGTCGCCGCGGCGCTCGCCGAAGACGAAGCCAGAGGTGGCGCGGGCCGCCACGTGCTGGCCGTGACCGCCACCGGCCGGGAGGCCGACGAGCTCACCGCCGCCCTCGAAGCGCTGCTCGGGCGCGAGAAGGTCGTCGACTTCCCCTCGTGGGAGACGCTGCCCCACGAGCGCCTCTCGCCGCGCGCCGACACAGTCGGGCGCCGCCTGGAAGTGCTGCACCGCCTGCACAAGGGGGACGACGAGCTCAAGGTCGTCGTCTCCACCGTCCGGAGCCTGATCCAGCCCATGGCCCCCGGCCTCGGCTCGCTCGACCCCGTCGACCTGGTCGTCGGCGAGGAGCAGAGCTTCGAAGGCCTGCTGGAGCGGCTGGTCGAGCTGGCCTACACCCGCGTGGACATGGTCGAGAAGCGTGGCGAGTTCGCCGTCCGCGGCGGCATCCTCGACCTGTTCGGCCCGACCGCGCAGCACCCCGTGCGCGTGGAGTTCTGGGGCGACGAGGTCAGCGAGATCCGCGCGTTCGCCGTCTCCGACCAGCGGTCCCTGCCGGGCGAGATCCAGCACGTCACCGCGCCGCCGTGTCGCGAGCTGCTGCTCACCGCCGACGTCAAGGCCAAGGCCGCCGAGCTCGCCGTCACCTATGAAGCCGACGCGCAGCTGGCCGAAATGCTCACCAAACTCGCCGACGGCATCCCCGTCGAAGGCATGGAAGCCCTCATCCCGGTCCTGTGCGCAGGCGAGCTCACCCTGCTCACCGACGCCCTGCCGCGCGGCAGCCACGTGCTGCTCGCCGATCCGGAGAAGATCCGCGCCCGGGCCCACGACCTCGTGCGCACCGGCCAGGAGTTCCTCGAAGCGTCCTGGACCACGGCCGCGGCCGGCGGGCAGGCGCCCATCGACCTCGGCGCGTCGGCCTACCGCGACCTCGCCGAGATCGCCGAGCACGCGCAGGACACCAAGCGCGCCTGGTGGACGATCACCCAGCTGAGCAGCGAAGACCCCGACGTCTACCGAGTCGGCGTCGAGGCTGCGCCCGCCTACCGCGGCGAGTTCGACCGCGCGATGACCGACCTGCGCGCCCACGTCGCCGCCGGCGGCACCGGCGTGCTCGTGGTCGCGGGCCACGGCACGGCCACCCGCGCCGTCGAGCAGCTCACCACCGCCGAGGTCCCGGCCGCGCTGGCCGGCGAAGGCATCACCGAGGCCCCGCGCGCCGGCGTCGTCACCGTCACCTGCGGCGCCCTCGTCGACGGCTTCGTCTCACCCGAGCGCGCCCTCGTGGTCCTGTCGGAAGCCGACCTCACGGGCCGCGGCGCCAACGCCGGAACGTCCACAAAGGACCTCAACGCCAAGATGCCCTCGCGGCGGCGCAACGCCGTCGACCCGCTGGCGCTCAAGACCGGCGACTACGTGGTGCACAACCAGCACGGCATCGGCCGCTTCGTCGAGATGGTGCAGCGCACCGTCGCCGGCGCCACGCGCGAGTACCTGCTGCTGGAGTACGCGAGTTCCAAGCGCGGCCATCCCGGCGACCGGCTGTTCGTGCCCACCGACCAGCTCGACGAGGTCTCCCGCTACGTCGGCGGCGAGCTGCCCACGCTCAACAAGCTCGGCGGCTCCGACTGGAAGAACACCAAGGCCAGGGCAAAGAAGGCGGTCAAGGAGATCGCGGCCGAGCTCGTGCAGCTCTACGCCGCCCGCCAAGCCGCGCCCGGCCACCCGTTCGGCCCGGACACGCCGTGGCAGGGTGAGCTCGAAGACGCGTTCCCCTTCACCGAGACCAACGACCAGCTCGCCGCCATCGACGAGGTCAAGGCCGACATGGAACGCGGCGTCCCCATGGACCGCGTGATCTGCGGCGACGTCGGCTACGGCAAGACGGAGATCGCCGTGCGCGCCGCGTTCAAGGCGGTGCAGGACGGCAAGCAGGTCGCCGTGCTGGTGCCGACGACGCTGCTCGCGCAGCAGCACCTGAACACCTTCACCGAGCGCATGCAGTCGTTCCCGGTCACCATCAAGGGCCTTTCGCGGTTCACGAACAAGACCGAGTCCGACCTGGTCATCGAGCAGCTCGGGGAGGGTGAGGTCGACATCGTCATCGGCACCCACCGCCTGCTGCAGACCGGCATCCGCTACAAGGACCTGGGCCTCGTGATCGTCGACGAGGAGCAGCGGTTCGGCGTGGAGCACAAGGAACACATCAAGGCGCTGCGCACGCACGTCGACGTGCTGACCATGTCCGCCACCCCCATCCCGCGCACGCTGGAGATGTCGCTCGCCGGCATCCGCGAGATGTCGACCATCCTCACCCCGCCCGAAGACCGGCACCCGATCCTGACTTACGTCGGCAGCTACGACGACAAGCAGGTCGGCGCCGCCGTCCGCCGCGAGCTGCTGCGCGACGGCCAGGTCTTCTATGTCCACAACCGCGTCTCCTCCATCGAGAAGGCCGCCAAACGCATCCGCGAGATGGTGCCGGAGGCGCGCGTGGTCACCGCCCACGGGCAGATGAACGAGGACAAGCTCGAAAAGATCATCCAGGGCTTCTGGGAAAACGAGTACGACGTGCTCGTCTGCACCACGATCGTCGAGACCGGCCTGGACATCTCCAACGCCAACACCCTCATCGTCGAACGCGGTGATCTCCTCGGGCTGGCCCAGCTCCACCAGCTGCGCGGCCGCGTCGGCCGTGGTCGCGAACGCGGCTACGCCTACTTCCTCTACCCGCCGGAAGCACCGCTGACGGAGACCGCGCACGACCGGCTGGCGACCATCGCCCAGAACACCGAGCTCGGCGCGGGCATGGCCGTGGCCATGAAGGACCTGGAGATTCGCGGCGCCGGCAACATCCTCGGCGCCGAACAGTCCGGCCACATCGCGGGCGTCGGCTTCGACCTGTACGTGCGCCTGGTCGGCGAAGCCGTCGAAGCGTTCCGCCGCCACGCCGGTGCCGAGCCTTCCGAGGAGGAGGAGCTCGCCGAAGTCCGCGTCGACCTCCCCATCGACGCCCACATCCCCCACGACTACGTCGAAGGCGAGCGTTTGCGCCTCGAGGCCTACCGCAAGATCGCGGCCGCGCCCGACACCGCGGGCCTCGACGCCGTGCGCGAAGAACTCATCGACCGCTACGGCCAGCCGCCCGCACCCGTCAACCGCCTCCTCGCCGTCGCGGCCTTCCGCCACACCTGCCGCGCGGCGGGCGTCACGGAGGTTGCCGCGCAGGGCAACACCATCCGCTTCGCGCCCCTGCCACTGGCCGACTCGCAACTGGTGCGGCTCAAGCGCCTCTACCCCAAGGCGGCGTACAAGGCCATCACCAACACCGTCTCCCTCCCCAAGCCGACGGAGGGCCCCGCCGGCGGCCGCATGGGCGCGCCGACCCTGCGGGACCAGGAGCTGCTCGACTGGTGCACGAAGTTGCTGACCCAGCTCACGAAAACACCCGCCGCCGTGTGACGTGTACCGAGCTGGGGACACCGCGCCTCTTCGGGCGAACTACCAGCGCAAACCCTGTGGCGGAACCGGTTTCGGCCGTAGCCTTCCTCGCATGGAGGACCGCTATTCGACCGTGCGCAGCCGCCAGCTCGGTGTCCGTCTGCGAGAGCTGATGGCCGAACACCACTGGGGAGTGCGGGAAATGGCGCGCCGGTTGGACTGGCCGCCCACCCGCATCTCCAACATGTTCAACGCGCGGCGCGGCAGCAAGTACATCGACGTGGTCAAGATGCTCACACTCATGGGCGTGATCGGGGACGAGGCCGCGGAGATCTACGCCCTGTGCGACGACCTCGACGAGCCCGGGTTCCTGGAGACGTACCCGAACTTGCCGGTGCAGGTGCAGACCTTGGTGTGGCACGAAGAACGCGCCACGGCGATCTCGACCTACCAGGGCTCGATTGTGCCGGGTCTGCTGCAGACTGCCGACTATGCGCGGGCAGTGATGGTGGGAAACGGTGCGGTCGGGGGAGACGATGCCATTGATGAGCGAGTTTTCGCTCGTATGTCCAGGCAAGTGATCCTGACGAAGCGATCCGCGCCGACCTTTAAGGTTTACCTTCATGAGTTTGTGCTGCGGCTTCCGGTAGGCGGAACCGACAAGAGAGTAATGTCCGGTCAGCTGCACCATCTGCTGCAAATGTCGATGCGACCGAACATCACCATCCGGGTGGTTCCGGTGGCGATCGGGGCGCATCCCGCGACTGCCGGGCAGTTCCAGCTCATCGACTCGGAAGCCTTCGCTCCGGTCGCGTACATCGATAGCGAAGTTGCTTCGCTCTTCCTGGAGAAGCCCGAAGAAATCCGGGTATACCGCCAGGCTCTTCATCGCCTTGGTCAGGTTGCGCTAGGTGAGGCAGAATCGAGGGAGCTTGTCGCCATGCTGGCGACAGACCTCTACTCACCTGGAGCGCGACAGGATGTCCCTCGATTGGCGTAAGAGCAGCTACAGCTCGAATGGTGGCGACTGCGTCGAGGTCGCGTGGCGGAAGAGTAGCTACAGCGCCAACGGTGGCGACTGTGTTGAGGTCGGCTGGCGTAAGAGCAGCTACAGCCCCAATGCCGGTGACTGCGTTGAGGTTGCGACCGGTCGCGAGGTGCTCGTCCGCGACACGAAAGACCGCGAAGCCGGCCACATCACCGTCCCCGCGGCTGCCTGGCGTGAGCTGCTCAGCCGCCTGCACTGAGCTGGAACATCGGCGGCTCGCCTGTCGCCAGCTGTAAACGGACTTCCTCTTTCGGCGTAAGCAGTGCACCCGCGTCGGACATGGGCCGGGGTTTCGGTCCGCGCCGCGCGCGGGAGCCCGAGCCGCCGCCGCGGCCGTTGTAGACGACCAGGCCGCGGTCGGGGTCGGGGACGGCGTCGAGGGCGGCGGTCACCGCGGGGAGGCCGCGGAACCGGTCGCGCTGGGCCTCGTCGGCGAACTCGATTTCGAGCGTGACGCCCCAGCGGTGGACGTGCCACGTCCACTGTTCGGCGCCGTGGGTCAGGGCGGCTTCGGTGAGGTTGTCGCCGTGCGCGCTTTGCCAGCTGCGGGCCGGGAACTCCCCGTCGAGAACCTCGATCGACAACCATGAGTCCATTTGTCGACAATAACGCTTCGCGCACCCCGATGGTGTTGCGTTTCGGGGGCGACGGTGTGAGAGGGTATGGCCTGTGATGCGGATCATGGGGCGCCTCGGCTCGAAAAAACGGTCTAGCGCGCTGGTGGGTGTTGTCGCCAGTGGCCTTCTGCTTGCCGGGTGCGGCGCCGGGCCCAGCCAGGTGGGCACCGCGGCCGTCATCGACGGCCAGGTCACCACCATCGACCAGGTGCAGGGCCTGCTGGACAAGGCCGTCCAGGAGCAGCCGTACGCGCAGCAGCTCGCCGCGCAGCACAAGCTCGACCTGGTGGGCCGGGAGATCGTGCGCCAGCAGCTGCTGCACGCCGTGGTGCGCAAGGCCGCCCAGAAGGAAGGCCTGTCTACCGACGACGCCGCCATCTCCGCCGCGATGTCGCAGGGTGATCCGCTGGCCGGGGCACTGCCGGAGAACCTCGCGCAGGACCAGCCCGCGGCCGTGACGCAGCTCGTCTGGCGCGTGCGCGACCACCGCGAGGCGATCACCGACCAGTACCTGGAGCAGAAGCTCGCGGCGAAGTACCTGCCGATGCTTTCGGTGACCGTCGACTACACCGTGATCGGCGCGCCGAGCGCCGACGACGGTGCGCCGACCATCGACCCCGCCACCGCCCGCAGCGAGGCCCTGGCCAACGCGCAGCGCTACGCCGCCGACCCGGCCGCGTTGCAGGCAGATCTGGCGAAGGGCGCGCAGGGCAACGTCGGGGAGCCGCTCGTGGGGCTGTCGTCGCCGGCGGACGCGTCGACCGTTCTCTTCGGGACCGCGCCGAACAACGTCATCGCCTTCCAGCCCAACTCGACCGGCGCGCCGAGCGGGTGGATCGTGGCCGTGGTGAAGCAGCGCGCCACTGACAAGCCCGTCTCGACGGACCAGCCGCAGCAGCCGACGCCGGACCAGATCGGGGCCGTCGGGGTGCGGTTGCTGCAGCCGTACGTGAACGACGTCAACTACAAGATCAACCCGCGCTACGGCGTGTGGGACACCGTGGGCATGGACCTCGCCGCGAACGCGAACAGCCTGCAGGGTGTCGTGCTGCCGGTCCGGGGTAGTGCTCCGGCTCAGCAGTGACCGGGTCGGTTGTCGTGGTCGCTCATGGGGCGACCGTTCCGGCCGCAGCCGTGGGGTTGTTGCGTGGCGCTGCGGTGTATGCGGCTTCGGACGTCGATGCGTCGGCGTTCGGGGTTTCGCCGGTTCCGTCCGGTGTTTCCGGTGATTTCGTGCTGATCACCGCGTCGGTGTCGTCGCCGGAGGCGGCCGCGCTGGTGGCTGCGGGTGCGCGCGTGATCGAGGCTCCGGTGGCGCCGCTGGTGGAAGCCGCCGAGGTCATGGACCGGCTGCGCTCGCCCGGCGGCTGCCCGTGGGACGCGGTGCAGACGCACGAAACGCTGCGCCAGTATCTGGTCGAGGAGACCTACGAGCTGCTCGAAGCCATCGAGGAGAACGACCGCGAGGCCCTGCGCGAAGAGCTCGGCGACGTGCTCCTGCAGGTGCTCTTCCACGCCCGCGTGGCCGCGGAGGACGCCGAGGATCCGTTCACGATCGACGACGTCGCGCGAGCGTTGACGGCGAAGCTCGTCGGGCGGCACCCGCACGTGTTCGCCGACGCGGCGAAGGTGGCCACGGTCGACCAGCAGAACCTGAGGTGGGAAGAGCTCAAGCAGGCGGAGAAGCAGCGTCGCTCCATTGTGGACGGTGTCGCGCTCGGTCAGCCCGCCGTGGCGTTGGCCGCCAAGCTCGGGCAACGCAGCGGGCGGGCAGGCATTCCCCTGGACTTGTTCCCGGCCGGGTCGGACCCGGCGGCGCAGCTGTTCCGCACGGCGGCCACGGCGCGCCGCACGGGCACCGATCCGGAGGGTGAGCTGCGGGCGGTCGCGAAGCAGTTCGCGCGGGACATCCGGGCGGCTGAGGAAGCGGCGCGCGGGGCGGGCGTGGAACCTTCGACGCTGGAAGCGGACGGCTGGCGCAAGTTCTGGCCGTAACGGGCATTTCGGCTTTTTGCCTGGCGCGGTGGGCGCCGGTTCGGCCACGCTGCGTGCCCTGGGTGGTACGTCACGCAGTGATCACGCGCACTCCCGCGTGCCTTCTGTCCCGGGTGGACCGACGATGGTGGTGGCCGGTCGTGGCGTGGAGGAGTTGAGTATGAGCGTGCTGGACGGGATCCTCGAGGGTGTCCGCGAGGATCTGGAGGAGCGCAAGCGGTCGACGTCGCTGGCCGACCTGCAGGCGCGGGTCCGCGACCTGCCGCCGACGCGGGATCCGCTGCCCGCGTTCCGCGCGCCCGGCGTGTCGATCATCGCCGAGGTGAAGCGCAAGAGCCCGAGCAAGGGCGCGCTCGCCGACATCACCGACCCGGCCGCGCTCGCGGGCCAATACGAGCAGGGCGGGGCGGCGGCCATCAGCGTGCTGACGGAGCGCCGCCGGTTCGGCGGGTCGCTGGCGGACCTCGAAGCCGTGCGGGCGCGGGTGGATGTTCCGGTGCTGCGCAAGGACTTCATCGTGGAGCCGTATCAGCTGTGGGAAGCGCGGGCGTTCGGGGCGGACCTGGCGTTGCTGATGGTCGTCTCGCTGGAGGGTTCGCTGCTCGACGACTTGTACGGCCTGGCGGTGGAGCTGGGCCTGACCCCGCTGGTGGAATCGCACACGGCCGGCGAGCTGGAGCGCGCGGTTGCTTCCGATGCGCAGGTGCTGGGGATCAACGCGCGGGACCTCACGACTCTCGAGGTCGACCGGACCGTGTTCAAGGAGCTCGGCCCGCGGATCCCGGCCGACCGCGTGCGCGTGGCGGAGTCGGGCGTGGCCGGCCCGGGTGACGTCGCGGAGTACCGCGGCTGGGGCGCGGACGTCGTCCTGGTCGGCGAGGCGCTGGTGCGCTCGGGCGACCCGGTGACGTCCGTCCGCGACTTCATCCAGGCGGCCAACGCTTAGGGTTTCAGCACAATCCGGCCGAAGACTTCGCCGTCGTCCATCTTCTGGTGGGCGAGGGCGGCTTGGTCGAGTGGCAGGATTTCGTGGACGATGCCCTTGAACATTCCGTCGCCGAACTGCTCCAAGCGCACTCGTCGTAGGTCCTCGCGGGGCACGGTGTCGGCGCTGAAGGTCATGAACGACCACGACTTCTGGAAGTTCTGCAGCAGCTTCGCGGCGAAGTCGCTGAGCGGCATCCCGCCGACGACACCGACGACGACGAGGCGCCCGTTGGGGTTGAGCTTGTCGAAGAAGTCCGGCAGGTTCGGGCCGGCGATCAGGTCGATGATGACGTCGTACTTGCCTTCGCCGGTCCCCGCGCGGTCGAGGACTTCCGTCGCGCCGAGTTTCTTGAGGCGCTCACCCCGCTCATGGTTCGAGGTCGTGACGGCCACGTTCTTGGCGCCGTTTCGCGCCGCCAGCTGAACCGCCGACACCCCGATGCTGCCGGCCGCCCCGCGCACCAGCACGGACTCGCCGGCCTCGAAGTGCGCGTGGGCCAGCGCGAAGTGCGAGACGGCTCCCGAGGTGCCGATGGCCACGGCGTCTTCGCTGGTCAGGGTCTCGGGGATCGGCAGGAAGTCACTGGCCACGGCCTTCTCGGCGTACCCGCCGCCGGTGCCGGTGAAAGCCCACACGCGCCGGCCCTTCAGGCTCTCGTCGAGGCCCGCCCCGACCGCGATGACCTTGCCCGCGACCTCGCTGCCGGGGATGTGGCCGGGTTTGAAGCCGTAACTGCCGAGCGTGCCGCGCCGGATCACCGCGTCGACCCCGCCGACGCCGATGGCCTCGGTTTCGATGAGCACCTGCCCCGTGTCGGGCGTGGGCTCCGGCGTTTCGATGACCCGCAACCCCTCGGCCGGCCCGAACTCCTGAATCGCCACTGCTTTCACCTGCGTGTTCTCCTCTCGTACGGCCGCCGACGCTAACGGACGGGGGCGTCCGTTTCGGCTAAAGTGAGAGCGTGACGGCTCGTTTGCCTCAGACCCCGCGCCCGGATGCCTCGCCCCTGGACGCCCCGCGCCCGGATGCCTCGCGCACCCTCCGCTCCGACGCCCGCGACAACCGCGACCGCATCATCACCGCGGCCCGCGAGGTCTTCGCCACCGAAGGCCTCGACGTCCCGATGCGCGAAATCGCCCGCCGCGCCGGCGTCGGCCCCGCCACGCTCTACCGCCACTTCCCGACCAAGGAAGACCTGGCCGGCACCGCCTTCGCCGATCAGCTGCAGGTCTGCCAGCAGATCGTCGACGAGGGCCTCGCCGCCCCCGACCCGTGGCTCGGCTTCTGCCTGGTGATCGAAAAACTCTTCGACGTCCACGCCCGCGACCGCGGCTTCACCGCGGCCTTCCTCTCACGCTTCCCGCGCGCCTTCGCCTTCACCACCTCGCGCGACTCCGCCCTCGCCTCGATCGCCGAACTCGCCCGCCGCGCCAAAACCACGGGCCACCTCCGCCCCGACTTCGTCGTCGACGACCTCGTCCTGGTCCTCATGGCCAACAACGGCATCCACGCCACCTCACCCGCCGCCCGCGTCGCCGCTTCTCGCCGCTTCGCCGCCTTGGCGGTCCAGGCCTTTCGCGCCGCTCCTCAGCCGTCCCCACTCCCGCCTGCGATCCGCATGCCGCTGCACCCAGTGGTGTGACTCAGGCCACACAATCACGAGAACCGTGGGATGATTCGCGGCGTCTTGCCTGATGTGAAGCACCAGAAGCGCGCGCCAGAGGTGGACGAGGAGCAGCTCGTCCGCCGGACTGCGCGGGGCGATCGGGCGGCGTTCGAGGAGTTCTACCGACGCACGGCGCCCTGGCTGGCGGTGCGGTTGAGGCGCCGCTGTGCGGATGAGCAGGTCGTCGCGGAGGTCATGCAGGAGACGTATCTGGCGGTGTGGCGGGCGGCCGGGTCGTTCGCGGGGGCGGCGGCCGGCGGGTCGGCGGGCGGGTGGGTGTGGACGATCGCCGCGAGAAGGCTGGTTGACGCGTTTCGGCGGAGGGCGCAGCACGCGCAGGTGCCGACCGTGACGCGGGTCGACGTCACCGCGCCGGCGGCGGAGGAGGAAGCGCTCAAGGGCACCGTCGGCGACGAGGTGGGCGACGCGTTGCGCACGCTCGCCCCCGAGCTGCGGCAGGTCCTGCAGGCGATGGTGCTCGACGGGCTGTCCGTCCGCGAGACTGCCGTGCTGCTCGGGCTGCCGGAAGGAACTGTGAAGACGCGGGCGCGCCGCGCGCGGATCGCCATGCGAGAGGCACTGACATGAAACACGTCTCGGATCGACTCCTGACCGGCTACCTCGAAGGCGGCGCACTGCCGGGCGACGAGGAGTGGGCCGCCGAGGCCCACTTGGAGACGTGTGCCGTCTGCCGGGCCCGGTTGGCACAACTGTCCACATCGGACTCAATGCTCACCGCGGTCTGGACTGGGCTCCAGCCCCAGCTCACCGCCAAGCCGCAGCCGGTACCCAGCCGGCTCAAGGTCGGTTTCCGCGGCTGGGTGACACCGGTGATGTTGCCGTGGCTGGTGATGACGGTGCTGGTGGCGGTCGTGGCCGTGCTGCTCGACCGCGGGTTCCAGAACAACCTGTCGTTCGTCCCGGTTTTCGCGCCGGTGCTGCCGGTGCTGGGCGTCGCGGCGTCGTGGTCGCGCGGCCTCGACCCGGCGTTCGAGGTGATCGCCGCGAGCCCGAGAGCCGGCCTGGACCTCGTCCTGCGCCGGACCACGGCGGTGCTGGTGGCGGTGATTCCGGTACTGCTGGTCGCGGGTTGGCTCACCGGCACCAGCTTGGGGCTGGCGCTGGTGCCGAGCCTCGCGTTCACCACGGGAACGTTGGCGCTGGGCGCGCTCGTCGGCGTGAGCCGGGCCGCGATGGTGCTGGTGGCCGCGTGGCTCGCGGTGCTGCTGCTGCCGGCGGTGGCCTGGGGTTCTTCGTTCGCACTGCGACCGGGATCGCTCCCGGTCTGGGGCGGGATCTTCGCGTTGACGGCCGTGGTTGTGGTGCTCCGTCGGAGCGCTTTCGCCCGGCTCAGCGCGCACCACTGAGGGAGGAAGGGGACAATAAACATGCGGGCAGTCGAAGCCGCTGAGGTCGCTCCGTCGACCTATGCCTGGGAAATCCAGGCGGAAGCGCTGAAAGTACGGGTGGGGCGGCGAAAAATGGCCGTCGACGGCCTGGATCTGTCCCTGGGCAAGGGAGTCCACGGCGTGCTCGGGCCCAACGGGGCCGGCAAGACCACGCTGATCAGGGCGCTGGCGACGGTGCTCCGGCCGGCGGAAGGCGGGCTGGCGCTGCTCGGTGAGTCGGTCGGGGGACACATCGACCAGCGCCGCCTGCGCCGGCGGATCGGGTACCTGCCGCAGACGTTCGGGTACTACAAGCGGTTCACAGTGCGTGAGTTCGTCGAGTACCTGGCGTGGCTCAAGGAAATGTCCAAACAGGACATACCCGCCGCCGTGCAGCGCGCGATCGAGCGCGTGGGGCTGGCCGACCGCGCCGACGACAAGCTCAAGACCCTCTCGGGCGGCATGGTCCGCCGCGTCGGCATCGCGCAGGCCATCGTGAACGACCCGCAGATCCTGCTGCTGGACGAACCCACGGCGGGGCTCGATCCGGCGCAGCGCGTGCGGTTCCGCGAACTCATGTCGCAGCTCGGCCAGGACGCCTGCGTCGTCGTGTCCACCCACCTGGTGGAAGACGTCGCCACGGCGTGCACCGACGTGGTGCTGTTCGCCGAGGGCAAGCTCGTCTTCCAGGGCACGCCCGACCAGTTGGCCGCCGCGGGCACGCCCGAAGACATCGGCGACAGCCCCATCGAACGCGGCTACTCGGCCCTGCTCAACCACGACCGAGGGAGGGGTTCCTGGTGAGCGTGCTGCGCACTGAGACGCGACGGACGATCGCGCCGTGGATCACCGTCCTGATGCTGGCTGTGGGGCTGGGGTTCTTCTTCCTGTTCAGTGGGCCGTGGTGGAAGAACGCCGCGGCGTGGAACGCGCAGTGGACC
Organism: Amycolatopsis sp. 2-15; assembly: GCF_030285625.1. Taxonomy (NCBI): domain Bacteria; kingdom Bacillati; phylum Actinomycetota; class Actinomycetes; order Pseudonocardiales; family Pseudonocardiaceae; genus Amycolatopsis; species Amycolatopsis carbonis. Next base: position 2,876,625 of record NZ_CP127294.1, read on the forward strand.
AGCTCGGTGCTGTGGGTGCGGTACCTGCTGTCCCTGCTGTGGCCGATCATCGTCGGCGCCGCGGCGATCCAGGGGATGCGAGACAGGCGCTCGGGCATGGTCGAGCTGCTCTCGACCACCCCGCGCCCGGTGTCCCACCGGACGGCGAAGCTCGGGCTCGCACTGGGTTCGTCGGCGGTGGTGGGCTACCTCGTGATCGTCGTGGTCGGCCTCGGGCAGGTGATCGCGCACGACGGCATGTTCACGTTCACGTGGGTGCTGCCGCTGCTGGTCGGTATCGCTTCGGTGGTGGCGGGTGTCGCCGTCGGGCTCGCCGTCGGCCGGCTGCTGCCACACCCGCTCACGGCTCCCGCCGCGGCGGTGGTGGCGCTGGTGGTCGGCGTGCTGCTGCAGGCCTCGAGCGACGCCGGCAGTCCCACACAGCGCCTGGTGCCGAACTCGATCGCACTGCTGTCGCCCACGGCGTCGCAGCCGCGCAGCCCGTTCACAGTGCCGGTCATGGCGGTGAACATCGGTCAGTTGTGCTGGTTGCTGGGTCTGTCCGCGACGGGTCTCCTCTTGCTGGCGGCCGGCACGGCGCGGAAACGGCTGCTGGCGCTGCTGCCGGTGGTGGCCGGGCTGGCGGTCGCAGTGCCGATTTTCCCGGCTTCCGCGGCCGACAACGTCGCCGAGAACCAGACCGCGACCGCGCTGGTGTGCGACGGGCCGGTGTGCGTCACGAAAATGCACGTGACCTGGCTGTCCACTTTGGCCGGACCGGGCACAGAAGCCCTGACGTTGCTGGAAAAACTTCCGGACCATCCACAGCGGATCGTGGAGTCGACCGAGCGGGCGGGGGTGACCCACGGCGGCCGGAGGGATGGCTCGACGCTGCTCCTCCGGTACGACGACAGCTTGCTGTCCGGGGTGCAGGGGCGCGACCTGGTGAACGCGCTCGTGGCGGGCGGGGGCACGGCTTCGTGCGGTGACCCCTCGACGAGGGGCGCGGAGCAGCAGGATGCCGCACGGTTCGTCGCCGGTTCATGGCTCGTCGGGGAGCTGCGACAGCCTTCGCACGCCAATTACTACAGTCCTCAGCTGCCCGCGCTGATGCAGGACGCGTGGACGAAGCTGCGCGCCCTACCGGACTCCGAGCAGCGTGCGCGGGTCGCCGCCGTGCGACACGCCGAGCTGTCGTGCCAGGAAGACGCCTACGCGGCGCTGACCGAGGGGGCGGCCGGATGAGGTGGCTGGCGCTCTACGCGCGTTCCCGCCGCCTCCCGGTGTCGCTGGCCGCCCTCGTGCTGTGCACGGTGGTGATCCGGCTGATCGTGGGCAGCGACTGGTCGACGTTCTTCGTGTCCCTCACACTCGGCGCCGCCGTGGCAGTCGCCGCGACGGGCTTGTCCGGCCAGGACGTGGACCTCGACCGCACGGCCGCCTTCGGCTGGCTGCCACGCCGTCTCGCGCACCTCCTGCTGATGGGCTTGCTCGCGGCCGGCGTGCTGCTCCTCGTGCAGGCCCCCGGTGCCACCCAGGTCGCCGCCTCCGTGATCCTCCGCGACGGCGCCGGCCTGCTGGGTTTGGCGGGCCTGGCAGCGACCTTGTTCGGCGGCCAGTTCGGCTGGACGTTCCCGCTGGGCTGGATCGTGGTCGCACTGTTCGTCCCGGGCGAGCCGATCGAGCTGAGCCGCGTGCTGGCGTGGCCACTGCAGCCCGCCGACGTCGCTGTGGCGTGGTGGGTGGCCGGAGTGTTGTTCGTGCTGGGTTCGGGGACGTATGCGGTGGTGGGGGCGCGCCGCTGAATGTTCTTGGGGGACCGCCGGTTGCCGTACCTGTCTGCGGGTCAGGTACGGCAACCGGAATTCGGTCTACTCGACGTTGCGGTTGTTCGGCTTCATCTCCAACGGCGGCACATCGCCGTCGTCGATGCCCATGCTGATGATGCGCTCCGGGTGCAGCCGGATGACGGCGCCGTCGAGGTGACCGTCAGGGGTGAAGACGTCGGTCAGTACCTCCGCGTGGCCGCGGATTTCCAGGCAGCGCACGCGCATGGGGTTCAGTGACGGGCGGTCGTCCACCACGAAAGCTGCGCGGCCGTTGGCGGCGACGTTGCGGTACTTGCGGCTCTGCGTCAGGTGGTAGCCGGTGATGTCGATGGCCTGGGCCTCGGCGTTGTAGGTGAAGCCCACGGGGCTGACCTGCAGGGTCCCGTTCGGCTGCTGCGTGGCGAGCCGGCCGAGACCCGGCGTGGCGAGGTAGTCGAGTTCTGCTGAGGTGAACATGCACTCCACCGTGCAAGTTCAACCACACTTGAAGTCAAGCGAACAGGCCGTCGCCCCAGCTCGAGGTGGGCGTCAGGCCCGGCGGAACCGCGAAGTGCGCCGAACCCGTGTGCTGCACGTATTCCATCATCGCGTCCTTCGACGACAGCGCCTGCTGCATGGGCACGTACTGCTTGCGCGTATCGCGGTTGAAGGCCAGGAAGAACAGGCCGGCTTCGAGGTGGCCGACGCCGTCGGAGCCGTCGACGAAGTTGTAGCCCCGCCGCAAGATCCGGGTCCCCTTCAGCGTCTGGTGCGAAGCCAGGCGGATGTGCGCGTCGTCGGCGATCAGGGGCACGCCGCCCGCGCCGCGGACGCCGAGGTCGACGTCGTCGAACTCCGCCGTCTGACCCAGCGGAGCGCCGGAACCCTTGGTGCGGCCGATGATCTGCTCCTGGCCTTCCAGCGGTTCGCGGTCCCACGTCTCGATGTGCATCTGGATCCGCCGTGCCACCAGGTACGAGCCGCCGGCCATCCAGGCCTGGCCGTCGCCGGCCACAGCCCACACCTCGTCGCGCAGGAAGTCGGTGTCCTCGGACTTGATGTTGTTGGTGCCGTCCTTGAAGCCGAACAGGTTGCGGGGCGTGGCCTGCTCACGCGAGGTCGACGAGCTGCGCCCGAAGCCGAGCTGCGACCAGCGCACCTCCGTGACGCCGAAGCCCAGCCGCGCGAGGTTGCGCACGGCGTGCACGGCGACCTGCGGGTCGTTGGCGCACGCCTGGATGCACAGGTCACCGCCGGTGCGCGCGGGGTCGAGCTTGTCCTTCGGGAACAGCGGCAGGTCGATCAGCTGCGCCGGCCGCTTCGACGCCAGGCCGAACCGGTCGTCGAACAGCGACGGCCCGAAGCCGATCGTCAACGTCAGGTCGGACGCGGGCAGGTCCAATGCCTCACCGGTGTCGCCGGGCGGGGCTTCGGCCGCGCCGCCGACGGCGCCATTGGGCACGACCTCCTGGCCCGCCGTCATCCGCCGCGCCGCCGAAGTCCACGTGCGCAACAGCTGCCGCAGCTCGCCGACGTCGGTCGTCGTCACGTCGAACGCGGCGAAGTGCAGGTTCTGCTGGGTCGGCGTGACGATGCCGGCCTGGTGCTCACCGTGGAAGTCCACAGTGGTCACCGCGGCCTGTGCGGTGGAACCGCCGCCCATCCGGTCGATGCCGACCCCGGCCGCCGCACCCGCGCCGGCCAGGGCGACCCCCGCTCCCGCCAGGCCGAACAGCTTCCGACGGGAGACGCGGGTGCCCTCTTCACTCACTTCGACACAACCTCCGCGACCTTGCTCAGCGGCTCGCTCAACGCGTCGACCGCCGAGGCGAACGCCTTGATCTCGTCCTGCGACAGCTGGTTGTAGTACTTGAACCCGTCACCCACGCGCGTCTTGTCCAGCAGTGACTGCACGTTGGCGAACTTCTTGTCCAGAGTGGACACCAGGGCCGGGTCTCGCTCCTGCAGGATCGGGCGCAGCGAAGCGATCGCGCCCTTCGAACCGTCCACGTTGGCCTGGAAGTCCCACAGGTCCGTGTGCGAGAAGGTCTCTTCCTCGCCGGTGATCTTGCCGGTGGCGACCTCGTCAAGCAGGCCCTTGGCGCCGTTGGCGAGATCGAGCGCGCTCAGCTGCAGCGTCTTGGTCTTGGTGACCAGGTCCTTGACGTCGGTGAGCAGCTTGTCGGCGACCTGCGAGCTGTCGGGCTGCAGGCCGGTGACCCACAGGTCCTTCTCCAGCCGGTGGAAACCGGTGAACTGCTGGCCCGGCTCGAGGTCGGCCTCGCGCACGTCGATCAGCGGGTCGAGGTCGCCGAACTTCTCCGCGACGGGCTCGATGCGCTCGTAGTACACGCGCGTGCTGGCGTATTCGGACTTGGCCTCGTCGACCTTGCCGGCCTTCACGAGGTCGACGAACTTCTGCGTCTCCGTCTCGAGCGCGGCGGTGTTGTTCGCGACGTAGGTGGCGTAGTTCTTGGTGGCTTCGGCCTTCTGCGCGTTGGTGTCGGTCTGCTTCTGCGCGCCGCCGGTGACGGTGAAATCACCGCGGATGCCGTTGCCGACCATGCCGGGCTTGCACGCCGTCTGGTACTTGCCGGCCTCGGGGACCTCGACGATGAGCCGGCGGTTGAGGCCGGGGGCGATGTTCTCGACCTCGCCCATGATCCGGTCGCCCTCGGCGTAGAGGTAGAACTCGGTGACCTTGGTGCCCTTGTTGGTGATCTCGAACGTCACGTTGCCCGCGTTGGCGGTGTTCGCGGCGACGGCGCACGTGCTGTCGGAGGCCTCGACCTTGATCGCGCCCGCGGCGCCGGAGCCGCCCGATGCGGAATCGGTGCTGTCACACGCGGACAGGGCGACGAGGGCGCCGACTCCGGCCAGCACGGCCAGCGGGGTTCTGGGAGAAAGGGGCACGGTCACTCCTTGACAGCGGCCGCAGCGGCTTCAGCCGTGACGGTTTTCTTCTTGGTGGGCTTGAGGAAGAGCGGGAGCACGATCACCACGTAGGCGACCCACGCGATCGCCTGCAGCACGGTGGTCTGCTGCGAGTAGTTGAAGATCCCCTTGAGCAGCGCGCCGTACCAAGAGGTTTCCGGCAGCGCGCTCGACGCGTCGAACGCGAGGGTGGTCAGGCCCGGGATGAAGCCGGCTTCCTGCAGGTCGTGCAGGCCGTAACCGAGCACGCCGGCGGCGACGAACACCAGCAGCACGCCGGTGACGGTGAAGAACTTCGCGAGGTTGAACCGCACGGCGCCGCGGTAGAGCAAGTACGCGATCACGATCGCGGCGGCGATGCCGACCACGAACCCGATGAGCGGCTGGATCGTGTCCGACTGCGCGGTCTGCACGGCGGAGTAGAAGAACACGGCCGTCTCGAGGCCCTCGCGGCCGACGGCGAGGAACGACAGCAGCAGCACGGCGGCGGGGCCGACGTCGAGCGCGTCCTCCATCTTGCCGCGCAGCTCCGCGGCCATCTGCTTGGACGCCTTGCGCATCCAGAAGATCATCGCCGTGACGAAGGCGACCGCGACGATGGAGAGGCTGCCGCCGAGCAGCTCCTGGTGCTCGAAGCTCAGCTGCGCGGTGCTGTAGGTCAGGATCGCGCCGACGGCGACCGACAGCAGCACCGCGGCGCCCACACCCGGCCACACGAACTTCAGCGCGTGCCGCCGGTCCGTCTTGACCAGGAACGCCACCAGGATGCTGACCACCAGGGCGGCCTCGAGCCCTTCGCGCAACCCGATGAGCGCGCTCGAAAACACCACTGCTCAGCCCTCCTCTGCACACCTGACCTGATGTTTTTAGGTAAGGCTTGCCTGTAAGTCCAGAGGAGCGTACGCCCGGGGGCCTGTACGTGATCGGACAAATCGGACTATACGGTCGGGTTAGGTTAGGGTAACCGCAGGTCAGCGAGGTGAACTGCGGATCCATAACGAATTGTGTGACATGGGCGGCTGGGGCTGGGAGTTAACCGTCCGCTTGCCTCCACTGCCGATCGGACAGCCGCCCGGGGGACTACCGGGACGCTCCGGCGCGGTGGCTGCAACAGTCGCAGCGCTCCTGCGCGATCCAACCTGTGTCTCGGTGGTTTCCCGGCGTGACCCTGCGCCGGTGTGATGTAGGGAGTACCCGTTGTGAGCGGTTCCAAGATTCAGGCGTTCGCCGAACTCAGCACGCCCGAACCGCCGAAGGTCACGCCGGTGCTCAAGAAGCGCGCGGTGGTGCTCGGCGCGAGCATCGCCGGCTTGGTGACGGCCCGGGTCCTGAGCGACCACGCCGAAGAGGTGCTCGTGATCGAGCGCGACGCCGAGGACCACGGCAGCGCGCCGCGTCCGGGGGTGCCGCAGGGCACACAGAGGTCCACGCCCTGCTTCCCGCTGGTTCGGTGCAGCTTGAACGGTGGTTCCCGGGGTTCCCGGGGTTCGCGAAGGAAGCGGTGGCCGAGGACGCGGTCCTGCTGCCTGAGGACGGCTCCGGCTTCGCGTTCTTCATCAACGGCGAGCCGGCGATGCCGCTCGCCGCGGAGGGGAAGGTCGAGGCGCCGGTGCTGGTCAGCTCGCGGCCGTTCCTCGAGAACCTGGTGCGGCGCCGCGCGCTCGCCGTCGAGAACATCACGCTCGTCGCCGGCCGCGCCGATGGTCTCGTCTTCGAGCGCGATCGGGTGGCCGGCGCTCGGTACGTGCCCGAAGGCGGCGAAGAGTCCGTTTTCGCGGCCGCTGACATCGTTGTCGACGCGATGGGCCGGTCGAGCCGCGTCAGCGACTGGCTGGAGGACGGCTGGCCGCGGCCTCCGCTGCGGCGCATGCCGATCAAGCTGAACTACTCGGTGGCGACGTTCGAGTACGACCCGACGATCAGCAAGGTCGTGTCCTCGGTGTCCCAGACAATGCCGGACGCCAGGACGGGCCGGATCGCCCGGGTCGGCGGGATCGCCAGGGTGGAGGGCCAGCGCTGGCACATGGTCGTCGCGGGCTACGACGACGACCGGTCCACTCGGGACCCCGACGAGTTCATCGCCCGCTGCAACCGCGATTTCCCGGCTCTGTACGGCGACATCGCCTCGCACGCCACGATGATCGGCGACATCGCCACCTACCACCAGGCCGACAGCCGGCGGCGGGACTTCGACGAGCTCGACCGCGTGCCGGCGGGTCTCTTCGCGGCGGGTGACTCCGTGGCGTCGTCCAACCCCATCTACGGCCAGGGGATGACGTCCGCGATGCTGCACGCCTCGTGCCTTTCGCAGTACCTGCGTTCGCAACCCGACCTGGCGCAGCCGGCGAAGGCGTACTTCGACCTGGTGCGCCTGGTCGTCGACTCCGCGTGGCAGACCTCCACTCTCGCCGACCTGGAGCTCCCGCACGTCGACGGGCCTTACCCGAAGGGGGATCGCCTGACGAAGTGGTTCAGCGACGTGATGCTCAAGGCGTCGCGGGTCGACCCGGTGATCAACGGAAAGCTCGCCGCCGTGACCACGATACTGGCCCACCCGGACACGCTGTCGGGCCTCGGCACCGTGCTGCGGGCTCTGCGGTTCAGCCGACGAAAGGCTTGATCACTCGATCTGGCGTCACGCGGTGGTGGGAGAAGTAACCTGTCCGGGTGGCCGATACCACTCAGACGACGTCTCCGCCTCGTCGCTACGTCAGCCGGATCGCGTTGTCACTGGGACTGGTGCTCACGGGGATCGTGCTGGTGGTGACCATCGGCGTACGCAACCCGGTGCCGGCCGCTCCTCCCCAGGCCGCCGCTGCGCCCGTTTCGTCGTTTTCGGTGCAGCCGCAGCGGCCCCAATCGGGCGGCGCCGCGCCGCGCGCCGGGCTGGCCGCGCCACCCGACCGTCCGACGGAATCCGACCAGGCGGAGCTCGACGCGTGGGCCACTCGCGTCGCCGGGAAGACCCAGCTGCCCGCCCGCGTCCTCGCCGCGTACGGCCGCGCGGAGATGTGGATGCGGCGCCAGAAACCGGCCTGCCACCTGTCCTGGGCCACTCTCGCGGGCATCGGCCACCTGGCGACGCCCTCGCTCACGGTTTCCGCCGCCGGCGATGCTCCGGCCACCGGCACCGGGCTGGGTCCGCTGCACTTCACCCAGGCCTCCTGGAAGAAGTACGCCGAACGCGCCAACGGCGATGGCAAACCCGCCAACCCCCATAACATCGACGACGCCGCCTTCACGGCCGCCCGCTACCTCTGCTCCGGCGGCGACGACCTCGGCACCCCCTCGGGCTGGTGGCGCGCGATGCTGTTCTACAACGCTTCGGTGGACTACGTGCAGAGCGTGTTCTCCGCCGCGGATTCCTATGCGGCGGCGAGTGTCGCTCCCTGAGCCGCGCCTCAGGCGTGGGCGGTGATCCGGGTGCCCTTGAGGGCCTTGGCCGGACGCGGCGCGGCGGGCGAAGCGGCGGCGGCGCGCTTGCGGCGGGCAACCGGGAACCGCGTGTCCAGTTCGACGATCACCGGCGAGAGCGCCGCCAGCAGCAGGACGGCAAGGCCGGCGTAGACGGCGATGAAGGTGAAGACGTTCATCTCGAGCTCCTCGGGTCGTTCTCCGTGATGACTCAAGGTTCGCTCGCGACAGGGGGCCGGCGGATCAGCCGACCGGCCGAGCGGAAGCGCCGAAAGGCCACGCCCGGAGAACCGCCGGCCAGCCGAAAGACCGAGCCCGTCAGCGATCCTGCAACGTGATCCGCGCCGTCACTTCCGCGATCGCCTCCAGGTACTCCGGCACGGGGTTCATCGCCGAAGCCATCCGCAGTTGCGCCAGCGCCTCGGCCAACCGGCCGAGGCGCTGGAGGGTCCGCCCGAGGACGAAGCGGGCGTAGTGATCCGTCGGATCCAGCTCGAGGACCCGCGTGAACGCGCGCTCCGCCCGGCGCAACTGCGCGGAGTGGAAGTAGGCGCGGCCGGCGAGGAGCTGGACACTCGGTTTGTCCGTCTCGTCGAGCAGGGGTTCGAGCGCCTTGAGCGCGTCGAGCGGGCGGTGGCGTTCGACCAGATCCTCGGCCCGGCGGAAGGCACGGAAACGGTCTTCGCCGGGGGGCTCTGGTGCTGCTGCGGCGTCCGTCATGGTCACTCCGACGATACCGCTCCGGAGGGGTTGGCACGAGGCGGCGGACGGGTCGTGGTGGACTGTCCTGCCATGAGCAGCGGACAGGAACCCGGCTACCTGGGCCTGGCGCCCTACCTCTACTACACCGACGCGACGGCGGCGCTGGAGTGGCTGACCAGGGTCTTCGGCTTCCGGGAGGAAGTGCGGTTCGAGGACGCGTCCGGGGAGGTCTTCCAGGCGACGCTCTGCGCGGGTACCGGAACGGTCCAGCTCGCGGGCGTCGGTCCCGAATACTGGGCGGCCAAGGGCGTCGAGGGACCGGTCGGGCAGCTGAACATCATCTACGTGACCGACGTCGACGCGCAATACAAGCGCGTGCGCTCGTTGCTGGGCGAGGACGCCGAGCCGGAGCCACCGCAGGACCAGCCGTACGGCGCGCGCGTGTTCACGGTGGCGGACCCCGGGGGCAACAGCTGGACGTTCTGGCAGCAGACGTCGCAGACCGTCGAGCTGCCGTCCGGGTGGCGTGAAGTGCGGCCGGAGCACCCTGATGGGCACTGAGCGGAACGGCCGTGCCTCCAACGGGTGAAAGCCGCGGACGGCTACTCTGGGCGGCGTCACCGCAGGCACGACCCACTGAGGAGCATGGCGTGGCTCTCATCGAGCAGGTAGGCGCGCGCGAGATTCTGGACTCGCGTGGCAACCCGACCGTCGAGGTGGAGGTGGCGCTCGACGACGGCACGCTGGCGCGGGCCGCTGTCCCGTCGGGTGCGTCCACCGGCGAGCACGAAGCAGTCGAGCTGCGTGACGGGGACACCGGCCGCTACAACGGCAAGGGCGTGGAGCGCGCGGTCGCCGCGGTGCTCGACGAGATCGGTCCGGACCTGGTGGGCGTCGACGCCGTGGACCAGCGGATCGTCGACCAGAAGCTCGTGGACCTCGACGGCACCCCCGCGAAGTCGCGCCTGGGCGCCAACGCGATCCTCGGCGTTTCGCTGGCCGTCGCGAAGGCCGCCGCCGAGTCGGCCGAGCTGGAGCTCTTCCGCTACCTGGGCGGCCCGAACGCGCACGTGCTGCCCGTGCCGATGCTCAACATCCTCAACGGTGGCGCCCACGCCGACACCGACGTGGACATCCAGGAGTTCATGATCGCGCCGATCGGCGCCGAGTCGTTCCGCGAAGCGCTGCGCTGGGGCACCGAGGTCTACCACGCGCTCAAGGGCGTGCTGAAGGGCCGTGGTCTCTCCACCGGCCTGGGCGACGAGGGCGGCTTCGCCCCGAGCCTCGGCAACAACCGTGAGGCGCTCGACCTGATCCTGCAGGCGATCGAGAAGGCCGGCTACGCGCCGGGCCGCGACGTCGCGCTCGCGCTGGACGTCGCCGCCACCGAGTTCTTCGCCGACGGGGCCTACACGTTCGAGGGCACCAAGCGCAGCGCCGAGCAGATGTCGGCCTACTACGCCGAACTGCTGCGCGACTACCCGCTCGTGTCCATCGAGGACCCGCTGAGCGAGGACGACTGGGACGGCTGGGTCCAGCTGACCGCCGAGGTCGGCGACAAGGTCCAGCTCGTGGGCGACGACCTGTTCGTCACCAACCCGGACCGCCTCGAGGAGGGCATCACCCGCCGCGCTGCCAACGCGCTGCTGGTGAAGGTCAACCAGATCGGCACCCTGTCGGAGACGCTGGACGCGGTGTCGCTGGCCACGTCGTACGGCTACAAGTCGATGATGAGCCACCGCTCCGGCGAGACCGAGGACACGTTCATCGCGGACCTCGCCGTGGCCACGGGCGTCGGCCAGATCAAGACGGGCGCCCCGGCGCGCGGGGAGCGGATCGCGAAGTACAACCAGCTCCTGCGCATCGAGGAGACGCTGGCGGACGCCGCGCGCTACGCCGGCGACCTCGCCTTCCCGCGGTTCACCGCGGAGGCCTGAGGGTTTCATGGCCGACCGGGGGAGGGCGCGCAGCCGACGCGGAGGCCGAGCCGACGGCGCCGGGTCCTCGCGGACGCGGCGTGCCGAGGGAGGCGGGTCCACCCGGGCCCGTCGCCCCGCGTCGGCCCGGCGCCGGACGTCGGAGGTTTCGTCAGCGGAGACGACGAGGAGCCGGCTGCGCCGTGGCCTCGCGGCCAAACGCGCATCCGGCGCGGCCAAGGTGCTCGGCATGTCGACCACCCGGCGCGCGGCCGTGGTGGCGATCGTCGTGTGTGCGCTGGCGTTCACCGTCGCGGTGCCGCTGCGGACGTACCTGAGCCAGCGCTCGGAAGTGCGTGACCAGGAGGCGCAGCAAGCCCAGCTGCAGAAGGAAGTCGACGTCCTGCGCGACCGCAAGGCCCAGCTGAGCGACCCGGCGCAGATCGAGGCGGAGGCGCGCCGGCGGCTGCGGTACGTGAAGCCGGGAGAGACGCCGTACATCGTGCAGCTGCCGGAGGACCAGGCTTCCGCGCCGCCTCCCGCGGCGAACCCGGCGGCGGTTCCGCAGGGGTCTTGGTACGAGAAGCTGTGGGACTCCGTTTCCGGCGGGTGAGTTTTCGGTTTCGGGTTGAGCGGCGGGGCGCCTTCGGGTGCTCCGCCGTTTTTCTTCTTGTAGTACCTATCGAGATTCGATAGATTTCCATCGTAACTCGATGGAAGGATCAGTCGTGGGAAAGCTGGCAGTGAACGCACTGCGCACGGTGCTCGCGGTGGTGCTCACCGGAACCGTGTTGATCCAGGTGCTGATGGTGTGGGTCCTGGTCACCGGCAGTGATCCGGAGGACGGGAAGCTGCCGCTGACCGCGCTGCGCCTCGTCACGATCCTGGGCCTGGTGACGGTGCAGGTCGCCGTGGTCTGCGTGTGGCGGCTGGTGACGATGGTGCGCCGCGGCACGGTGTTCTCCCCCGCCGCCTTCCGCTACGTCGACACGGTCATAGGCGCGATCGCGGCGGCCGCCCTCGTGTGGTTCGCGGTCACCGCCATCAACGCCCCGGGCCAGCGCGACGACCCCGGCGTCACCCTCATCATGGGCGGCATCGGCGTGGCCATCCTGGGCGTCGCGCTCATCGTGCTGGTCCTCCGGATGCTCCTGGCCCAGGCCGTCGCGCGCGACGTCGAGGCGACACAGCTGCAGGCCGAGCTCGACGAGGTGATCTGATGCCCATCGCCGTCGACATCGACGTGATGCTGGCCCGGCGGAAGATGTCGGTGGGCGAGCTCGCGGACCGCGTGGGGATCACGCCGGCGAACCTGGCGGTGCTGAAGAACGGCCGCGCCAAGGCGGTGCGCTTTGCGACGCTGGCCGCGCTTTGTGAAGTGCTGGAATGCCAGCCGGGTGATCTGCTGCGCTGGGAAGCCGAGGGTGAGGTGGGGGCTGAAAGCGCCGCGGCGGGCACGAAAACGCCTGGTGCCACGGGCTAGCGGCGTTGGCGTGCCCGGCTGCTGAGGTGGGCCACGGCGGCGCCGACTCCCAAAAGCAGGCCCAGGGCGACGAGATAGGGACCGAACGTCAGCGCGACGCCGGCGCCGATGTTCGCCCCGTTTCCGGAGCCGGAATCGGCCTGGTAACTGATGGATCCGACAGACAGCACCACCGCTCCGACCGTGATCACGATGATTGCCCCCAGGCCAAGGCCCTTGGGCGCGCCTGTCATGGAGTCTCCTCTGGCTGGGATCGCGGTGAAGGCGCCTGTTGTGCGCCCGTCACCCGAGGGCGTAGCCGCTTGTCAATCTTGCCTCGCGCGGTGCCGCCGCCGGGACCACAGGCCCTCGCCCTCCCAAGGGGCGTCCCCATTCTACCGGCGGGGGCTGACGAAAACTGTGGTCGAGGCCGCGAGGGGCCGAGTTGTCCACAGGGGAGCCGAGTTGTGGATAAGTCGGGGGTTCAGGCGGAGGTGGCGGAGGGGCCGGGCGTCGGCGGCACTAACCTGGGGGGCGTGAACAGCAGCAACAGCAGCACGGAAACGCCCCGCTTCGAGCCGGTCACCGATGCCGACCGCGAGATCATCAGGGAGCAGCTCGGGCGGCCGCCGCGCGCGTTGCGGGCCGTGGCGGCGCGGTGTCCGAGCGGGCACCCGTCGGTGGTGCAGACGAGCCCGCGGCTCGAGAACGGCACCCCGTTCCCCACGCTCTACTACTTGACTTGCCCGCGGCTGACGTCGCTCGTCGGCACGCTGGAGGCGTCCGGCGTGATGAAGGAGATGACCGCGCGGCTCGAGACCGACCCGGAGCTCGCCGCGGCGTACCTGCGCACGCACGAGACCTACCTCGCCGAGCGCGACGCCATCGAGTCCCTCGGCACGCAGGTCACCGCCGGCGGCATGCCGGGGCGCGTGAAGTGCCTCCACGTCCACCTCGCCCACACCCTCGCCGCCGGCCCGGGCGTCAACCCGTTCGGCGACGAGACTCTCGCCTGGCTCCACACCCAGGGCTGGCCCTCGGGCGAGTGCGCCGTCGAAGCCGCTGCCGAAGAGGGGTAACGCTCCCGTCTCGTGTGCAGATAGTCCGGACAGGCGGGCAGTTACCGCATCTGTGGGTTCCCGTATGGGTGGCCCACCGCCAAGCTGAGTACGGAATCTTCACACGACGTAGGCAACCATCGGGCTCACCACCGGGTGATCCCGAGGAGGGTTCGGACCATGCGGGTGCCACGCGGACTCGGGCACATCGCCCGGAAGCTCCGCAATGGACCCCACTCCGACGCCGCTGGCGATCAGGCTCCGGCCGAAGCCGAGGCGAACGATGTGGACGGTCGCGGCCACGACCTCGATGAGGAATCCCCGACTGAGGAGACCGGCGGCGAGGCCGGAGCTCTGAGCGCGGAGGCCCAGTCGGAACACGATGGTCCAGCTGGTGACGATCTTGGCCGCGGTGAGAACACGGCTGAGGAAGCCCGAGCCGAAGCGGTCGACGAGGCCGAGGCCGAGGCGTCCGAAGCGGACGTTGCCGAGGTTGAAGCAGACGGGGAACCCGAAGTCCAAGCTGGAGCGGTCGAAGCTCCGCGAGCCGATACAGGTGAAGGCGAAGCTGCCCAGGTCGAAGCGGGTGAGGCTGAGGTTGCCGGTGGTGAAGTTGCCGAAGTCGGTGAAGAAGGCGAAGCCGGAACCGCAGCCGAAGCCGACGTTGCCGGCGGTGAGGAAGGCGAAGCCGGAGCCCCCGCCGAAGTAATCGAAGCGGGCGAAGCAGAAACAGCGGAAGCTGAAGCGGGCGAAACCGAAGCTCAAGACACACCCCGCCGCTCGTCAAGGCCGGCCCGAGTCCCACTGGGGCCTGGGCCGAGAGCACTGCGTATCGCCACGAGGAAGGCCCGGTACCGCAGCCGAAAGGTCACCGCCAGGCACCGGAACGTCGTCTCGGTCACCGTCGGGGTCCTGGCCGTCGTGCCGGCGATTGCCGCGACGTTGGCCGTCGGAGTGTGGACGGCCGGGCTGCCGACCACCCACACCGAAAACGTGGCCCTCGAGCAGGGGTACGACCCCCAGAACCCCCAGGTGGAAAAGGTCGCGGTCGACGGGAGCCTGCCCGAATCACCGGTCCCGCTGCCGCTGCCCGCGTACGAGTTGCCCAACGGGCCCCTCGGCATTCCCGCCACCGCGCTGGCCGCGTATCACAACGCGGCCGACATCCTGGCCCACGAGCAGCCGAACTGCCACATCGACTGGGCGCTGGTGGCCAGCATCGGGCGGATCGAGTCGAACCACGCGCGGGGCGGTTATGTCGACGCGGCGGGCACGGCACTCGAACCCATCCTCGGCCCGGAGCTCAACGGGACCGGGCCCTTCGCGGCGATCCCCGACACCGACGGGGGCGTGCTGGACCACGACACCGTCTGGGACCGCGCGGTGGGGCCGGCGCAGTTCATTCCCGCGACGTGGCGCGCGTACTCGTCCGACGGGAACGGCGATGGCGCAGCCGACCCGGAGAACCTGTTCGACGCCTCGCTGGCCACGGCGCGCTACCTCTGCTCCGGCGACCTGGACGTCGCGAACCCGGACCAGCTGCGCACGGCGATCTACCGCTACAACAACTCCGACGTCTACGTGAACACCGTCATCCTCTGGGCCGAGGCCTACCGCAACGGCGTCGTGCCGCTGCCGGACAGCCAGATCCCCGTCGGGGCGCCCAACGCGGGCGTGAACCCGCCACCGCCGGCTGTGCCGCCGCCACCGGTGTCGAGTACGCCGCCGAGTGGGCCGCCGCAGGCGTCGTTGCCGCCGAGCGGAAGCACGAGCAGCAGCAGCAGCACGTCGACGGACACCACCACCAGCGCGCCGACCTGCGAAACCAGTACGACAGCGGACAGCACACCGCCGAGCAGCACCACAACAACCACGACAACGACCACCGCGAGCCTCCCGCCGTGTGGCGGATCGAGCTCGACACCGCCAAGCGACGACACCTCGACGGACAGCACGACGAGCAACGCCCCAGCGCCCTGATCGCGACCCAGTAAGGTCGACGCCATGCCTCGTGTAGCCGCGATCGACTGTGGGACCAACTCCATCCGCCTGCTCGTCGCCGAGCTGACGCCGCGCCACGACGGCACGGTGGACCTGCGCGACCTGCACCGCGAGATGCGCATCGTGCGCCTCGGCCAAGGCGTCGACGCCACGGGCCGCCTGGCGCCCGAAGCCCTCGAACGCACCCGCGTCGCCCTCGCCGACTACACGATCGCCGCCCGCCGCAAGGGCGTCGAAAAGGTCCGGATGGTCGCCACCTCCGCCACCAGGGACGCCGGCAACCGCGACGAGTTCTTCGCCATGACGCGCGAGACGCTCGGCGTCGAGGCCGAAGTGATCAGCGGCGACGAGGAAGCGCGCCTGTCCTTCACCGGCGCCGTCGGGGAGCAGGACCCGGACGACGGTCCCTTTTTGGTCGTCGACGTCGGCGGCGGCTCCACCGAGTTGGTCCTCGGCACGTGGGACGGGCAGCGCGCGGAGGTGCTCGCCGCGAAGTCCGTGGACATCGGCTGCGTCCGGATCACCGAGCGTGACCTGACCCAGGATCCGCCCACCCCGGACGAGATCGCCCGGGCGAAAACCACCGCCGAGACCATCCTCCAAGAGGCGTTCGACGTCGTCGACGTGGCCAAGGCCAAGACGTGGATCGGGGTCGCCGGCACGGTGACCACGTTGTCAGCGGTCGCGCAGGAGTTGCCCGAGTACGACTCCGAGCGCACGCACCTGTCGAAGCTCTTGCACGCCCAGATCGACAGCCTCGCGACGAGCCTGCTGGCGGCCGACCGCGCCACCCGCGCGGCCAATCCCGTGATCCATCCGGGCCGGGTGGACGTGATCGGCGGGGGTGCGGTGATCGTGCAGGTGCTGGCCGAGCAGCTCGCGAAACGCGGTGGTCCGGACCAGCTGGTCGTGAGCGAACACGACATCCTCGACGGAATCGCGCTGTCTCTCGCCTGAGCGGACCAGTGCGGGCACGCTGGGTGATCATCAATACCTTGGTAGTGTTCTGGCCGGGTGAGCGACAAGGTTGTCACTCATTTGCAACCGAGCGATCTGGTTACAAACCGCCAATCGCCCGCTAACGTCCATCTCACTTTTCGGGAACACGAGATGGAGGGGAACATGCGGCGTTCACGCAGGCTCTGGGGAGCCGCCGCGGTGGTGACAACCTTGTCATTGGTCCTGGCCGCGTGCGGTGGTGGCTCCAGCAGTAGCGGGTCGTCCGGCGAGGTGGATCCCAACGGGACCTTCACCGTCTACGGCACCGAGCCGCAGAACACGCTGATCCCCACGAACACCAACGAGCTGGGTGGCTCGAAAGCCGTCGACGCGATGTTCGCCGAGCTGGTGGCGTTCAAGGGTGACAACGCGCAGCCCTACAACCAGATGGCCGAGTCGATCACCACGACCGACTCCAAGGTCTTCGACATCAAGATCAAGCAGGGCTGGAAGTTCCACGACGGCACCGAGGTCAAGGCGAAGAACTTCGTCGACGCCTGGAACTACGGCGCCTACTCGCCCAACGGGCAGATCAACAGCACGTTCTTCGAGAACATCCAGGGCTACGACGACGTCCACCCGGCCGACGACAACGCGAAGCCGACCACGGACAAGATGTCCGGCCTGGTCCTCAAGGGCGACTACGAGTTCCAGGTGACGCTGAAGGCGCCGTTCTCGGTCTTCGCCACCAAGATCGGCTACACGGCCTTCGCGCCGCTGCCTGACGTGTTCTTCTCCGACCCCAAGGCTTTCGCGCAGCACCCGATCGGCAACGGCCCGATGAAGTTCGTGAGCCGCACGCCGAACGTCGACATCAAGCTGACGCGCAACGACGACTACAAGGGTCAGGACAAGGTCAAGTTCAAGGACCTGAACATCAAGATCTACGCCAGCCAGGAAACCGCGTACCAGGACCTGCTGAGCAACAAGCTCGACTTCATCGAGACGCTCCCGCCCTCGGCGCTGGCCGGCAGCAAGTACAAGACTGACCTCAAGGACAACCTGGTCATCGGTCACCTGCTCGGCATCAGCACCATCGCCGTGCCGTACTACGTGCCCGGCTATGACAACCTCGACCTGCGCAAGGCGATCTCCATGGCGATCGACCGCGCGCAGATCACCAAGACCGTCATGAACGACACCTACGTGCCGGCCGACGGTTACGTCTCCCAGGGCATCGAGGGCTACCGCCCGGCCGTGTGCGAGTTCTGCAAGTTCGACCCGACCGCGGCCAAGGCGGCGTTCGCGAAGTCCGGCTTCAAGGGCAAGCTCACCATCGCCTCCAACGCCGACGGTGGCCGCAAGGAGCCGCTGGTGGCCGCGTGCAACAGCATCAAGAACGTGCTCGGCGTCGAGTGCGACTTCGTGCCGGCCACGGACTTCGGCCAGTGGCGCAGCATCGTGACGGGCCACAAGCTGACCGGCATGGGCCGTTCGGACTGGTCGGCCGACTACCCGTCGATCGAGGACTTCCTGAACCCGATCTACCGCACGGGTGCCTCGTCCAACGACTCGGTCTACTCCAACCCGGCCGTCGACCAGCTCCTTCAGCAGGCCGACTCCACGCCGGACAAGGACGCCGCGATCAAGATCTACCAGCAGGCCGAGGACGCGATCGCCAAGGACCTGCCCTCGATCCCGGTCTGGGACGAGAAGGGTGTGGCCGCGAAGTCCAAGCACACCAAGACCGTGACGCTCGACTTCCGCCGCCGCGCCGACTACTCGTCGGTCGAGGTCACCAAGTGACGCGCTGAGAAGACGTCCCACCACCAGGGCAGCCGCGGACCGTCTCAAAAGGACGGTCTGCGGCTCGCCCGGCGCGCACTCCTAGGAACTGACGCATGATTCGCTACGTCCTGCGACGCCTGCTCCAGCTGATCCCGGTGTTCTTCGGAACGACCTTCCTGATCTACGTGCTGGTGTGGGCCGTCCCGGGTGATCCCTTCTCCGGCAAGTGCGGTCAGACGGCCTGCCCCCAGGCCTACGTCGACCTGATGACCGAGAAGTTCCACCTGAACGACAACCTGATCCTCCAGTACCTCAAGTACCTCGGCAGCCTGTTCACGGGCGACTGGGGCGAGACCTTCAACGGCACCTCCGTCGGCGAGCTGATCGCCACCTCCTACCCGATCACGCTGCGCCTGGCGCTCGTCGCGGTGCTCATCGAGGCCGTGATCGGCCTGACCGCGGGTGTGCTGACCGGCCTGCGCGGCAAGGGTTTCCTCGACAACCTGGTGCTCGTCTCCACCACGTTCCTCATCTCGCTGCCGGTGTTCGTCACCGCGATCGTGCTGCAGCTCGTGCTGGGCACCGAGCTCGGCATCATCGACACGAGCGTGTCCGACAACCCGTCCTTCGGTGAACTGATCGTGCCCGGCATCGCGCTGGGCAGCCTCTCGATGGCCTACGTCGCGCGGCTCACGAGAACCTCGATCGCGGAGAACCGCCACGCCGACTACATCCGCACCGCCATCGCGAAGGGCCAGCCCAACAGCCGCGTGGTCGGCGTGCACCTGCTGCGCAACTCGGTGATCCCGGTGCTGACGTTCCTGGGCACCGACCTGGGTGCGCTGATGGGCGGCGCGATCGTGACCGAGGGCGTGTTCAACATCAACGGCCTGGGCGGGCTCATCTTCCGCGGAATCCAGAACCGCGAGAGCGCCACCGTCGTCGGCGTCGTGGTGCTGCTCGTGCTCGTGTACCTGCTGATGAGCCTGATCGTGGACCTGCTCTACGCCGTTCTCGACCCGAGGATCCGCTATGACTGACCCCAACCTCGTCGGAGGCACGGCTGTCGACGCGGCGGAGCTGTCGCGCATCGACGACTCCGCGACCGAGACGAAAAAGCCCCGCAGCCTGTGGGGCGACGCCTGGCGCCAGCTGCGGCGCAAGCCGGCGTTCGTGATCTCCGCGGTGATCATCCTGCTGGTGGTGCTGATCGCGATCGCGCCCGGCCTGTTCTCCCACCGCGAAGCCGGGTTCAGCGACCTGACGAAGGCCAACCAGCCCCCTTCGTCCGAGGCCTGGTTCGGCTACGACAACCAGGGTTACGACGTCTACGCCCGCACCATCTACGGCACCCGCGCTTCGCTGCTGGTCGGTGTGTTCGCGACGCTCCTGACCGTGGTCTTCGGCTCGCTGGTCGGCATCCTCGCGGGCTACTACGGCCGCCTGATCGACAGCCTGCTCTCGCGGCTGGGCGACATCTTCGCCGGCCTGCCGTTCGTGCTCGGCGCGATCGTCATCCTCACCACGTTCAACGCGCCCGGCTCCAACCCCGGCGCCGTGACGATCATCGTGCAGGTGGTCTGCTCCATCGCGGTGCTGACCTGGCCGGTCGCCATGCGCATCATGCGCTCGGCGACGCTGGTCGCGAAGCAGCTCGACTACGTGAAGGCCGCCCGCGCGCTCGGCGCCAGCACACCGCGCATCGTGTTCCGGCACCTGCTGCCCAACACGCTCGCGCCGGTGCTGGTCTACGCCACCATCGCGCTCGGTGCGGCCATCGGCGCCGAGGCGACGCTCGCGTACCTCGGCATCGGCGTGCGGCCGCCGGTGATCTCGTGGGGCGTGATGATCAGCGACTCGCGCGACTACTTCCGGGCCGACCCCCACATGCTCTTGTTCCCCGGTGCGTTCGTCACCATCACCGTGCTCGCGTTCGTGATGCTCGGTGACGGGATCCGCGACGCGCTCGACCCGAAGTCGAGGTAGCCCACCCGATGTCCGAACCAACGAACGAGCTGCTGCTCGAGGTCGAAGACCTCCGGGTGGAGTTCCGCACGTCCGACGGCGTCGCCAACGTGCTCAACGGGGTGAGCTACTCCGTGCACGCCGGCGAAACCCTGGCCGTGCTGGGCGAATCCGGCTCCGGCAAGAGCGTGACGGCGCAGACCATCATGGGCATCCTCGACATGCCGCCGGGGGTGATCACCGGCGGCTCGATCCGCTATCGCGGCGAGGACCTGCTCACGGCCACGCCCGAGCGGCGGCGTGAGCTGCGCGGCACCGAGATCGCGATGATCTTCCAGGACGCGCTCTCGGCACTGAACCCCGTGTTCACCGTGGGGTTCCAGATCGAAGAACAGCTGCGCGTGCGCCAGGGGATGTCCAAACAGGACGCCCGCAAACGCGCGGTCGAGCTGCTGGACCTGGTGCGCATCCCGGCCGCCGCTCGGCGGGTGAAGGACTACCCGCACCAGTTCTCGGGCGGCATGCGCCAGCGCGCGATGATCGCGATGTCACTGGCGCTCGACCCCGTGCTGCTGATCGCGGACGAGCCGACCACGGCGCTCGACGTGACCGTGCAGGCCCAGATCATGGACCTGCTGGGCGAGATCCAGCGCGAACGGCAGATGGGGCTGGTCCTCATCACCCACGACCTCGGCGTGGTCGCGGAGGTCGCCGACCGGATCGCGGTGATGTACGCGGGCCGGATCGTGGAGCAGGCCGACGTGTACGAGCTGTTCAAGTCGCCGGGCCACCCGTACACGGCGGCGCTGATGGACTCGCTGCCGCGGCTGGACCTCAAGGGCCAGACGCTGGAGACCATCAAGGGGCTGCCGCCGAGCCTGCTCGACATCCCTTCGGGCTGTCCGTTCCACCCGCGGTGCAAGCGGGCGGAGCAACGCTGTTCGGAGGAACGGCCGTCGTTGCACAGCCTCGGTTTCGGCCGGGTCAGTGCGTGTCACTTCGCCGAAGAGGTGGTGGAAAGCCGTGTCTGAGCCGATTCTCAGCGTGCAGGAGCTGGTGAAGCACTTCCCGGTGCGGCAGGGCGTGCTGTTCAAGCGCACCATCGGGCACGTCAAGGCCGTCGACGGTGTCTCGTTCGACCTGGCGCCGGGCGAGACGCTCGGCGTGGTGGGCGAGTCGGGCTGCGGCAAGTCGACGCTCGCGCAGGTGCTGATGCGCCTGGAGGAGCCGACCGCGGGCGGGGCGACGTTCGAGGGCCGCGACATCTTCAAGCTGCGTGGCGGCGAGCTGCGGCGGTTGCGGCGCGAGATCCAGATCGTGCTGCAGGACCCGTACACGTCGCTGAACCCGCGGATGACGGTCGGCGACATCGTCGGCGAGCCGTTCGAGATCCACACCGAGGTGGCGCCGAAGGGCTCGCGCGCGCAGAAGGTGCAGGAACTGCTGGAAGTGGTGGGGCTCAACCCCGAGCACCTCAACCGCTACCCGCACCAGTTCTCGGGCGGGCAGCGCCAGCGCATCGGCATCGCGCGGGCGCTCGCGCTGCGGCCGAAGGTGATCATCTGCGACGAGCCGGTGTCCGCATTGGACGTCTCCATCCAGGCGCAGGTGATGAACCTGCTCGGCGACCTGCAGACGGAGTTCGGGCTGTCGTACGTGTTCATCGCGCACGACCTGTCCGTGGTGCGCCACCTCGCCACGCGCGTGGCCGTGATGTATCTGGGCAAGATCGTGGAGATCGGCACCGAGGACGAGATCTACGAGCGGCCCTCGCACCCGTACACGCAGGCGCTGCTCTCGGCCGTGCCGGTGGCCGACCCGGAGGTGCGCGGGCAGCGGCAGATCATCCGGCTCGAAGGTGATCCGCCGAGCCCGCTCGACCCGCCTTCGGGCTGCCGGTTCCGCACGCGGTGCTGGAAGGCGCAGGACATCTGTGCCACGGAGGAGCCTGAGTTGTCGCCGCGCACCGACGGGCACCTCTCGGCGTGTCACTTCGCGGAAGCCCGGTCCGTGGTGCCCTGACTTTAGTCGGGTTCCTCCGCTTGGCGATTGCTGCAACGTCTGTCCGGTATGTACGTTGCAGTGTCGGTTTTCGCGTTGGAGGAGGACCTGTGCAAAGACCCAGACTGCTTCTCGCCGTGTTGGCGGTACCCCTGCTCGGTGTGGCCGCTTTCGTGCCGGTCGCGTCGGCGGGGGTGTCCGGCCCGGTCACGGAGTTCACGGTGCTGGCGCGTTCGGACGTCGGCGCCGCCGTGGCCGCGGTCGAGGCCGCCGGCGGGACGGTGGTGGCCCGCAACGACGCCGTCGGCCTGATCACGGCTTCGGCGCCGGCTGCGGGCTTCGTGGCGCGGGTGTCGTCCAGCGGCGCGGTGTTCGGCGCGGCCCGGTCGAAGGCGATCGGGTCGGCGCCGCGCGACGGCAAGAAGGTGAAGCGCGACGCGGTCGAGAAGGAGGGCCGGGGGAAGGCTTCGGGTGCTGGTTCGGGTCCGTCGGGGACTGATCCGCTGGACGATCAGCTCTGGGGCCTGAAGTCCACCCGGTCGGACCTCGCGCGCACCGTGCAGCCCGGCGACAAGCGCGTGAAGGTCGGCATCATCGACACCGGCGTCGACGCCGGTCACCCGGACATCGCGCCGAACTTCGACCGGGCCGACTCGCGCAACTTCACGCGGGACATCGTCGCGGACGTCAACGGCGCCGTGGTGGACGGCCCGTGTGAGTACCGCGGCTGCGTCGACCCCGTGGACCACGACGACAACGGCCACGGCACCCACGTCGCCGGCACGATCGGCGCGGCGGTGAACGGCTTCGGTGTCTCGGGTGTGGCGCCGGGCGTCTCGCTGGTCAACATCCGCGCCGGCCAGGACTCCGGCTTCTTCTTCCTGCAGCCGACCGTCGACGCGCTGACCTACGCCGGCGACGCGGGCATCGACGTGGTCAACATGAGCTTCTACACCGACCCGTGGCTCTACAACTGCCGCGCGAACCCGGCCGACTCGGCGGAGGAGCAGGCCGAGCAGCGCACCGTCATCGAGGCCACCACGCGGGCGCTGAACTACGCTCACCGCAAGGGCGTGTCGATGGTCGTCGCGTTGGGCAACGAACACACGGACCTCGGCGCGCCGCTGCCGGACGCGACCAGTCCGGACTATCCGAGCAGCTCGGCGCACCCGCGCCAGATCGACAACGCTTCGTGCTTCAACCTCCCGACGGAAGGCCCGCACACGATCGGTGTCGGCGCTTTCGGCCCTTCGCAGGCGAAGGCGGACTATTCCAATTACGGGACCGAGCAGATCTCGGTTTCCGCGCCGGGCGGGTATTACCGGGACGGGTTCGGGACGCCTTGGTTCCAGAAGGTGGAGAACGAGATCCTGTCGGCATACCCGCGCAATGTGGCGGTGGCCGAGGGGAACGTCGATGCCACCGGGAACGTGACTCCGGCTGGGGTCGCGGCGGGTGTGCAGAAGGCCGTCGCTCGTGACGGCCGGGTCGGGTACTACCAGTGGCTGCAGGGGACTTCGATGGCCACGCCGCACGCTGCCGGTGTGGCGGCGTTGATCGTTTCGGAGTACGGGAAGAAGTCGGGTTCCGGTTTCGGGATGGACCCGGATGCCGTGCAGCGCGTTCTGGAGGGGACGGCTTCGCCGGTCGCTTGCCCCGTGCCGCGGACGGTGGACTACCTGGACGAGGGCCGGGACGAGTCGTTCACGGCTACTTGTACGGGGAATGCCGCGTTCAACGGGTTTTACGGGCATGGCGCGGTAGATGCTTATGCGGCGGTGACGCGTGGGGCGAACTATGTGAAGTAGTAGTTCTCGGCCGGCGCGCCCCAAAGTGGCGTTGGTTGCGTTGAGCGCACCCAATGTGGCGTTCGGTGCGTTCAACGCACCGAACGCCACATTGGGGCGCGAGGGTTCAGGGCCTCGAACGAGTGGAATTAGCTGGAAATGGTCGCGAGTGGACCGTTGGTGACGGGTGCGGCTCGATCTCTCGGCATTAGTGCGTCAACCTGGGCTGATGCGGCGTGGACGTTGGCATCCGGTGATGGCCGGGCGGAACAGTGACGAGATAGTGGTTCGAGTTGCGGCCCTCGAGGCAACGGGGATGAGTCGGAGCAGCATCTATCGGCGTTGTCTGCCCGGCGGGCCTTGGCGGTGGGTGCTGCCGGGCATCGTGTTGCTGTTGCCGACAGACCCAACGGACGAGCAACGTATCGGTGCGGCCCTCCTGCGTGGTGGGCCGGACGCGATGCTGACAGGTCTCTGGGCCGCCAGGCGGCATGGTCTCCGCATGATGCCGGAGCCGAACGACGTCCATATTCTCGTACCTGATCGCCGCGAGATCACGAGTGCGGGTTTCGCGCTGGTCGAGCGCTCGACCAGGCTTCCGTACCCCGTGATGCTGGGTGGTGTTCCAGCCGCGCCGGCGTACAGGGCCGTGCTTGATGCCGTGCGCAGGATGCGAAACTTCGAATCAGTCCAAGCGTTACTGGCCGAGGCCGTACAGCGGAAACGCTGCAGCTTGATTCAACTGGATCGAGAGCTCAGCCGAGGAAGCCAGCGTGGTTCGGCTATTCCTCGGCGCGCCTTGGCCACGCTCCTCGGTGGGGCGGAATCTGTGGCGGAGGCGGACGCGTGGGAGCTGTGGAAGAGCACCGGACTGCCAGATGCCGAGTGGAACGTCACCGTTTTCGACGAGCAGGGTGGATATGTCGCCAAGCCAGATGCTTGGTGCGACGACATCGCCTTCGCGTGGGAAATCGACTCACGAGCGTGGCATGAGGAGTGGGACGGCTACGCGAACACGCTCGCGCGCAACGCACGCTATGCGGCAGCGGGGATCGTGGTGCTGCAGACGTTGCCAATGCGCCTGCGTACGGAGCCGGACCGCGTGGCCGCCGAACTTCGGGCGGCCTACGCGGCGGCCCGGAGCCGCCCCCGACCACCAGTTCAGCGCCGTCCGTGACCGATCACGTGCCCGGCCCGGCGCGTCCCAATGTGGCGTTGGTTGCGTTGAGCGCACCCAATGTGGCGTTCGGTGCGTTGAGCACACCGAACGCCACATTGGGGTGGTTTGTCGCGGAGCCGAGCGCTGCGGTGGCCGGCCGTTGGTTGCACACTGGCGGCATGCGGATCGGTATCGGAATTCCCAACACGGTGCCCGGCACGAGTGGAGCGGTGGTGCTCGAGTGGGCGCGCCGGGCGGAGCGGCGCGGGTTTGCGTTCGTGTCCACGATCGGGCGCGTGGCGTACCCGTCGCTGGACTCGTTGACGGCGTTGGCCGGGGTGGCGGGGGCGACGAGCCGGATCGGGCTGGTCACCAATGCCGTGCTGGGGCCGACGTATCCGGACGCGGTGCTGGCGAAGGTGGCCGGCACCGTGGCGTCGCTGGCGGAAGGGCGGCTGACGCTCGGGCTCGGTGTGGGGGCGCGGGAGTCGGATTACCTGCCGGTGGAACGGGATTTCGCCGGACGCGGTGCCGCGTTCGATCGGCAGTTGAGCTACCTCAAGCGGGCGTGGCGGGGTGAAGCGGTGGCCGAAGGGGATTTCCCGGGCGAGAAAAGGGCCGTGGTGCCGGAGCCGCCGGGGATTCCGATTCTGATCGGTGGACACAGCAAACGGGCGGTGCGGCGGACGGTCGAGCACGCGGCCGGGTGGACGGGTGCCGGAGGTGGGCCGGCCAGGGCGGAGCCGACGGTGAAGGAGATCCGGGCCGCGTGGGCGAAAGCCGGCCGGGGCGATGAGCCGCGGTTGCTCGGGTTGGCGTACTTCTCGGCGACACAAGCCGAGAACGGCGACGATTACCTGCGTTCCTATTACGCCTACGCCGGAGACCACGCCGACACGATCGCCGACGGGGCTGTGCGGACGCCGGAGAAGATCAGGGCGATCGTGCGGGACTTCGAGGTGGCGGGGCTCAACGAGCTCACGTTCACGCCGACCGTCGCGGATCCGGACGAGGTCGACCGGCTGGCCGACCTCGTCCTCTAGACCGAAAGACCCGAAAGAATTACCGGTTCGAAGCCGACTTCACGAACTTCCCCAGATCCTTCGACTGCTGGATGCGAGTCGGTTCGTGCACGTACATCATGTGCCCGGCCGGGTAGTACGCCGTCTCGATGTTTTCGCGCAGTTCGTCCGGGATCTGCAGGTGGGCGAGTACGTGCTCGGATGCGAAGTACGCCGTGGCGCCGTCGTAGTGGCCGAACGCGACGTGGACCTTCAGGTGCGGGTTGGCGCGCATGGCGGCGCTCACGGAGTCCACAACGGACACGAACCGGCCCTCGAAGTCCTTGTACGACCACGCCTTGAAGACATCGCCGGACAGGATTTCGTACGGCAGGTCGTTCTGGTACCCGAGCTCGGCGCGGATGTAGTGGTTGAAGCCCGCCGAGTAGGCGCCGATGATGCGCGAGATCGACGCGTCGTCGCTCATGTGCTCGCGGCCGCCGTCGACCTCCCACGTGGTGAAGCGGCCGTCCATGCGGCCGACGAGCAGGCCGCGGTCGCGCAGGAGCTCCGTGAAGAAGCGGACGTGCTCGATGCGCAGGTTGACGCGATCCACATAGGACTCTGAAAGGCCCGTCAGTGAAGCCAATGTGGCGACGGTCTCCGCTCGGTCCTGAGTGGACAGCCGCGCGCCGCGGGCCAGAGCCCACGGCAGTTCCTTCGACGCGAAGTCCTCGGCGTCGGCGAGTACGTCGTCGAGGGGACGGTCGCCGTGGAAGCCGTGGTAGTGCGCGATGGCCGCGTAGGTGGGTACGTAGAGCGAGTACGGCAGGTCGTTGCCCTCGTGGAAGCGCAGCGTGCCCATGTCGAGCACGGACGAGATGAGCAGCAGGCCGTTGAGGTACAGGCCGTAGCGGTCCTGCAGGTGCCCGGCCAGCGCGGCCGCGCGCAGCGTGCCGTACGACTCGCCGGCCAGGAACTTCGGCGACAGCCACCGCTCGTTGCGCGAGACCCACAGCCGGATGATCTCGGCGACCGACTCGATGTCGCCCTGGAACCCGGTGTAGTCCTTGGACTCGCCGCCCTCGGTCACGCGCGAGTAGCCCGTGGAGACGGGGTCGATGAACACGAGGTCGCTGTGCTGGAGCAGGGTCTCGGTGTTGTCCTCGATGCCGTACGGCGGCGCGACCAGGTCGTCGACGTCACCCGAGAGCACCCGCCGCGGGCCCAGCAGGCCCATGTGCAGCCAGATGCTGGACGAGCCAGGGCCGCCGTTGAATGCGAACGTGACCGGGCGGGTGCCCGGCTCGGCGTCGTCGAGCGTGTAGGAGGTGAGGAAGACCTCGGCCTTGGGCTTGTGGCCCTCCGACTTCCCCTCCTTCAGCACCTCTTGCCGCAGCACCACGCGCCCGGCCTGCGCGGTGTAGGCCAGTTTGCGGCGTTTGACCGTGAGCGTGTGGTGCGTGGTCACGAGGTCGTCGACGGGCTCCGGCGGCTTCTCCGCGGTGGCCGGCTTTTCGGGGGTCTCTTCGGTGGTGTCCGACATGGACCCAACCTAGCCAAACCGGCTGTGGAAAGCTGGCGGAATGCGCTGGCCCGCCACGATTCCCGAGGCCCGCGAGGTCCAGGACGCGCTCCGCGGCCGCGTGGACCTCACCGACGCCTGCCCGGCACCGGCGACGGTGACCGGCCTCGACGTCGCCTACGACCCCGCCGGCACACGCATCGCCGCCGCCGCGGTGACGGTGGCCCTCGACGATCTGCGCGTGGTCGAGGAACGCGTGGTCACGGGCGAGGTCAGTTTCCCCTACGAGCCGGGCCTGTTCGCCTCCGCGAGCTGCCGCCGCTGCTCGACGCCATCGCCGCGCTCACGCACCCGCCGGAGGTGTTCGCCTGCGACGGCCACGGCCTCGCCCACCCGCGGCGCTTCGGGCTCGCGTGCCACCTCGGGGTGCTCACGGGGATCCCGGCGTTCGGCGTCGGCAAAACGCGGCTCGTCGGCACGCACGCGGAGCCCGGCCCGGAACCCGGCGACACCCCGTCGCCGCTGGACGGCGACGAGCAACTCGGTGCCGTCGTGCGCACGCGGCCTGGCGTGAAACCGGTTTACGTCTCCGCGGGCCACCTGATCAGCCTCGACCACGCCTGCCGGCTCACGCTCGCGTTGAGCCCGCGCTACCGCCTGCCCGAGACGACGCGCGCGGCCGACCACCTGTGCCGCGCGGCGCTGGCCGGCCGCTGATGGACACCCTCGCCGAGCTCGACGCGGCGGTCACCGAGTGCCGCGCGTGCCCGCGGCTGGTGGCGTGGCGCGAGAAAGTGGCGGTCACGAAGCGGGCCGCCTACCTCGACGACGAGTACTGGGCCAAGCCCGTACCCGGCTTCGGGCCGGCGGATGCCGCGCTGGCCGTGGTGGGGCTCGCGCCCTCGGCGCACGGCGGCAACCGCACCGGGCGGATGTTCACCGGTGACCCGTCGGGGGATTTCCTGTTCCGCGTGCTGCACGAGCTGGGGCTGGCGTCGCAGCCGACGTCCACCGGCAAGCACGACGGCCTCACCCTCCGCGGCACCCGCCTCGTCTCGCCCGTCCGCTGCGCGCCACCCGAGAACAAACCCACGCCGGCCGAGCGCGACACCTGCCGCCACTGGCTCGCCGACGAGCTGAGGCTCCTGCGCCCGACTTTGAAGGCCGTCGTGGTGCTCGGCTCGTTCGGCTGGCAGGCGCTGCTGCCGGTGCTCGCCGACGCGGGATGGCCGGTGCCGTCGCCGAGGCCGGCGTTCGGGCACGGGACCGTCGTCGAGCTCGGTGACCTACAGCTGCATTGCTGCTACCACGTGTCACCCCGTAATGTCCGGACGGGCCGTGTGACTCACGCGATGGTGTGTGACGTGTTCGCCTCCGCGGCCAGGGCCGGAGGCCTCTTCTGAATCGTTACCGCCTGCATGGCGACGCTGGTCACAGCGGGGCGGGGTACCCGAGCGATACGGCTCGGCAAGTGCGACTATGGAGTCATGGCTGTTAAGTCGGAACCGACTCGGATCCTGATCCTCGGTGGTGGATACGTCGGCCTGTACACCGCGTACGGGCTCCAGAAGATGCTGCGCGCCAACGAGGCCTCCGTGACCGTCGTTGACCCTCAGCCGCACATGACCTACGCGCCCTTCCTGCCCGAGGCGGCGGCCGGCGCGATCGAACCCCGTCACGTGGTGGTGCCCCTGCGCCGCGTGCTCAAGCGCTGCCACGTGCTCACCGCGCGCGTGACGAAGATCGAGAACGACCGCAAGGCCGTCACGGTCGAGGCCGCCGACGGCCACATCGAGACGCTGAACTACGACGTGCTCGTGGTCGCGCTCGGCGCCGTCGCCCGCATCCTGCCGATCCCGGGCCTGGCGGAGCAGGGCATTGCCTTCAAGACCATCGGCGAGGCCATCTACCTGCGCAACCACATCATGACCAAGCTCGACGAGGCGGCCAGCACGCTCGACCCCGAGCTGCGCAAGCGCCTGCTGACCTTCACGGTCGTCGGCGGCGGCTTCGCCGGCATCGAGGCGCTGGCCGAGCTCGAGGACATGACCCGGTTCGCGGTCGAGAACTACTACCCGAACATCAAGCCCGCCGACATCCGCTGGGTGCTCGTCGAGGCCGCCGGGCGGATCCTGCCCGAGGTCCGCGAGACGCTCGGCGTCTACACGGTGCAGCAGCTGGAGAAGCGCGGCATCGAGGTCTACCTGTCGACGGCGGCCAAGTCGTTCGAAAACGGCCACGTCGTGCTCTCGGACGGCACCGAGTTCGACACCGACACGCTCATCTGGACGGCCGGCGTGAAGGCCAACCCGGTGCTCGCCGGCTCCGACCTGCCGCTCGACAAGCGCGGCCGGGTCGAAGCCACCGCCGCGATGCAGGTCGTCGGCCACCCCGAGGTGTGGACGGCGGGCGACAACGCCGCGATCCCCGACCTCTCGCGCACCGAGCAGGACCCGACGGCCACGTGCCCGCCCAACGCGCAGCACGCCGTGCGCCAGGCGACGCTGCTGTCCAAGAACATCATCAAGGTCCTGCGCGGCGGCCAGCCCAAGGACTACTTCCACAAGAACCTCGGTGCGGTCGCCAGCCTCGGCCTGCACAAGGGTGTCGCCGATGCGCTGAACCTGAAGATCAAGGGCTTCCCGGCCTGGCTCTTCCACCGCGCGTATCACCTCAAGGCGATGCCGACGTGGAACCGCAAGATCCGCATTCTGTTCGACTGGATGCTCGGCGGCCTGTTCCGCCGTGAGGTGATCTCGCTCGGGCAGATCAACAACCCGAAGGAAGAGTTCGCCCGGGTTTCGAAGGGCTGAGCCTGTTTTCCGCTGAAGCCGGACCTCCTGCGGGGAGGTCCGGCTTCGGTCGTTTCGCAGGGTTTTACGGGGTGACGAGCCGATAGCGGGCCATCATGCAGTCGTCTTCGTGGTCGAGGATGTGGCAGTGCCAGACGTAGCCCTGGAGCTTCATGTCCATGTGCGGCATCGCGTTTGCGGCCGGGGTGAACGTCGCGTCCGGGTCGAAGCCGAGCTCGTCGGCCGTCGGGAAGTGCACGAGGAAGCGCGTGACGGTGTTCTGCGGGCAGTTCACGGTGTCCTTCGGCCCCGCCTCCCACGGTGCGGGCGGCTGGGGCGCGCCGATGAGGAAGCCGTCCGGCGGCGGAGCCCATTCCGTGTGCAGGAGCGGGCGCGGGTTCGCCAGTGAGTAGGCGAACGGATCGAACATCTGGCGGTTGAGCAGGTGCAGGTTCACCAGGTGCAGGTGCACGGGGTGGTCCTCGATGGTGAGGTTCACGACCTCCCACAGCTCCGTGGTGCCCTGGCGCGGCATCGCGATCGGGTCGTCCTCGAAGCACAGGTTGTTGAGTGACATGCCGACCGGCGGCCAGCGCGTGAGCTTGAGGTCCTGGGTGAGCGTGACGACGCGGCGGCGATAGGGCGCCGACGGCTTTTTCGTGACGCGCAGCCGAGTCGGCAGTGCCTGCTGGTGACCTCTCGCGCCGGTGCTGGTGAAGCGCACGACATCGGGCAGCGGCTGCGCGCCCGTGACGAGGGCGATGAGCGCGGCTTCGCGCTGGTCGTTGATCAGGTCGACGTGCTCGCCTTTTCCGAGGTCCGAGAAGTCGACCACGAAGTCGGCGCGCTCGCCGGGCGTGAGGCGGACTTCGGTGGTGACGACGGGGGCGTCGAGCAGGCCGGCGTCGTTGCCGATCACGTGGAACGGGCGCCGGTCGCGGAAGAACAGGTGGTAGGCGCGGAAGTTCGACGCGTTGAGCACCCGGAACCGGTACTGGCCGCGGGCGACGTGCGTGTACGGCGAGACCTTGCCGTTGACCGTCATGCGGTCGCCGATCTGGCCGCCGTCCCAGTGGCCTTGCGGGACGAGGGTGAGGGTGCGGTAGTTGAGCGAGCCGTCGGGGTGGAAGCGGCGGTCCGCCAGGATCAGCGGCAGTTCGAACTCGCCGCTGGGCAGGTGCCACGCGTTGGTGCGGTCGCCGGTGTCGCCCTCGTCGCGCAGGAGATACAGGCCGGCGAGTCCCGCGTGGACGTTCAAGCGCGTGAGGCCCATGCCGTGGTCGTGGTACCAGAGGCCGGCGGCGGGCTGGCGGTTTTCGTGGCGGTAGGTGCGGTGTTCACCGGGGAGGAAGACGTCCATGGGGTGGCCGTCCATCTCGGGCGGCGTGACGGCGCCGTGCAGGTGGACGGACGTGTGGGGCCTGGTGCGGCTTTCTTCGGACGCGCCGTCGAGGGTGGGGTCGACGTCGGCTGCGAAGAGGTGTTTGCCCAGGTTGTTGTCGAAGGTGAGCTGGATTCTCTCGCCGGTGTGGGCCTCGATGGTGGGGCCGAGGTACTCGGCGCCACCGTAGGACCAGGTTGGCGCGGGGGCGAGGTCGCGGTGGAAGCGGTGTGTGGACTCGGCCATGGCGAGGCGGCGGTCGCCGCGGAGGGTCCGCGGGATCGGTAGCTCGTCGACGTAGGGCGGGAGGTCGGGCGAGGGGAAAGTGCGGAGGTCCACGTCGGTTCGCGGTCTGGCCGGGATCGCCGCGGTCGCCGCCGTGGCCGCGGTCGCTTTGAACAGCCGTCGACGGGAGATGCCTTCTGCCATGGGAGGTTCCTGTCCAAGTGATAGTGAGCTATCAGTTGGTAGTGTAGGGCATGCCCCCGCAGCCGCTGCGTGCTGACGCCGCCCGCAACGCCCGCCGCATCGTCGACGCGGCCTACTCGGTCTTCGCCGCCGGCGGCGTCACCGTGCCGATGGAGGAGATCGCCGCCGCGGCCGGCGTCGGGGTCGCGACGTTGTACCGCCGGTTTCCCCACAAGCAGGACCTGGTGCGGGCGGTGCTGGAGGCACGGTTCGACGAGGTGATCGCGCCGGTGCTGTCCCGGGCCGCCTCCTTGGGCGATCCGCGGGAGGGCGTTTATGCCGCACTGGAGGCCGCGGTGAGTTTGGCGGCGGCCGAGCAGCCGCTGTTCGCGGCGGCCAACAACGTTGGTGCATTGACGATGGACCTGGCTTGGCGGTTCTTCTCCCCGGTGGCCGCCCTGGTGGCCGCCGGCCAGACCTCGGGGGCCTTCCGCGCGGACCTCGTCCCCGACGACATCCCGCGGCTGGTGTTGATGCTGGTGGGGACATTGCCGTCGTTCCCCGCGGAGGCTTCGGAGGGCTGGCGCCGGTATCTCGACCTGCTGATGGACGCGCTTGTTCCGGCCGGCGCTTCGGGGCTGGCGCCGGCGTCCGCTGTGGCGGATCACACGCCGCGCATCTGACGGACCGCGCGGGTCCCGCTAAGGTGTCGGTGCCCCCGTAGCCCAACTGGCAGAGGCAGTCGACTTAAAATCGACCCAGTGCGGGTTCGAACCCCGTCGGGGGCACGTACAGCGTCCCCCGAACGGCCCGATCTGACGGGCACGTCGATTGTCGAGGGCACGTACGACCTCTCGTCGCCGCGGGGGCGGTCGTGATGGGCGGCCCCACTGCGCGTTCTCGGGGCGACGCAGTCACTGGGATTGAGGGCGCGGTAATCATCCGCGCGGTGACGGGCATCGTGGGCACAGTCGTAGGCTCTTCGGCTGCGGCAACGTACTCACCTTCGCGCTTGGGCTCGGGGTTCCGGTATGGGTCGCTCCCGCCGTCGATCTCTCCATACTCGGGCTCTTGTTTGGAACAATGCGCTTGGTGCTCGTCGGTGCTCCAAGCGCCGTGCTTCAGCCGGCAAGGCGGCTTTCGATGCGGTCGGGCCGCTTCTCCTTAATCGGCTGGTCCGAACCAGGCGCGACGTGAAGACGCGGCACACCAGAAGCCGATCTCGTCAGACAAGCTGCGCACCAGAATGGGGGTCGGTTCCGTTCGGGCTCGAAAGCTAGTCAAGATCATTCGCGATGAGGACGCGGAGAGCAGGCTGACTCTGTCCCGGACGCGGCCAAACCGGAAGCTGTCGGAGGTCGGCGCAAGACCTTCGCGCTGACTCAGCCGGGCGCGACCGCACTGTCTTTGACGGCCAGCCGGGCTCTCGGGCTCAGCACACTGGCCGATCTCTCTTCGATGATCAATTATCACCACGAAGAGAGGGAGCGCATGGGCGAGGAACTCAGCGTGCACGGCGTCGCGGAGATGGGACCGGCTGTCGATTACACGAGGTGGGCGATGCCCGAGCTGATGAGGTAGATGCCGAAGCCGGCCGACACGACGATGATGATGGTGCGGCCGTGTTTTGCCAGCCATGCGTTCACGGCGGTGACCCAGCGGATCGTCGCCTCCGGCCAGATGGCGTGGGCGACGATCGGTATCTCGATCAGCAGCATGTAGATCACGGCGACGAGGATGATGCTCAGCACTGTCACCACCAGGCTGGCGTGCGCCTTGGCGATGGCGTGCAGCGAGGCGATGTACAACGCTGTCGGCGTGTACATCAGCAGACCGATGGTCAGCAACCCGATCACGCCGAACTCGCGGCGTTTTTTGGCGGCCTTGGGTCCGCGGGGCGGCCGGGAGTAGACCACCAGGGCGAAGGCCACCAGCAAAATGCCGATGGAGAGGTCGATCCAGGCCGGCACGGTGCGGTGCTTGGTGCTCTCCGCTCCGCTGCTCTGCAACACCAGCACCGAGAGGAAGCCGAAGCCGAGGGTGATGATCACAGCGCCGGCCAGGAAAATCAGCGCCCGCTTTCTGGGTTGCGGGTTGACCAACAGGAATGCCATGAACAGCAAGGCCGGCGGGTAGATCGCCGCACCGAACGCGGCAGGAACAGCTTCGGACAACATCGCCGTCCGTCACCTCCTCGTGTCCTCGTGCATTGCGACCAGATGGGTTCTTCAGTGACCGCAGGTGACCCGAAGAGGGGCGTCGGGTGCGCGGAACTACTCCTGACCCGAGTCTTTCCGCCGGCGGCGAACGGGGAAGCGTCGGCGCAGGGGTGTCCTGCTACTCGCGCAGCAGCATCGCCTCGGCCTCGCGCGCCAGGTGGACGAGGGGTTGCCGCTCACGTCCCGCATCGCGGAATACCCGACGTCGCCGAGAATCACGTAGACCACGTCCGGCGCGCCGTCGGCGCCCGCGGCGGTTCGAACGGCTCCCAGCCGGGAGCCGAGTCTCGGATGTCGATGTTGGCCTTGCCTCGGAACGAGTTGCTCATGTCCCTCCTCAGATCGCCCGGCTGAAGGCGGCCTCGCCCGCACCATCCGACCTTGCCCGGCGCCGCCCGGCCTCACCTGCG
The DNA here is from genome assembly GCF_030285625.1 of Amycolatopsis sp. 2-15. Taxonomy (NCBI): domain Bacteria; kingdom Bacillati; phylum Actinomycetota; class Actinomycetes; order Pseudonocardiales; family Pseudonocardiaceae; genus Amycolatopsis; species Amycolatopsis carbonis. Next base: position 2,911,274 of record NZ_CP127294.1, read on the forward strand.
CCAGGTGAACACCACCCGTGCCTCACCCGAGCGCAGCGATGCCCTTGCCGATCAGAACCGCGCCGATGACGAAACGGCGGACCGCCATCACGACGGCGTTGTTGCGGGCACGCCTGCCGGGGATCTGGCTGCACTGCGGTGCCCCAGCGGATCGTCGCCTCCGGCCAGATGGCGCGGCCATCCACTTCCCCCGCCCGGCGCCACCGGTCCCAGCCACCCCGGGAACCTGACACGGGCACCGGCATTCGGACACCGACGCCTCTTCTCGGACGGTCTCACGCGCGTACCTCGCCACTCCACGACCCGGCAGCGTCGCACGACCGCAGCACACCTCTCGTGGTGGTGACAGAAACCGTGCACACCTGGTGACACCTATCGCGCATACGAACGACTGGACCCGGACGTCGCCCACGTCACCTGGCGACAACCAGCGTGCACGGTCACAACGGCGACCAACGTGAGGGGCAGGGCGATGCGAGATGGACTACGCCCGGTCAACGGTCAAACGCGACCGTCTCTCCATTTCAACAATCCAGCGTGGACTGCAGCGTCACGCCACCGGGAAGTCCTGGCGCCGCGGTCCGATCCACGGTCGACGTCATCCCTGTGGGGTGATGCTCGGCGGGATCGGGACCGGAGAGGGTCGGGCCAGCGCCGCAATCGGCGAACCCTCCGAGCGGCGGCGGCCGGGCACAGGGAGTCAGGGGTGATTCGTGGGCGAGACGTTGACCGGCCTGGCGACCATGGCTGCCGTGAACCCCGTGCCGTGGGCGCGGTCGCAGATGGCGTTCACCCTTGCTTTCCACATCATCCTGGTCCCGCTCGGGGTGTCGTGGGCGTTCATGGTCCTGATCGCGAACTACCGGGCGTTGCGGAAAGACGACCGTGCCGCGCTGGTGCTCGCGCAGCGCTGGTCGAAGTACATGGCCGTGACGTTCGCGGTGGGCGCGGTGACCGGGACTGTGCTGAGCTTCGAGTTCGGGCTGCTCTGGCCGCATTTCATGGGGACCTGGGGCGAGGCGTTCGGCGTGCCGTTCGCGTTCGAGGGGCTGTTCTTTTTCACCGAGGCGATCTTCGTCGCGATCTACATCTTCGGTTGGCGACGGCTGAAACCGTGGACGCATTTCTGGACCGGCGTGCCGATCGTCCTCGCCGGGGTGTTCGGCTCGGTCTCCGTGGTGGCGGCGAACGCCTGGATGAACGCCCCGTCCGGGTTCACCGCGAACGCGAAGGGCGAGATCGTCGACGTCGATCCGCTCGCGGTGATTTTCAACGACGCGATGCCGCTGCAGGCCGCGCACATGGTCGTCGCCGCGTACTTGGTCGGCGGGTTCCTGATCTCGTCGGTCTACGCGGTCGGCATGCTGCGCGGCCGGGTCGATCGCTACCACAAGCTCGGGTTCGCCATCCCTTTCAGCGTTGCCGCGGTGGCGACGCCGATCCAGATAGGCGTGGGCGACACCCTGGCGCGCTGGGTGTATGACAATCAGCCGGTCAAGTTCGCCGCCATCGAACTGGTGCCGACGACCAGCTCGGACGTTCCCGAGACCCTGCTGGGCCACCTCAACGAGGACGGCACGGTCACCGGGGGTATCCCGATCCCGGGCATGGCGTCGTGGCTGTCCGACCCGAGCACCGGCCGGTCGACCGTCGTCCAAGGCCTCGACAGTGTGCCGGCCGACACCCGTCCGACGGTCCTGGAGGCCAACGTCGTCCACCTCGCCTGGGACGTGATGGTCGGTCTCGGGACACTGTTGTTGCTGCTGTCGCTCTGGTACGCCGCGATCTGGTTGATCCGGCGACGCGCGCCGACCGGCAAGTGGTTCCTGCGCGTGGCGGCGTGCTCGGGCGTGCTCGCGGTCATCACGATGGAGGCCGGCTGGGTGGTCACCGAAGTCGGCCGGCAGCCGTGGATCGTCTACAACCTGATGAAGGTCGAGGCCGCGGCGACCGGGAACGCCGGTGTCTGGATCACCTTCATCGCGGTGATCGTTCTCTACCTGGCACTCGGCGTCACGACGATCATGGTGCTCCGCTCGATGAGCAGGCGCTTCCGCCGGGCAGGCGGGTTCGCCGACATCGACACTCCGTACGGGCCGACGGAGAAACCCGAGCCGGCCGAGACCGTCGAGTCCGAGCCGTGAGCACCGCCGTCGCCATCGTGCTGCTGGTCGCCCTCGCGACGTACGCGGTCTTCGGGGGAGCCGACTTCGGCGCCGGATTCTGGGACCTGACGGCCGGCGGGCCCGCGCGAGGTGCCGCACCGCGCGGCCTGATTGAGCGATCGATTGGCCCGGTGTGGGAGGCCAATCACGTCTGGCTGATCTTCATTTTCGTCGTCACGTGGTCCGCCTTTCCGTTGGCGTACCAGTCGATCACGCTGACCATGTTCGTCCCGCTGACCATCGCGGCACTCGGCATCGTGTTGCGTGGCGCGAGCTTCGCGTTCCGCAAGTCTGTGGTCACCGTTCGCTCCCGTCGTGTCTTCGGTGGCGCATTCGCACTCGCGTCCGTGCTGGTGCCGTTCTGCTTCGGTGCGATCGCGGGCGGCATCGCTTCGGGTCATGTGCCGGCCGGTGGCAAGGCCGGCGATCCCGTCGACAGCTGGCTGAACCCGACATCGCTGGTGACGGGCGGCCTGGCGGTCGTGCTGGCGGCGTACCTGGCGGCGGTGTATCTCGTCTGGGACGCACGGCGAGCAGACGACACCGCGATGGCGGTCTACTTCCGCCGCCGCGCGGTGGTGACCGCCGTGGTCGCGGCCGTGGTCGCCGTGATCGGCTTCGTCGTCCTGAGTTCCTCGGCCCCGCACGTCTTCGACCGCATGATCTCGTCCTGGGCGTTGCCACCGGTCGTGCTCAGCGTCCTGAGCGGGTTCGGCGCCCTGGTGCTGCTGGTCCGCGACGCCGCCCGCGGTGCACGAGCGCTCGCCGTGGTCGCGGTGGCCTGCATCATTTTCAGCTGGGGCGTGGCCCAGTGGCCCTACCTGCTGCCGGAGAGCGTCACCGTCTCCGCTGCCGCCGCGCCGACCGGAACCCTGGTCGCATTGCTGGTCGCGGTGGGAGTGGCGGTGCTGATCGTGCTGCCGGGCTTCGTGCTGCTGTACGTGCTCGACCAGCGCCGGCTGCTGCCCGAGGAAGGCGTTGAGGACGCCGCTGACCGCGCGGCCGGCTGAGCTGCGCCGCAATCACCCGCGAAGGGTGATTGCCGCGCGGCCCAGTGCATCGATGGTCGAAAAAGGCCCGCGATTTCGCGTGTCACGACTGTGAAGGAGCCCTCGTGAGTTCCACGACCTCGCCCTTCCCGCCGATCGCCGACTACGCGTTCCTGTCGAACTGTCATACGGGTGCCCTGGTCGCTCCGGACGGATCCGTCGACTGGCTCTGCCTGCCCGCGTTCGATTCCCCGAGCGCCTTCGGTGACCTGCTCGACCGCGGAGCCGGCTCGTTCCGGTTCGGGCCCTACGGGATCAACGTGCCCACTGCGCGCACCTACGTCCCGGGCACGAACGTCATGACCACCACGTGGCACACGCCACGCGGCTGGCTGTTGGTCCACGACGCCCTGACGATGGGCCCGCGGCGCGGCCCCGACACGATCACGCCTCACACGAGGCCGCCCGCCGACGACGACGCCGACCACATGCTCGTGCGCACCGTCGAGTGTCTCGAAGGCGCGCTGGAGATCGAGCTGGTCTGTGAGCCGGCGTTCGACTACGGGCGTACGCCGGCCACCTGGACCATCGTCGGCGACGACGATCACGCGGCCGACGCGACCGGAGCCGGTCAGACCTTCCGGCTGAGCACCGACATGCTGATCGGCATCGAGGGTGGCACGGCGCGGGCCCGGCACGTGCTGTCGAAGGGCGACAAGGCGTTCTGCGCGGTGTCGTGGGCGGAGGGCCTGGCGTCGCCGGCCGACGCCGCGGACGCGCAGGCACGGATCGACGCGACGATCCAGTTCTGGCGCAGCTGGCTGGCGCGTGCCCGCATCCCGGACCACCCGCTGCGTCATCCGCTCGAACGCTCGGCGCTCACCATCAAAGGCCTGACCTACATGCCGACCGGCGCGACGGTCGCGGCCCTGACGACGTCGTTGCCCGAGGCGCCGGGCGGTGAGCGCAACTGGGATTACCGCTACACCTGGATCCGCGACACCACGTTCACACTCCAGGCGCTGCACTACCTGAACCTCGACTGGGAAGCCGACGAGTTCATGCAGTTCGTGGCCGACCTCGAGCCGAACGCCGACGGTGGCCTGCAGATCATGTACGGCATCGACGGACGCCGGGACCTGACCGAGTCCACTCGCGACGACCTGGGCGGCTACGAAGGCGCCCGGCCGGTGCGCGTCGGCAACGGCGCGTTCGACCAGCGCCAGAACGACGTCTTCGGCGCGGTCCTCGACTCGCTGCTGCTGCACACCACCCGAAGCAAGCACCTGCCGCGCCGGCTCTGGCCCCTCGTCCAGTCGCAGGCAGCCGGTGCGACCGCCGCGTGGCGCGAGCCGGACCAGGGCATCTGGGAGGCGCGCGGCAAGCCTCAGCACTACGTGTCCTCGAAGCTGATGGGCTGGGTGGCGCTCGACCGGGCCGCCAAGCTGGCGAGCATCCGCGACGACGACGAGCTCGCCGGCCGGTGGCGCACGACGGCGGACGAGATCCGCGCGGACATCCTCGAGCACGGGGTGAGCGACCGCGGCGTGCTCCGACAGCACTACGACACCGACGCGCTGGACGCGTCGACCCTGCTCGCGGCCCTGTTCGGCTTCCTGCCGGGCACCGACGAACGGATGCGCAACACCGTCGACGCGATCGACAGCGAACTGACCGAGAACGGCTTCGTCCTTCGCTACCGGACCGACGAAACCGACGACGGCCTGTCCGGCAAGGAAGGCACGTTCCTGATCTGCTCGTACTGGCTGGTCTCCGCGCTCGCCGTGGTCGGCGAGATGGACCGGGCGACGAGCCTGATGGAGCGCCTGCTGCGGATCTCGTCGCCGTTGGGCCTGTACGCGGAGGAGTTCGAAGTCGACCGCGCACGACACCTGGGCAACTTCCCCCAGGCGTTCTCCCACCTCGCCCTGATCGAGGCGGCCGGCCGGATCATCCTGTCCGACTTCCGGGCGGAGCTGTCACTGTGACCGGGCAGCGAAACGAGAGCGGGAACGTCGTGGTCCTGGGCGGCGGGCTGGCGGGAGTCGCCTGTGCCCACCGGCTCGGTGACGAGGGCATCGGGGTGACCCTCGTCGACCGTAACGACTACCACCAGTTCCAGCCCCTGCTCTACCAAGTCGCCACCGCGCAACTGCCCGCGGAGGACATCGCCCGCCCGCACCGGGTGATCTTCCACGCCTACCCGACGGTCGAGGTCCGCACCGCGCACGTCACGGAAGTCGACGTCGCGAACCTCAGCCTGACGATGTCCGACGGCGAGGTGGTCGGCGGATCACACCTGGTGATCGCGGCCGGCGCACAGCCCGAGTTCTTCGGTGTCCCAGGCGCCGCCGAACACGCTTTCCCGCTCTACTCGGTGGCGGACGCCGAGCGGCTCCGGCTCCACGTGCAGGACCTGGTGCGGGCCGTCTCGGAAGGGCAGCTTGACGAGGACGCCCTCGACGTCGTCGTCGTGGGCGGCGGCCCGACCGGGGTCGAGATCACCGGCGCGCTCACCGAGCTGATGGCCGCGCTGGCGACCATGGACCGGATACCGAAGTCCGGGCGGATCTTCCTGATCGACCGCGGCAGCACCCTGCTCGGCGCATTCTCCAGCCGGTCACACAAGTACGCGCACAAGAAGCTCACCACGCAGGGCGCCGAACCCCGGCTCGACACGGGTGTCGCCTCGGTGCACGCCGACCGGGTGGAGCTCGACGACGGAACCGCCATCCGCACTCGCACCGTCATCTGGGGTGGCGGTGAGTCGGCGGCGCCCGTGGTGCAGGCCGCCGCCGGACTCAAGACCGGTCGCGGGGGACGGGTGGACGTGCTGCCCGACCTGACAGTCGAAGGGCACCCGGGTGTGTATGCGATCGGCGACGCCGCCAACATCCCGGGGGCGCACGGCACAACGCTGCCGCAACTGGGCTCGGTGGCGCAACAGTCCGGCGACTGGGCCGCCGGCAACATCCTGCGCGAGCGCAACGGACAACCGCCGCAGCCGTTCCACTACAAGGACAAGGGCATCATGGCCATGATCGGCCGCAACGCGGCCGTCGCCGAGGTCGGCAAGCACCGCCATCAGGTCGACGGCCCCATCGCGTTCGCCGCCTGGCTCGGTGTCCACGCGATGCTGCTGAGCGGCGCCCACAGCAAGGCCGACGCGTTCATCTCCTGGGCCTGGGACTACTTCGAACGCGACCACGCCGCGACCGTCGAGTGGTCCGCGAAGCCGAAGCGCATCGCCTGGGGAGACGACGCCGCGGACGTCCCGCACATCTCGGTGCACCGTGACCACTCTTCAAGGAAAAGTCGATAGCCCCTGAGGAGGACAGCATGGCCGAGCACTACGACGTCATCATCGTGGGGTCGGGAGCCGGTGGCGGCACCCTCGCACACCGCCTCGCGCCGTCGGGAAAGCGCGTGCTGATCCTCGAACGCGGTGACTGGCTACCCCGCGAGGCGCAGAACTGGGACGCCGAGGCCGTCTTCGTCGACAACCGCTACGTGTCGAGCGACAAGTGGTTGGACGACAAGGGAAAACCGTTCCAGCCTCAGGTCCACTACTTCGTCGGCGGTGCGACGAAGTTCTACGGAGCCGCGCTGTACCGGCTGCGCGAGCGAGACTTCGGCGAGCTCAAGCACCACGGCGGCGTCTCACCCGCGTGGCCCATCGGGTACGACGAGATGGAGCCGTACTACACCCAGGCCGAGCAGCTCTACCAGGTGCACGGTGTCCGTGGCGAGGACTCGACCGATCCGCCCGCTTCCGCGCCGTACCCTTTCCCGCCGGTTTCGCACGAGCCGCGCATCCAGCGGCTGTTCGACGACCTGGCAGCCGTCGGGCTCCACCCCTTCCACGCGCCGGCGGGCGTGATGCTCGACGAGGCCCGGCCCGCCTTCAGCGCGTGCATCCGCTGCGCCACGTGTGACGGGTTCCCGTGTCTGGTCCATGCGAAGTCCGACGCGGACGTCATCGCCGTGCGGCCGGCCATCGAGCACGACACGGTGACCCTGGTCCGCAACGCGCGGGTGCGCCGCCTGGAGACCGACGAGTCCGGGCGGACGGTGACCTCGGTCGTCGCCGACGTGGACGGTGCCGAGCAGCGGTTCGCCGCCGACGTGGTCGTCGTGTCGGCGGGCGCGGTCAACTCGGCCCGGATCCTGCTCGCGAGCGCCAGCGACCGTCATCCGGGCGGCCTCGCGAACGGGTCGGACCAGGTCGGCCGCAACTACGTGTTCCACAACAGCCGCGCGTTCCTGGCGATCTCGACCGAGAAGAACGACACCCGATTCCAGAAGACCTTGGGCCTCAACGACTACTACTTCGGCGATGACGACTTCGACTACCCGATGGGCAATCTGCAGATGGTCGGCAAGTCGTCCGCACCGATGTACCGAGGCGAAAAGCCCGTCGAGACGGTGCTGGCACCGACCTTCGCCCTCCACGACGTGGCCGAGCACGCGGTCGACTTCTGGCTGTCGGCCGAAGACCTTCCCGCTCCCGACAACCGGGTGACGCTCGACCGCGACGGGAACGTGGTGCTGAGCTACACACCGAACAACCGCGAGCCGATGGAACAGCTCTACCACAGGGTGAAGAAACACCTGAGCCGGCTGGGGATGCATCCGCATCATCTGATTCCGCGGGACGTTTACATGAAAAACGACATTCCCGTCGCGGGCTGCGCGCACCAGGCCGGCACCGTACGGTTCGGGCGTGATCCGGCGACATCCGTCCTCGACACCGACTGCAAGGCGCACGAAGTCGACAACCTCTACGTCGTCGACACGAGCTTCTTCCCGAGCATCGGCGCGGTCAACCCGGCTTTGACGGCGATCGCGAACGCGCTGCGAGTGGGCGACCACCTGCTGCAGCGACTCGGCTGAGCGCGATCAGCCCGAAATCCAGGGCGCACGCCAGCCGCCGAACCCGGCCGCGATGTCGTCGGCCGCGGCCGGGCCCCAGCTGCCGGGCGCGTAGGAGTGCACGGGCGGCGGCGCGTCGAGCAAGGGTTGCATGATCCGCCAGGTCTCCTCGACGCTGTCCTGCCGGGAGAATCGCGTGCTCTTCCCGGTCATCGCCGCGTGCAGCAAGGTCTCGTACGGCGTCGGCCCCTCACCGCCCTCGTCCGCGAACTCCATGTCGAGCTCGATCGGCGCGATCCGGGCCACGTCGGCACGATGCGCGTCGACCTGGATCCGGACCCCGGTCGACGGGTCGAGCCTCAGGACGAGCTGGTTCGGCTGCGCTGTATGCCCGACCAGTCCGAAACCCAGCCGTGGCGGGCGCTTGAACACCAGCCGCAGCTCGGTCTGCGTCACCGGCAGCCGCTTGCCGGTCCGGATGAAGAACGGCACACCGGCCCAGCGCCAGTTCTCGATGTCGAGCCGCAGTGCCGCAAACGTCTCAGTGGTCGAGTCGCGCGAAACACCGTCGATGTCGAGGTAGCCGTCGTACTGGCCGCGCACGTAGTGGGCCGGATCAGCCTCCTCCACCGCTCGGAACAGACCGACCTGCGAATCCTTCAGCGTCACCGGGTCGCCGCGCGACGGCGGCTCCATCGCGGCGGCCGCGACCACCTGCATCAGGTGGTTGACGACAACGTCCCGCAGGGCGCCGACCGGGTCGTAGAAATGGCCGCGGTCCTCGACGCCGAAGCTCTCCGCCATCGTGATCTGCACGCACTCGAGGTAGTTGCGGCTCCACAACGGTTCGAGGATGGCGTTCGCGAAGCGGAGGTGGAGGATCTCCTCCAGCCCCATCTTCCCCAGGTAGTGATCGATCCGGAACAGCTGCGACTCGTCGATGTACTGGTGCAGCTCATCAGCCAGCTCACGCGCGGACCGGCGGTCGTGCCCGAACGGCTTCTCGATCACGAGGCGGGCGGCGGTGGTCAGGCCGGCCTCCGACAGTCCCTTGACCACTCGTCCGAACAGGAACGGCGGTATCTCCAGGTAGAACACCGGAGTCTCGGCGCCCTTGACGGCGTTTCCCACCCGCTCGTAGGTGGCGGGGTCGGTGAAGTCGCCGCTGACGTAGGACAACTTGGCGGCGAACCGGTCGAAGACCGCCTCGTCGAGATCTCCGGTCGCCTCGATCGACGAGCGGGCCCGTTCGATGAGCTGATCGAGTGTCCAGTCGTCCGCGGCCACCCCGACGACGGGACACGTGAGCAGGCCGCGGGCCTCGAGCCGGTAGAGCGAACGGAAGGTCATCACCTTCGCCAGATCGCCGGTGATACCGAAAATCACGAGTACGTCCGCCGACTGCGTGTCCGACCCCGGTGCTGTCGCCATCATCCCTGCCTCCTCCTCGGTCACGGCCGCGTCCGGTCGACGATGGCGCGCGGAACGCCCAGTGCGCGTCGCCCGATCCGGATGACTCCGACCGCACGAGGCCGGACCATCCTCAAGCTGCTGGGGCACGCCTCAGACAACCCATCGCGGCCTCCCGTCGTGTTCAGGATCATCGTCACCGCCGATCGGGCGGCCCGGCCTCATCCATGGAGGATGACCCGCACGGGCAAGGCAGCCGCGGGGCGAACCGGTTCAACTCGAAATCGAGCCGCAAACACGCCGTGCTTTGGAACAGCGGCGGCCTTCGATCTCGAGGTGCACCGCGCCTTGCCGCACACATCGGCGATGCCACGCTCTCGATCTCGGTAAGCAGATCCAACTTGCTGGGCTACATCACCCATCACGTCGAGAGAAGTGCGGGCGTTCGCATCGCACTTGCGTGATCCCCACGTTTATCCAGGGCCCGCAGTGTCAGGACGCAAGGATCTTGGCCTTCTCGGCCTCGAACTCGGCGTCGGTGAGGACACCCTGCGCCTTGAGCTCGGCAAGCTCCTTGAGCTGCGTGACGGCGTCGCGAGCGGGTGCCGCAGCCGATTGCGGCGGCGGCGTGTCGTGCTGCTGTTGCTGGGCGTACTGTTCGTCCTCTTGTCTCGACCAGCGCTGGCCCTGGCGACGGGAAACTCGGTTCGACACGGCGGTTGCCGTCCCCGCGATCGCGGCAGTTCGTGCGAGACCTCGGAGGAGTCCCGGCATGGTCCTCTCCCTTCCTCCGTTGGGTTAGACGTCGGCTGCTTCGGCGGCATCGAGCGATGCCGCGATGGCATCGAGCGGGACGTGGCCGACGGCCACTACCTCGGCCCCGCCGCGGCGCAGGGCCTGTGTGAACGACCGTGCCCACCGGTTCTCGTACAGCAAAATCGCCGCGGACGATCCAGGTTCGATCGCGGACGCGGCATCAGCCAGGTCGCCGTCGTCGAGCAGGCCCGAGGATGCGCCTTCGAAGATCGCCACGTCGAGCTGGCCGTCGAGGTCCAGGTCGCGCAACTCGACCGCGCGCACCGACCCATCGGCGTCCCGGGCGACGAACATCAAATCGAGGACGCGGATCAGGCCCTGGTCGACCAGGTCCACCAAGATCGGCAAGCCACGGCCGGTTATCTTCGTGCCCGGGAACTCGACTACCAGATAACTGATCGGCCCCATCGCCTCGACGTCGTCGGTCATCACAGGCCTCCTAGCTTGCTTCCCAGCTGCGGCGAAAGGCGCGCCGCAGCGGACCCGCACTACGCCCCATCGACCATCGAGGGAATGGCGCGTTCTGTCCTCATCTCAAGCAGGTGACGTCGTGTGCGGCGCACCCGCACTGCGGCATCGGCGGCAAGGTCCATGAACAGGTCCTCGTCGAGGTGCCGATGAAGGGTGCGTCGCCGGTAATCGACGGTGGGGAGCCCGGTTCGGACGATCGTTGCGGCCTTCCGGTGCTCGATGCCGCTGACGACGCACCCGGGTACGAGCCGAGCCGTCCGCAACTCGGCGATGAGTTCGTCGCGGCGGCGTTCGTCACGACGAATCCGCATGCACGGCGTTGCGGGAAGGTTGAGTCGAACAGCCGCCGGGATGCCGAAAAACGACCTTGGACTCCCGCGGTGCCTGCCACCAGGGCGCGTACCAGGCATGATTCGGGCACGCGAGCACCTGACCTGCGGAAACGTGCTAAGCGTGAGTTGTGGTCGAGAGTGCCCGTGCCCGCCCGGAGGACAGGCTTTGCGTGGGCGCGCAGATCTGCGGGGCGTTGGCAGGAAGAGCTCCGCTCGCGCGTGGGCATGTGGCGCTCATCCGAAGCCCGCCCGAGCATTTCGGCGCCCGGATCACCCAAAGAGTAGCGCTGCGGGGATGGTTGCCAGGTCAAGTTCGTCAAGGTACTTGTTGCGGACTGCTGATCGAGGGGGCACAGCGCGGGCCATCATCCCCCCAGCGGCCTCATCTGGCGCGGCTCGATGCCGGTGCGCGGTCCTTTTCGGACTTTCCAACGGTCGTCGCTTCGATCCGGCTTTTTTCGCGAAACCGCACCGGATACATCGTGGGGCCGAAGGTGAACAGCGCGTGCACCTTGGCGCACGGCGGGCTCACGAAACTCTGTGCGGTCATTCTGGAAGACGACGGGGTGGCGGTCTTCGATGCGCAGTGGGCTTGCGCGCTGGGCAATGTGGACTGAGGTGTGACCGGGAGCGTCCTTTCGCGGGCCCGGTCGGAAACGGTAATCGCAAGGTGATCAGTGTTTCGTGGCCTGGCTCTTCAGGGAATCGGGAGCCAGGCCACGAAAAGCGTCACAACGCGGTGATCAAGGTGGCGTCAGCTCGTCACAGCGTGGTTGTTCCCTCGCTCCGCGGGGCCGTTGTCCGCCGCCTTCGGCTGTTGTGGGCCGGACTCGGCGACGCCTTTCTTCACGGATTCGAGGATTGCCAGGCCCTGGCCGACGAGCCCGGCCGCGACCTGGCCGATCCCGTCGGCTCCATTGAGGACGGTGACGTTCGCGCCGCTGAGTCCTGCGGCCGCTTCCTTCACGATCTGCGGCAGCTGCTCGATGAGCAGCCGGTCGAGCGCGACCCGGTTGTGGGACGCGGCGGCCGCGGCCGTGACTTCCGTCGCCTCGGCGTCGGCGCGTGCCATGATCCGCACCTGCTCGGCGCGGGCCTCGGCGGGTTTGACGACCTCGGCCACCAGCTGTTGCTGGCGCAGCAGCGCTTCCCGTTGTGCCAGCTCGGTCCTGGCGTCGATCACCTCTCGTTGGGCCGTGGCCTGGGCCAGCGGTCCGGCCTGTGCGGCCTCGGCCTGGGCCTTGTCGACTTCGGCCTTGTACTGCGCCTGCACGACCGAGGTCTGCCGCGCGTACTCCGCCTGCCGCCGCTGCGATTCCTGCTCCGCCTCGGCTGCGGCCTGGTCCGCGCGCGCCTGGGCGATCTGGGCCTCGCGCTGGATGGCGGCGTTGTGCGGTGCGGCCATCGCGGCGATGTAGCCGAGTTTCATGTCGTCGATCGACTGGATCTGCAGCGAGTCGATCGTCAAACCGATCTTCGCCATTTCCGCGGCCGATCCGTCGAGGACTTCGGTCGCGAGCTTCTGCCGCTCGGTGACGATCTCCTCCACGGTCATCGAGCCGACGATCGAGCGCAGGTGACCGGCGAAGATACGGCCGGTCAGGACCGACATCTGCTGCTGGTCGGACAGGAATCGCTGGCCGGCGTTGACGATGCTCTCGGTGTCGTTGCCGACCTTGAACGCGATGACCGCGCGGACGTTGAGGGCGATGGCCTGCTTGGTCACGCAGGTCTCGGACACCTCGGCTTCGGCCATGCTGAGAGTCAGGAACCGCACTTTCCGGAAGAACGGCATGACGAACGCGCCGTGCCCGGTGACCACCCGGAACGGTGTCTCTCCCGTGCCGCTGCTCTTGCCGCCGGAAATGAGCATCGCCTCGTCGGGTGCGGGCACGCGATAACCGAACATCGTCGTTCTCCTAGCTGCTGGTGAAGGGATCCGTCCAGGCGATGACCTCGACGGCACGATGGGGGAGGGATTCGACGACGAGCACGGTCGTGCCCTTCGCGAGCGGCGCCTCGGAGTACGCCCGGTAGGTCTCGGTGCCGCCGCGGATCCGCAGCAGGACCTCACCTGGGCCCGCCGGCCCCCGGGTGCCGACGAGCAGCACACCGGTCCGCCCCTCCGGCGACCGATCGGCGGCCATTACCCGACACCTCCGGACAACTCGGGCGTGGTGTCCCACCCGCCGAGGTCCAGAGCCGGCGGCACCGGCGCGGCACCATGGGAACGATCAGTGAAGTGTCCCACGGCGGCACACCCGCCACCAGGGCACAACCGCGTCACGTCGGTGTCGGCGATGGACTGGCAGAACGGGTCGCGCGGGCGAGCGGGGCGCGGGGAGGGGCGCTGCGCAACGTCGGCGGATGGGTCACGCCGGACACGTGCGAGCAACTCGTGAGGGTGTGGCATATCGCCGCGGAGGCTGGTCCCGGTGGATTTGGAAGGACGTCGTACGGCCGCGGTGTCTTCCTGATCCAGGATCCGGCTCCCTGTATCGGGCCGGCGGAGGCGAACCGCGGTCTTGTTCACGACGTCGGTACCGGTTCGGTGGAAACCGTCATCGAGCTGTGGTGGCGATCCACTGTGGACCGACTGGCGCCGGCTCGTTGACGAACGGGGGTCCGTTGTCAACGAGCCGGCAGCTCGGTCAGCAGGCTCGCCGTACTACTTCTTGGCGGCGGCGACCTTCTTGCGAGCCGGGCGCTTGCGAGCCGGCGCGGAGGGCTTGGCGGCTTCGAGCTCGGCCTGCTCGTAGGCGCTCACGACGTCGGAAGGGATCCGGCCGCGCTCGGAGATCTGGTAGCCGTTTTCGTTGGCCCACGCGCGGATCGTGCGCGAGCGCTCGCGGTCGGCCGGGGTGGCCGCAGTCGGCTGCCCCGCGGCGACGCGCACCTTGCGGCCACCGGTCTTGCGGCCCACGCCGATGTAGCGCGCGAGCTCGTCGCGCAAGGCGGCGGCGTTGTCGTCGGACAGGTCGATCTCGTAGCTGACACCGTCGAGTCCGAAGGGGACTGTCTGGGTGGCCGGGCTGCCGTCGATGTCGTCCAGCATTTCGACGAGAACCTTCTGGGCCATGAGTGCTCCTTGAAATTGGGCGTGCATGCTGACCGTGACCAGGCGCACGAATGTGGCGATCGATTGTGATCGTAGCATCGAATGGTCGGGGAAATGCCAGGGCCGAAACTGTCGGGGAAACTCCCGGTGCGGTCGAGGCGGTGTCGAGGGTCAGGAAACGTCGACGGAAGGTGACCAGAAGGCCTCGAACTGTTCTGTCACGCCGTAGTCGGTGCCGGCACGGCGTTGCGCTTTGAGGTCCGGGAAGCTGTCCATTGTGCGGTCAGGTTCGGCGTAGCGGGCGGCCACCATGCCTCCGCCGGACGGGGGTGGGCGGTCCGAGGTGGATCAGCCAGTCGGCCAAACCGCACACTCGGGTGAACTCTTCCTCCGTGCAGTGCGCGGCCCAGTCTGCCGTGGCGTTCTCACCGTATTGGGCGGTCCACTGCGCGGTCAGCCGTCGAGCTGTGGAGAGCACGACCGCTCATATTACCGTTACACGGCCGGGTTTCCTTCGAGATTGCCGTCTCAGGCCGAGCCGACCAGCGCACAAGCCATTCCGAGGCTCATGCCTGTGCGCGACAACGCGCGGGCCGGGTCCGTGTGCCACGCCGGGACCGAGTGGGCGGCGTCGAGGAGGAACCACGCGGCCGCGCCGAAGGTGAAGGGCGTCCACCAGCCGTGGCCCATGGCGGGCATCGTGAGCCACGGGCCGTGGCCGTCCGCGGGATGCGGCATGGCGGTGAGCATGAACAGCATCGTCGCGGTGGGGGCGAGGTGGTGCAGGCGCCGGGTCGTGAGGGACCAGCCCAGGGTGAGCAGGAGCACGGCCTGCCAGCCGGCGGCCGGAATGGGCGCGCCGACGGGGGAGGTCATGGCGATCATCGCGGCGCAGAGGACGAGTTCGGCCACGGAGTCGGCGCGGGTCGGTGACCGGAGCGACGGTGCGGCGTTGGCGGGCAACGAGGAACCGACAGCGGGCAACGAGGAACCCGCGGCAGGCGGCGACGCCTGACCACGATGGACCTCCACTGGAGACCCACGCCGCCCAGCAGTGTCCGCCGGCCAAGCGGTCACCCCACGCCAGAGGTGCGTCAGTGGCGTCCACGCCAACGCGGTGAACGCCGCCGTCAGCAGCCAGGACACGGACGCCGGCACGAGAGAGGTCCTTCCGCCGAAGCGATCGAAACGAGTACCCGATAGACCACGCACAGTCGCGATTCGTGACAACCGGCGGGAAATACCCCGGACGAGACAGGAATTGTCGAAAACGAAAGGGCAGGCTCGGTGCCCGCCAGGCCCACCGCCCGTGACCTGCGTCTCAAGGGTGCGCAACGTAAGGGAGCCGACGTGAACAGGCCACCTGGTGTTCGTGTTGGCTCAAACAGCCGTGAATAGCGTCGGGGCGTTGAAGAATTCTCCCTGGAAACCTGAATGGGGTAGACCATGCGCGAAAACCAGGTGGGCCCGAACCGACGGTCCTTCCTGCGCAACGCGGGACTCGCCGGCGTCGGCGCCACGGCGCTGGGTGCGCTCGGCGTCGCGCCGGCCGAGGCCGACACCGCGAACACCGCAAGCAGAGGCAGTGGCAGATGGAAACCGGACGGCGAGAGCCTCCAGTTCACCGTCGCCGTGATGCCGGACACGCAGTACCTCTACTGGGGCAGCCAGAACAGCCTCAACCCGGAGCCGCAGGAAGCCTCGTTCCGGTACGTGATCGAGAACAGCGGCACGCCGAACAACAACATCGTGTTCATGGCGCACCTCGGTGACGTGACGCAGGACGCCGACGTCACGTCGTTCCAGGCCGTGGACAAGACGTTCAAGATCCTCGACAAGGGGAACGTCGCCTACAGCGTGCTCGCCGGCAACCACGACGTGTCCGGTGACGACACGCGCGGCACCACGCCGTACCTGCAGACGATGGGCCCGCAGCGGTTCAAGGGCCAGAAGTCGTTCGTCGGCTCGGACGCCAGCGGCTACAACACGGCCCACACGTTCCACGCGGCCGGGCGTGACTGGCTGCTGCTGGCCATGGACTGGCGGACGTCGGCGGCCGGGTTCGCGTGGGCCAACCAGGTCATCAAGGCGCACCCGAAGATGGCGGTGATCCTGACCTGCCACGAGATCGTCGCGCCGACCTACGGCGACGAGGTCTACCCGTACGAGTCGGGTGACCCCGAGAACAACGCCGAGATCACCGACTACGGCCAGACCGTGTGGGACTCGCTGATCAAGGACAACGACCAGATCTTCCTCACGCTCAACGGCCACTACTGGCCCTCGGGCCGCCTGACGAAGAAGAACACGGCCGGCAACGACGTGCACCTGCACATCACGAATTACCAGAACCGCTACATGAGCGGTGGCGGCATGCTGCGCCTGTACCACTTCGACCTCGAGCGCAACACCATCGACGTCGAGACGATCTCGCCGTGGATCCTGGAGAAGGACCCGGCGAAGCGCAACCGCCTCGAGGTCATGGAGTCGCGGCTGACCACGGCCGTCGACCGGTTCTCGATGCCGTTCGACTTCGAGCAGCGCTTCTCCGGCTTCATCCCGGTGAAGACGCGCCCGGCCCGCGCGGCCAACAAGGTCCTGCTGCCCGGCACGCTCGCGTACTGGCGCTTCGACGGCAACCGCGCCGCGGCCGGCAGCCCGGTCACCACGACCCAGAAGGTCAAGGACCTGTCCGGCAACGGCAACGACCTCACGCTCGCGTCCACCCCCGGCACCGTCCCCGGTGCGCTGACCTGGTCCGACGACCACCACCCCGACCAGCCGGGCCACGCCAGCCTGCGCTTCGTCGGCGGCAAGAACCCACTGCACGGCGCGTATCTCACCACCGCGGCGAAGGCGGCGCTGAACGCCGAGACGTTCAAGCACGGCTACACGATCGAGACGTTCGTGAAGATCCCGCGCGACTGGGACGGCGGCAACAACGGCAACATGCCGGTGCTGGTCCGCCGCGGCGCGGCCGGCGACGCGGGCAAGCACGGCAAGAACACCGACCCCAAGGAGCCGGTGGCCCAGCTCATGACCACGAACAACGGTCGTGAACTGCAGTTCAACTGCTACCCGCTCAGCCAGACCTACCCGACCACCAACTGGAGCCACGGCATGCCCGAGGAGCAGTGGTGGCACCTCGCGGTGGTCAACGACGGCCACCACACCAAGGCGTACATCGAAAGCTCGCCGGTGGCCGACAACCCGTCGACCGACTCGGTCGGCATCGCCTCGCTCGGCCTCACCTGGCTGCTCGGCGGCCACGAGTACGGCGGCGCGATCGACAACGTGTTCCACGGCTGGATCGGTGACGTCCGCATCGTGAACCGGGCGCTGCGCCTGGACGAGTTCATGACCAAGTGATCCACCGGCAGCGGGTGGTCATCGGCGCCCACCCGCTGTCGTCCTCGGTCAGGAACTCCTTGCGGCGGCGAGGAAAGCTCGGATCAGTGTCTGGTCCTTCACGCCGCGTGAGGACTCGACGCCGCTGGAGACGTCCACTCCCCACGGCCGTACGGTGGCGACGGCGTCGGCCACGTTGTCCGGGGTGAGCCCGCCGGCCAGCAGCCAGTCGCCGCCGGGGGTCTCGGCCGACCAGTCCCAGGTCTCGCCGGAGCCCGCGTCGGGGGAGTCGAGCAGCAGCAGGTCCTCGCCGTATTCGCCGACCTTGGGCGCCGCTCCTTCGCGCAGCGAGGTGGCACGGATCAGCCGCACGGGCAGGTCCCGCAACGCCGCGAAGTCGGCCGGCGAGTACCCGGAGCCGTGGAGCTGCACGGCTCGGATCCCGGTCTCGGCCACGGCGTCGCGGACCTCCGCCACCGGCACGCCTTTCAACACCCCGACCGTGAGCACCTCGCCGGGCACGCCCGCCGCGAGCCGTGCGGCCTCGGCCCGGGTGACCTGCCGCGGGCTTTCGCACAGCAGGAACCCCACGGCGTCCGCTCCCGCTTCGACCGCGCACGTCACGTCGGCCGCCGTCTTCAGGCCACAGATCTTCACGAACACGCCCCGACCCTAACGGTGACGACCGGGCATCACGCGCGCACTGGCTTCACCAACGTGCCGGTTCGGACGCCCGGGCGGCGGCGCGGGTGTGATTATGGGTCGACTTCCGCCCGACGAAGGAGCTCGCACGATGGTCACGGCCAATCCCGGTGGATGCGACGACGGCCGGCAGCTGTCCGGGATGACTGCCGCCTCGATCCGACGCTGGCGCTGGAAGCGGGCCGCCGCCGTCGCCGGGACCGGTTCGGCCAGGTACGCGAAGATCGGCGACTCCATCAGCGCCGGCCAGGGACTCCAGCCTGCCACGCAGTCGCCGCCGGTGGTGATGGGCGGGATGCTGGCCGCTCGGGGCTTCCCGGTGCGGGGTGCGTCGGTGATCCTGAACCCGCGCACCATGACGGCGGATTCGAGGCTGACGTTCACCGGGTCCTGGTCCGAGTTCGCGCCGGGTGCGCTGACCACGTTCGCCTCGTCCGCGACCGGGGGTGGCTCGGTCTCCCTCACCGCCTTCGTCGCGGAGTCCGGCGACTACCTGGCCCGCGTCATCACCACGCAGGACTCGCGCGAGTGCACGATCGCGATCGACGGTGACGAGCCCGCCCCGGTCCGGGTGAGCGGTGCGGCCGGCCTGGCGACACACCTCGTCGCGCTCCCCAAGCTGACCGCCGGACGGCACACCGTCACGGTCACCGTCGCCGGCGACGCCGGTGAACTGCGGGTCGGCAGCATCGGGATCGAAGCGGTCGACGGCATCACGATCGGCGACTTCGGCATCTCGATGTCGACGACCGCCGACTGGGTCGCCGGTGGCGCGGCGTACTCGGCGCTGAACCACGTGGTGGCCTGGTCGCCGGATCTCGCCCTGATCGCGTTGATGACGAACGACGCCAACGAGCAGACGGCAGTCGCACCGGACCGGTACGCGGCCAACCTCGACACGATGGTGTCCGCACTGGAGACCACCTGCGACGTGGTCCTCGAAGCGCAGATCCCCGGCGATCCGGCATGGGTCGACTTGTCCCCGTACCGCGAAGCCGTGTACGACGTGGCGAAGGCCCACAGCGTGCCGGTGCTCGACCTCTTCGACCGCTGGGGCAGCTTCGCCGCCGCGGCGGACGCGGGGTTGATGAACGACGCCTTCCACCCGAACGCCGCCGGTGCGGCGGACATCGCGGCGGCGGAGCTGGGCGTGGTTTCGGCTTGAGCGACGCGGGTGTCCTGTCTCAGCGACGGTGATGCCGGGCCGCAGGTGTAGCGATGACCCGCATCGGGCTTAGCCAAGCCAGTCACCGACGCCATCCCAGGCCGCTTCGAGCTGCCGTGCCAGAACGGGCCCGAGTTTCTGGCGGATAACCCCGTGAGCTCGCAGCATCAGTTCTTTGCCGCCGGCCTCGTCGAGCGCGGCGCCGATGCTCTGGACCCGCCCTCTCACCTCTGAACCGCGCGGAGCCAGCAGAGCTTGCTCCTTCGTGCCGATAGCAAGCAGCTGGTTGATCAAGTCGGCCGGATTCATCGGGCCACCGTAGGCGTGGGGCCACGGCCTGGCTGCCTTTCCTGTCCGGTTTGGCCGCCTCCGGGCAGGGCGGCGTGACGCCTCGGCAGTTGACCCAGCTCCGTACCGATGTCATCGAGCCATCGGCGAGTGCGGCCGGTTCTCGGTCCGCTGGACAACCGCGAGCCGGGATGTTGTCCTGAGGGACAACGCACCGGGAGGCGGCATGACAGCAGCGCAGCTCGCGGCCGGCCTGGCCGGCGTGTCGCAGCATGTGCTCGCGGCCAGTGGCGATCCCGACGAGGTCACGCAGGCCTGCACGCAGGCGTTGCGCCCGCATCGGCTCGTGGTGCATTCGCGCCAGGCGCGGCTGTCGACCCGGTTGGAGCACTTCTCGGCGGGCCCGATCTCGCTCAACCGCCTGCGCTACGGAGCCGACGTCACGGTGGCGCCCGCCGTGCCCGAGGAGGACAACTTCCTGCTGACGCTGCCCGTCGCCGGGTCCGCGAAGTTCACCTACGGCCGTGACACCGCGGAGCTCGCGCCGGGGCGGCCCGCGATCGTCGGGCCGTATCGCGAGTTCAAGCTGGACATCGACAGCGCGTTCGACCAGCTGATCGTGCGGATGGACCGGCGCTGGGTCGAGAGCACGGCCCGCCGGATCCGCGGTGTCGCGACTGCCGGGCCGGTGGACCTCTCGCTGTCGCTGCCGGAGCAGCCCGCGTTCCTGTACCGGCTGCTCGAGAGCGTGGTCAGCCTGCCGACGCTGGGGCCGCGCGCGCGGCCGGAGGTCGGGCAGCAGCTGGGTGAGCTGGTGATCGAGTCGTTCCTGCTCACGCAGCTGCGCGAGGAGGAAGCCGAGCGAGGGCGGGTGCCATCGGCGCAGGTCAGGCGGGCGATGGAGTACCTGCTCGACCACCTCGCCGAGCCGATCAGCCTGTCGGAGGTCGCGCGGCGGAGCGGGACGAGCCTGCGCAGCCTGCAAGCCGGGTTCCGGCGGGACCTCGACACGACGCCCGGGCAGTGGCTGCGGGGTCAGCGGCTCGACCGGGCCCGCCGGCTGCTCGTGGCGGGTGAGCCGGGGACCACGACCGTGACCGGCGTCGCGGCGGAATGCGGGTACTTCCACCTGGGCGAGTTCGCCGCGCAGTTCAAGGCGCGGTTCGGGGTCACGCCGTCGGCGGTGCTGGGCCGCCGCTGAAGGTTGCGCGAATCCGATGCTCGCGCGTCGCTTCACCGATAGTCGTTGCCGCTCGCCGACAGCAGCATGTGCCGTACGCACTCAATGGTGAGAACGGAGCGGCGGATGCGATTCGTACTGGTGCACGGAGCATGGCACTTCGGGGAGCTGTGGGACCCCGTCCGCAAGCACTTGGAGGACGCGGGCCACGAGGTCCACACCCCGACGGCCGGCGGCCTCGGCGAAAACGACGACAAGCACGTTGACCTGCGCGGCGCCGCAGCGCCGATCGTCGACTACATCCGCGAGCACGACCTGACCGACGTTGTGCTGGTCGGGCACAGCTGGGGCGGTTACGTGATCTCCCGTGTGGCGATCGAGCTGCCCGAACGGATGCGGCGGCTGGTCTACTTCGCCGCGTTCGTGCCGGCGCACGGCCGGGCGCTCGTCGACGAGATCCCGCCGCACCTCGTCGCCGCGCTCCAGGCGAGCTACGACGAACGCACCGACGGCGGTGTCGTGCTGCCGTTCCCTGTGTGGCGCGACGCGTTCTACGGCGACGCCTCGGCGGAGGAGGCCAAGCGCGTGTACGACGTGCTGCGCCCGCAGCCGTGGAGCGCCTTCACCGACCCGGCCGACATGACCGGCTGGGACAAGGTGCCGCAGGCGTTCAGCTACCTGGCGCCGTCGGAGGACAACGACATCACGCAGGGCGAGTGGGGGCGGCATCCGCGGCTGTCCAATCGGCTCGTGATGTTCCGGCTGATCGGGATGGAGGGCAGCCACGAGGTGCTGCTGGCGAATCCCGAGCTGACGGCGCGCAAGTTCATCGAGGCGGGGCGGGACTGACCGTCCGTTGAGGAGTCCGGTGTGGACTCTTCGGGGTCGCAGCGGGCGAAACCCTGACCCATGAAACCCAGCGAAGGAAGGCTTGATGCGCACCGGATCGCAGTATCTGAACGCCATCGACGACGGACGGCGCGTCTACCTCGACGGCAAGCGCGTGGACGGCGTGGCCCGGCACCCGGCGTTCGCGCCGATCGCGAAAACCGTGTCGGAGCTGTTCGACCTCGCCGCCGACCCCGCGTCCGGCATGACTCGGCCGGGGCCGAACGGCGACGTGGTGAACCGGCTGTTCACCGCCCCGCGCAGCCGCGAGGACCTCACGGCGTTCCGTGAGGCCGCCACCACCTGGGCCCGCCACACCCACGGCTGGGTGGGCCGCAGTCCCGACCACGTCGGTGCGTTCCTGGCCGCGTTCGCCTCGCACCCGGACGTGTTCGGCGACTACGCGGCCAACGTGACGGCGTTCCAGAAGCGCGTCGTCGAGGAGGACCTGTACCTGTCGTATGCGATCATCCCGCCGCAGGTTTCGCGCGCCACCACGGCGAGCGCGTGGGACGGTGACCTGGTGCAGGTCGGCGTCTCCGAGGAGCGCGCCGACGGCATCGTGGTGCGGGGCGCGCAGATGCTGGCCACGGGCGGTCCGGTCGCCGACGAGATCCTCGTGTCGTGCATCAAGCCGCTGACGCCGGAGGACACGGACTTCGCGCTGAGCTTCGTGCTGCCCGTGGACACCGAGGGCCTCAAGCTCTACTGCCGCCGCCCCTACGCGCCCGCCGCGACCAGCCACTACGACTACCCGCTCACCACGCGCTTCGACGAGACCGATGCGCTGCTGATCTTCGACGACGTGTTCGTGCCGTGGGACCGCGTGTTCCTCTACCGCGACGTCGCCGGCGTCCGCAACCAGTTCTTCGCGACGGGCGCGCACGTGCTGGGCAACTGGCAGGCGCAGATCCGGTTCTCGGTGAAGCTGCAGTTCCTGGCCGGCCTGGCGCGCAAGGTCGCGGCGGTCAACGGCGTCGACAAGTTCCCCGGCGTCGTGGAGAAACTCGGTGAGCTGGCCAGCCTGGTGTCCCTTGTGGAGTCCGCGGTTCTGGCCGCCGAGTACACCGCGGAGCCCGACTCGGCCGGCCTCTGGCGCCCCGGCAGCCGCGCACTGTACGGCGCCATGGGCCTGCAGTCGGAGCTGTACCCCCGCGTCCTGGCCACCCTCCGCGACCTCGTCGGCGGCGGCGTGCTGCAAGTCCCCTCCAGCGTCGCCGACATGACCACCCCGGAAACGCGCGCCGACATCGACCGCTACATCTACAGCCCGGGCACCCCGGCCGCCGACCGCGTGAAACTGTTCAAACTCGTCTGGGATGCCGTCGGCAGCGAGTTCGCCGGCCGCCACCACCAGTACGAACTCTTCTACGCCGGCGCGCCCTTCGTGGTGAAGGGCTACTCCTTCCGCAACTACGGCTTCGACGGCCCCCTGTCCGAAGTGGACCGCTTCCTCGCCGGCTACTCCGAGGAGGACCAGTGACCAAACCCGAACACGAGTTCTTCCCGGTGACCGAGGTCGACTTCACCGTCTGCAAGGGCGACGACCCCCTCATCACCGAACGCGTCCTGTCCACGGACGAGGCAACGGGCGTCGCCACCCGCATCCTCCGATACGCCCCGGGCGCGGACTCGTCACCGATGGGCGTCCAGTCTCACGACTTCTGGGAGGAGGTCTACATCCTGGAGGGTTCGTTCACCGACCTCACCTTGGGTCAGACCTTCACCAAAGGCATGTACGCCTGCCGTCCGCCGGGCATGCCCCACGGCCCCTGGCGCACCGACGAGGGTGTGCTCACCTTCGAGGTCCGCTACCGCGCATGACCACCATGCCGCCCGACTGCACACCCGCCTCCGGCCCCGTCGACGCGCCGGCGATGCGCACCGCGATGGGCCACTTTGCCACCGGGGTCGCAGTGGTGACCACGGCATTGGACGGCATTCCCCACGGGATGACAGTGAACTCACTGACCTCGGTGTCGCTCTCCCCACCCCTGATACTCGTCTGCCTGACAACCGGCGCCCGCACCACCGACGCCATCCTCTCGGCGGATCGCTTCGCGCTCAACGTACTGTCCACCCGCCAGGAACAACTCGCCCTCCGCTTCGCACGACGCGGCGAGGACCACTTTTCAGGTCTACCAGTGAAAACGGGAGCGCACGAGGTTCCGGTAATCCCGGACGCACTGGCGCACCTGGAATGCTCGGTCTATCGCGCGCTCACAGCCGGCGACCACGAGGTCGTGATCGGCGAGGTATCGAAGGTCTGCTCCCGGGAAGGCAAACCCCTGGGCTTCCTCGGCGGACGATTCAGCGACGTAGTGGACCGCGGCCACGAACCGGTCGCCTGGTTCTTCTGAACCACCCACCCGACTTCCCTGGACCATCCGCTCAACGCCAGCCAAACCCACCCACCCAACAGACAGCGGGCCCACCCGACCCAAGATCTCCTCAACCAACCCCCCGACCTTTCCCCCGGCCGGCCCCCGACGAAGGTGAACCAACACGGCTCGGGGTAGCTTGTCAAGGTACTCTTTCCCGCATTGACAAGCTACCCCGAGCCGTCGTGACAATTGAACTTCGGGGAGCTATTCGCAGGTCTTCTTTTATTCTTTTGATCTTTAAAAGCCAAAGATCAAAAGAATAAAAGAAGATGCAGATGGCTAGCCCCCGCTGCGCTCAATGGTTCTACGGGACTTGCTTTGTGTCAAGGCGGGAAAGAGTGCCTTGACACAAAGCAAGTCCCGTAGAAGAAAGTGCTTCGCCGGGGGCCGGCCGGGGGAAGGTTGGCCGGAGATATCGACGGCTTTGTCAGGTGGCTAAGTTGGGTAGACGGAAAACCCCGCACCACTTGCCTGATGGCTGGCCGATGTAGGCGGGTATCGGCTGGTCAAAACGCCGAGAATCACCCTCCCCGACAGCCAACAATTCCCTCGTCCGCACCCTGGTTATGCGCCATCGAGATCTTCCAAAAGTTGTGCGACAATCGCGCGATCGGCGCGCTGATCGAGTTGCTGGCCGCCGACGATAGCACCGTACGGAGTGGGTTGCGGAGGTCTTGGCTGACTTGCGGGCGACCAGGTGACGCTGTCCTTCGGGTTGTGGCGACGTGAGGACGACGGTCACTTCTACGGCGAGGCGGACGTAAACCACCACGCCGAGCTCGACTTCACGCAGCCGTGGCCGACCTGGTTCGACAGGCGTACCACCAAGCCCGGGAGAGCGCGTGGCGGGTGGCACCCGGCAAGAATCTGCTCGCATCGGTCAGCTGGATCGCTCAGTCCGATCTGGGGAAAGCCGCAGTGATTCGCTCCACTGTGTCCTCCAATGTCAAATCGTCGCCCAGAACCACCTCGCCGGGAACGCGCAGCCGGTCGTCCGGGACGTACCAGCTCAGCATGTCGTCCGGCGTGAATTCCGCAGCCAGCGGGCGCGTCGTGTGGCGGCGGACGGTTTCGGGGAACGGGACGTCGAAGAAGCAGGCCAGCGTGGGACCGTGGTGGTCGGCGATCAAACGCCGCAGCATCGCGCCGTAGCGGTCGGCGTGGAAGATGCCCTCGAGGATCACGTCAAAGCCGGCGCCCAAAGCGTGGCGGCACATCACGTCGATGAGGCCGATGTTCACGCCGCCTGGCACGTCGTGCTCGCGCAGGATCTGGCGGCGGACCACGTCCTGCTGGATCAGGGCCGTGCCGCGGCCCCAGTGGGTGCGCAGGGCGAGGGCCGTTGTGGTTTTGCCTGCGCCGGAGGGGCCGCGCAGGATGAGGAGGTTGGCCACGGGGATCGACGCTAACGCAGCGCGAGTATGACCGTTCAGACATGGCCATGGCGAGGATCGGCATTGGACGGGTATGCCTCCGGCAGTGACGATGGATAAACCATCACCGCTGGTCAGAGGCGGGTGAAGTCGAGGAGGACGTCCGTGGGAACACCGCGCAGCACTTACGCCCCCACCGATCCGCACGCGTTGAAGTTCCGGCGGGCGTTGCGGCACTTCCCGAGCGGTGTGTCGGTGGTGACGGTCGTGGACGGGGACGGCGGGGTGCACGGGATGACGGCGAGCTCGTTCGCGTCGGTGTCGTTGGATCCGCCGTTGTGTGCGGTGAGTGTGAACAAGCCGGGGCGGATGCATCAGTTGCTGCACGGCACGGACGGGCACTTCGGGCTCAGCATCCTGGGCCAGGACCAAGGGGCGATCGCCGATTTCTACGCGCGCCAGCCGTGGAGTGTGGCGGTGGACGTGGAGATGGATCTGCACCACGGGTGTCCGACGGTGGGTGGCGCGCTGGCGTGGTTCGTGTGCCGGAAGTGGGCCGCGTACGACGGTGGGGACCACACGATTTTCGTGGGCGAGTCGCTGGACTACGGGTCGACGCCGCGGGAGGACCTGCAGCCGCTCGTCTGGCACAAGTCGGCCTACCACGACCTCGGTGACCAGCTCGAACGTCCCCGGGTCACGAAGCAGGGCTGAACCGGCGGGTCACCTGGACGGCCTCGGCCACCAGCTTGTCGATCAGCGCGCTTGCCGAGGGCGTGGGCGTGCCGGCCGCCGGCATGGTGATGCCGACGCTGTGGCCGATCGGTTCGAGCGACAAGGGCAGGCGCGCGATTCCGGGGTCCTCCTCGGTGATCAGGCGCGGCAGCGCGGCCACGACGTCGGTGTCGCGCAGCAGCTGGCGCACGGTGAGGAACGAAGTCGCCTCCACGCGGTTGGCGGGCAGGAGCACGTCGTTGCTGTGGAACAGCTCCTCGAGCTCACGCCGCAAAGCCGTCTCCGGACCGGGCAGAATCCACGGGTACCCGGCGACCGTCGCGAGGTCCACGGTCTTCGCGGCGGCCAGCGGGTGCGAGGCGCGGACCACGAGGACCACGGACTCGTCGTAGAGCTTGCGGCGCAGGAACCCCTCGTCGGAGATCTGCGTGAGCCGCCCGACGATCAGGTCGAGCCGGCCCGCGCTCAGCTCCACCAGCAGCGACTCAGGGGTCCCGTCGCGCACGGCCACCGTCAGGTTCGGCCGTTCCGCCTTCAACGCCGCGATGGCCCGCGGGAGCAGCACGTTGGAGCCGAACAGGTGCGTCCCGACCACCACGGTGCCGCGTTCGGCGCCCGCCAGCTCCACGACGTGGCGGGCGGCCTGGCGGGCCTGGGCGAGGATCGCGCGCGCGTGCTCGGTGAAGGCCTCGCCGTAGACGGTGGGGGTGAGGCCGCGCGGGCCGCGCTGGAAGAGCTCGACCTCCAGGATCTCCTCCAGCTCCCGCAGCCCGCGTGTGGCCACGGGCTGGGTCACGTGCAGCTCGGCCGCCGCGCCGACGATCGTGCCGCGCCGCGAGATGGCGTCGAGCAGCACCAAGTGGCGGAACTTCATCCGGCCGTCGAGCAGTCGCGGCAGCTCACGAGGGGTCATACCGAGCGACTATAGCCATATGCACATATCAACTTAAGGCTTTGGCATTTGTCAGGCATAGCTGGAGGTCGCGACGATGGGCAGGGATCACAGCCACGCGGGAAGGCGGACATGACGGTGCTCAAGAGCTTCGTGGACGGGCGGTTCACCGACAGCGGTGGTGACCTGTTCGACAAGGTCAGCCCGGTCGACGGGACCCTGGTCGCCCAGGTCGAGGAGGCCGACCAGGCGGTGGTCGACCGCGCGGTGCGCGCCGCCCGGGCCGCCCTCGACGGCGCGTGGGGCCGCACCTCCGACGCCGAACGGGCGCGGCTGCTCCGGAAGATCGCCGACCGCATCGACGAGCGGTTCGACGACCTGCTCGCGGCCGAGGTCGCCGACACCGGCAAGCCGCAGGACCTGGCCCGCCGCCTCGACGTCTCGCGCGCGGCGGCCAACTTCCGGGCCGCCGCCGACACGATCGCGTCGGCCGGGCTCGACTCGTTCCTCACCGAAGGCCCGGCCGGGCGCGCGCTGAACTACGCGCTGCGCAAGCCGCTGGGCGTGGTCGCGGTGATCGTGCCGTGGAACCTGCCGCTGCTGCTGCTGACCTGGAAGGTCGCGCCGGCCCTGGCCGCGGGCAACGCCGTGGTGGTGAAGCCGTCGGAGGAGACGCCCTCGAGCGCGACGCTGCTGGCCGAGCTCATCACCGAGGCCGGCGCGCCCGACGGCGTGTTCAACGTCGTCCACGGCTTCGGCCCCGCCTCGGCCGGCGAGTTCCTCACGAACCACCCGGGCATCGACGGCGTCACCTTCACCGGCGAATCCCGCACGGGTTCGGCGATCATGCAGGCCGTGGCGCCGCGCGTGCTGCCGGTGTCGTTCGAGCTCGGCGGCAAGAACGCGGCCGTGGTGTTCGACGACGCGGAGCTCGGCAAGACCGTCGACGGCCTCGCCCGCTCGACGTTCACCAACACCGGCCAGATCTGCCTGTGCACCGAGCGGATCTACGTGCAGCGCGGCATCTTCGACGAGGTCGCCGCCGGCCTCGCCGAACGCGCCGAGTCCCTGCGCTTCGGCCGCCCGGACGATCCGAACACCACCACTGGGCCGTTGATCTCCCGCCAGCACCGCGAGAAAGTGCTCTCCTACTACGAGATCGCCGAGCAGGAGGGCGCGAAGCTCCTGGCCGGCGGCGGAATCCCGGACCTCGGCCCCGACCTCGAAGGCGGCGCCTGGGTGCGCCCCGCGTTGTGGACCGGGCTGGACAACGCCCACCGCGTGCTGCGCGAGGAGATCTTCGGCCCGGTCGCGGCGCTCGTGCCGTTCGACACCGAGGAAGAGGCGATCCGCTTGGCCAACGACAGCGACTACGGCCTCGCCGCCGCCGTGTGGACCACGAACCTCGAACGCGCCCACCGCGTCGCGGGCGCCATGCGCGTCGGCATGTCGTGGGTCAACACCTGGTACCTGCGTGACCTGCGATCGCCCTTCGGTGGCAACGGGCTTTCGGGCATCGGCCGCGAGGGTGGTGTGCACTCGCTGCACTTCTACACCGAGCCGACCAACGTGTGCGTGGCGCTGTGAACGCGGCGATCGGGGCCGTGGCCGAGCTCCTGCTGCAGGCCGAACGCGACCGCAAGCCCGTCGCGCCGGTGCGCGAGCTGCTCGGCGAGGACGACGTCGATGCCGCCTACGAGGTGCAGCGCCGGATCATCGCCGACAAGGTCGCGGGTGGCGCGCGGGTGGTCGGCCGCAAGATCGGGCTGACGTCGAAGGCGGTGCAGCGCCAGCTCGGCGTCGACCGGCCCGACTTCGGCGTGCTGCTCGACGACATGGTGTTCGGCGACCGCGCGGAGGTTCCGCTCGACCGTTTCTGCCAGCCGCGCGTCGAAGGCGAAGTCGCGTTCGTGCTCGGCGCCGACCTGCCGGGCAGCGCCACGGTGGTCGACGTCCTGCGCGCCACGGACTTCGTTTTGCCGGCGATCGAGATCGTCGACTCGCGCGTGGCCGACTGGAACATCCGGATCACGGACACGGTGGCGGACAACGCGTCCAGCGGTGCGCTGGTGCTGGGCACTCGGCCGGTGAAACTGTCCGAAGTGGACCTCGCCGGGCTCGGCATGGTGCTGGAACACGGCGGCGAGCCGATCTCGACCGGCGTCGGCGCGGCCTGCCTCGGCTCGCCTGCCGTCGCTGTCGCGTGGCTCGCGCAGGAGGTCGCGCGCCGCGGCGAGCCGTTGCGGGCGGGGGAAGTGGTGCTGGCCGGCGCGTGGGGACCGATGGTGCCCGTGACGGCGCCCGGGAGCTACGTGGCCCGGTTCGAAGACATCGGAGAGGTCCGCGTCGGGTTCACCGCCGGGCCGGACGGAGGGAAACGCGCATGAGCACCCCGGTGGCGATCATCGGGTCGGGCAACATCGGCACCGACCTGATGTTCAAGGTGAAACGGCTTTCGAGCGAGCTCGAAGTCGCGGCGATGGTCGGGATCGACGCCGGCTCCGACGGCCTCGCGCGGGCGCGCCGGCTCGGCATCGCGACGTCGCACGAGGGCGTGGCCGGGCTGGTCGCCCTGCCCGAGTTCGCCGACATCCGGCTGGTCTTCGACGCGACGTCGGCCGGCGCGCACCGGCACAACAACGAGGTCCTCAGCGCGCACGGCAAGCGGCTGGTGGACCTGACGCCCGCGGCCATCGGGCCGTACGTGGTGCCGACCGTGAACCTCGACGAGCACCTCGGCGCGCCCAACGTCAACATGGTCACCTGCGGTGGCCAGGCGACGACGCCGATCGTGGCCGCCGTCTCGGCGGTGGCCACGGTGGCGTACGCGGAGATCGTGGCGACGATCGCGGCCAAGTCCGCCGGCCCGGGCACCCGGGCGAACATCGACGAGTTCACCGAGACCACAGCGCGGGCGCTGGAAACCGTCGGCGGCGCCGGGCGCGGCAAGGCGATCATCGTGCTCAACCCGGCCGACCCGCCCATCACCATGCGGGACACGGTGTTCTGCCTTGTCGAACAGTCCGAAATCGATGAGTCCGCCGTCAGCGCGTCCGTCGAGGCCATGGTCGCGCGCGTGCAGGACTACGTGCCGGGCTACCGCCTCAAGCAGCGCGTGCAGTTCGACCGCGTGGACGAGCCGTTCCTGCCGGCGCTCGGGCGCGCGTTCCGCGGGGTGAAGGTGGCGGTGTTCCTGGAGGTCTCCGGCGCCGGGCACTACCTGCCGGAATACGCCGGGAATCTCGACATCATGACCTCGGCCGCGCTGCGGACCGCGGAACGGCTCGTGCAGGTCGCCGCGGAAGGAGCCCTTCGATGACCGGCAAGATCTACGTGCAGGATGTGACGCTGCGCGACGGAATGCACGCCATCGCCCACCGCTACAGCGTCGAGCAGGTGCGCACGATCGCCGCCGCGCTGGACGCGTCGGGCGTGGCGGCCATCGAGGTCGCGCACGGCGACGGGCTCGCCGGGTCGAGCGTGAACTACGGCCACGGCGCGGCCACCGACGCGGGCTGGATCGCCGCGGCCGCCGAGGTGGTGAAGAACGCCAAGCTCACCACGTTGCTGCTCCCGGGCGTCGGCACGATCGAAGACCTGCGGGCCGCGCGTGACCTCGGTGTCGCCAGCGTCCGCATCGCGACGCACTGCACCGAGGCCGACATCGCGATCCAGCACATCGGCTGGGCCCGCGACAACGGCATGGACGTCGCCGGGTTCCTCATGCTGAGCCACATGAACCCGCCCGAGGACTTGGCCAAGCAGGCGAAGATCATGGAAGACGCGGGCGCGCACTGCGTCTACGTCACCGACTCCGGTGGCCGCCTGACCATGCAGGACGTCGCCGCGCGGATCGACGCGTACCGCGAAGTCCTCGACGCGGACACGCAGATCGGCATCCACGCCCACGAGAACCTGTCGTTGTCCGTGGCCAACAGCGTCACCGCCGTCGAGCACGGTGCGTACCGGGTGGACGCGTCGCTGGCCGGCCAGGGCGCAGGCGCTGGGAACACACCGATCGAGGCGTTCATCGCCGTCGCCGATCTGCTCGGCTGGGACCACGGCTGCGACCTGTTCGGTCTGCAGGACGCGGCGGAAGACCTCGTCCGTCCACTTCAGACCCGCCCGGTGCGGGTGGACCGCGAGACGCTGACGCTGGGCTACGCCGGCGTCTACTCCAGCTTCCTCCTCCACGCCGAACGCGTCGCCGGCCGCTACGACCTCGACGTCCGCGCGATCCTGCTCGAAGCCGGCAAACGCGGCCTCGTCGGCGGCCAGGAGGACATGCTGGTCGACGTCGCGCTCGACCTCGTGGCCAAGCGAGAGGCGGCCCCGGCGTGATCGAGGACTTCGCGGCGCGGCTCGACGAAGCCGCCACCACCCGCAAGCCGTGTGCACAGCTGTCCGCGGACCACGAACTGTCGCTGGACGACGCCTACGCCGTCCAGCGGGAGCTGGTTGAACGCCGCCTCGCCCGGGGGGAGCGCCACTTCGGCGTCAAGCTCGGTTTCACCAGCAAGGCCAAGGCCGCGCAGATGGGCGTCGACGACGTCATCATCGGCCGCCTCACCTCGGGCATGGTCCTGGCCGACGGTGACGAGCTCGATCTCGGCGATCTCATCCACCCCCGCGCCGAGCCGGAGGTCGCGTTCCGCCTGAGCCGCGACGTCGAGCCCGGCGAAGCTCCCGGGCCTGGCCTCGTGGACGCGGTCGCCCCCGCGATCGAGGTGATCGACTCCCGCTACCGCGACTTCAAGTTCTCCCTCGCCGACGTCGTCGCAGACAACACCTCGGCCGCCGCCGTCGTGCTCGGGCAGTGGCAGCCGCTCGAAGCCGGCCTCGACAACCGCGGCGTGGTGTTCGAAGTGGACGGACGCATCGCCGGCGCCGGCTCGACCGCCGCCATCCTCGGCGACCCGCTGCGGGCCATTCCCGCCGCCGTCCGCATGGCGCAGCGCTACGGTCTCCCGCTCACCGCGGGCACCGTCCTGCTCGCCGGCGCGGCGACTCCCGCGGTCGCGCTCACCGCGGGCACCCACGTCAGCGCCACCGTCTCCGGCCTCGGCCGGGCCCGCTTCTCCGTCGCAGACCAGGGAGAACCCCGATGACCGAAGCCAAAACGCTCGCCGACAAGGCCAAACCCCGCGGCCGGTTCCCCCACCTGAAACGCGCCGGCGACTTCGTTTTCGTCTCCGGCACGAGCAGCCGCCTGCCGGACAACACGTTCGCCGGCGCGGAGGCCGACGAGTTCGGCACCACGACGCTCGACATCCGCGTGCAGACCGCCGCTGTGCTGGACAACATCGGCGACATCCTCGGCTCCGTCGGGGCGAGCCTCGACGACGTCGTGCAGGTCACCAGCTACCTGGTCAGCATGAACGACTTCGGCGGCTACAACGAGGTCTACGGCCGCTACTTCGACGAGAACGGCCCGACGCGGACCACCGTCGCCGTGCACCAGCTGCCGCATCCGCACCTGCTCATCGAGATCCAGGCCGTCGCCCACGTGCCGCGTGAATCCAGTGGAGGGAATTGAAATGACCGACATCAACCCCGTTTTCAACTTCGCCGCGTGGGTCGAAGAACACCAGCACCTGCTCAAGCCGCCGGTCAACAACAAGCAGATGTGGGAACGCACGGGCGACTTCATCGTGCAGGTCGTCGGCGGGCCCAACCAGCGCACCGACTTCCACGTGGACCCGTACGAGGAGTGGTTCTACCAGGTCAAGGGCAACATGCACGTGAACGTCATGACCGACGACGGCCAGCAGACCGTTCACGTGCGCGAGGGTGACATGTGGCTGCTGCCCGGCAACGTGCCCCATTCGCCGCAGCGCCCGGAGACCGGCTCGATCGGTGTCGTGATCGAGCGCGTCCGCGAAGAGGGCACGCTGGAGAAGTTCCAGTGGTACTGCCTCAACTGCGAACACCTCGTGCACGAGGTCGAACTCCAGGTGCGCGACATCGTCGCGGATCTGCCGCCGGTGTTCGAGCAGTTCTACAACGACGAGTCCCTGCGCAAGTGTGCCAATTGCGCCGTGGTGCACCCAGGAAGGTCCGCGCTCTGATGCCGCAGGTGATCGACGTCCACACGCACTACGTCCCGCGCGGCTGGCCGCAGCTGGGCGAAGCCGGCCCGGGACAGGAGAGCACTCTGCCGTGGCTGCGCGTCGAGAACGAGCGCGAGGCGACCATCATGGTCGGCTCGCGCGAGTTCCGGCGCATCCTCGCCAACTGCTGGGACGCGGGCGAGCGGCTGCGCGACATGGGCGAGGACCGGGTCGACGTGCAGGTCGTCTCGCCGACACCGGTGTTCTTCTCCTACGACCGCACGCCCGCCGAGGCCGTGCGGATCGCGAAGGTCTTCAACGACCTCGCCCTGGAGATCTGCGAGCCGGCCTCCGGACGGCTGCTGCCGTTCTGCCAGGTTCCGTTGCAGGACCCGGATCTCGCGTGCGAAGAGCTCGACCGCTGCCTCGCCGCCGGTCACCGCGGTGTCGAGATCGGCAACCACGTGGGCGACCGCGACCTCGACGACGCCGGCATCGTCACGTTCCTGCAGCACTGCGCGGCCAAGGGCGTGCCGGTGTTCGTGCATCCGTGGGACATGCCGAGCTCGCCGCGGCTGGGCCGCTGGATGTCGCAGTGGCTCACGGGCATGCCCGCCGAGACGCACCTTTCGCTGCTGGCGATGATCCTCGGCGGTGTGTTCGACCAGGTGCCCGAGACGCTCAAGATCTGCTTCGCCCACGGTGGTGGCTCGTTCGCGTTCTGGCTCGGCCGGCTCGAAAACGCCTGGCACGAGCGCCACGACGTGATCGGTGGCTCGGCCAACCCGCCGTCGAGCTACCTCGGCCGGTTCTCCGTGGACAGCGTGGTGTTCGACCCGTCGGCGCTGCGGCTGCTGGTCGACGTGCTCGGCGTGGAGAACATCCTGCTCGGCAGCGACTACCCGTACCCGCTGGGCGAACGGCCGGTGGGCCAGGTGGTGCGAAAGGCACAGTTCCTGTCCGAAACCGAACGCGGCCTGCTGCTCGGCGGCAACGCCGCGCGGTTCCTGTCCCTGCCCGAGGAGGTCACGACATGACCGCGTACAACTCTTACCTC
Source organism: Amycolatopsis sp. 2-15 (assembly GCF_030285625.1). Classification (NCBI taxonomy): domain Bacteria; kingdom Bacillati; phylum Actinomycetota; class Actinomycetes; order Pseudonocardiales; family Pseudonocardiaceae; genus Amycolatopsis; species Amycolatopsis carbonis. The sequence goes on from NZ_CP127294.1 coordinate 2,945,449, forward strand.
AAGGCCGACGTGCTGCACACGCTGCAGGAGCCGGTGACCGACTTGGAGGGCGAGCGGTCGTTCCTCGTGGTGTGCCAGGTGCAGGAGCTGTACTTCGGCCTCATCACCACCGAGCTGCGCTTCGCCGCGAGGCACTTCCGGGACGGTGAGACCCCGTCAGCCGCGGCGGCTCTGCGGCGAGCGGCGGACCATTTCGCCGGCCTCAACGCGTCGTGGAAATCGCTGGAGTGGATGACCGTCGGCGACTTCCTGCCGATCAAGAACGGCCTCGGCTCCGTCCACGGCAAGTCCTCGTCGCTGCAGTCGTGGAAGTACCGCGAGCTGGTGTTCCTGCTCGGCATCCGTCCGCACGCGTTGGCCGACCCCGTGTCGTCGATGCCGGCCGAGCACTCGGCGCTGCTGACGACCCTGCGCGAGCCGAGCGTCTACGACGAGGCGCTGGCGCTGCTGAGCCGGCGTGGGCTGTCCATTCCGGACTCGGTCGCCAAGCGTGACCCGCAGGAGGAACACGAGCCGCACCCCGACTTGGTGCGCGCGTGGACCACGGTCTTCTACGGCGGTGACCCCGCGCTGGTGGACCTGCGGTCCTGCGGTGAGGCCCTGATGAAGATCGCGGAGGGCTACGCCGAGTACAAGCACCTTCACCTCGTGGCCACGCGCCGCTCGTTCGGCCACCGGCCCGGCTACTACGGCTCGAGCGGCCTCGACTGGCTGGCGCGGACGGCGATCGAGGTGCCGTTCCCCGAGCTGTGGTCGATGGACCCGGAAGATTCCTGACTGGAGAAAACCCTTGTCGAACTTGACGATCCTCGCGCTGTCGGGAAGCCTCCGCAAGGATTCCCTCAACACGCGCCTGCTCACGGCGGTCACGCGGCTCGCGCCGCCGGAGCTCACGTTCGACGTCTTCGGTGACCTGGCGGCGATCCCCCTGTTCAACGAGGACGACGAACACCCGGCCCCGTCCGCCGTCGCGCAGCTGCGCCACCGGATCCGCGCGGCCGACGGGGTGCTCATCGCGACCCCGGAGTACAACGCGGCCATGCCCGGCGTGCTGAAGAACGCGCTGGACTGGCTTTCCCGCCCCGTGGCCGAAGGTCCGGTGCTGGAACACAAGCCCGTCGCGATCATCGGCGCTTCGCAAGGGCCGCTGGGCACCATTCGCGCTCAGCTGAACCTGCGCTCGGTGCTGCACAAGATGAACGCCGACGCTCTCGGCCAGCCCGAGTTCGTGCTGCCCCACGCCCACCAGGCCCTCGCCGACGGCGAGCTGCCGGCGGGTTCGCCGTCGCCGGCGATCCTTACCGCCGTGGTCGACGGCCTGGTCGGCCTGATCGAACACCGGCGCGCCCTGGCCTCGCTCGGCCGGTGAAGCGCTTTCCCCGTCCCCTGAACAACGGAGTTCCCCCATGAGTCAGGTGTCCCCGCCGCCGCGGCAGATGAGAAAGAACATCCTCGTCAGCGTCGCCGGTTCGGCCATCGAGTGGTACGACTTCTTCATCTACGCGTCGGCTTCGGCGCTGGTGCTGAACAAACTGTTCTTCCCGTCGGTCGATTCCGTCGCGGGGACGCTGCTCGCGTTCAGCACGTTCGCCGTCGGGTTCCTGATCCGGCCCGTGGGGGCGGCCGTGTTCGGGCACTTCGGTGACAAGTTCGGCCGCAAACCGGCGCTGGTCACGGCCATGATGATCATGGGCGGTGCCACGACGGCGATCGGCTTGCTGCCGTCGTACGCCACGCTCGGCGTGGCCGCGCCGATCCTGCTCGTGGTGCTACGGCTGGTCCAGGGCCTCGCGCTGGGCGGGCAGTGGGGCGGCGCGGTGCTGCTGGTCACGGAGAGCGCGCCGGAGGGCAAACGTGGGTTCTACGGCAGCTTCGCGCAGCTCGGCGTGCCGATCGCGTTGATCTTCTCCAACGTGATGTTCCTGATCCTCTCGGCCGCGCTTTCGCAGGACGCGTTCCTGTCGTGGGGCTGGCGGATCCCGTTCCTGCTCAGCATCCTGCTCATCGCCGTCGGGCTCTACGCGCAGTCGCGCGCGTCGGAAACCCATGCCGCGCCCGCGGAGGAGCCGGCGCAGCGGCGCGCTCCGCTGCTGGAACTGCTGCGCTCGCACCCGAAGCAGATCCTGCTCGCCGCCGGCGCGACCGTGATCAACGGCGGCGCGTACTACCTGCTCACCGTCTACATCCTGTCGTACGCCACGCAGGCCCTGGGCGTGCCGCGCGGCACGATCCTGGTGGCCGTGCTGATCTCCGCGGTCGCCTCGGGCCTGACGATCCCGGCCGCCGCCGCGTTGTCCGACCGCGTCGGCCGCCGCAGGGTGTTCCTGAGCGGCGCCGCGGGGCTGGCGGTGTGGGGTTTCCCGATGTTCTTGCTGGTGAATACCGGCTCGCCGGTGCTGATCACCGTGGCGCTCGTCGTCGCGCAGGTCATCTTCAGCCTCACCTACGGCCCGTGCCCGGCGTTGTTCTCCGAGATGTTCGGTGCCCGCGTCCGCTACTCGGGTGTCTCGGTGGGGTACCAGATCGGCGCGGTCGCCGGCGGTGCTCTCGCGCCCATCATCGCGACGTCGTTGTTCGCCGAGTTCCAGTCGGCCAACGCGATCGCGCTGTACCTCGCGCTGATGGCCGCGGTGTCGTTCGTGGCGGTGTTCCTGGTGACGGAGTCCGTTCGTCGCAAGGGGACGGTCGGCACCCCGCTCGCCACTCCGGTGGACTGACGAAGTGCCGGCGGGCGGCGCGCACACCGCGCCGCCCGCCGGGTTCAGCTCAAGCGCACCAGGGCGCTGCCCTCGGCGGTCTGCTCGCCGAGCTGGTTGCGCGCGGACAAGGCGATCAGCACCTCGGCGTTGTCCCGCACCTCGGTCACCTTGCCGCCACACCAGACGGTGTCGCCGAAGATGTCGGGACGGCGCAGGCGCACGGAGAACTCGCGCAGCGAACCGGCGTCACCCATCCAGTTCAGCACGGGGTGCGCCATCCAGCCGCACTTCTGCGGGCCGTTGTTGTACGCGCCGGGCATGCCGATCTCCTTGGCCACCTCGGGGTCCTGGTGCCCGAGGCTGGGCAGCACGCGCTCGCTGAAGTACGTGGGGTCGTAGTTGTTCGGCAGCCGCTCCGGCTCCTCGACGGCCCACGTGCGGTACAGCCACGAGATCTCGCCCGCCTTGTAGCCGGGCGAGCCGATGCAGCCGGCGTAGTAGGCCGTCATCGTGATCTGGTCGATCGGGCCCTTCACGACCTCGGGCACCACGTCGCCGACCTGCACCTCGGCCGGGTCCCGGGGATCAGTGCCCCGCCGAGCCTCGGTCGTCGCCCAGCGGCGGATCTCCTCCAGCTCCTCGTCGCGGTAGACGTGCCGGTCGCGGGCCTTGTACGACAGCCCGCCGGACGCCGCCGCGCGTGGCACGCGGAACGTGCTGGCCAGCGCCTCGGCCAGCAGCACGCCGTCGCTCTCGCGGCGGTACTCCGTGTGCACGCGCTGGATCGCGAACCGGTCGGCGTGGCGACCACTGTGGACGGTCACCTTCCCCAGCCGCGCCTTCGGCAGGATCCGGTCGCCGCGGTGGATCGTCTCGTGGAACACCCACTCCGTGCCCGCGTAGATCGGCTGCACGCCGGGGAACCCGAGGCCGACGGCGCCGTCGTAGCTGGAGTACAGGAACGTCGGCGGGGCGATGACGCCACCGTGCGGGCTCGCCGCCGCGTACTGCTCGTCGTGGTACAGCGGGTTGTGGTCGCCGAGGCCCCAAGCGTAGTGGCGGATGGTGTCCAGCGTCGCCTCGTTGTTCCACGGTTCGACGCGGATCTCCTGACCTTCGAGCGCTGCCGCTTCCGACAGCATCTCGTCGGTGATCTCGGTGCTGAACTCAAGACGCGTGGTGGCCATTGGTGCTCGCCCCCTCTTCCTCGAAGTCGTTCTCCCAGGCCGCCCACAGCTTGTAGCCGACCTTGCCCCAGCCCGACACGCCCAGCACGAGGAACGCGATCTGCAGCGACTCACGCAGCTGCTCGGCGGTCAGCCCGGCGCGCTTGGCCGCACGCAGGTGGTTGATCGCGCCGCCGGCGTTGCTTACGGCGAGGTCGAACATGACCAGCAGCAGCTCCTTCATCGCGAGCGAGAGCCCGTCGGCGTGCTGGGTGTAGATCCGCTCGCGGATGTCGGTGTAGTCGCCGGCGAAGCCCTCGTCCATCGCGAACATCGTCGAGATGGCGGGCGGGATGTTGCCCAGCGACTCCTGGTAGTGCTGCAACCTGTCTTGTGCGGTCATGCTCTTCCCTTCACCCTTCATTTCCGCCCGATCGCGTCGATCGCGCGGACCCCGTCCGCCAGCACGAGCACGGGGTTGAGCTCCACAAAGGACACCGGCTGGTCGGCCAGCGCCGTGAACAAGGTGGTGACCGCGGTGTTGAGCGCTTCGACGTCACTCTCCGCCTGGCCGCGGTAGCCGGACAGGAGCACGCCGAGCCGGGACTCACGAAGCGTCGCCAGCCGTTGCCCGGCGGGCCAGCCGTGCCAGAGCACGACCTGGTCGTCGAGCAGCTCGGCGTACACGCCACCCGGGCGGAGCACGGCGGACAGGCCGTACTCCGGGTCGCGCACCACGGCCACCAGCACTTCCTGTCCCGCGCCGACGCCCTGTTGCACCACGACGTCGTCGCCGCGTTCGGCGCACACCATCGCGACCCGCTCGTACGCCGCCGTCAGGTCGTCCTCGCCGCGCACCACCGCGACGGCGCCGAGCTCGGACCGGTGCGCGATCGTCCGCCCGGCCGCCTTGACCGCCACGGGGTAGCCCCACCGGCCGGCCGCCTGCGCCGCGGCCTCCCGGTCGGGTGCGGAAACCCAAGGCGCCCAGGGGAAGTCGGTGGGTAGCAAGGCCGCGATGTCCGGCAGGCCGAGGTACCCGGTGAGGTCCTCGGCGGGTTCGGCCGCGGCTTGCGCACCCGCGTCGCCCGCCAGCAGGCCCAGCGTTTGCACGGCGCGTTCCGGCGTCGGGACCACGGCCACCCGAGCCGCGGCGAGCCGCGCGAGGAGGTTTTCCGGGATCGGGTCGTCCTCACTGAGGTGACTGAGCACGACCGGACTCGCGGTGGGGGGCCGCGCGACGAGGACCTCGGCCAGCACCTCGCGGTCGTGCGCGAGACTCGACTCGACGGCCACGACGATGTCCGATTCCGGCGCTTCGGACAACGTGGCCACCGTCCGCGCGAACGTCTCGGTCTCGCCGAGGAACGGCACGTCCATGGGATTGTGCAGCTCGACCCGATCGGCCAGCACCTCCCGCAGCCGGATCCGGGTGGAAGAACCCAGCTCCGGCAGCGACAACGCCGGCGCCTGCTGCACGCGGTCCGCCAGCACCACCGCTCCCGCCCCCGACACCGACGCGGCGGCGATCCGCGGCCGCGCCGGCAACTCGCCGACCACCTGCGCGGTCACGAGGCAGTCTGCCAGCTCCGCGATGCCCGGCACTCGCACGAACCCGGCTTGTTTCAGCACCGCGTGGGAGATGTCGCTTGACCCGACCACCCGCCCGGTGTGCCCGCCGGCGGCGAGCTGCCCGAGGTCGCTGTCGGCGATGCGGCGGGAGGAGGTGGCTGCGTTGAGTGGCGTTTCCAGCGACTACTACAGCCGCATCGAGCAGCAGCGCGGCCCGGTGCCGTCGGAGCAGATCCTGGCCGCGATCGCGCACGGCCTCCACCTGACGCTGGAGGAACGTGACCATCTGTTCCGCCTCGCGGGCCACGGCACCCCGCAGCGCGCCGTCCGCGGCGACCACATCAACGCCGGCCTGATGCGCGTGTTCGACCGCCTGCCGGACACGCCGGCGCAGATCGAGAACGTGCTCGGGGAGACCCTGCGTCAGACGCCGCTCGCGGTTGCTTTGCTGGGTGACGAGACTGCATACACGGGACTTTCGCGCGCTCGGGTTTTCCGCTGGTTCACCTCGGCGTCGGCGCGTGAGCGGTTGCCGCCGGAGGACCACGCGCACCACAGCCGCACGCTGGTGGCGCGCCTGGCGGAGGTCTTCGCCAAGACGGGCCGCTCGTCCCCGGCGGGCTCGCTGGTCGACGAGCTGTCCGCGCGCAGTCCCGAGTTCGCCGCGCTGTGGGCCGAACACCCCGTGCTCGGCCCCTACTGCGAGCCGAAACGCCTGCTCCACCCGGAGGTCGGCGCCATCGAGGTCCACGGCCAGACGCTGCTTGACCCCGATCAGTACCAGGCGCTGTTGATCTTCACGGCCGTGCCGGGCACGGAAAGCCACGAGAAGCTGCAGCTCTTGTCGGTGATCGGGGCGCTCTGAACCTTGCCGAGCACCACCGCGAGATCGCGCCGGTTTCTGGACTGAGCGGTGTGCTCGGCCCGAGGGGCCGAGCACACCGGGAGGGAAGAACCCGGCTCAAAGCGATCTCGCGCGCGTCGGCGGAGCCGGCGCAGACAACTCAGTCCGTGCCGGACTCCATGGCGGCGCTGTCCAGGAGCGAGACGTCGTCCGTCTTGCCGCGGGACGCGATGGCCTGGGCGCCGCCCTCGGGCATGGCGCCGATGAGGCCCGTGGAGGCGGCCTGGGCGGCGCCGATGAGGGCCGGGTGGGCGTTGGTGTTGCCGACCATGCCGAGGTTGGCGTACTGCTCGAGCTTCGCGCGGGAGTCGGCGATGTCGAGGTTGCGCATGGTCAGCTGGCCGATGCGGTCGACCGGGCCGAACGCGCTGTCCTCGGTGCGTTCCATCGACAGCTTGTCCGGGTGGTAGCTGAAGGACGGCCCGGACGTGTCGAGGATCGAGTAGTCCTCGCCGCGCCGCAGGCGGAGCGTGACCTCGCCCGTGATGGCCGTGCCGACCCAGCGCTGCAGCGACTCGCGCAGCATCATGGCCTGCGGGTCGAGCCAGCGGCCCTCGTACATGAGGCGGCCGAGGCGGCGGCCTTCGTTGTGGTAGCTGGCGACGGTGTCCTCGTTGTGGACCGCGTTGACGAGCCGCTCGTACGCCGCGTGCAGCAGCGCCATGCCCGGCGCCTCGTAGATGCCGCGGCTCTTGGCCTCGATGATGCGGTTCTCGATCTGGTCGGACATCCCGAGCCCGTGGCGGCCGCCGATCGCGTTGGCCTCGAGCACGAGGTCGACGGACGTCGCGAACTGCTTGCCGTTGATCGACACCGGGCGGCCCAGCTCGAAGCCGATGGTGACGTCTTCCGGCGCGATCTCGACGCTCGCGTCCCAGAACCGCACGCCCATGATCGGCTCGACGATCTCGATGCCGGTGTCGAGGTGCTCCAGCGACTTGGCCTCGTGGGTGGCGCCCCAGATGTTGGCGTCGGTCGAGTAGGCCTTCTCGGTGCTGTCGCGGTAGGGCAGCCCGTGGGCCACCAGCCACTCGGACATCTCCTTGCGGCCGCCGAGCTCCGTCACGAAGTCGGCGTCGAGCCACGGCTTGTAGATGCGCAGGGCGGGGTTGGCCAGCAGGCCGTAGCGGTAGAACCGCTCGATGTCGTTGCCCTTGTAGGTGGAGCCGTCGCCCCAGATCTGGACGTCGTCTTCGAGCATCGCGCGCACCAGCAGCGTGCCGGTGACCGCCCGGCCGAGCGGCGTGGTGTTGAAGTAGCTGCGGCCGCCGGAGCGGATGTGGAACGCGCCGCACGTCAGCGCCGCGAGCCCCTCCTCGACCAGCGCCTCCTTGCAGTCGACCAGCCGCCCGAGCTCCGCGCCGTACGACGTCGCACGCCCCGGCACCGACTCGATGTCGGGCTCGTCGTACTGCCCGATGTCGGCCGTGTAGGTGCAGGGCACGGCGCCTTTGTCACGCATCCACGCCACCGCAACGGACGTGTCGAGGCCACCGGAGAACGCGATGCCGACCCGCTCGCCGACGGGAAGGGAAGTGAGCACCTTGGACATGGGTATGATTATGCATCAGGATGTATGACTGTGCATAGTCGGGGCGGGAAGTCGTGACGCAGATCGCTCCGGCCGGCCGCGCGGACCAGCCTCGACACGCAGAAACGGGTGCCACCCTCCGTAGAGGATGACACCCGTCCTTCAGCGCAAACCCTCAGACCTCAGCCACGCGGGTCGAACGGAATTCCCGCCGGCAGTGAAGCCGCCAGCAGGTCGTTGTACCGAGCATCGTTGATCTTGATCGTCGCCGAGCCGAAGTCGGCGGACATGAGCTTGTCGCGCAGGGCCGTGGAGGGGTAGCCGTCGTAGCCGACCAGCGGCGGGTAACGCCAGTTGTGGTAGTGGTTCTCCGGCGGTTCGTCGTTGTTGTTGGCCAGGCGGAAGAAGTGCGTGCCCAGGCCGTCCTTGTGGTAGACGACCTTCGGGTGCGAGCCGTCGAAGAGCACCTGCGAGCGCGGGTACGTGACCTGGCTGCTGTGCTGCGTCGTGGTCACGAACTCGACCTGGTTGCTCGCCTGGTTGATCCAGGAGATCACGTGCTCCCAGTCGTGGCGGTGGCCGCCGAGGCCGCTGCCGGCGACGGCCTGGTCCTTCTCGAAGTAGCTGGCGTAGACCACTGCGCACCAGCCGTTGTTGCACTTCGAGCGGGAGTACGTCTGGGAGTTGTCGAGGTCGGACTGGTCGCGGCAGCTGCCGTTGACCGCGCCGGTGGTGTTGAGGCCGGGGGCGAGTGTGCCGTCCGGGCCGATGGCGGGCGTGGCGTAGCAGCCGTCGCCGTCGTAGTCGTACGCGGGCGAGAACGACTGGTCGTAGCCGCCGGCGTTCTGGGGGAGGTTGTGCGGGGGATCGGCGTACGCCGCGGCGGCCGGGATCACCAGCGCCAGCACGGTGGCGCCGAGCACCGCACCGAGCCGTTTGAAGGTTCGCATAAAGGTCGACCTTCCGAATGGGGACAGGGCGTTGATCATGCTGGCGCACCCGGCCCCCGTGGAGAAGGAGTTGGACCCGAAAAGCCCGCGACGAAGGTGGGTCGCGGGCCTTTCGGGGCGGTGAACACTCACTCGGCGCGCAGCGACTCCACCCGCGTGACCTGGCGCAGCAGCGGAATCGTGCACGCCGTCACCACGAACACCGCCGCCACGGCCGCGCCCGCCATGCTCGCGATCAGCCCGCCGTCCAGCTTCAGCGGGATGTCCGCGGCGCGCAGGATCGGCAGCGTCAGCCCGGTCCCGGTGAGCACGGCCAGCAGCACGCCGATCACCACAGGCAGCGCCGTCTGCGCGAACGAACTGCGGGCCAGCACGCCCAGCGGAACACCCGAAGCGGCCAACGCGGCCAACGCCCGGCGCCGCTCGGTGATCTGCTCGACGGCCAGCATCAGCAGGCTCAGCGCCGCCACGGCGAGCACGAACAGCGACGCCGTGAGCAGCACCGCCCGGATCGTGCCCAGCACGCCGATCGGCGCGCTCGCGGGCTCGTCGGTGTCCACCTCGACGTGCCAGGTCAGGCTCGCGACGGTGGCCGCCACGCGGTCGGCCAGCGCCGAAGTGCTCCCGGGGCCCTTGACGTACACCGTGGGCGCCCGCACCGGCACCTGAATCCCGGCGAGCGCGCCGTCGGTCACGAGCAGCGTGCCCTCCAGGTAGCGCGCGGCCGAGCTCGCCGGCACGCGCACCACCCCGGACGGGACCGTCCACATCGGACCACCACTGTCCGAACCGGACGACGTGAGACGCACCGCCCCGGTCGGGACCACCCCGTCGCCCACCGTGAACACCGAACCATCCACACAGGACGGCAGATCGGCTCGCAGTGCCAGTGCGGCGCACGATCCGATCTCCAACCCGGCGTACTGGTCACCGGCGACGGCGGACGTCTGCCGGATCATGCCCACCTGCAGCCCGGCCAGGCCCGAAACGCGTTGCTGCGCTTCGGCGGCCGTCGCCTTGTCCGCGATCACGCTCACGTGCGCCGCGCCCGCCCACGACGGGTGATCCTGGGTTTCCGCCGCGTCCGCCGCGAGCAGGGAGTTGAGCACGACCTGCAGCAGGATGCTGCCGGCCACCACCACGACCAGCCCCGAAACGACCCGGCTCGGCGTGCCGCTGTCGAGCTGCAACCGCCGCACGGCGAGCTGCCACGCGGGCGGGCCGCCGTGCAGCCGGCTCGCGATCCCCTCGACGATCCACGGCAGCAGCACTGTCACGCCCACCAGCAGGAACGCGGAACCCCCGGTGAGCGCAATCAGCACGCTGTCGCTGCCGTGTCCCGGCTCGGTCGCGTACGCCGTGCCGACGAGCAGCACGCCCACGCCGGTGATCAGCCAGCGCCACCACATCCGCCGTCGCACGGGCTTGCCCTGGCGCACCACGCCGAGCGGCTCCACGATCGTCCGCCGCAGCCCGAATAGCGCCGCCCCGACAGCCAGCGCCGGCACGAGCACCACCACCAGCACCGCGAGCGGCCACGACGGCACGAAGTCCTCGCCGAACACGCGGTAGCCGAACAGGTCCAGCGACCCCAGCGTCGGGCGCACCGCCAGGAACAGCGCCACGCCGAGCACCAGGCCGATCGTCGCGCCCAGCAACGACTCCCCGGCCGCGACCCAGCGGATCTGCCGCGCGTCCACGCCGAGCAGGCGCAGCGCCGCCAGCCGCTGGTCGCGCTGCGCCGCCCCCATGCGCGACGCCGTGGTCACGAAGATCAGCAACGGCAGCAGCAGCGCGATCACCACCGGCACCACCGCGATGAGCATCGACGTCGCCACGGCCAGCCGCGGCGGTTGCCCGCCGCCGAAGCCGTAGATCGTCTCCACGTCCGGGTTCGACTTCGCCTCGGCGACCGTGGTGCCGTACCAGGCGGTGATCTCGCCGGCGTCGACGAGCCCGGGCTTGCTGATCGTGCCCGCCGGCGCCGCGGGCAGCCGGGCCCGCAGCCCCGCGCCGTCCGGCCCGGCCAGCAGGCGCGCGAGCTCGGGCGACACGATGAGCTCACCCGGTTTCGGCACCGCGCTCAGCCCTGGTGGCACCGGTGCGTGCGGTCCCCCGGCCGCGACCGAGTGCACGTCCACGAACCGGTTGCCCCGGATCGCCGACCACTTGACCGCGTACAGCGGGTCGACGCCGGGCTTCGGCTGCGTGATCTCGGCGGTCGCGGCCGCGCGGTCCTCCCGCGCGCCGACGACCGAGCTCACGGACGCCGCCGGCAGCAGAACCGCCACCACGAGCCCGATGCCCACCGCCGTCATCGTGAGGCGCAGCAGCGCCTGTCCCGACATCCGGCCGCCCCCGACGGCCAGCCGGAGGCCGAGAAGGAGGTTCGCGATCACTGCGCGAGCTCCCGATCCGCTACGCGCCCGTCGCGCACCACGATCTCGTGGTCCGAGTACGCGGCGACGCGCGCTTCGTGCGTCACGAGCACGACGGCCGCGTTGGTCTGCCGTGCGGCCTCGGTGAACATGCGCATGACCTTCTCGCCATTGAGCGAGTCGAGCGCGCCCGTCGGCTCGTCGGCGAAAACCACCTTCGGCCGGGTCACGAGCGCACGGGCGACGGCGATGCGCTGCCCCTGCCCGCCCGAGACGTCACCCGGGCGCTTGTCCGCGACGTCGGACACCTGCAGCCGCTCGAGCCACTCGCGCGCGACATCCTCGGCCTTGCGCCGCCCGACCTTCGCCAGGCGCAGCGGCAGCGCGACGTTCTCCAGGCACGTCAGCTCCGGCACGAGCTGTCCGAACTGGAACACGAAGCCGAACTCCGTGCGCCGCAACGCACTGCGCTCGCGGTCGCTCATGGCGACGAGGTCGCGGCCCCCGTAGGTGATGGTGCCGGCGTCGGGGCGGACGATGCCGGCGAGGCAGTGCAGCAGCGTCGACTTGCCCGAGCCCGACGGGCCCATGATCGCGAGCACCTCCCCGGCCGCGACGGACACGCCGGCGCCGCGCAGCGCCTGCGTGGGGCCGAACGCCTTCTCCACGCCGTCGGCGGCGAGCAGGGGTTCCGTCATGACCGCACCTCGCTCGCCAGCTCGTCGAGGCGCGCGGCCGTGAGCTCGAGCCAGCGCAGGTCGGCTTCGAGGTGGAACAGCGCGTGGTCGCAGATCAGCTGCGTCGCGAGGTCGCCCTCACGCTTGCGGCGCGTGAGCTCGCGCATCACGTCGAGGTGCTTGGCGCGCTGCGCGTCCAGCACGGTGGTGGCGCTGCGTCCGGACAGCAGCGCGAGCACGACCTTGGTGTACAGCGTGTTCTGCAGGTACGGCTCGGGATTCTCCGGCGTCGCGAGCCAATGTTCGACGTCGGTGATGCCGGCGTCGGTGATCGTGTAGCGCTTGCGCTCCGGCCCGTCGCCGGCCTCGACGCCCGCGACCTCGACGAGGCCGTTTTTGAGCAGGCGCGAGAGCGTGGCGTAGACCTGCCCGTAGGCGAGTGGCCGGTCTTGGCCGAACTGTTCGTCGTACGCGCGTTTCAGGTCGTACCCGTGCCGCGGTCCTGGCTCGAGCAAGGCGAGCAGGGTGGTCCCCACCGACATGTCTGGTCCCCTTCGGACGATCGCTATACATCGAGAATATACATCGCGTGTATACGCAGGTGATCGGGGTGTGTCCGATTTGCTCAGTGGCAGTGCGTAAACGGCTTGGTGACGCCCAGGTGGACGACCCTAACGGGGGTGGGGACCACCGTGAGTGGCCATGTGAGCTGTGTGTATGCTTCCGCATCGCTTGACTGGGTGGATTCTCACCTGATTGGTGGCCGTCGTGATCGGGGTGTGTTTTCTCACGCGGCTCCGACTTTCTGGTTCGGGCTTGGATGGGAGAACAGATGCAGGTCAGGTCAGGTCTGGTGCGAGGCGGGATCGCGGCTGCCGCCGCGGCCGTCGCGCTGATGGCGGCCGCTCAGGGCGCCACCGCGGACACCGGTACGAAGGCTGAAGACGGCGCGGCTCGTGGGCGCCTGGTCCCCGGCGCGTTCACCAACGGCTTCGGTGTCAACCTGAACGAAAACGGCAAGGACCACTACTACGACACGGTCCTGTTCGGCCTCAAGCTCTCCGACGGCAGCACGCTGAAGCTGTACTGCGTCGAGATCGAGACGAACATCGACGAGCAGCAGGACATGCTCGAGACGCCGTGGGACAAGTACCCGAACCCGAACTCGCCGTTCAACAAGAACAACGCGAAGATCAACTGGGTCCTGCACCACGGCTTCCCGACCGAGGACCTCAAGGGCATCGAGGCCGAGCTGAAGGGCGTCACGCTGCACGACGGCCTTTCGCAGGCCGAGGCGATCGCCGCCACGCAGGCCGCCGTCTGGCACTTCAGCGACGGCAAGGAGCTGGACCGCGACAAGCCGGTGCAGTACGGCAACGCTGACAACAGCGCCGACGTGCTCGCGCTGTACGACTACCTCACGGGCAGCGACAACGTCGGCATCGGCCAGCAGCCCAAGCCGACGCTGAGCATCACCCCGGCCTCGGCCAAGGGCGAGGCCGGCACCCGCATCGGCCCGTTCACCATCGCCACCACCGGTGACATCACTGACCTCACCACGCAGCTGCCCGACGGTGTCAAGCTCACCGACGCCGACGGCAAGGCCGTGACGGAGGGCGAGGTCAAGGACGGCACCAAGCTGTACCTCGACGTGCCCAAGGACGCCAAGGCCGGCACCGCCGAGCTGGCGCTCAAGGCCGTCGGCCACCTCGACACCGGCCGCCTCTTCGTGGGCGAGAACTACGTCAAGCACCCGGCGCAGTCGCTGATCGTCGCGGAGTCGCAGAAGACCACGGTCGACACCTCGGCCACCGCCGCCTGGACCGAAGCCGGCGTCACCCCGCCGACCACCCCGGCGGCGCCGACCACCCCGGCCGCCCCGCCGGCGGGCGGCTCGCAGCCGCTGGCGAACACCGGCGTGGACGCCTCGCTGCCCATCGGCATCGGCGCGGCCCTCGTCCTGGCCGGCGGCGCGATGCTGGTGCTGGTGCGCCGTCGTCGTAGCAACGCCTGAGTGTTGTAGCTGAACGAAGAAGGCGGGGCCGGTCCATTGTGGACCGGCCCCGCTTTCGTTTCTGCCGGGTCAGCCGACGATCACCCCGGTGATCACGCCCTCGTGAGCCGCCAGCCGCACGCGGTTGTGCAGCTTGATCAGGGCGCGGTCATGGGGGCTGGGCGTGTCGATGAGAAACCCGTGGCGGCTCAGCTCGATCACGGCTTTCCGGATCGGCATCCCGACCACGTCTTCAGGGCGGAACTGAGGATCTCGCGGTGGTCCGCCGTCGCGGATGCCCTTGTGGCCCATGGGGCCACGGTACTCAGAGCCGGTCCGCGTCCACGATCGCTTTTGTGAAGTCCGAAGGCGCTTCCTGGGGGACGTTGTGGCCGATGCCGGGCAGGACGCGGTGGTCGTACTTGCCCGTGAACTGCTTGCGGTAGCCCGAGCCGTCGGCGGCGGTGCCGTCGAAGTCGCTGGCGACGGTGATGGTGGGCAGGGCGATGGTGGGGCTCTGCTGCAGCTTCGCTTCGAGCCGGTCGTACTGCGGTTCGCCGTGGGCGAGGCCCAGGCGCCAGCGGTAGTTGTGGACCACGATGGCCACGTGGTCCGGGTTGGTGAACGAACTGGGCGGTGCGCTGGTAGGTCGCGTCGTCGAAGTGCCACTTCGGGGAGACGGTCTGCCAGATCAGCTTGTTGAACTCGTCGGTGTTGCGCGTGTAGCCGAGCACGCCGCGTTCGGTCGAGAAGTAGTACTGGTACCACCAGCCGAGCTCGGCGGCGGGCGGCAGCGGGTCACGCTGCGTCTTCACGTTGGTGATGAGGTACCCGCTCACGAGCATCAGCGCCTTGCACCGTTGCGGCCACAGCGCGGCCACCGCGCCGGCCGTGCGGGAGCCCCAGTCGAAGCCGCCGATCACGGCACGGCCGATCTTCAGCGCGTCCATCAGCGCGATGACATCGGCGGCGACCGCGGACTGCTGGGCGTTGCGGAACGTCGAACCCGAGCGGAACGTGGTGGTCCCGTAGCCGCGCAAGTACGGCACGATCACGCGGTAACCCCGCGCCGCCAGCGCGGGCGCGACGTCGACGTAGCTGTGGATGTCGTAGGGCCACCCGTGCAGCAGGAGCACGACCGGTCCGTTCGCGGGCCGGCCTCCGCGTAGCCGATGTTCAGCACACCCGCCCGCACCTGCTTCAGCGGGCCGAACGACGTGTGCGTGCCAACCCCAGCAGCCGCGACCGCCGGAGCAGCGGCACCCACGACCGAGGCCGTCGCCACCCCGGCGGCGAGCACCTGCGAAAACTGTCTCCTGCTGATCATCCGAAGCCACTCCCGAAGTCGAAACCCTCTACCGCGCTCGAACGGTAGGCAGTGGCGGGGTGACTTCGCGCCCGTCAGGTGACGCCGTAGGTGTACGTCATCCCTCGCGGCGCAGCGCGGCACTCAGCTCGCCCCGGGCGCTGATGCCGAGCTTCGGGAAGATCCGGTGCAGGTGCGTGCTCACGGTCCGGTGCGACAGGTACAGCCGCTGCCCGATCTCCCGGTTCGTCAGGCCCTCCGCGGCCAGCTGCGCGATGTTCAGCTCGTGCGCCGTGAGGTCACCGAGCGCGTCCGGCTCGCGGTCCGGCGTCGCTTCGCCCGCGGCGCGCAGCTCGCGAGCGGCCCGATCGCTGGACGCCGTGACGCCCAGCGCGTCGAACGTTTCCCGTGCCGCCCGCAGGACCGGCCGCGACTCCGCCGCCCGGCGATGCCGGCGCCCGATGCCACGCCCGTCGTCCGGGTTCGGTCAGCGTCGCGGCCAATGCGTGATGCGCGGAGCGACGCGCGGCGGGTGTCGCTGAGCGGACGATGGCGGCGCGGGTCAGCGCGTGCCGGAACGTCACGGTCGTCGCGTCCACCTCGACCAGCCCCGCGGCGAGTAGCCGGAGCCGCGGGTGTACAGGGCATTCAGCGAGTCGAACGCCGCACGCTCCTCAGTGGACATACCCGCCGGTGCGGGCCCGCCGTCGGTGAGGATCTTCGCGATCTCCGGCGGCACGGTCGCGGGCATGTTCACGTGGATGCCCAGCAGGCCGGCGGGCTTCTGCGCGGCGAGCACGTCGGAGACGACCGAACCCCAGTCGCCGCCTTGTGAGACGTACTCGTGGTAGCCCAGGCGTTTCATCAGGACGTCCCACGCTCGCGCGATCCGCGCTGGGCCCCAGCCCGTCGCCGTCGGTTTGCCGGAGAAGCCGTAACCGGGCATCGAGGGGATGACTACGTGGAACGCGTCGGCTGCGCTGCCGCCGTGGCGCGTCGGGTCGGTCAGGGGGCCGATGACCTTGAGCATTTCGAGGATCGAGCCGGCCAGCCGTGGGTGATGACGATCGGCAGCGCGTTCTCGTGCTTCGAGCGGATGTGCAGGAAGTGGATGTCGAGGCCGTCGATTTCCGTGGCGAACGGGGGAGGGAATTGAGCTTCGCCTCGACTTTGCGCCAGTCGTAGCGGGTGGTCCAGTACTTGACGAGGTTCTGGACGCGTTGGAGCTGAAGGCCTTGCGAATCGTCGGTGACGGTCTCCCGGGTCGGCCATCGCGTGGCGCGCAGCCGGTCGCGGAGGTCGGTGAGGTCGCGTTGTGGCACGTTGCCGCGGAAGCGGCGGATCGCGCTGGGTCCGGCTGTGGTGCTCCCCAATGCGTTCGCAGGCGCCGACAGCAGCGTCGACGCACTGGCCGCGACGGCCCGCGCCCCCGCCGACGTGGCGAGGAATCTACGCGGGAATGCTCGGACGTGTTCTCGGACATCACTGGTTCTCCTCGGCGGGAAAGAATGCGGCCTGGACAGCCGTTTCCGACGCTCGCCGTTCTTGATCATCGCGGCCAGCGCCCGCGTCCCGCCTCGAAAAGATGGCGATTGCCGTTGCTTTCCTGGCGTTTTTCGTGGGTGAGTATTACGGAGTTCTTGCCCGGCGCCGAGCCGTCACCGGCGCCGGGCAAGAGTCTCAGATCAATCCGAGCTGCGACAGATCCGCCGCGTACTTCCGGATCAGCTCCGCCGTCACGTGCGGGATGTCCTTGTCCGCGCCGATACCGGCGTCCTGCACCGCCGAGCGGAAGTGCTCGGTCGGAATGCCGGCGCCGTCGACCGGTTCGGCCGGCGCGGAGAACGCGTGCAGCAGCGGCAGCAACGAGTGCTGCTTCTGCTTCTCCGGCAACCCGCGGATGGCCGTCTCGAAGCGGGTGAACCACTCGGCGTAGTCGTCGATGCGCTTGATCGGATATCCGGCCGACACGAGCCAGCCGACGTAGGTGTCGAGGGAGACGCCGTCTTCGTGGGGGTTGAGGACGTTGTAGGTGCGGTAGCCCTCGGTCTCCTGGGTGCCGAGGGTGGTGATGGCCTCGGCGGTGAAGTCGGCGGGCAGGCCGTCGTAGTGGGCGGGCGCGCTGGTCCGGTAGAACGATCCGGGCGCGATGCCCGTGACGATGAGGGACAGCAGCAGCCGCGTGAACATGTCCGGCACGTTGAGCTGGCCGGAGTACCGGCTGTGCGCCAGGATCATGTCGGAGCGGAAGGTGGCGACGGGCAGGCCGAAGGCGTCGTTGGCCTCGCGCAGCAGCACCTCGCCGGCCCACTTGCTGGTGGCGTAGCCGTTGGCGTAACCGTCGTCGAGCACGCGCACGGGGCTCGTCACGCGGATGTCCGACACCTCGTCGGCCGAGGACGCCTGCTCGGCGATCACGGCCACTGTGGACAGATACGTGATCGGCTTCATCCGTGCGGTCAACGCCATTCGGATCAGCTCCGCGGTGCCCACCACGTTGGGGCCGAACAGCTGGTCGTACGGCAGCACGTGGTTCACCAGCGCGGCCGGGTGCACGATGAGGTCGACGGTGTCGGCCAGCCGTCGCCAGGTCGCCTCGTCGAGGCCGAGGTCCGGCTCGCCGATGTCGCCCGCCAGCACCTCCAGGTGGTCGGCGGCCAGATCGCGGAAGTGTCGCAGCAGCTTGGCGTCACCGCTGTCGAACGCGTCCTCCAGCCGCTTGCGCGCGGCGTCGGCGGAGCTGCCGCGGACGATGCAGATGAGCCGGCCACCCGATTCGGCCAGGCGTTCCAGCCACTCCAGGCACAGGAACCGGCCGAGGTACCCGTTGGCGCCGGTCAGCAACACCGTGCCGACGGTGCCCGCCGGGCGCGCCAGCGTCGACGCGCCGTCCAGGGTGGCGGCGTCGAGGAACTTGTCCAGCGTGAGCTCGTCGGCGCGGGCCTCGGTGCTGCCCGCGCCGTGGACCTTGGCGAAGGAGGGCCGCTTGGCGCCCGACTCGCGCGCGTCCTCGATGTACGACGCGAGCTTGCGCAGGTCGGTCGCCGGGCTGATGACCACACCGACCGGCACCTCGACGTCGAAGATCTCCCGCAGCAAGTTGGAGAACGTCAGCGCCGACAGCGAGTCGCCACCCAGCTCCACGAAGTGCGCCTCGGGGCTCAGCTCGCCCGAAGACGCGCCGAGCAGCGCTTGCGCCGCCCGCACGACCGTGTCGAACACCGGCTGCGAACGCCCGACCTGCCGCAGTTCGCGCAGCTCGCTCGACTCGCGCTCGGCGATCTCGCGGTAGAGCTGTTCGAGCCGCTCGCCGTAGTGCTCCTTGAGCTTCGGCCGCGACAGCTTGCGGATTCCTGTGAGCAGCCCGTTTTCAGGGCTGAACGGCTCGGTCTCCACGAGGAAGTCACGCGGGATCTCGTACGAGTTGAGGTCGGACTCCTTCGCGATGCTCTGCAGCGATTCGCTCAGCTGCACCTTGAGCTTTTGCCCGTCACCGAACGCTTCCAAGGCCTCCGGCGTCGGCACGATCACCGCGAGCAGGTACGCGCGCTCACTGCTGCCGTAGAGGTAGATCTGCCGGATCGCCGGCGCGGCCGCGAACTCGGCCTCCAACCGCGACACGGCCACGAACTCACCCTGCGACAGCTTCAGCACGTTCTTGCGCCGGTCGAGGTAGAACAGGGTGTCCGGTGCGGTCTCGACCATGATGTCGCCGGTGCGGTAGTAGCCGTCCTCGTCGAACACCTCGGCCGTGGCGTCGGGGCGCTTGTAGTAGCCGGGCACCAGGCTGGTCGCCTTGATCAGCAGCTCCCCCCTCGGGTGCGGGGAATCGGTGGAGAAGTAGCCGAGCTCCGGGACGTCGTCGAGCTTGTAGTCGAGCACCTGCGGGCGGGTCGGCTTGTGGTCGAACAGCACGATGCCGGCCTCGGTGGATCCGTAACCGTCGTGCAGTTCGAGACCGAGCACCGACTCGATGAAGGCCTGCATCTCCGCCGACAGGGGGGCGGAACCGGAACCGGCCCAGACCATCCGCCCGCCCAGGAAGCTCGTGCGCAGGTCGAGCTTGACCTCGGCTTCCAGCTCGGCCGAGTAGCCGGCGCCGAGCGCGCGGCGGTCGAGCTCGCTCTGGTAGTGGTGGAAGATCATTTCGCAGATGCGCGGCACCATCACCATCTGGGTGGGGCGCGTCAGTGCGATGTCCTCGAACAAGGTGGACAGGTCGCTCTTCGCGGCGAAGTGGACGGTACCGCCCTCGGCCAGGGTGTCGACGAGCAAGGCACGGCCCATCACGTGGCTGAGCGGCATGAAGTTGAGGTCCACCAACGCGAACGAGGGTCGTTCGGGGAAGAACCCGTGCCACAGGTTCGCGATGAGCCGGTCGGTGTACATCGCGCCCTTGGGCGTGCCCGTGCTGCCCGAGGTGTAGATGAGCAGCGACAGACGATCCGGGTCCGCGGCAGGAGCCGGCGCGGGCGCCGTGGTGGCGCCGCGTTCGAGTACCGCGCTCAGCGGCTCGACGCCGATCGGGCTGTCGGCCGAGGCGAGCCGCGCCTTGGCGGCCTCGAACTTCTCGCGCTCGGTATCGACGTCGGAGTGGTAGTCGAACACCAGCACGCGCTGCACGGTCGTGCTGTCGAGCACGAGGTCGACGGCGGTCTCGAGGTTGTCCACATTGGCCGCGAGGAGCTTCGGCCCGGTCTCGGTGACGATCGGTTTGAGCGTGCCCGCCGTCGCGCCGGCCTGCAGCGGCACCGACACCACCTCGGCGCGGACGCAGGCGAGGTCGATGATCGCGTACTCGGTGCTCGTGAAGCCGAGCGTGGCCACGAAGTCACCGGCTGCCAGAGGGGTATCGGCGTGGTGGGTCCACTCGCCCGCGATGGCGCCCGCGCGCCGCCATGCTTCGCCGTAGGTCACCGTGTCGAACCGCGGCAGCAGCCGGCGCGTGGTGCGGTCCGTCGCCGGATCGGTCACCGCCTCCGTGGCCCGTTCGGCGAAAGCGGCGCGGTCCGCGTACCCCGTCATCACCGTTTCGATCAGCTCGACCAGCGACAGCCCCGGTCGTCGGATCGCGTCGGCGACCCCCGCGTCCGGGGCCGCGTCCCGCAGTGGGGGCTCAGCCCTCAGTAGCTCCTCGACGCGGTGCTCGGTACTGGTGATCTCGGTCGGCGGGGTCGCCAATGCTCAGCCCTCCCTGGGTCGGCGTTCGTCCAGCGGGAGGCGCCGTTGGCTCCTTTTGGGCTAGTTGTTTGCGTCCCCTAAGTTTACTGATCGTGGTCGGGTGGACACCCGGTTGTGTTTGTGATCATGAACGCGTTGTGGCGTCTCGATCACGCCTGGTAGGAAAACGGTCAATGGGCAACAGGAGTCACACGTACCCCGAGATTCTCTGACGCGGACGAACTACGCAACGGGGATCAGGAGGGATTTCCGTTGCGCAGGAAGAAGTACGCGTAGCGCTCGTCCAGCTCGTTCTTCGGGACGAGGTGGACGGCGAGCGGCTGCAGGCCGCAGCGGGTGGTGGTCTGCCAGAACGCGTCGATGCCGTACGTGGTCATCTCGGCCAGCCCCGTGCGGTAGGCGCGGCGGCGAGGCCCGGTGTGCCACGAGCCGGGGTCGTACTTGATCTGGATCATCGCCAGGCCGCCGGGAGTCAGCAGCTGCCGGGCGATGCGCAGCAGGCGTTCGCCGTACTCCGGGGTGGGGATGAGCTCGAAGACGTAGCAGGAGAAGAAGACGTCGACCAACCCGCCGGCGGCATCGAGCGCTTCTTCCGGATTCGCGACGTCGATCGCGACCGGCCGGAATGGGGTGTCACACGCGGCTCTCACTTGGCGCTCGCATTCCTGCAGCGTTTCCGCCGCGATGTCGACGCCGATGAATTCTTCCGCGCGCGGAGCGAAGTGGATCGCGTTCGCGCCACCACCGCAGCCCCATTCCAGAACGCGGTGCCACGGGCCGGTGAAGCCCGCCATCCGGGCGCCCGCGTCGAACAGGTCGAGGTGCTCGTGGCCGAGGCGCGACCACAGATCGCTGCCCTGGAACACGGACGCGTCGCGCCAATGTGCGTTGGCCTGCCAGCGATCCCCGCTCGGCCGGCGCCAGTACGTCTGAGAGTCGGCGGAGATCCGCGACTCCGGCTGGCGGGCGCCGACGGTCGCGAGCACACGCTGTGCGAGCTCTTCGGCACTCGCCGCCACCCGTTTCGCGTTGGCCGCGGAAACGTGGTTCAGCAGGTTCCGGAAGTTGGCCGGTTTCTGTCTTTCGGGCATGGCGGGGAACCCTTTTCGCCGTCGTTTCGGTTCACTCGCTCAGTCCGAAACCACCCAGCAGGCGTTACCGAAGTGCCCGAAATAAAAGCGAATTCCCAGAATGCCCAAAAACGATTTATCGGGACGAAAAGGACTCAGTTCACGCAGGGGACGCCGTCGCCGGTGATCGGCGGCGGGGCCTGCGCGGGCGCGGGGCTCACGAACGCCGCCGGGTGCACCTGCGGCGCGCCGCCGGTGCTCGACGAGCCGCTGGAGTCCTCGTAGTCCTTGCCAAGGAACACGCGGAAGTGGTCCTTGTCCAGCGAGGAGTCGGGGCTCACCGCGATGCCGCCGAGTGTCTTCGCGATCTGCGTCGCCTCGGTCTTCTGGCTGTGGCCGTAGAAGACGATCGACATCTTGCGGGTGGTCGCGTTGGCCACCGTGCCCTTGCCGTAGCCGGCCGCCGCGAGCTTGTCGGCCACGTTCGCGGCCAGGCCACTGGTGTCCGACGCGTTGCGCACGTCCACGGTGTACTGGCTCAGGCTGGAGTCGCCCGGCGCGGCGGGCGCGTTCGACGAAGACGTCGCCGGCGTGCCCAGCTGCTGGCGCACGAACTGCTGCACCTGGTCGGGATCCACCTCCACCGCGTCGCCATCCGACGGCGTCTTGAGCGAGATGTTCACGACCGGCACGGTGACGAACTTCAGCGCGCCCGCGCTCATGCCGTGCAGCTGCTGCGCGAACCCGACGATGTCCCAGCCGGAGTCGACCACCACGGCCTTCTTCACGGCCGTGATCAGGTTGTCCAGCTTGCCCGGGTCGGCGAGCGTGCCGGCCGACAGGATCGTCTTGGCCATGCTCGCCATGAACACCTGCTGGCGCTTGATGCGGTCGAGGTCGCCGTTGGGCAGCCCGTGGCGCTGACGCACGAACTGCAGCGCCTTCGCGCCGCCGACGCTCTGCGGGCCCGCCGCGAAGTTGGCGCCCGAGTAGGAGTCGTGCACGGCCTTGCTCAGGCAAACCGGCACGCCGCCGACGGCTTCGCTCAGGTAGTAGAACCCGGCGAGGTTCACGGCGGCGTAGTGCGTGATGGTGAGGCCGGTGAACTGCTGCACGGTGTCGATCGCCGTCTTCGCGCCGGCCTGCGCGGAGTCCGTCTCCACCTGCGCCCCGGACTCACCCTGCGCGACCAGCTTGTTCTTCTCCGCGACGAGGCCGTAGGTGTACGCGGAGTTGATCTTGTGCTTGCCGTAGCCGCCGGCAACTTGCACGTAGGAGTCACGCGGGATGGAGATCGCGGTCGCCTGGCCGCCACCCGCGGGGATGTGGATGACGATCATGGTGTCGGTCGTGTCGCCACCGTCGTCGGCGCCGCCCGCGTGCAGCTGCGAGAGCACGTCGGCGGGCAGCGGGTTGCCCTGTGCGTCGGTGCGCGTGTCGAGGCCGACCATGAGGATGTTCTGCTCGCCCAGCGGCGGCTGGTCAGCTCCGGTGATCACATCGGCCCTGGTCAGGCCGTCGGTGAGTGACTGCAGGGTCGACCATGCGTAGCCGGTGCCGCCCAGTACGAGCAGGGACACGACCACGACCACGACTTGGGCCGCGCGCAGCGGACCGGAGGCCTTGGTGCGACGCATCAGGGCTCCTCTTCTGCAGTTTCTCCGGCATCCCGGGGCCCGACGCCATCCGGTGCTCGAAATGCCAACGGTAGCGGCCCCGTTTCCGGCCTCGGCCGGGGGGCGTTTTCGATGTCGTTACGGGAGTGGGCAAGACCGGACAAAGGTCTGTGCCGGTGTGATTATTCGGGGTTGGCGCAGAGTGTTCACGCGGACACGCGAAATCGCCGCCGCGGGGACGCTGGGTCCCGCACGGCGGCGAAGTGCCCGGTGGGTGCCGCTCAGCGGAGCAGCTGTGCCTTGACGTCCGTCTTCAGCACTTTGCCCACCTTCGACCGCGGGAGGTCGGGCCAGATCTGCACGACCTTCGGGGTTTTGACGCTGCCGAGCAGTTCCTTCACGACGGCGCGGAGCTCGTCCTCGGATGCCGACCGTCCACTGTGGAGCTGCACGACCGCGGTGACCTGTTCGCCCCACTTCTCGTGCGGCAGACCGACCACAGCGCAGTCCTGCACGGCCGGGTGCGTCATCAGGGCCTGCTCGACTTCGGCGGAGTACACGTTGAAACCGCCCGTGATGATCATGTCCTTGGCGCGGTCGACGATGTGGAGGTACCCCTCGTCGTCGAGGTAACCGATGTCGCCGGTGTGGTGCCAGCCGTAGCGGCTGACGTCCTCGGTCGCGGCGGGGTTCTTGTAGTAGCCCGGCATCACGAGCGGTCCGCGCACCACGATCTCGCCGCGCGCGCCGGGCGGCAGCAGGGATCCGTTGTCGGACATGATGGCCACGCGGGTGAGCGGCGTGGGCCGGCCCGCGGAGGTGAAGCGTTCGCGGGCGAGGGAACCGTCGGCGTGGAAGTGCTCGGCCGGCGCCAGAGTCGAGATCATCATGGGTGCTTCGCTCTGGCCGAAGAGCTGGCCCAGCACCGGGCCGATGCGCGTGATCGCCTCCTCGAGCCGCGCCGCCGACATCGGAGCCGCGCCGTACCACAGGCAGTCCAGCGAACTGAAGTCCGTTGTGGACAGCCCAGGGTGGTCCAGGAGCAAGTAGATGAGTGTCGGCGGCAGGAACGTGTGCGTGATGCGGTGCCGTTGCACCAGCGCCAGGAACTCGCCCAGATCCGGCTTCGGCATCACGACGATCTCGCCGCCCAGCATCAGCACCGGGAAACACAGCACGCCCGCCGCGTGCGTCAGCGGCGCCAACGCGAGGTACCGCGGCCGCGGCGAGAACGGGTAGCTCATGAGCGTCAACGCCGACATCGTCTCGACGTTGTGCCCGGTCAGCATCACACCCTTCGGCCGGCCGGTGGTGCCGCCAGTGCCGACGAGCAGCGCCACGTCGTCGGGCGGCGCCACCTCGAACGGTGCCGCCTCGAGCCCGCCGAGCCACTCCGGCAACGACACCGCGCCCGGCATCGGACCGTCCAGGCACACCACCGTTTTCACCGCCGGCAGGTCCGCCACGATGCGAGAGACGAGCGGCGCGAAGGAAGACTGCACCAGCAAGCACGTGCAGTCGAACAGGTCGAGCAGCTCCCTGTTCTCGGCCGCCTCGTTGCGCGGGTTGACCGGGCACCAGACCGCCCCTGCGCGGCTGATGCCGAAGACGCAACCGAACGCAACCGGGTCGTTCCCCGAGAGGATCGCGACCTTGTCGCCCGGCCGCACGCCCGAGCGCGCCAGCGCCCGCGCGACCCGCCAGGAGAGTTCCTGGACCTCGCCGTAGCTCAGCGAAACGCCATCCTTCGCTGGGCCGCCGTAGGTCAAGCACGGCGCCGAAGGGCCCAGCGAGGCGCCCTTGTCGAGGTAGTCGATCAACCGCACCGCTCGTCTCCCCGGCTCACGCGTGCACGGTCAGCACGGGGTTGGACACGAGCCCGAACGACCGCAGCACCCCGAGCAGCTCCCGGTGCCCGAACGCCTGGCACGCCGACGCGAACCCGGCGCGCCGCGGCGGCTGCTGCAACAGCGAGTACGCGGCATACGCCTGCAACAAGCCCGTCTGCTTGTAGTTGCAGGTCCCGTGGATCACGCAATGGGCGCGGCCCAGTGGGCCGGACGCGTGCACCGAGTCCAGCGAGGTGTTGAGCCGCTGGTTCTCCCGCGGCGGCATCTCGTCGCGCACGGCCGCGGCCTGCTCGTTCAGCACCTTGAGCTTCTCGGCTTCGGGCAGGTCTTTGATCTGCTCCAGCACGGCGGCCACGATCATCGGCACGCCCTGCATGAGCGCGCGGTCGAATACGCCGCCGATGGCCTTCACGTTGGCCACGCGCGGGTCGCGCTTGAACCACACCGGGTGCGAAGTCCCGCCCCACGGCAGCGCGAGGCCGGTTTCGTGGTGGCCGGGTACGACGACGTCGTGCAGCCCACCGTCGGCCGGCCACTCCTGGTACTCGTTCTGCTCCAGGTAGTACGCCGACGAGAGCGCCGCGTTGACGAGGATGGTGCGGGTCGAGGCGACCGTCGGGTAGCCCTTCCAGAACACCAGGATGTCGAGGGTGTCCAGCCCTGGCGTCTCCAGGCAGATGTTCGCGGCGATCTCGCCGGTCGTGTACATCTGCGCGACGCCCGGCGACAGCAGCAGCCCCTGGGCCGCCATGTCGGCGCCGTAGCGCTCCTCGGCCGAGATCAGCCAGTCCTGCTCCCCGGTCGTGTCGAGGTAGTGCGCCCCCGACGCGAGACAGGCCTGCACGACCTCGTGGCCGTACTCGCTGAACGGGCCGACGGTGTTGCACACCACCGACGCGCCCGCGAACAGCTCGGTGAGCGGGCCGACCTCGTGGGCCACCTCCACCACCTCGTGGTCCACGGTGTCGAGGCCGGGGATGTGGTCGAGCGATTCCTGGAGGCGGGCTTTGTCGCGCCCCGCGGCGACGAAGGGCACGTTGTACTCGCGCAGGTATTCGCAGATCAGGCGTCCGGTGTAGCCGGAAGCGCCGTAGACGACGACGGGCTTGCTCACGACGGTTGTCCTTTCGCAGAGGTCGCTGAAGTCAGTGGTGTCGGCTCGGGTTTCCGGTCACATGCCCATGCCGCCGTCGACCGGCAGCCCCGCGCCGGTGATGAACCGGGCGGCGTCGGAGGCGAGGAACACCACGGCGTCGGCCATGTCGGCCACCTCGCCGAGCCGGCCCGCCGGCGTCTGCCCGACCACGGCTCCGATCGCTTCCTCGACGCTGGGGAACAACCCCACCTCGACGACGTCGTTGGCCAGCTGGTTGCCCATCTGCGTGGGCACCAGCCCTGGGTACACGCAGTTCACGCGCACGCCGTAACCGAGCTTCCCGGCCTCCATCGCGGCCACGCGCGTGAGCCGGTCGACGGCCGACTTCGTGGCGGAGTAGCCCGCGATGCCGGGGAACGCGATGGTCGCGGCCACCGAGGAGATGTTCACGATCGAACCGCCGTTGCCGGCCGCGCCGCCGGGGCGCATCGCGCGGAACGCGTGCTTCACGCCGAGCGCGGTGCCCAGCACGTTGACCTCGAGCATCTTGCGCACGTGGGCGGGGTCGAGGTCGGCGAGGAGGCCGGTGATCTCCACGCCGGCGTTGTTCACCAGCACGTCGAGCCCGCCGTGCTCACCGACGACCGCGGCCACGGCCTGCTCCCAGCCCGCGTCGTCGGTCACGTCGAGGCGGACGAACCCGGCCGTGGCGCCGGTCTGCTTGATCGCGTCGGCCGTCGCGCGGCCCAGCTCCTCCTGCACGTCGGCGATGACCACGGTGGCCCCGGCCTTCGCGAGCGCCTCGGCCATCCCGGCCCCCAGGCCCTGTGCCCCACCCGTCACCAGCGCGGTTCGCCCGCTGAGGTCGTAGGAAACCATCGACATCTCCTCCTTGAGACATGCGGCGTAGGTCACACCGTAGCCAACTTTGGACAGTCGTCAAGATTTTCTTGGACGGTCGTCAAGGAATTTCCGTGCCGCGGACCGAGCCGCGCTAGACTCCCGGCGTGACGCAGGCAAAGGAGCGCATCTCGCGCCGGGGCGTGGACAAGTTCGCCCAGCGGCGCGAGCAGCTGGCGGAATCCGCGCTGCAGGCGCTCGCCGAGCTGGGCTACGCCCGCACCAGCCTGCGCGAGATCGCCCAGAAGTCCGATTTCTCCCACGGCGTGCTGCACTACTACTTCGCCGACAAGGTCGAGCTGCTCACCTACTCGGTGCGCAAGTTCGAAGAGGTCTGCGTGACGCGCTACGACGACGTCGTGGCCGAGGCGAACACCGCCGAGGAGCTCGAACGCGGCTTCGGCGCGGCCATGGCGGCCACGCTGCGCACCGACGCCGTGATGCACCGCCTCTGGTACGACCTGCGCAACCAGAGCCTGTTCGAGGAGTCCTTCCGCGCCGACGTGATCGAGATCGACGAGCGCAGGCAGGCCATGATCTGGCGCGTCGTCGAGCGCTACGCCGAGCTGGCCGGCGCCGTGCCGCAGGTGTCCGAGGCGGTCGCGTATGCCACGTTCGACGGCCTCTTCCAGCAGTTCCTGCTCCGGCACGTGGCCGGGCGGGAGAGCGCGGTCGCCGAGCTGGGTGAAGCCGTGCCGCGGGTGGTCAAGCAACTGTTCTGCACGACCTGACGTCGTGTGCTGCCCGGCCGTGTGAGTGCGGCGGGCAAATCCAGCGCACCAGGCTAGGATTCCGGACGTTCGGTCGGCAGGCAGGAGAGCCAGTGGTCGGGAAAGCGCGCTGCGCAGGGGGTGCTCTGTGACGGCATCCTCAGCTGAGTTGCCTCCGGAACCCCAGGAGGTGGTCGGCCCGCTCACGCGCGCGGCGATCTTCCTGGTGGTCCGTGTGAACCCCGGCGGGGAGTCCGTGGCGAAGGACCTGCTGGCCGATTTGGCCGGGTTGCAGCGTTCCGTCGGGTTCCGGTCGCTGGACGGCGGGCTCACGTGCGTGGCCGGCATCAGCTCGTCGGCGTGGGACCGGATCTACGGCTCGCCGAAGCCGGCGGAACTGCACGACCTGCCGGTGTTCGCCGGGGACAAGCACACCAGCGTGACGACCAAGGCCGACCTGCTGTTCCACCTGCGGGCCGAGCGCATGGACCTGTGCTTCGAGCTCGAGTCGCTGATCATGGCGCGGCTCGAGGGCGTGGTCACGGTCGTCGACGAGGTGCAGGGCTTCCGTTACTTCGACGCGCGTGACGTGCTCGGGTTCGTCGACGGCACCGAGAACCCGACCGGCCGCGGCGCCGTCGAGGCCGTGCTGGTCGACGACGACGAGGCGTTCAACGGCGGCAGCTACGTGATCGTGCAGAAATACCTGCACGACATGACGGCGTGGAACAAGCTGACCACCGAGCAGCAGGAGCTGGTGATCGGCCGGCGCAAACTGTCCGATGTGGAGCTGTCGGACGACGAGAAGCCCGCCGACTCGCACATCGCGCTCAACGTGATCGAAGACGAAGACGGCAACGAGCTCGACATCCTGCGTGACAACATGCCCTTCGGGCGCCCTGCGTACGGCGAGTTCGGCACGTACTTCATCGGCTACGCCAAGACGCCCTCGATCATCGAGAAGATGCTGGAGAACATGTTCGTCGGCTCGCCGCCCGGCAACACCGACCGCATCCTCGACTTCTCGACGCCGCTCACGGGTGCGTTGTTCTACGTACCCACGGCGGAGTTCCTGGAAGGCCCGATCGTCGAGAGCGACGCGTCGGATGAGTCCGAGCCCTCGTCACTCAAGCCCCAGTCCCCGGCACCCAAGCCCGGCACCTCGCTGGGCATCGGCAGCCTGCGAAGGAGTCCCCGGTCATGAACAACCTGCATCGCGAACTCGCCCCGATCTCCGACGTCGCCTGGTCGGACCTCGAGGACGAGGCCCGGCGCACGTTCGCCGAGTTCGCGTCGGCGCGCAAGGTGGTCGACGTGGTCGTGGTCGACGACGCGACCCTGTCCGCCGTGGGCACGGGGCACGTCGAGGGTGTCGAGAGCCCGCTGGCCGGCGTGACCACGAGGCTTCGCACGGCGCAGCGGATCGTGGACCTGAAGGTGCCCTTCACCGTCACGCGCGAGGCCGTCGACTCCGTGGAGTGGGGCGCGAAGGACCCGGACTGGCAGCCGGTGAAGGACGCCGCGCAGGCCATCGCGTACGCCGAGGACCGCATCGTGTTCGACGGCTTCGCCGGCGCCGGCATCGCGGGCATCCGACCGGCGTCTTCGCTGAGCCCGGTCGCGCTGCCCGGTGAGGCGAGCGCGTATCCGAAGGCGATCGGCGACGCGCTGGCGAAGCTGCGTTCGGCCGGCGTCGCGGGGCCGTACTCGGTGCTGCTGAGCAACGCCGCGTACACCGCCGCGATCGAGGCGGCCGACCACGGTTACCCGGTGCTGGAGCACCTGAAGCAGATCGTGGACGGGGACCTGATCCTGACGCCGGCGATCGAGGGCGCGTGCGTGCTCACGACCCGCGGCGGCGACTACGAGCTGCACTTCGGGCAGGACCTGTCGATCGGCTACACGAGCCACGACGCCGACAGCGTGCAGCTGTACTTCCGCGAGACGCTGACGTTCCTGGTCAACACGGCCGAAGCCGCGGTCGGCCTGACTGCTTGAGTTCGACCGGGGAAGCCGCCCTCGTGTGGGCGGCTTCCCCTTTTCGCTTCAGAGCTTTTCGGCCGCTTCGTAGAGGTTCTTCGCGTCCGCCCCGAGCGTGGCGCCTTCGAGGCTGAGGGTCTTGGACTCGCCGGTGGTCTCGTCGTAGTCGAGTTCGCCGCGGCTGGTGACCGAGAAGATCTCGCCGTCACCGGTCCAGCGGTTGAAGCCGTCGAACCACGGGCCGCCGCTGGAACCGCCGGCCATGTCGCACGTGGACATCCAGTGGTCGAACCCGGCCGGGTCCTGGTGCGCGGGCAGGTCGCACCACATCAGCGCTTCCCCGAAGTACGCCTTCGAACCGGCGTACCCGACGATCGCGGCCTGCGTGGTTCCCTTGTGGTCGAAGGAAATCCGCTGTGTGCCCGCGACCTGGGCGATGTGGTGGCCCTGCTGCTGGTCGAGCACGACCATGGCCACGTCGGGTTCGCTGCCCGTGGTATAGGAGTGGCGGAAGGCGAGCGCGCGCGTCGCGAACACCCCGTGCAAGCGGCGGCCCTGGTCGTAGCCGGGCACGAACACGGAGTTCTTGATCGGGATCACCTGGTCCTCGCGGTTCTGCCCGGCGTACGCGCAGTGCCCGGCCGTCACGAGGACGTCGCCGCTCGTGCTCGGCACGGCGGTCGCGGTGCACCAGCTGTCCTGCGGCGCCTCGCCGGGCGAGACCTCGGTGAAGAACAGCCGCCCGACGCCCTGCGGCTCCGGCCCGGCCCAGCGCTTCGCCACCTGCTCCACGCGGTCGATCGTGTCGGCTCCGGCGGCCTTCATCTTCTCGGGCGTCCAGTACGCGAGCGCGGCCGCGCGGTCGGCGGTGCTGAAGGCGGTCACATCGTTCTCACCGGCGGCCGAGGCGGTGGTGGTCGCCGTGGCGGCTGCGGCCACCACCGCGGCGAGGGTCACCAGGGTGCGGCGGATCGTCAAGATCGTCATGATCAGGAGACGGCCGGGGCTGCGGGCGGTTCCGACTCGGTCCGGTGAATTGCCCGGTCGTGCTAAGCCGGGGTGCCGCCGAGGGCGTCGAGGATCTTCTCGCACGTCGCGGTGAAGCGGGCGGCTTCGGTGGGCGAGACGACGTCGAAGAAGAGCTTGCGGACCTGCGCCACGTGGGCGGGGGCGGCGTCGACGATGGCCTGGTGCCCGGCGGGCGTGAGGCAGAACTCGGGGGAGCGCGCGTTGTCCGTGGGTTCGCGGCAGACGAGGCCACGGTGCTCCATGCGCTTGAGGTGGTGGGAGAGCCGGCTTTTCTCCCAGTCGGTGGATTCGACGAGTTCGTACGCGCGCATGCGCTCGTCCGGGGCTTCCGACAGGGTGACCAGAATCGTGTAGTCGGCGCCGGAGAGGCCGAACTCGTCCTGCAGGTGCCGGGTGAGCGCGTGGTCGAGGCGCCGGCTCATCTCGAGGAAAGCACGCCAGGCACGCTGCTCGCCGTCGCCGAGCCAGCGCTGTTCTTTCATGAGGGGCGATGGTACCGGGGTCGGTTTCGCGTCAGCGCCGGCAACGCGGCCAGCAACGCGAGGCCGCGCACGACGCCGGCGACGGGGTAGGGGGCGCGCAGCCCGAAGGCCGCCGCGAGGAAGCCGCCGGTCAGCGTGCCGAGAGGGATGAGGCCCCAGCCGAGAAGTTTGTAGACGCTGGTGACGCGCCCGAGCAGCGGCGCCGGCACGAGGTCCTGGCGCAGGCTGACGGTGACGACGTTCCAGAGCGTGGTGACGAAACCGTTGAGGGCGAGGAGAACGCCGAGGACCACGGCGTTCGGGCTGAGGCCGATGGCGGCGAAGACCGCGGCGTTCGCGGCGAGGCTGGTGATCAGGGCACGGTACGGCCCGATTTTCGCGACGACCCGGGCGTTGACCAGACCACCGGCGACGCTGCCGACGGCCGCGGCCGCGAGCAGCACACCGTAGCCGCCGGCGCTGACGTGGAGGGTCTCGGTCGCGAGGAGAACGAGGGTCGCCGTGGCGAGCTGGCCGCAGAAGGTGTTGACGCCCAGCAGGATCGCGAGCGTGCGCAACAGCCGGTGGTGTGCGAGCCAGCGGAGGCCTTCGACGACCGGGGCTTTCCGCGTGCCTTGGTGCGTGCGGCGAGGCAGCTTCGCGACGAGCGCGGCGGACGCGGCGTAGGAGACCGCGTCGAGCCCGAACGGGAGCGCGGCCGCGAGCGCGAACAACGCGCTGCCCAGCGGCGGGCCGGCGAACTGGACGCCCACCGTCTTCACGACCTGAAGCGAGCCGTTGGCGTGGGCCAGCAACGGTTTCGGGACGACGTCGGGCAGGAACGCCTGTGCGGCCGTGCCGAACACGACGTCGCCGGCGCCGAGGGCGACGGCCGTGAGGACCAGCAGCACGACCGTCGCCTGGTGGCCGGCGACGAGCAGCGCGACGGCACCCGCGACCGCGGCCTGCGAGAGCTGGGCGCGCGTCATGAGCCGGACGCGGTCGTGCCGGTCCGCCCAGGCACCCGCCGGCAGCGAGAGCAGCAACCACGGCACGTACCCGGCGGCGGCCACCAGCGAAACCAGCCGGGGATCGCGCGTGACGGTGACGGCCAGCAGGGGCATGGCCGTGACGAAGGCGCCGTTGCCGACGTTGTCGATCCCGTTGGCCCACCACAGCTTCCGGTACCCCAGCGGCAGTTTCGTCACGACGGGGATCCTGGCCGTGCCGCGTCGGCGGCGACATGATTTAGCCGAGTGCTACATACTCGGTGGAGTGGCGGACATCGTCGAGGTGGGCGTCGCCGAGCTGGCGGCGACGCGCTTCGCCGTGTCGCCGTTGTCGGAGACGGTGGCGGCGCTGCTGCAGGTCATGGGGCGCACCCTGGGGCCGCTGCACCAGCCGTGGTTGCGGTGGGTTGCCGACGAGCTCGCGCGTGAGCCGCTCGACGTGCCGCTGGCCTGGGCTTTGCTGACCGCCAAGGGGCTGGGCTGGCCGAACTTCCTCGTCCCCGCTCCGGCGCACGCGACCAGCACGATCGACGACGACCTCGCCCTGCTCGGGCGCACCACGGCGCGGCAGGTGCGGGCCAGTATCTCGCGGGTTTTCGGGGACGATCCGCCGCCGGTCGTCGCGGATTTCGCGGCGCGTCCGGCGGCGGGGTTGCGGGTGCTGGCGGACGAGCTACGCGTGGCCTACGTTCGTCTGGTGGCGCCGCATTGGCCGCGGATCCGGGCCGTGCTGGACGCCGACGTCGTCTACCGGGCGCGTCAGCTGACGGTCGGTGGCGCGCAACGGCTGTTCGCCGATCTGCACCCCGAGCTGAGCTGGTCGGCCGGGTGGTTGCGCCTGTCCGGGACGGGCCGGGACGTGGTCGTCAACCGGGGGCCGGGGGGTCTGGTGCTGATGCCGCTCGTGCTCGGTTCGCCGGACGTGCTGATCAAGCGCAACACCGCCACGCAGACCACCGTGCGGTATCCGGCGCGTGGCGTCGGTTCACTGTGGACAGTCGGCGCCGCGCCGGCCGGAGACGCCCTGGTCCGCCTGCTGGGCCGGGCGCGGGCCGAGCTGCTGGAAGCCCTGCGGTCGCCGACGACGACCACGGATCTGGCGTCGGCGCTCGGTGTTTCGCCGAGCGCGGTGTCGCAGCACCTGCGCGTGTTGCGGGAGAACGGCCTGGTCGCGGGGCAACGGTCCGGGCGTTCGGTGCTGTACCTGACGACTCCGCTCGGCGAGGCGCTGCTCGGCCGGCGCCCTGTTACGTGATCCTGCGCAGCTGTTACGCGGCGCGGACATTCGCCTGACGGTCCGGCGACACGCGGGCCGCACCGTGGTCCGGGTGATCGTCGTGGGGTCGTCCGGGAGTGGGAATGCCTGAAATCCGTACCAAGTTCGTGCTGTTGCTGCTGCCCGCGGTGCTCGTCGCGGGGTGTTCGACAGCGGCGGCGGAGTGGCCGACGGGCGTCGCCTCGGGTTCTTCCGGCTCCGACCCCGACACCGATCCGGCGCAGGGCGGGATTCCGTCGGGCAAGGACCTCACGCCGTTCGACACGAGCTACCCGGCCGTGTCGAATCTGGATCCGGGCCTGCTGAAGGCCGTGCAGCAGGCGGCGACGGACGCGCGCGGGCGGGGGATCGAGTTCAAGGTGACTTCGGGCTGGCGGAGCAAGGCGTATCAGCAGCGGCTGCTCGAAGAGGGGATCCAGAAGTACGGGAGCCTCGAAAACGCGCGCCAATACGTGAACACGCCGGAGAAATCGACGCACGTTTCCGGCAAGGCCGTGGACATCGGCCCGACCGACGCCGACGACTGGCTCATCCGCCACGGCGACGACTACGGCCTCTGCCAGGCGTATTCCAACGAGCTGTGGCATTTCGAGCTGCTCACGACGCCGGGTGGCACGTGCCCGGCGCCGTTGCCGAACGCGGCGGGTTAGCTTTCGTTGGTGCGGCTTTCCTTGGTGCGGCGGCGAAACGTGTCGATCAGAAAGCACGCGACCGGATCGCCGCCGCGTTCCGGGGTGCCGAAGCCGGGTCCCGGCGGGTTGACGACTCGGCCGTTCTGTGTGGTGAAGGCCGTGCCGGTGGCCGTGGCCGGCACCGCCTCGAACGCCAGCGAGCCGCCGATCACGGCCAGCGCCGCGACCCCCTTGCCGATGGTCCTCATCCGCGTCCTCCTCCGGTTCGTGACACCGAGCTTGGCACGCGAATTAATCACCGGTCAAACAGGTTACACATGAGGTAATACTTCGGTCAGGTCTCCGGCGCGCAGTCATCCTCCCGCGGCGATCACTACCTGGTGGACGCTTGTGGTCACGCAAGGTTGCTTTCGTGGGGTCAATCCCACGTAAGGCGGTAATCCGTCTGTCGCGTGGGCATATTTCGAGAGAGCAGGCCGGACGGGTGAATGAATCACCGGAGGCCGCGCTCCGCGGCGGATCGTCCGCTCGCGTCCAGGGAGGGAGCCACCCCATGACCAGCACT